>NZ_BILZ01000032.1 GCF_004000825.1 Paenibacillus kobensis NBRC 15729 | reverse complement strand
AAGCCGGTATGGCGGACACGGTCTCGAGCGGCTCGGCTTGCTTGCTGCCGCGGCGCCGTCCTTCACCCAGCGCGAAGGATTCCCGTTCGGCAAGACGAGAGCCGAGGTGGATCAAATTCTGGCCAACTTATACCGCGACCGCCCGCAGACGATTGCTGCATTCGCCGAAAACTTCTTCGCTAGCCAAGTAAGCGCGCCGTTCCGGTCCTGGTTTCAAACCATGTCATTGACGCCCTCCCTCCATTCAACCGCCGCGACGCTCGTCTCCTTGCGCGATGAGGATCTGCGCGGCGACCTCGGACGCGTCAGAGTGCCGACAGGCATTTTTCACGGCGCGCTCGATAAAATATGTCCGTTCCCGCTGGCGGAAGCGATGCACCGGGGCATTGCCGGTTCGGCCCTGTACCGGTTCGAGCGAAGCGGCCACGGTATTTTCTACGACGAGCTGGAGCTGTTCAACCGTCGGCTGCTTAACTTCCTGAATGGCACGCCCGTAACCTGACGTCCGTCTTCAATCTTTAACGGAACTTAATCGGTTTTGACGCAACCCACCTCCCGGAACCCACGTATTTCCAAGTGTAACCTATTATCATCTTCACCCGAGGAGGCAACCCAATGAATATTCATCCTGACATGAATCCGAATGCAAGGCGCCGCGCCGCGGCTCCATGGAAAATCACATTCAGCATAGCCGGTATTCTTCTTCTGCTATTAATCGGCTTCAACAGCTTCGCCACGGTCCAATACGGGCACGTCGGACTGTACAAAACGTTCGGCAAGCTGAACGACAGCGTGCTGGAGCCCGGCATCCATCTCAAAATCCCGTTCTTTCAATCCGTCATTCAAGTGAACACGCAGGTCTCGAAGGCCGAGACGGACTCCACGGCATCGTCCAAAGACTTGCAGCCCGTCTCGACCCATGTCGCGGTCAACTATTCCGTCAATAAAGCTTCGGCGTACAATCTGATGAATAACGTCGGCTCCAGCTATGACGGCATCATTATTAATCCTGCCGTCCAGGAAATCGTGAAAGAAGTAACCGCGCGCTATCCAGCCGAGGATCTGATCGCGAAGCGCGATGTCGTTGCCAGCGAGATCAGCTCCCTGCTGACGCAGCGGCTTGCGAAATACGATCTGCTTGTGAAAGAAATCAACATCGTTAATTTCAAGTTCAGCGACGCGTTCAACCAGTCGATCGAAGCGAAGCAAGTCGCTCAACAGCAGGCATTGAAAGCGGAGAACGACCTGAAGCGAGTTCAGATCGAGGCGAAGCAGAAGGTCGCGCAAGCAGAAGCCGAGGCCGAATCGCTCAAGCTGAAGAAGCAGGAAGTTACACCAGAGCTCGTGCAGTTGAAGCAGATCGAGGTACAAGAGAAGGCGCTGGAGAAATGGGACGGCCGATTGCCTGCCGTAACCGGCGGCGCAACACCGTTCCTCGACGTCCAGTCGTTCATCAACCAACCGGCGCAGACGGCTCCGGTGCAGCAGCCGACCGAGCAGACTCAGCCTTAAAAACATAAAACGCTAAAAGCGGATTCCCCCGTTTTTAGCGTTCTTTTACTGTGTGCATCATACCTCATATCGGAATTGTCATCTTGTCGCTCTGGTTATTGGCCCAAGCATCTGCATTCATTGATTCCGATAGATGCATAGGATGCTTGTCACCTCTGGACTCCTCATATAGCAGCCGCAATATGCCGGCTCTAAGCTCGACGAACCGACTGTCTGTTCGGCTGCGCGGGCGCGGTAGTTCCACCGGTACGACCGCCCTGATCGTTCCGGGCCGCGGCGTCATCACGACGATACGGTCGGCGAGGAAGATCGCCTCCTCAACGTCGTGAGTGACGAATACGACCGTCACCTTCTCCCGCTGCCAGACGCGGACCATCTCCTCCTGCAGATTGTGCCGGAGCATCGCATCGAGCGCTGCGAACGGTTCGTCCATTAACAGCAGTCTAGGCTGCAAGCATAACGCCCTGGCAATCGCCACCCGCTGGCGCATCCCGCCCGACAGTTGCTTAGGATACAAGCTGGCCGCCTCTTCCAGCCCGAACAGCTGCATGTACTGCTCGGCGATCGCCCGACTCTTGTTCTTCGTCTCCTTGCGCATTTGCAGCCCGAAGCGAATGTTCTGCCGAACCGTCAGCCATGGGAATAACGCATAGTCTTGAAAAATAAACCCCCTCTGCGGCGACGGCCCAACCACCGGCTTCCCATCACACAGGACGGTGCCGCTGCTCGCCGCCTCGATCCCCCCGATTAACCGAAGCAGCGTGCTTTTGCCGCAGCCGGAAGGTCCAAGCAGACAGACGAATTCTCGGTCTCTTATCGACAAATCGATGCCGGACAGCGCATCGATCCACTTCTTGCCGCCGGAATAATAGGTCTTAGCCGCTTCCCGCACCTCAATATGCAAACCAGCTCGCCTCCTTAATAGGATGAATCATTTTGCCCCTTAACGACGCTATACCGCCGCCCGTTATCGCCAACGCAGAAGAGCGCGTTCCGCGAGACGGATCAACGCGGACGATCCGAAGCCGAGCGCTCCGATCGTGAACATGCCGATGATCGATTGGGGATAGTCCAGCAGATGGTACGCTTGCCAAGTTGCGTAGCCGATGCCGGTCTGGCCCGACATCATCTCGCCTGTTATGACCCCCATCCACGAAGCGCCAATGCCGACAGACACCCCCGTGAATATTTCCGGCGCGGCCGCCGGCAAATAAACGCGCCAGATCGCGCGCAACGGGCCGCAGCCCAGCACTCGGGCCGCTTGGATAAGCGAAGGGGACACCCGTGTGGCGGCGTCCCTGCTGCTGATCAGAATCGGGAAGAATGCCCCGATGAACGTAATGAATACGATACTGCCCTCAATGGTCCGGAACAGCAGCATCGCTACCGGCAAATACGCGATAAGCGGTATGGGCCGCAGCAGTTCCAGATTCGGAAACAGCGTATTGCGCCCGACCCGCGTCAGCCCGATCCACATGCCAAGCGGAACGGCAGCGATAAAGCCGAGAGCGATGCCGGAGAAGACGCGATAAGAGCTAACCAGAATATCGTTGTAGTACGACGCTGTTTGAAGGTTCGTGAACCAAGCGGATAGAATCGCAGCCGGATGCGGCAGATTGCCGAACTGCAACGGCCAATTGACGTTCAGAATGACAAGAATGTGCCACAGGAACAGACAAGCGAGCAGGGACACGATTCGCACGAACGCGACGCCAGCCGCAGAACGCCATGCTCCGCCGGCACTCCGTACCTGTTCCCTTTCCCGCCCGATCCCTGCTCCGATTCCGCCCCGAGCTGCTTCCTTGCCGCTCAATATACGTTGTTCGGCATCCATTCGCCCCGCCTCTCTTCATCCGTTAAATACGTCCTGCCTGCCGATTGCATCGCCTCGCGCAAATAGCTGTCATCCACGAATTGCCCAAGATCGAGCTTCTCCTTCAGCTTCCCGATGCTTGTAAGAAATAGGATGCTGCCATCGAGCGTATCTAGGTCCTTGTCATAAATCGCGGCGTCGAACCGGATATTTTCCACCATCTTGCGGCATACCTCCAGCGGAAACTTGCTCTCCTCAGCGAAGATTGTCGCCGTCTCCTCCGGATGCGTCCGCGCGAAATCATGCGCTTCGTCCAGTGCGCGCAGGAACGCTATGGCGTACGCACGGTTCTCCTTCGCCCAGTCGAGGTTGGCGACGACGCCTGCGAGATAGTCGATCTTCGTCGCCTCGCCGGGCGACAACACCTTGCCGAACCCCTTGGATTCAATGAGGCTCGGGTACGGCTCCCAGGTCGAATGGGCAACGATCTTGCTCTGTTCGATGCTCTGCATGCCCACCGTGACCGACTGGTCGACGATCTTGACGTCATCGACCATGCCGTGCTGGCGAAGCGTCTCGAGCAGCATCCGGTGCGAGCTCGAACCGATCGGCGTCGATACCGTCGCTCCTTTCAAATCTTCGATCTTCGTAATCTTGCTGTCGCTCGGAACGAGAATCGCCTGATTGCGTCCCGTCGCCCCCTTGCCGTCGAAGGCCAAGAAGACGGAATCGTAATTGGGCTGCGTGATTCCAAGCACCCCGTTCAACATAGAGGGCATGTCGCCGAGGAATGAGAGCTGGATTTTGCCGCCGAGCATATTGTTGTTCAACACGGAGCCCGCCGGCGCGTCGAACCACTCCACCTTCACGTCATCGTTCGGAGCAAGCTCCTTCAAATGCTTCTCGAACAGCTTCTTGTTCTTGATAATCAATGCGCCCCACGTTTGCGCCGTCGGCGACTGGTAGCCTACAGTCACCGTTGCTTTCTTGCCCTTCGAAGAGGCCGCATTCCCTCCGCCGGCGCTCTCGCCCTTCTTGTCCGCGCACCCCTGCAAGAGCACAACCGCCATTGCTATTAATGTAATCCATTTGGCTGCTGCAGCAAGCGCTGGCGGCCTCATTCGTTTTGTATTCAGCATCGTTCCTCCAACCCTCCATCCCTCACTCATTTCTCTGCCTTGAGCGGCGGCTAACGGACTATCGAACCAAATACGGAATGTTGACCGTCACCGCATCGACCGGGCAATCGGTCTGACACGGCGTGCAGTACCAGCATTCATCGTATTTCATATAGGCCTTGCCGTCCTGATCCAGCGCCAGAATGCCCATCGGGCACACCTGTACGCAAATATCGCAGCCGATGCATTTATCGCGGTCGATAATAACGCTCGCCTCAACGTGCTGCGTGATCAATTTAGACGATAGATTGGACATGGTTCGCCTCCTCCTCCTTCTCGATATCCGCAGGATTACGCGTGATGATGTACGGCGGGAGCTCCCGCGTATACAGCTGCATCTCTCCGTCACCGCCGCGCCGCAGCACAACGCGCTTCAGCCAGTTGGCATCGTCCCGCTCCGGATAATCAAGGAAGTAGTGGTAGAAGCCCCATCTGCTCTCCTTGCGGAACAACGACGCCTTGGCCATCATCTCTGCGCAGTCGACGATACTGTGCACTTCCATCGCCCGCCCGAGCTCATGAGGATCGCGCGCGCCGAGCAGCTTCAGGTCGACATTGCGGAAATGCTCGATCTTCTCCAGCGCCAGCTCCATCTTGACGACCGTTTTCGGCGGCATCAAATACTGCGTTACAATGCGGCGAATCTTCGTCTCTACCTGCTGGTGAGGCACGCCGTTCGGATTGTCCAGCGGCTTGTAGATCCGCTCCCGTTCCGCTTCAATCTGGCTTGGATCAGCCTCGGGCATCGATACGCCCGCCGCATATGCCGCTGCGTTCGTTCCCGCGATCTTCCCGAAGGTCAGGGCGCCGAGCAAATATTGATGCGGAACGCTCGCCATATCGCCTGCCGCATACAGCCCCTCCATCGACGTCTGCGCCTCATGATCGACCAGCACGCCTGCCGCGCTATGGCCGCTGCACAAGCCGACCTCCGAGAAGTGCAACTCGACCATGTCGGTCCGGTAGTCCTTGCCCCGGCCAGCATGGAACCGGTCGCGGCTCGGGCGTTCGTTATGATGGAGAATCGCTTCGATCTTGGAGATCGATTCATCATCAAGATGCGTTAGCTTCAAGTAGAGAGGCCATTCCCCTTTGTTCGCCATCTTCCACATGTTCATAATGAGCTCGCCGCTCCAATAGTCGCAGCCCGTCACCCGCTCGCCCTTGCTGTTAGCCGTATACCCGCCGAACGGGCCAGCGACATAGGCGCATGCGGGGCCGTTATAATCTTTCATGGTCGGATTGATCTGATAGCACTCGATACCCGTCAGTTCGACGCCCGCATGGTACGCCATCGCGAAGCCTTCGCCCGAATTGGTTGGGTTCTCATAGGTGCTGTACAAATAGCCGGAATCGGTAAGACCCATTCTGCCAGCGGCCCCCGCCGTCAGAATGACGGCTTTGGCGTGGACGACGATCATATCGCCATTCTTTACATCGAGCCCGATGACGCCCGCCACACGGTTGCCTTCGGTGAGCAGCCGCGTCGCCATGACGCGGTTGACGACTTTACAGCGCATTCGCTTCACTTGCTTCGCCAGAATGAGCTTCAGATCGCTTGCCTTCGGCATTGGCAGCACGTACCGCCCCTTCCTGTGGACGCGGTACACCTCATAATCCCCGTTCGCATCCTTCTCGAAATCGACGCCCCATGAATCCAGCTCGTTCACGATGGCGTGGCATTCACTGGCTTGGCGAAAAACCGCCTGCTGATCGAGTATCCCATCGTTGGACTCGGTTATCTCCCACGTATATTCCTCCGGCGACGCTTTGCCCGGGATGACCGCATTATTCAACCCGTCCATCCCCATGCTGATAGCGCCGCTTCGCCGAATATCCGCTTTATCAAGCACCAGTACGCTGAGCGACGGATCGGCCTGCTTCGCCTTGATCGCCGCCATCGTTCCTGCCGTTCCCCCGCCTACAATGACGACGTCGGCTGTGTACGTTCTCGTCTCCATATCTGAACCTTCCTTTCGATTCACTCGAATATGTCGCGCTCAACCCGCCTCGCCGGATGCTCTCCGGGCAGCACGAACAGGAGATGCCCATTCTTCGCCAACAGCAAAGGAACGGTCATCTCCGGCTTTCCGGTCGATTATTCCGACAAGAGTGGTTGTATTTGATTGCACTGAATGTATCACGCGCCGATTGAAGCGTCTACGCACTGCACAACAACGAGCATCAGTGACGGCGAATGACCATGAAGTCCATATTTTTACAAAACAACCTTGCTGGAGTAAAAAAAGTTTGCCGATCATTTCCGGTTCCAGTAAACTAAAATCATTCAATTCCTATGATAATAGTAAGTTTTAAGTGGGGTGATCCGGATGACAGACAACTCGCTTCGTCTTATTACACTTCAACAAGCCATGGATCTGTTCGGAATCAGCCGTTCCACAATCGACCGCTGGCGAAGAACGAAACGGCTTCCGTTTATCAAAATCGGCAAGGAAGTGATGCTGGACCCGCTTCAAGTGCAGGCTTGGGTTCAAGAGCATGCGGTCGTGCGCGACCCGGCCATCCCGCTCCCCTTGCCGGCGGAGACGGCCTCAACCGTCACGGTCGGCTACCAAAGTACAACCGCTCATATGTGGAGCCCTATCATAATGAGAGAGCTGCGGCTATTGGAGTACGAGCTGTCCGGCCAACTTCCAGGCCGCCCCGTCCGCGTGGAATGGCAGGATGCTGCGAGCGGATTAAGCCTTGTGGAACAAATGATTGCCGGACGCGTGCACATCGCCTCTCTCGGCGACTACCCCATCGTCATGGGACAGTGGCTGAGCCGGATTTTGCCCGACTTCGATGCCGTGCTCCTAGCCTTTGACGGCAAGTCCGAGAGCGGCCGCGGCATTTCGATTGCCGTCTCCGACAATTCGCGCATTCGCGGCATGGACGATCTCTGCTCCGCCACTATCACTACCGTGCCTCACTCCAGCGCTGACTTTCGGTTGAATCGGCTGCTTGGGTCAACGGTTTCCGGCGCGGCAAGAATCGAGCATCGAACGATGAAGGAAAGCTGGGATGGCCTTCTCGGACGCAGCGTTCAGGCCAGTGCCATGTGGGAACCCTATCCGAGCCTCACCCGCTATTTCGGAACGGGGAATGTTCTGTTCGAAGGCGGGATCGGCGACGATTATTTGACGGGTGTCGTGACCAACGGCAAATGGGCATGCCGGAATGAAGCGGTCGTGGTCGCCTATCTCAAGGCTCATCTGCGCGCCCACCGGTTCATGCGCGAAGAGCCAGCCGCAGCCGCCCGCATGATTGCATCGGCGACCGGTTTCCCTCTGCCCGTTACGGCCGGCATTATTTCACGCGTCCGGTGGGACGCTGCTTTATATACCAAAGACATCGAGACGCTCGAGCGGTTGTTCGCGTTGCAGCCTGCCCTGCCATCCCTTGGCGGAGGCGAAGGCGGATCCGGCGCCATCGTTGCCGCCCCCGAATACTTGGATTCAGCCGCCCGGTCGCTGGCGCTGCCCGCTTTTCGTCCCGAGCTGCGTGACGGCGAATGGTCGACTCAGGTGCAGTATTAGCTTTGAAGGCATGTCCGTTGAAGCTGTGCTCTCCATCTTGCGGAGCTCGCAGCCGCAGCCAGCTAAACCTGATGCCCCGAATAGCCTGAAGCCTGCATAATATGCAGGCTTTTGTCTCCCTTCGCCTATTTAAATCTCAAATTCTCGAATCATGTCACCAGATGGCAAGCAACAATGTACCGTTTGTGCATAGCAGGAGACCGAACTCCGTGCTAGTCTGTAAACGCATTCACGATTCGGGAGGTGATTTCTCGATTCCTGATTGAGCCGGCTAATAACAATAGCGGTGTTCGGGTTATCAGAAGCTTTCGGCATTGGTAAATCGAAAACGTTTTCGACATTATTTTCTAATTTTGATTGGAGGTATCATTGTGATTCGGAAGAGGCTTACCCAATGGTGCGGCACACTGCTGACGACCGTGCTGATCGGCACCTCGTTATCCATCGTCGCCCCTGCCGCAAGCGCAGCACCTAGCGCCGCTTATACGTGGAAGAATGTCAATACGGGAGCTGGCGGCGGCTTCGTTCCCGGCATTATTTTTAACGAGAAGGAAAAGGATTTGATCTACGCGCGGACCGATATCGGCGGCGTCTACCGTTGGAACCCGGCCGACAACAGCTGGATTCCACTGCTCGACAGCGTCGGTTGGACCGACTGGGGCAAGAATGGCGTCGATGCGCTCGCGACCGACCCAGTGGATCCGAACCGCCTCTACATCGCAGCAGGCATGTACACGAACGGTTGGGATCCGAACCACGGCTACATTATGCGCTCCACGGACCGGGGCAACACGTGGCAGAGCACACAGCTTCCGTTCTACATCGGCGGCAATATGCCAGGCCGTTCAATGGGCGAGCGTCTCGCGATCGACCCGAATAAGAACAGCACTCTTTACTTCGGCGCACGCAGCGGCAACGGTCTCTGGAAAAGTACGGACTACGGCGTAACGTGGAGCAAAGTAACAAACTTTCCGAACGTCGGCGATTATGTGCAGAATCCTTCCAACCCTTACACGGCGGACATTATGGGCATCGCCTGGATTACGTTCGACAAGTCGGCGGGCACGGCGGGCAATACGACGCAGACCATCTATGTAGGCGTTGCCGACAAGGATGAAAGCATCTACCGCAGCACGGACGGCGGCGCGACTTGGACGGCCGTACCGGGACAGCCGACCGGATTCGTTCCGCATCACGGCGAAATATCGAACGGCAACCTGTACATTACGTACAACGACAGCAGCGGTCCTTATGACGGCGTCAAAGGCGACGTGTACAAATTCAATACGTCGACGGGCGTGTGGACGAACATCAGCCCGATCCCGAGCACGAGCGGAGACGACTACTTCGGTTACGGCGGGCTCGCGGTCGACCGGACGAATCCGAACACGATCATGGTATCGACGCTCAACTCGTGGTGGCCGGACGCGAACATCTACCGTTCGACCGACGGCGGCGCGACGTGGACGAGCATCTGGTCATGGAACGGCTATCCGACGCGGAACCTGCTCTACACGCAAGATATTTCGGCAGCCCCATGGCTTGACTTCGCCTCGAATCCGCAGCCTCCTGAGCCTGCTCTGAAGCTCGGCTGGATGATCGGCGATCTGGAGATCGACCCGTTCAATCCGAACCGGATGATGTACGGCACTGGCGCGACGATTTACGGCACGAACAATCTGCTGGACTGGGGCACTTCGAAGAAAGTAAACATTACCGTCATGGCCAAAAATTTGGAGGAAATGGCCGTCCTCGATCTCGTCAGCCCGCCGTCCGGCGCACCGCTGCTCAGCGGCATCGGCGACGTATCCGGCTTCCGGCACAATGATCTGACGGTCCCGCCGACCAAAATATTCAAAGGTCCGGACACGACGGTCAGCATCGACTTCGCGGAATCGAACCCGAACTTTGTCGCTCGTGTAGGCAAATCTGACAACACGACGACTCCGTCCATCGCCTTCTCGTACGACGGCGGCGGCAACTGGTACAACCCGAGCCAGCCTTCAGGCACGGTGGGAGGCGGCGACATCGCCGTAGCTTCCGACGGCAGCCAAGTCGTATGGAGCACGTCCGACATCGGCGTGTATTATTCGGTCGGCGGCAACTCGTGGACGGCCAGCACAGGCGTTCCGGCTGGCGCCAAGGTCGCATCCGACCGCGTCAATAAGAACAAGTTCTATGCATTAGCCGACGGCAAATTGTATATCTCCACGAACGGCGGCGCCTCGTTCACGCAGACGGCAGCAACGGGACTGCCGAGCACGGGCGACCTGAAGACGGTATTCGGCATCGAAGGCGACCTCTGGGTCGCAGGCGGCAGCGACACGACCGTATACGGCTTGTGGCATTCGACGAACGGCGGCGCTTCGGTTACGAAGCTGTCGAACGTGCAAGAAGCCGACGTCATCGGCTTCGGCAAAGCGGCGCCAGGCCAGACGTACCCTGCCCTCTATACGTTCGCTAAGATCGATAACGTCCGCGGCATTTTCCGCTCGGATGATGCGGGCGCTAACTGGGTACGCATTAACGACGACCAGCATCAATACGGCATGACGAACAGCGCCATTACCGGAGACCCTCGCATCTACGGCCGTGTGTACTTAGGCACGAACGGACGCGGTATTCTATATGCGGATCCGAGCGGAACGACGCCGCCGGTCAATAACTCGTCCATTACGCCGGCTAGCGCCTCGTTCGATAAGAAAACAGCGAACCAAGCCGACATCAGTGTCGCGTTGACGCTTAACGGCAACACGCTGTCCGCTATTAAGAACGGCTCGGCCTCCCTCGTATCCGGTACGGATTATACCGTGAGCGGCACGACCGTCACGATTAAGAAAAGCTATCTCGCCGCCCAATCGGTCGGCACCACGAATCTGACGTTCGACTTCAGCGCAGGCACCGATCCGGTGCTCGCCGTCTCGATTGCCGATACGACGGTGACGACGCCGGTCAATTCGACGATTACGCCGACGAGCGCATCGTTCGATAAGAAGACTGCCAGCCAATCGGACATCGCCGTCACGATGACGCTCAATGGCAACACACTGTCCGCCATTAAGAACGGATCGGCCTCCCTCGTATCCGGTACGGATTATACGGTGAGCGGCTCCAACGTCACGATTAAGAAAAGTTATCTCGCCGCCCAATCGGTCGGCACGACGAATCTGACGTTCGACTTCAGTGCGGGCACGGATCCGGTGCTATCCGTCACGGTCGTCGATACGACGGTAACGACGCCGGTGAATTCGACGATTACGCCGACAAGCGCATCGTTCGATAAGAACACGGCTAATCAAGCGGACGTCGCCGTCACGATGACGTTGAACGGCAATACGCTGTCCAGCATTAAGAATGGCTCGGTGACGCTCGTATCCGGCACGGATTACACGGTAAGCGGCACTTCGGTTACGATTAAGAAAAGCTATCTTGCCGCTCAAGCGGTCGGCACGACGACGCTGACGTTCAACTTCAGCGCAGGCGCTGCTGCATCTCTTGCCGTATCCGTCTCCGATACAACGACGACGAATCCGCCGGTGAACGGCAGCTTCAAGATCCAAATGTTCAGCGGTACGACTGCCGCCTCCAGCAACACGATCGCTCCTCGCGTTAAGATCGTGAATACGGGAACGTCGGCGCTCAACCTGTCTAATGTGAAGCTTCGTTACTACTACACGGCCGATGCGAACAACACGCAAGCGTTCTGGTGCGACTGGTCGCATGTCGGCAGCGCGAATGTAACGGGCACATTCGTCACATTGGCAACACCGAAGACAGGCGCCGATACGTACTTCGAGATCGGCTTCACGAGCGGCGCAGGCTCGCTCGCGCCAGGCGCTTCGGCCGAAGTTCAAATCCGCATCTCGCGCACCGACTGGTCCAACTACACGCAGACCGGAGACTACTCGTTCAGCCCGACCGGCTCCTCTTATGTGGACTGGACGAAGATGACCGGTTATCTGTCCGGACAGCTTCAATGGGGCGTTGAACCGTAAGCCTATTCGATAAGACAAATAAACGGATGAGCCGAAGAGATCAGGCGATCTCAGCTCATCCGTTTTGCTTTGTGGACTGCGGGCCGCTGGCCGCGGTCTCATCTTTTTGCGAATGCAAAAAAACCGTCCCGCAGCATCATCTGCACTGAACGGTCATCTATCTCTCCATTATGACTCTAGTAAGATCAATCAACCATTATTAGCTGTAATCTAGCAATTAGGCCGGAAACCTGTCACACTCCACCAGCAATTTCATAGATTATACCATCTTCAGTATCAAGGAGTGATCTTGATGGTCAAAATTACAGGGTACGACGAAATCTTGAGCCAGCTCAAACAACTCGGTCTGGGCTCGCCCGTCTATGTCTGGTTCAGCAGTGGGGGGGATTACTACTACTTGTATTTCCAAGGAATCATCGACGATTCCATCGCTCTGTTCCAAGGCGAAGTCGTATTCCGCATCCCGATCCAGAACATTACGGCAATCGCGGTATAATAGGCATAGGCCTTACCCTGACTCCGATCATTCTTAATAATTTATTGATCTGATTGACGTCTCCTGCTCGCATCGCAGCGGTGAACCGCTGGGCGAACATTGAATGGAGATTCATATAATTAAGCAGTATGGTCGACTGTCTCTCGCTAAGATGAACCGTACCGAGCATCGGCTTCGCGCGAGCAGCTTTTTTGTTCGAAGCCTTATTCTTTTTCTTGCACAAAGATTTCTCCCTCCCCGTTAAATCAACATGGCTTTAATTTCGGATACTGCCACCCGCAGCATGCTTGGTCCAACTGCGAACAATGCCGTATTGTCTTTCAAGCCTTGAAATTTAACGAGAATAAACCCCGAATTCGAAAACCAGATCATCATATTCGTTCCAAGCGACACCCGCTCCAACTCCTGAACAATCGAAGGATTCGCGGCATCCATCCGGGATCGCCTCCTATTCTGCTGTCTTTCTAGTCATACTATTCAACAGAATTATATTGTGATAGGGATAATTGGCTCGTAGAGAGCTCAGAGATATCGTGACGGAAGGAGTGTAATGCCTCTTGATCCTGTATGATGTGACTGGCGTGGAATATCGCGTCAGCGCAGACTCCGGCAAAGACAAAGAGCCATTGCCTCCGGGCTTCGAGAGCGAAGTTCCAGCTGATGCGCCGGAATGGGAGCCTGGAGAGTAGACTCAAGAAAGCCTGGCAGCTTAAGTGACTGCCAGGCTTTTGGTGGTGAATGGAAGAGTCTCTTAAACCGCCTCATTGGTGGAATGCGAAAAATAAGCGCTCTCTTAGGACGCTTATTTCACCCTTCGCTTATGCTCGAACCCATTAAGTACCTTCAAAGGTCTCTTATATGCGCCAGCCGCATGCTTCCAGGCACCAAATGTGCAAATAAGCGACGTTACGAGTCTCTTAAATTCACCGCAGCAGCAGCATACGAAGAAATAAGCGTCCTAACAGGACTCTTATTTAACCCTTCGCTTATGCCCGAATCCATTAAGTAACTGCAAAGGTCTCTTATATGCGCCAGCAGCGTGCTCCCAGGCACCAAATGTGCAAATAAGCGACGTTACAAGTCTCTTAAATTCACCGTAGCAGCAGCAAACCAAGAAATAAGAGTCCTATTAGGACTCTTATTTCACCCTTCGCTTATGCTCGAACCCATTAAGTACCTGCAAAGGTCTCTTATATGCGCCAATAACTCGCTTTCAGGCACCAAATGTGCAAATAAGCGACGTTACGAGTCTCTTAAATTCGCCGCGGCAGCAGCATACAAAGGAATAAGCGTCCTAGCAGGACGCTTATTCCGCTATTCGGTTACGTTTGAGCTAGAGAAGCGACTTCCAAGTCTACGGATTATTCGTATGCTGCTTCGTCTGCAGGGCTTGGGATGGCGTACCTTTGCCGAACCGCTGCTTGTTCTTCTCCTGCCTGTGCTGCTGCGCCTTCACTTCGTTCACAAACTGTCCGGTATCGCCGGAATTCGTATTCGTCACCGATTATCGCCTCCTTATCCAGTCGTTAGACTGTCCGAACAACCGCCCTCTTATGCAGTGCCTAATATCTCCAACTGCTCGACTCGGGAAGCCATCCATAGTATGATAGGCCGTATAAAAGCTAGTCGAAAGAGAGATACTAGGGATAGGAGAATCAGCATGAGCTATAAAATCGTATTCTTCGATATTGACGGAACGTTAGTGAACGAGGATAAACAAATTCCGCAAGACACGATTAACGCACTTCGTGAGCTGAAAAGCAGCGGCGTCGAGATTGCCATTGCGACGGGCCGCGCTCCTTATTTCTTCAAACCGATCAGCGAGCTGCTCGGCATCGATTCTTATGTAAGTCTAAACGGCGCTTACGTCGTCCATCAAGGACGCGTCCTGTTCGAGCGGCCGATTCCGCGCGAACGTCTGGAGAACCTTGTGGAGCAAGCCGGCAAGCACGGCCATCCGCTCGTATTCGAAGGCGGCGAAACGTACTACGCCGATACGGACTCGCATCCGCATATGCTGGATTCGGTTAATTCGCTCCGAATCGAGCTTCCGGGCCACGACCCGGAATATTGGCAGAAAACGAACATTTATCAAGCATTCCTGCACTGCGAAGCGCATGAAGAAGAACTGTACGCCGATGTGCTTCCAGGCTTGCGCCTCGTCCGCTGGCACAAGACGGCAATGGACGTGCTGTCTGAGGGCGGTTCCAAGGCGCTTGGCATCGAAGCGATGCTGAAGCATCTGAACATCGCTCCAGAAGAAGCTGCCGCATTCGGCGACGGCCTGAATGATAAAGAGATGCTCGGCGCCGTCGGTCTCGGCATTGCGATGGGCAACTCGCATCCAGAGCTTCTGCCGCACGCCGACTACGTGACGGCCCACGTCGATGAAGGCGGTATCCGCCGGGGCTTGCAGCACGCCGGTTTGCTGTAACGTTTCACGTGCTTAAGAGCATAGTAATAGCATTAACAATTTAATCCATTAACATAAAGGCTGAGCAGGTTACGGCATACACCAACCGTCGCTCAGCCTTTTGTTATCTCCTGGCAGCCTAAAGCTTAACTTTTCTTCAGCATTGGGTTAAGCTTTTTTTAGCCTCAGATCGGTATAATAATAATCTGCGCGACTGAAAACATGGATGAAGGAGTTTAACTTTTGCGATTAGATCCCAATTCGCTGCCCGGAGCGTCATACACCCGGCGTTCCTTATACCGCAAGCGGCGGCGCCGTATATGGCTTGTACCTATGCTTATCTTGATTGCACTTATCGCCGCGTCGGTGCTCGGCCGGCTGACCGACTTCACGAAGCCGAAGCAGCGGGAAAGCGCCGAAGCTAAGCTGCACCCGATCGTAAAAACCCAAGCGGACCGATTAGTCGAGCTCACGAAGGAGAAAGGCATTCGCATCCTTATCACCGACAGCTTTAGAAGCGCGGACGAACAGGATGCGCTCTACCGTAAAGGCCGTGATGCCGGCGGCGCCGTTGTCACCAACGCGAAGGGCGGCCAATCCTTTCATAATTTTGGGCTTGCACTCGATTTTGCCCTACTGACCCAAGACGGCTCCGCCAGCTGGGACATGGAAGCCGATATGAACGGCAACGGCAAATCCGACTGGATGGAAGTCGTCTCCATCGCCAAATCGCTCCACTTCGAATGGGGCGGCGACTGGGAGCAGTTCCCCGATTATCCGCATCTGCAAATGACGTTTGGTTACAGCATTGGCGCATTGCAGAACGGTGTGGACTTATCAAATGTGAAGCTGAAGGAAGATTAATGCGCTAAGAAAGAGGCCGGCTGCGAGCGATCGATACAATCGCTTTGCGGTCGGCCTCTTCTGCTAGATCGAAATCGTACGATGCACTTGTTCGAACGTCCCTGCCCACCGGTCAAGCCTTTCGATTTGACGGGCATACTGCTCATGAAAGCTTCTGATGCTGTCGATCTCGTCGTCCGGCCCAATAAACAAAGCGACGATACAATAAAATTGTTCCTCGTCACCGGTCACCGTAACCGTGTAGGAATACCAATAGCCGTCCTCGTCCTGACGGTGCATGGTGAAGCGGTAAGCGGCGTTGCCATTCAAATCAAGCCGCTGCATCTCATCGCCTTCAAGCTCAGCCTCATATCCCTCTGATACCCCGACACGCATCTGATCCGCGAATTGTTCAAGCGTGTACGATCCGTCCCATTCGTCCCCGCCATCCATCACATAGATAACCGAATCGTATGCTTCACTCGTAAGAAGCAGCCCCGATTGGTCATATTCTTCGCGGCTTTCCTCGAAATCAGCAGGCACCGACAGCTGATAGCGGCCATCCTCTGTTACGAACGTCTGCAGACGATCGGCTTCCTGCACCCACCGGCTGATCGTCATAATGCCGCCCATACAGCTTATGACGCCAGCGGCAGCCAGCGTAAGGAGTGTAATGCGCATCGCCTTCAAGTTTCCTCTGGAAGGAGGCGGAATATCGGATACATCCAGCACGACCGTACTGGCCGCCATATCGCCGAGCCTCTGCTTCAGACGAGTCGCAAGCACGAGAATAAATCCGACGAGGCCATAGATCATAATAGGACTGAGCTCGAGTGAGCGAAGAAGACTCCGAAGGAACGACGCTCCAAGCCTCGGCCATTCGCCGTCCCGGCTGACAACTCGTATCCGCAGCGCCCACTTGCCAATCGTCGCCCCGAAGAACGCCTCACTCAGCCAAAAATAAAAGATTCCGATAAAAGGCGCACCAAACAGAACGGCGAAAGGCAATACCGTCATGACATCGCTCTCGCTCGCTCCGGTTGCCGCCATTAGATACGGGCATATGGCCAAAATAATGGAATATAGAAAGAGATTATCAATAATAGCAGCTGCCCATCTTCTAAGCATCCCCGTGAACGGATTGATCTGCTCGCATATCTGCTCTACATCCGCACGGTTTATTTGATCCCCTTCACGGTATACCGGCCTTCCCGAAATGGGTGAAAATGCAACTGCGTTGTACCCTTTGCCTGCCTGCTCTTCCATCATGTCCCCGACCCGCCTTCCCGCTCTGCTCCGATTCGAATATCCGCTAATAAACTCATTTCGTCGAATGCCGGCTGTTATTCAACCGCTGCCGGTTTGAACGATCCGACCCATCCATTGAGCTTATCCAAGTCCTCGGCATGCTGCTGCCAAAATTCCTCTATATTGCTGAATCGGCGATTCGTATCGTAAAGCGAGGAAACAATAAAGTAATTCCGATCCCCATCCCCCGTTACCGTGACGGTATAGGACTTCCAAGTCCCATCCTCATCAATGCCATGCATCCGAAACCGGTAAGCTGGATTGCCGTTCAGATCCATTCGGGTAAATGCTGCATCATCGAGAACGGCTGAGTATTGGCCCACAATCCATCCGCGAACATAGTCGCCGAATGCCTGAACCGCCGGATACTCGCTCATCTCCTCGTCAGTCGCTCCATCCATGTAGACAAAGGCATTCGAAATGTAGCTGTTAATGAACAATCCGTTCTCGACATCACGTCTGCGGTCCCAGTGTCCGGGAACCGTAATTTCATACCGACCGTCCGTCGTCTGAAACGTCTGCTCGCTCCAAAATACTTGAGTCCACTGGTTAACGGTTGCGGCTGCGGCGATGGTTCCCGCTGCGCCAACAATCGAAATCGACACAAACAGCCGCCTCATTGCAGTCGACCTGCGTGCGCTTGGCGGCAGCGTATTGCGAACAGGCAGCACATAAGTGCCCGCCGCCATATCACCCAACCGCTGCTTGCTCGGTACGGCCATGACGAGAATGCCTGCTGCGAAACCGTTCAGCATGAACGGGCTGAATTCGGCTATTCGAATCAAATTTCGAATCAGCGATTTCCGGAGCCCCGGCGGCTGCCCCTCCTTATTCACGACTCGAACCCGAAGCGCCCACTTGCCTACTGTCGCTCCGAACCACGCCTCATTTAGCCAATAGTACAGAAATCCCGCCGTGATCACACAAATAACAATGCCGACCCAGATTAAAACCGTGAGATTCACAACAAGATACAAAGCGTAAATACCGCTCAAAAAAATGACCGATAACAACATACTATCGATCGCGTATGCCGTAAATCTCCGCAAGAAGCTAGTTAAAATGCTCGTCTCCCGGCTTATCGCGTCCGCATCGGCCCTTCCTCCGTTCGAGGCTGGCAGTCGATGCTCCGTGAAAGGCATCGATTCGAACGGCTCGTCTCTTCTATCTGTCTGCATGTCTAATGTCCGTCCCCCTATTTCGATATCGACATTATGATCATTATAGGGTCTCTTTTGATTTCCAACCATATATTTCTATATTAAAATACCGTTCGTGCCTGTTATGTATTGCAAAACTAATGGTTTCCTGCACCTTGGTTGATTGTCGAGCCGATAAAGTACCATAATAAGAAATATCGAAAGCGACAGTAACCTTCAGTCGCCTTGAATCAAAAAGGAGTTCTTCATGTCTAATCGGACCGCTACCATCGGGTTGATTGCCCTTTTCATTATGTTCGCTGCGGTGCTGGCTGCCTTCTACGCCTCCGCCTTCCGGGCGCGCGAGCTTGCCCATTCCTTGGTCGGGACGGAACCTTCCGGCCAGCCGGCATCAGCCGGGTACCGCATCACGCTCATTGCACAGGAAGCGGACAATCCATTCTGGCAAGAGGTCAAACGCGGAGCCGGGGATGCTGCGAAACAGCTGGGCATGACGCTTGAATATACCGGACCGGGCCGGATCGATGCCAGCGAGCAAGCCCGCCTGCTTGCCAAAGCAATAGCTGCCAAGAGCGATGCCGTCATTATTCAAGGGCTGAATGACACCGCCTACCGGGCTCTAATCGATGATGCCGTCAGCCGCGGCATCGGCGTCATCACCGTCGATGCCGACGAGCCGGACAGTCAGCGCGAGGCGTATGTCGGGACAGATAACCGCAAAGCCGGGCAGCAGATGGGGACGCTCATCGCGGAGGAAACAGGCGGAGCCGGCCAAGTCGGCGTGCTGATCGGCAGCAGTTCCATTAACCAGCAGCTGCGGCTCGCCGGTCTGCGCGACGTAACAGACCGCTATCCGCGCCTGCAGATCGTCGATATTCGTACGACGGGCAATTCAAGGCTCCGGGCTGTCGAACAGACGACCGATATGCTGAGCAGCCATCCTGGACTCGATGCGATTGTCGGCTTCAGTGCGCTTGACGGCCCTGGTATGGCGGAAGCCGTCAGACGGGCGGAGCAAACAAAACCGGAGACACCGGCAGACGCGAAGCACGGGAATACCCTTCGATCACCGGATATCGTGCTGTATGCCTTTGACGATTTGCCGGGAACCCGGGAAGCGATCGAACAATGTACGATTCGAGGCACGATCGTGCAGCAGCCTTATGAGATGGGATTTCAAGCCGTCCTGCAGCTGCAGCAGCATGGCTCTGCCGCAACCAGCGCCACAGAATCGCCATCGAAGACAGCCGAGCATTTCACCTCCGCATCGCTGGTGACAGCCCATACGCTCGGCTTGCCGGAATGCCCATGACGATACGCATGAAGCTGCTGCTGTTCATTCCGCTGCTCGTCATCATGGTCGGCTCGACGACGTTCTTCTTGTACCGGAGCGCCAATGTCGTGCAGCGAAGCTATGACGGCATGATGGAACGGCTGCTGCTCTACAAGCAAGCGGCCCAAACTGCCGATTCGCTGCTCCAGACGCTGTACAGCCATCTGGACAACCCGACTGAAGCGTCCGCCGAAGCGACGCGGTCGTTGGAGCGCCAGCTCGGCGGTCTTCGCGATTCGCTGCTCGCAAGCAACAGCGCCGCAGCCTCCATCGGATATACCGGCATGATGGAGACGCTTATCGAGCAGGAGCAGGCGGCGATGAACGCCTCCTCTACCTCCGATTCCCTTCGCTTATATGAGGAAGCGGAGACGACTGCTCTATTCATCCGCGAGGAAGGCAGCCGGCTGGTCGATACGGAGCTCGAAGCCGACCGGCCGGTCTTTCGCCGCATCCAACAAGAGAACGTTGCGCTGAGCCGGCTGGGCGCTGCCGTGTTCGTAACCGAGACACTGCTGGCCGCCGTCCTGGCGTTATGGATCTCGCGCAGCATTACTCGCCCGGTCGATGCGCTCGTCGAATCGGCCGGCCGGATTGCGAAGGGCGATCTGCAAGCGGAGCCGCCCGCGCTGGCCGGCCGCGACGAACTCGGTGCGATGGCCGAAGCCTTCCGCGGCATGCTGGGCGGGCTGCGTGAACGGGCGCGCCTCGAACAAGAGCAGAGCGAGCAACGCCAACTGCTGAATGAACTGGAGCTTCGCTCGCTGCAAAGCCAGATCCAGCCGCATTTTCTGTTCAATTCGCTCAATGCGCTCTCGAAGCTAGCGCTGCTCGAAGGAGCCGAGAGGACTAGCGATCTCATCGTCTCGATGTCGCAGCTTATTCGCTATAACTTAAGCCAGCTCGACCGGCCGGTATCCTTGCGCGAGGAGCTCGGCCACGTCGAGGCATATATGACCATTCAGCAAGCCCGCTTCCGCGACCGGATCGCATTCGAACGCGAGATCGACGAAAGCGCCCTGTCTGCCCCGCTCCCTCCGCTAACACTTCAGCCCCTCGTCGAGAACGCGTTCGTTCACGGTGTCGAGCAGATGGAGCAAGGCGCGGTCATCTCGCTTCAGATTAGACGCGATGCGGACGGAACGGTGCGGATCATCGTCGCCGACAACGGCAAAGGAATGCCGGAGCACGCGCGGCAAGCGCTGCTCAATCATTCGGCTGCCGACCATCCGGTCCGCATGGAGAATACGTCCAGTCGAATCGGCACTTCACCGCTGGCCGGAGCCGGACGGCGTACCGAATCGGCCGGACTTGGCACGCGCAACGTATTCCGCAGGCTTGAATTGTTCTACGGCGCGTCTGGATTAGTTGCAATCGAGAGCGTCTTGGGGCAAGGAACGCGCGTAACGCTGACACTGCCGTCTGAGCCTGCGGCACCAAGCCCGGGCTGAACCGGAGCGGAACGAATAGAAAGGAGGACAAGCCCGATGTACCGACTATTGATCGCCGATGACGAAGCACTGGAGCGCGAAGGGTTGGAATGGATCATCCGGCGTACGATGCCCGATACGTTCGAGCTGCTGTTCGCGGACAACGGACGCAAAGCGCTGGAGCTGGCGGAGGAGCTGCGGCCGCACATCATTTTTATGGATATCCATATGCCCGGCATTCAAGGCCTGGATGCGCTTCGCGAAATTCGTGCCCGGATGCCGGAGACGAAGCTGGTGCTCGTTACTGCCTACGACTATTTCGCTTATGCGCAGGAAGCCGTCGAGCTCGGCGTGAAACAGTATATCATCAAACCGGCGGGCCGCGAGCAGATCGCTGCTCTGCTGCAGCGGCTCGTTCAAGAGCTCGACGCAGAGAAACGGCAGCGCGGCGAGCGGCTTGCGCTGCTGAACCGAATGAATGAGCTGGAGCCGCTCATGCAGAACGAACTGGCACTCATGTTCATGGTCGACCAAGTGATCGGCACGGAAGCCGAGCAATTGGCCGCTTGGGTCGGTTTCCCTCTGGATGGCGGCTGTGCGGTTGTAGCCGCCTGGAGCGACCTGCCGGCGGACGAGCGCGAGCGCAGAACGCTGTATGAGGAAGTCCGCGCGTTCGCGAGATCGCAGGGCGGCTGCCTTGTCAGCTCAATTATCGACCGGCATATGGCGGTGTTTTTTCCGCAGCGAGTGCAGTCCGAACCGCAGCCCGGCCGTGTGAATGCTGAACGCGGATCCTCGGAAGCGCTGCTGTTCGCGCAGAGGCTGTCACGCTGGACGGAGGAGCGCCTGCGCCTGCCGGCTTCTATCGGCGTCGGCACCGTGAATCAAGGCGTCGAGGGCATGCGCCGCTCTTACGTGGAGGCGGTGTTCGCCTCCTCCTGCTGCGGCAGCGGCGGAGGGCTATGCCTGTTCGCCGAACTGCAAAGCGCCGGCGGGCCGCTGCCGGGCGGACAGCGGGAACAAGCCAGCGGCATCGGCGGCGAGGCCGACGCACGCAGCCGTATTGCCGGCAGCGCTGCGGATGAAGCAGCCAGCGCTTACGTGCTGTCGGCGCTTCGGCGCAGCCGCGAGCTGCGCGAGCAGCAGACGGTATCCGCGCTGGAACGTGCGAAGCGCTTCATCGAATCGCGGTTCAAGGAAGAACTGTCGCTCGAGGAAGTCGCCGAGTACGTACATCTGAACCCTTTTTACCTGAGCAAAGTGTTTAAGCAGTATGTCGGAGAGTCGTTCATCGATTACTTGACCCGATTAAGAATTAACGAGGCGAAGCAGATGATGGATGACGAGACGCTTAGCTTGAAAGAAATATGCTTCGAGGTTGGCTATAAAGATCCGAATTACTTCAGCCGGGTGTTCAAGAAAGTGACCGGACTGACGCCGTCGGATTATCGCACCGGAGCGGTGAAGCCATCGGATCCGCAGGCGTAAAGAGGATTATTTTGCGGTGCTGAAGCAAAATAGTGAGGGTGCAAGGAACGCCCGACCAATCGGATTGCCGGCATGCATGAAATGTGCGGGAAACGCGCAAAATTGTGCTGTCGATTGCTCCTTCGGCCCGCCATGCCGGGTGCTATAATGAGTGACGCCGCCACCTGAGCCTATTCTTACGGGCGGTTCATTCGTTATTCGGAAGGAGCATCCAACTTGGCTATTACAATGCCTATACAACAAGATAAAGGCGTAAACGACGCGAACGCGAATCATGCGGTGAACATGAAATTCGTTACGCTGATGTCCATTATCGCCGCACTCGGCGGCTTGCTGTTCGGATTCGATACGGCAGTCGTATCGGGCGCCGTCGGCTTTATGCAGGAGCGGTTTTCTTTGAACGAGGTTCAGGTTGGCTGGGCCGTATCAAGCCTTATTATTGGCTGCATTGTCGGAGCAGGCGCTTCGGGCATTCTGAGCGACAGACTCGGCCGCAAAAAAGTGCTGATCGCCGCCGCTCTCCTCTTCATTATCGGCTCGATCGGTTCCGCTTTGCCGGACACGTTCAGCACGTACATCATCTGGCGGATGATCGGCGGACTCGGAATTGGCATCACTTCGACGCTGTGCCCGCTGTATAATGCGGAAATCGCACCGGCGCGCTACCGCGGCCGTCTCGTCGCCTTCAACCAACTCGCTACCGTAACGGGTATCTTCCTGACGTACTTCGTCAACAGCGGCTTCGCATCGTTCGGCGACGACGCTTGGGATGTATCGACGGCTTGGCGCTGGATGCTCGGCATCGGCGCTGTTCCCGGCGCATTGTTCATGATTCTGTTGTTCCTCGTACCCGAGAGCCCGCGCTGGCTCATCAAGCAAGGTCGGGCAGCCGAAGCACTGGACATTCTGGTCAAAGTGCACGGCGAGGAAGGCGCACGCCAAGAAGTAATCGATATTAAGCAATCGTTCCAAGAAGAAACGCGCGGCTCGCTGCGCCAACTGTTCAAGCCCGGCCTTCGCACCGCCCTCATTATCGGGGTCGTCATCGCCGTGCTGCAGCAGGTTACCGGCATTAACGCCGTTCTGTACTATGCGCCGGAAATTTTGAAAGAAACCGGCGCCGGCACGAACGCCGCGCTGCTTCAGACGATACTCGTCGGCGCGATCAACGTCGCCTTCACGATTCTGGCCATCTGGCTCATCGACAAAGTCGGCCGCAAAGCGCTGCTGCTTACCGGCTCGGCATTAATGACGCTCTGCCTGCTGTTCATCGGCTTCGCCTTCCATACCGATACGTCGGGACCGATCGTGCTCATTCTGCTGCTCGTGTATGTAGCTGCGTTCGCCATCTCGCTCGGACCTGTCGTCTGGGTTCTGCTGGCGGAGATTTTCCCGAACCACATTCGCGGCCGGGCTATAGCCATCGCTTCGATGGCGCTGTGGGCAGCCGACTACATCGTCTCTCAGACGTTCCCGCCCATGCTGAAATCGGCTGGACCGGCACCAACGTTCTGGATTTACGCCGTCATGGGACTCATCACCGTCATCTTCACGTGGCGTGTCATACCAGAGACGAAAGGCAAGTCGCTGGAGCAGATCGAGAGCATGTGGACCTCTTCGAATAAAGGTTAATGGGTTTAAAATTTAAAGCCGCCAATCTCTTGGGAGACTGGCGGCTTTTATGATGTCGATTGTGGCTAGTTGTTCATCGCTATACAGATTTCAGTCCGGATTCGCCGCACTTATAGTGCTTGATCGCAGCCTGAACCATTCTATCAAACATGAATCTGCCAGGGTCGCCCTTCTTCATTGAATCGATGTTGTTTAATGGAAATCCTTTCTTTCCAGTAATTTCATATTCATTTGTTGTTTTATCCAATCGAAGTCCTACCCCTGAGTAATATGCATTTCCACCTTTAAGAACAAACCAAAATCCCACAGACATTTCATATTCATAGAAGTCCACCATGTAAACATCGGAATCCAAATATAATTTCCCATCCGAACCTGCAGTAAAATCTTCGCACATCGCCGTCACTTTGTTCTCGACTGTCTTTATCATTCGATCTTTCTCCGGCGATGTTCCAAAATGGGGATCACGCACCGGCTGAACTTGGAGTGATATCGTATCGATTACTTCATAATCGCCTTCCGGCCCTGATTCTTCTACCGGATTTGCATGACCCGTACAGTACACTTCTCCACCTAATCGATCAAATTTGAACAACAAATCTTTCCAGATGTCTACATTTGATTGCGCGTATACTTTGTGACCGCCGGACGGGTCCGTATATAATCTCACTTCAACTGAAACCTGCTGCCCGACATAGGGTTCAGAGCCCGCTGGTCTAGGGATTTCTTCCTCTGGATTATTCCACATGATATAGTTGATGCATTCATCAATCGCGCTCTCGATATTCGCAATTGTGTAACCAACTGGCAATCGTTCGTCAGGACTAGTATTGCTACGGTTATCGTTAGCTCCACAAGAGCTAACAAGCAGAACGATGCCCACCATGAGAATGTTCAATACAATCTTATGTTTCATGTTACTGCTCCCCCTGTTCCAGAGAAATAAAGCATTTCTACGAAAGCACCACAACAGGGAGCAATAAGCCCCCTGTTGCGTTATTCCTTTATTTTAGATCAAAGAAAATATTATGTGTATTTCTTTCTTCGAATGAATCAAGCTTGTCTTGTGTTTTAATAGCATTAAGGGTTGCTGGGTTCTGGTATACATCGGTATTAGAATATACGACGACGATATTTTTAATTCCAGTCCATGATCCCACGTATGCTTCCAATCCGGATGTTCCATCCCGGCTGACGCCGGGAGTCAGAAAGTAATTTAATCCATAAAAATATAGCTGGCCGGATATACCGGTAGGTTTCGTTATCAAGCTGCTAAGATCGGTTGCATTGGATGTTGATAACAGCACACATGCATTCCACACAGCATTCTCCCAAAGGATATTACTGCTATTGTCAGAGTTTTTCTTCTTCGGCACTCTTGCATCATCCGTATCCGTTGCGCCACCTGTCATCGGCGCAAACTGTCCAGAAGCAGTCGCGATCGCTCTATAGGTACTCCCGAATGTACCTTTATTTTTCCGATTTATCAGTACCCACGATACCGCGTTCTGATCTGAACTGTTGAACGTATTCTCACCATAAATTAATCTAGCTAACAGCTCCACATCAGATAAACCGCTATACCAAGAAGAACTATGGGTATTAATTGGTGTGCCGAAACTAGCAGTGCCCAACAAAGCATTCTTCCAATTCGTGATTGAAACAACAAGCTCTTGCGAAACATAAGCGGAAACGTCACCCGATGCGTTCTGGGACATAAATTTCTCGAAAGTCGAAATAGCGTCTAGATTATCCGTTCCGCCAACATATACGTTGTTCACGGAATCATAGTATCTAAACCCATCATAATACCACTGCGTCTCCGTATCGAAAATATACGAGTGCAGCCGGACCATATTCTTCGTCCCGATAAAAGAGCTGTCGCTGCTCATATCAACCCATTCGCCCGAAGGATTCTGACCGAGAACGGAGCTAACTATACCATTATTATCATAAAAATATTGGGCTAGCACCGTGTTATCCGGATTCGTGATCGCAGTGACGTTAAAACTTGCGTCCTTCACGTATAAATAGGATACGCCATTAAGAGTAAATCCTGAAATCTGATTCGTGAGATCATATTGATACGTCCAAACATCTTTGCCTCTCGTTTCAGCAATAAGATTGAAGTCATTATCGTATGTGTATGAAACTTTATTATTGCCCGATTTTTTCGAGGTCCTCCTGCTCTTATCGTCGTAAGTATAGGTATAAACAGACTTGTCGATTACAACACTAGTGAGCACCTTTCCTGCCGGCTTACTATCCCATGTAAGCTTATACCCCTGCTGAGTCGTAATACTCGTCGTCTCAATCTTGCTTGCAAGTACGTTGGCAGGTGAAATATTCATTGCGGATATAGATATAGCAGAAGCAACAAGTAAAGAAACGATTTTTTTGAGTTTCATCTAAACGAATAGCCTCCTTATTTTTAATTTGCTGAAGATCAATTACACTCTATTAGAACGATCCCCTCCTTCATATGAACCTAGCAAGCACATCAAAGGCTCTTCACCCTCTATGAATCATGAGTAAACAGAATAAAAACTGAGTCACTTGAAGTATAAATACAAACGATCAGCACCAATACCAGCCGGCCGGTCGAAGTCTTCTGGCATTAGTTCTTCCTATTTCTATCACAATTCATGTCCCCGCTATTTCGTCAAGATTGATTCAAAGATTTGAACCTCTCTTGCCTTATTTAGCATACAACCCATAAGATGGTAAATAATATATTTCTTTAGTCTTATTTTAACTATTGGTACAATATCCATTTTATTCATTACAACTGATGCTATCGTACGCCAGTCTGGGACCGTTACAATCATGAAGCCTGCGGACAGAATCCATGCAGGGCATAAAAAAAAGCCCCCCTAAAGGGTGCTTATGCGCTGCGTATGCACGAACGGACGTCGAGCGATCCACACTCAACGCCGGTAAGCCTCCACCTTCATCAACGCTTCGCGAATGGCTTCGAATTCGCCATACAGCACCGGGTTCGTGTACGCTTCCCAGTATGCACGGTCGCCTGTGGCGATCGCTTCCCGCAGCCGAGTCGCGCTAATCGGAATGTCGATGCGCGGAACGACCAGATGGTCGATGCCAGCGATTGCCTCCCCGGGAAACCAATGCCCGCGCTCCTCGTCATCGCCTGCGATCATCAGGTCCAGCGCGGGAAACCCCTGCTCTTCCCCGTAACCTTTTGCCGCCTGAAGCAAGTATCTTCCCCAGTCATGGCTATGGTCGCCTTCGTGCGAGTAGTCGCGCAGCGGCGCAATCTCGATGCGGTCGCCGTAGACGAGGCGCAGCAGCCGCATCCGGAACTGGGCGTCGAACGGATTGCGCTCCGTTCCTTGCAACTGCGCGGAGCCGACGAGCACCAGCACCCGGTCGCATGCCGCGAGCGCCGCATTGATCATATGCTCGTGTCCGATATGAAGCGGCTGGAATCTGCCCAGAATAAACCCGAACCGGTATGGCTTCGTACCATCCATGCCTCCCGTGCCGATCGTACCGTCCATGCTCTCCATGCCGTTCATGCCGTTCATGCCGTTCATACCATTCACGCCGCCATCTTTATTCGCGCCTTCGTTTCTCCCCGTCCGGTCCGCCATAGACAACCTCTCCCTTATTTCAAATATTGTTCCGCGATCAACGCGATTTTGCGTTCGATCGCAGCCGACAGCTCAATCGTCTGCTGCGCCGTATTCTGCACGCGCATCCGCTCCCGCACTCCGTTCCAGAACGCCGGGCCAGCATCCAGCCTGTGCGGCGCGCCTGTTCCGTCATGCTTATAGACCGTCTCGTACAACCCTTCGCGCTCCGTCTCGCCTTCCGCCTCGGCCATCATGACGCCAGCGGCAACCACAAGCTTAACGCGGCCGGGAATGCTCCGCTTCAGCGGCGTCATCGAAAATTTCATCCGATCCTTGCCATTGCTGTAAGCTGTCTTCATCGCCAAGCCATACGTGTCGCGGTCGATATGATTATAGAAGCCCGATCCGACGCCGTAAGCGACGAACGGAAGCGGCACGCCCCATTGCTCCAGCTGCGCGTCATAACGCTTCACTTGTTCGAAGCTCATGCCTTCGCCGATAATAACGCCGACGGTGTCGAGCAATCCATGCGCACGCGCCGCCTCATAGATGTCTGCCGCCTGCCGCAGAACATCGCCGCTGTCCGGCCGCATGACGATACGAATGCCGCGCTCTCTCGCATGCTGGCCAATCGTCGGCAAATACTGCTGGATCACCCGGTCCGCATCATAAGTATCGATGACTAGAGCGACAATCCGCTCGCCGGCCGCGGCCGTTTCGTCGATCGCCCGAATGAAGCATGCCAACTCGTCGTCGAATTGCTGCGTGACTTTGTGCGCGAGCGCTGCAATGCTCCCGATGACCGCCTGCGGAGTATGCTTCGTCGTGTGAAAATCGTCCGTTCCCTGCAGCGATAAATTCCAAGCCGTGCCCGCCCAGTAAGCATCCTCCAAGCTCCGGTGCCCCCGGAAGCCGAAGCTGTGAATGCGCCACAGAAACGAATCGTCATACCCGTGCTCCGCCTGTTTGCGCTCCAGGTACCTCCGCATATGGAACGCCTCCGTCGCGCATCCGCTTGGGAAGTAAGCATGCATGAAGACCGCTTCCCACCACGTGACGAGCTCCCCGAACCCTTCTGCCGTATTATAAACTTGGGCAAAAGGCGTTCCCGCCGGGCACCATGTGCCTTCCGGCACCGATTCGACTGCAATCGGCGCGTAGCCGCCGCATTCGTCCACCACCCGGCGGAACAGCTCCGAAGGAAACCGTAGTCCCTGCATCGCAGCGCCCTGTTCCGCCTCCGCGATATGCTCCTCCGTAATACGGATCGCCAGCAGGCCAGTTACGATTTCGCGGAAGCCGTACAAAATCATCCCTTCCCTGCGATTATACAAATGGCTGACTTCCCAATCCATATTGATTTTTAAGCGCGCGTGCGAAAGATTGTAGCTGTCCGTCAGCAGCAGCGGGTTCGTGCGAATCATGTTCAACATCATGTTACCCTCCATAAATTTCATGTTTAATGTCGTATTGACTATATAGAATTCCGTTAAAAATTCCGATGCTCAAAAGAGTCCGGAATTATAAATTGAAATACGCGGTTCATAATCGGTATAAAGATAAAGCTGCGCCGGGCGGTTCGAATTGCGGTCCGTCGTCTTCGGCGAGCCCGATGAATCGACCGCCTCGCGGATCAAGCCTTGCCGCGTCTTCGTCGTCATGAGATTGCGCTTGAAGTTCGCCAGGTCTTCCTCGAATGACGGCACGACCGTCTGGATAACCTGATACAGCTCGCGGATCGTGAATTCGGTCGGCAGGAACTGCTTCGCAAGCGCCGTTGTCATCATTTTGGATCGGATGTAATCGAGTGCGTCCTGCAGCAAGGCGCCATGGTCGAAGGCAAGCGTAAGCTCCAGTGCCTCCTCGACAAGGAACAATCGGGCTTCGTCCGCGTCGGTGTCGGCGGACAACCGCTGCAGATGCTCCTCTTTCACGAGCGCGCAGTACAGCACCGACGGCATCCATCCCCGCGGATCGCGGCCCGGATAGTAAACCGTCTTGATCTGTTCGATCATCACGTCGGAATCGACGTTCGTCTCTTCCTTCAGTTCGCGGTAAGCCGCTTCCAGCAGCGTCTCGTTCTCTCCGGAGAATCCGCCCGGCAACGCCCAGCAGCCTGGGTACGCTTCAGACGAAGCGCTTCGGCGGACGAGCAGCACCTCGAGCTTGCGGTCGGCCAGCATTTTATAATTGCCCGGCTTGGCGTGAGACGTTATCGTAAATATGGCGATATCGACCGGCAGTCCGTCCGGCGTCCGATATTTGCTTGTCATCTCAGCACCTCCTTCATGTTTCCAGTATATGCTCTTCTTTTTAGATTGTCAATATGACTATTTAAAATTCTTTCTCTTCTTTGGATGCCCCTATCCTAGTGCCGCAATCGATCCCTGTCAATAGACGCACAAGAATTAACGCCCTGCTGAATCGCGCACGAATCGGTACAACAGCGCAACTTTTGCTATCGTGTATAGCTGTCCGTTTCATTACAATAGCGGTGATAGAATTGCAACTGCAGCCCTCATCTTCAGATTCTCGAAAGGTGGCCCCAAGCTATGCATGAAACGTTCATGTCGGACGTTAGACGATCAGGCTATATTCACCGCCCGCTGCCGCTCTATGACGAACACTCGCTTGAGCGCGAGCAGCGGCAGCATGCCGTTATCGAATCGGTTATATTGCTCGGCAGCCATACGGATACATCGGATTGGTCGCACCGGGGCGTCGGAGAGCTGCAATTGTCAGCGGCAGCGCAGGGGCAGACCGGCTTTTCGGTACCGAATAAAATAATGGAGTCCGGCTCCGTTCCCTCCGATGACCTGGATGCTCCTCTACTGCTGCATTCGCCAACGTCGATGGCTGCTTGGCCGGAAGGAGCTCCGGAGGACGGCGATTACACGAACTTCGGCAACGCGTGGATGGTGCTGAAGCTCCCCCGCGCCGACTGGACAGGCTATAACCGGATTACGCTGGAGCTGCGGCCTGACTTTCCGGGCGTGCCGAATGCTTATGTGCGTATCAAGTTCCGCAACGAAGGCGCCATTCCGGTCCCGGATCTGTACGACCGGGAAGGCTATCACGGCATGAACCTGCGCAGCGGCGAATGGAATTCCGTACAGTTGAACATGGAGGAATTGCCGCGGGATGCCGTGACAGAAATCGCAATCGGCTATATGCTCAACGGCAAAGACCGGGCGACCGGCGACGAGATGGCGCTGCGCGTCCGAAGCATCAAGCTCGAGCGGGCCGCCGAAAAGCTCGTCTCCAAAGGCTGGACCCCTGCCGAGAGAGAGATTATCTATTCTCATAGCGGCTACCTTCCTCACGGTGCCAAAATCGCCTTCGCCTCGGCCGATGCTTGGACGGCCGCCAGCTTTCAACTGATCCGCTGCGACGATGAGGCGGCCGTCTTCACTGCGGAGGTTCGCCCAGCCGGAACGGCGCTGGGGCAGTACGCGCTGCTCGACTTCAGCAGCTTCACGCAGGAAGGCCGCTACTACTTGCGTGCCGAAGAAGCCGCTACCGGGAGCTTCGAGATCGGCGATGCCGCGCAAGTGTGGCAGCCGTCGGTATGGAAGGCTTTGAATTTTATTTTTGGTGAACGGTGCGGTTATCCGGTTCCAGGCGTTCATGGCAGCTGCCATGCGGACATCGTGGCCAAGCATAACGGACTGCTCCTATCGTACAACGGCGGATGGCATGATGCCGGCGACGTCTCGCAGCAGACGATTCAGTCGGCGGAAGTGACGATGGCGCTGTTCGAAATGGCCGAGCAAGCCCGCCGCCATGACGAGGACTTATATTGGCGGCTGCTGGAGGAAGGCGAATGGGGACTCGACTTCCTGCTGAAGACACGCTTCGGCGATGGTTACCGTGCGACGAGTGCCGGCATGACCCGTTGGACCGACGGGCGCATTGGCGGCATGGACGATGCGGCGGCCCGGGTTCATAACCAGGCTTACGAGAACTTCTATTGCGCGGGCATCGCGGCTTACATCCACCTGCGGCTGCCGAACGCCGCCCTTGCGGCGAGGCTGCTGCAGGCCGCGCAGGAAGATTTTCAATATGCGCTGGACGAATTCGCCATGCACGGCTTCAACCAGAAGCCGATCATGTGGGAGCATACCTACATGACATCCGAGAGCTTGTACATGGCGACTGCCTCTTGGGCATCCTCGATGCTATACCGGGTGACAGGCGGCGAGCATTATGCGAGGCATGCTGCGGAATTCATCGCTTACGTGCTCGGCTCTCAAGAGCTCGCCGGTGTTCCGCTCGCGGACGGAACGGCTGTGGCCGGTTTCTTTTACCGAAGCACGAATCGGCAGGTTGTCCAGCATTTCAACCATCAGTCGCGGGAGCATCTGTATATGGAGGCCTTCGCGGCTATTGTGGAAACCCAGCCGGATCATCCCGATGCGGACGATTGGGCTGATTCGATTGAAGCCTACGGCCGATATGTGAAGTGGCTGTCCCGCTACACCGCCCCGTATCCCATGCTAGCAAGCGGCGTGTACCGGGAAGATGAATATGCCGATGAGCACAGCTTCAACCTGCAGCACTTGCTTATCGACGAGCATGCGCGCGAGGATTACGGCCGTCAACTGCAGGAAGGCGTTCGTCTGAACGACTCGCTGTATTTGCGCCGGTTCCCGGTCTGGTTCTCGTTCCGGGGCAACAACGCGGTCGTCCTGTCTGCAGGCAAAGCGGCCGCTATCGCTGGTGCCTATATGAAGGACACGGAGCTGATCGACATTGCCGCTGGGCAGCTTGCGTGGATCGTCGGCAGCAATCCGTTCGGCCAATCGCTTATGCGCGGCGAGGGCTACCGGTACGCCCAGCAGTATGCGGTGCTCAGCGGGGAGCTGACCGGCGAAATCCCCGTCGGCATCCAGACGTTCGGCAATGAAGACGAGCCGTATTGGCCGCAATTCAACAACGCAACGTACAAGGAAGTATGGACGGGCAATGCCGGTAAGTGGCTCTCGCTTGTCGCGAGCCTGTACGCGATGGACGCGATCGCAGAGACCGGCGCGGAGGAATCGATAGATCGCTGATGGCGGTTATACTGCCTCCCGCTCCTTGCAATTTGTGCAACGAAGAGGCCTTTGCTGCACCTTGAGGGTTGGTTTCGTTGCATTCTGTACAATTGGAATCTGGAAAAATGGGGAATAATGCGACAAATGAGGTCTTTTGTACTGAAATGAATTGTACCTTATGCAACGAAGCTCCTCCATGACGAACACCGGATTGTTTTCATTGCACAGAATACAATCAAGCAGCCTGCAACATGTATGCACCCGCAATCATGGATACAAAAAAGCGCTGTTTCTCAGCCCGTCAGGACTGTGAAACAGCGCTTTAATCGTTATTGAAGCCAACCCGCTTACTGGTTTACGAGCATCTCCATCATCAGCGCGAGCACTTTGGCCGTTTCGGCGCGCGTCGCCGGCGCTTGCGGAGCGAACAAGACTCCCTTGCCTCCTGCAGCCGGCCGGCCAGAGGCGAGGCCCGCTTGCTGCGCAGCCGCGACCGCATCCGCCGCATAACCCGAAATGCTGGCGGCATCCGCGAATACGACCGGCTCCGCCGTGCGAGGCAGTTCAAGTCCGAATTGCTCCGCGAACCGGACAAGCATCGTGACGAGCTGCTCGCGCGTGATTTCGGATGCAGGGCTAAATTGGTCCGCACCCGTGCCGCCCGCGATGCCAAGGTCCGATGCCCACTCAATCGCTTGCGCATCGTACAGGTTCACATCTACGTCAGCGTAACGCGACTCTGTGTAGGCGCCCGGCTGCACGCCTGCAATCCGGGACAGCATGACGACCAGATCGCCGCGCGTCACGTTCGATGCCGGCGCGACGCGTCCGCCGCCGACTCCGCCGATTACATTGCGAGCGGCAAGATACGTGATCGCATCCGAAGCAAAGCTTCCCTGCGTATCCTGGAACGACGCCGCATGGTAACCTGCTGCAAAGCCCGTCAACAAGCTGTCGGTCACGACCTGCAGCTCGTTATTTTCCAGGTCATAACTGCCCCTGACGACCAGTTCTGCCGTACCGTTCGCTTTTACTGCGTATGGAACGATGGCATTCGGATTCTCGCCTGGTGCCGGAGCGTAAGGCAGACGGATACGTACGCCGCCCTCCAGACGAACGAGCTCTTGTCCGCCAGCCCGCACTTGGAAGTGAACGACCTGCCTTCCTTGCAGCACGCCCGTGCCGTCCAGGTTCGTCACTTGGATACTAATATCTCCTTGTCCCGAAGCTGCCTTAGCCAACAGCTTGCTCCAAGCCTTCGCTCCGATAACAATCGAGCCGCCGTTCGTCTGAAGCGTTACTTCATCCAGCTTCGCTTCAGCCAGACGGGCAACCGCTTCCTTCGACAGTCTGACCGTGCCGCTGCCCGTAATATCGATATGCAGCTCCAAGCGCCGTTCGTTGCCCGAAGCTTGTCCGATCGCCGCAATCGCCTTCCCGGCAAGCTCCTCCGATACGGCGGATTCCCCGCCCATCAGCGTCAGAGAGATTGAAGCGTAAGCAACACCATTATCGGTTCCTGAAGACACAGAGTCTCCGGCTGTTCCCTTCGTGTCTTCCGGCTTGCTGCCCTGCTCTGCCGATCCGCCTGTGCTGCCCGTCGGTCCAGTGCTTGTACCCGGGGACGATTGCGATTGCACCGTCACCGTGCTGGACGCCATGCCGTAACGATCGGCCGTAACCGCCGAGATGACAGCCGTACCGGAAGCATGCGGCGTCACCGCGCCGTGCTCGTTGACCGATGCAACGGACGGATTCGACGAAGACCAAGTGACAGCAGCAGCCGTGCCGTCCGCCGCTGTTGCCGTTGCTTGAAGCTGCCCCGTTGCTCCGCCTGACGTCAGCGCCATCGTGCTATGGTCTAGCATCACTTGCGAGACGTTCAATTGATATACGGCAACCGTGCCGCCTACTTCGAAGGCGACAAGCAGCAGCGGCTTGCCGGTCGGACTGATCGAAGCCGGAATATACTCGATGCCTTCCGGTCCTGTCTCGGTGTTCAAGTTATCCTTCGGCGCGAAGACGCGCGAGTTCGTATAGTTCACGAATTGCGCATGTGCCGGATCCGTCACGTCATACATCATGACGCCGCCGACCCGTTCCAACCCGACGAATGCAAGCGTGCGGGCGCCGACTTGTCCGATTTTGACATCTTCGGGCTCAGGGCCTTTCTTGCTGCTCCGGTCGTCCTTGGCTGTCTTCGCGTGGCTGGCATTAAAACTGTTCGGCAGACGCTCTGCCGTAATGCGTTCAAAGTCGCTGCCGCTGTCGTACGACTGTTCCATCGTATCCGCGCGCCAGATCGACATCGAACGGCCGCCGTACATGTAGATGCCGTCGTTGCCGAGGCCGCTCATCACTTCGACACCGTCGTAGGCCGTCTTTCCGTTCAAAAATTGGGCTGCTGCCGAATTCGGATCGAGTCCGCCTTTAAGCGCACTGATCTTCGTGACGTTCGTACGTCCCGGCCATTCCGTCGCATCGCCTTCATTCGCGGTCACGAGGTAGGTCGCGCCGTCATTCGCTGTATAGGACGCAATGCCGTCCGGCATATATAAGCCGTAGAACGGAACATTTTCCAACTTAATGTTGCCGTCCTTCACCAGGTCGAGCGCATTGCGCGGCACATTGTAATCTTTAAGCCCGAGCCCTTTAACGGACGTAAATTTCTTAGCCGTCAGGTCGAGCGCCGCGACCGCGTTATTTTCCTGAAGGGTGACGTAAGCCGTCTTCGCATCCGCCGAAAGCGTAATATACTCCGGCTCCAGATCGTACAGCGCATCCGCCTTCGTACCCTTCGACGTAATCTGGCCTGTCGCCGGATCCGATGCACCGCGAATATTGACCCGGTCATCGATGATCGCCGGATCATTGAACTCAGCGTTCACCGTCGTTCCCGTCGCCGTATCGAGAATCGTGACGCTGCCCTTCGGATCCGCGCCTGCGCGAGGCTCCCCTTCGTTCGCCGTCAAGACGTAGCGGCCGTCCGGCGTCGATTTGATCATGTCAGGCTGCACGCCTGCCGTATAGATAGCCTTAAGATTGCCATCGTAATCGAGTTCCAGAATACGTCCGGCTTTCATCGGATCTTTCTCTTGCACCGATACATAGACACGTTTATTCGCTGTATTGATGTCCACGCTCGTCAAGTCGCCATATTGAAAACCGTCCGTCTCAACAAGCGTCTGAACTTGAACAGCCGTATCCAAAGTCATCGTCCCGCTGGTGAGGCTGACGATTTCCAAAGTCGGCGGATTCGCCGAGCCGTTCACGAGATAAAATTTTCCGTTGTCTTTGTTGAATTTGACGATTTCGGCGACGCCGCCATCTTCATCCGTGACGCCGACCGAGTAGTGGCCGATCTTCGTTACGGTGAACTGATCCACGTAAGCGCTAGGATTCGTATTCAGCGTCAACGTCCGCGAAGCCGTCTGCGGCTGAGGGGTGTAAACGGCACTTGTCACTGTCTGAGGCGAATACACCGAATCGGTTACCGTTACGGTGACATTCGACGACCCGGCCGCAAGCGGCGTACCGGCGATAATGCCGGTCAACGGGTCGATGCCTAGACCTTGAGGCAGCCCGCTGGCTGCATAAGAATACGGCTTCGTGCCGCCGCTGGACTCAACAGCCGCGGAGTACGGAACGCCTGCCGTCGCATACGGCAGTGTCGCGGTCTTAACGGCAAGCGGCTCTACGGTAATTCCCCAAGGTCCAGCAGCGCCGTTGCGCGGGCCTACCTCTGCAAGGTGGGTCGCCCCATTACTATAATCGACCTGATAGAAATTCAACTTATTATTATCCGTATCGATTATATTATTGCTGTTGTCCACGTTGCGGCGAAGCGCCATCTTCTTGGACGTGCCCCCGTATTCGACTTTGCCGCTCGGATATTCCGACTCATAACCGTCGATTGTGCTGCCGTTATCGTTGCTGCCTGTGCCGACCATGTCGACATAGCCTGCCGCTTTCGTCCCAGCCGCATCTATATTGAACGGATTGATGGCGGTCAACTTCGTCGTATTGCTAACGAGCGCGACTTTCATCCCTTTATTGTTCATGTAACGGTCCCACGATTGATCCGCTTTGCCGTTCAAATCTAACCTGGCGCTGCTGCCTGTTGCCTTCCCGAGAATCAAAAAACTCGAGTGAGCTTTGATCGTGCCAGTCAAATTAAGCGATTCCCAATCGTTCGTCGGCCCGGTCTGCGCATCCGTACCCCGATCCGCATATTGCAGCGACCAACCCGTTAGATTGACGTCAACGTCAAGCGGATTGTACAATTCGATAAAGCCATGCGTCGAAAATGCCTCGGCCGTATCTTTCAGACCGGCGCCATATACTTGGTTAATCATAATATGCGGCACTTTATTGTCGTAACTGCCGTCCGCCTTATACGGCGTGCCTGGCAGCACGCCAGTCGACGAGCTCGCAGCCGCAACCGCCTGCTGTCCCCCGATCGCCGGAATCGTCTGCAGCAGTGCTGCTGATAAAGCCAACGTCAAGCCGAGCTTTCGTCTCCGTTGTGTAAACATGGATTCAGTACCCTCCCGTGTTATGTATCATGCCTTCCTCATTCCTCGAGGCGAAGCATAGCACGTCCATGTAAACGGAAAATGTTCGTTGCATGGTGATTTTGTAAACAATAATGACAATACTTAGACCAAGCCATCACATTCCCGAAGGAGATCCATCATGATACAAGTCAAAGAATTTATCGATACCGATTCGCTCTATGCGGCAAAATCAGCCAACGAGTTTCTATCCGAACTGCGCGAGGATCAAGTGGTGAACGTCTGCTACAGCTCCATCATGAAGCCGACGCTCTCAGGGTCGTCCACACAGCGGAGCACGATTCTCGTCATATTCAGAACAGACAAACGGGAGTAATGCAGAAGCGCCTTAGCCGCCTTATCTCAATCTAACAAAATCTAACAAAGCAAAAAAGCGTCCCTCAAGGACGCTTTTTTGCTTTGCTCACACCCACCAATTGGATGCCTATCTTTGTGCCGCGTGGCTGTGCACGGCCGATTGGCGGAGAACCGTCGGCAGCATCAGCATAGCACCGACGAAGAACAGCACGCCGCTGATGGCGAACACGGAGAATAATGAAGTCGCATGCTTGAGAACACCGCCTACCGACATGCCAATCACCATCATCCCCATGAAAATCGGAGTCACCGTACCGCCGACCCGTCCGATATATGCAGGTTCCGTATTCCGCAGAATGAGCGTCTGAATGCCAATGTGGATGCAAGGATAGAACAAGCCGGTCATAGCCTGCAGCACGAGGGTAAGCGTGACGCTCGTCGACCATCCGACGGCCACCGTCCCGGCCGCGCTGACCAGAAGGCCGAGCGTAAGCAGCGCCTGCGGCTTCACTTTCTGCGCGAAAGTCATAATTACAGCGCCGCCGACCATCATTGCAGCACCATTCGCGATGATAACCCATTGCAGAAAGCTGCTGTCCTTGCCCAGATTTTCGACCGCGACGAATACGGACAGCGGCTGAATGAGTCCGGCCGCGAGTCCAGCTGCCGTAAAGGCAATGGCAAGCGTCCTCAGCAACGGATTCCGTCCCACGTAACGCAGCCCGTCTTTCATTTCGTCAAGCAAGCTTCCTCTGCCTGCACTTTCCTTCGATGGATCCGACTCCCGTTCGTCGCTCGGCAGCAACGAAAGCACGATTGCCGAGCCGAGCAGCAAACCTCCCATTACGGCAAGCGATATTTCAAGTCCGAACTTGTCATACACGAATGCGCCGACTGCCGGCCCAATCACGAGAAAGATAGAAATTACCGTCTGGTACATCGCCATTACGCTCTGCAGCTTCTCCTCTTGAACATGCTGCTTGAACAGCTTCATCGCCGAAGGCTGCGAGAATTGCGATAGCATAGCGGAGATAAAAGTCGCTGCGAACAGCGCCTGCCAAGAACCTAGCGCAACGACGATCAGCACCGCTCCAGCCGATAAGGCCGACAACAGACTGCTCCATACCATCGTCCGCTTCGGACGCCAGCGGTCAGCGAATGCGCCGCCTATGAACGAAAACAGAAAAATCGGCGCGAACTCTGCGACGGATATGAGCGACACATAAAGCGGATCGTTGTCTGTCTTCGCCGTAACGAATAATAAGATGGCAAAATTGCGTACCCATATGCCGAGCTGAAGCAAAATGCTGGACAGCATAATGGTCCGGACAAACTTATTTTGTAACATGGGTTCAACCCCTCCTGCACGGTTTCATCATTTCATCGATCTCCTCAGCCCCGGTTGCCAGCCGCGAAGTCCCAGAGTCGATAGACGCAATTATATAGACGCTATTAGTTTTTGTCTATATTAATATAGACGTTTTATTTTATAATCTATTTTTTTGCCATTGTCCGTGTCCGCCACCTGTCGGTTCTGCCGCAACATTTTTAGCCTTAGCGCAACATCTTGTTACACAATTTCGTCAGGTTAGGGAACAATACCCATATAACTGTGAAGAGCTTTGAAAGGGCTGAGAATCGAATGAAATGGATTTATGCCGCACTTATAGCCATTGTTTTGACGGCTTGCTCTGCCAATGCATCCACTTATTCCGGGGAATATCCGGCTGCCCACCGCTATTTGGAGGATAAAGGATACGAGGTATTGTCCTACGAGGGGCATGTCGCCAGTTACCAGTTAACCCGCCGCATGCTTGTCGAGCCGCCCTATATGCTCGCTTGGGGGTTGCAGCCCGTCAACGTCGACGATTACATTGGCGCACAGATCGAGGTCGACAAATATGTCGTCCGCCATCATCCGCTGCAAGACGATTCTGTCGACGTCTATGTGTATCAGTCAGAAGGCCGCCCGTTCGGCGGAATCTCCTTCCCTCATAACAATTCCTCGGCTGGCGGAGGCTGGTCCATTGACGGATTAACGCTGGAGCAGCTGCAGCCGCTGCCTTACCCGGATTGGAGCGCGGCGTGGCTGGCGAAATATAAAAATTAGCTATTGGATGCAAGAGCGGCTTGCATCCTCATTCTGCATTTCACTGGAGTGTGTTCATCGATGAAATGGATTCCCGCAGCTCATAGCCGCTGGTGGTTAACCGCGACGCCGGTGGCTGCTTTAATCGTCAGCGCGGTGCTGTTGTTTATACAATTCGGCCTGTTCGGCCAAACGTTCACGGTGATGTATGCCCTTCGTCTGCTGCTCATCGCAGTCATACTGTCCGCCGTTGCCGGCGGTACCGGTTGGCTCGGCGCGCGGTTCATCAGCCTAGGTACAGCCGTCGGAATGGTGATCGGATTCGTCTGGTTGGCGGCGGCATCGACCGATAACACGGGCTGGGAGGACCTCATCGGTTTCATCGGCTTCTTATTGGCCGCAACGCTCGGCTTTGCCGCCGGCATCGCCGCCGAGCTGACCGCCGCTATAATTCGGTGGCTGAAGCAGCGCCATCGCGGACTTTAAACACACCACTTTGTGTCGTTAACAAACCCGGTGGGCACTCCAACTGGTCCTTAACGTACCCATTTGTGTCGTTAACGACTCGGTGCACGCTCCATCCGGCCGTTAACGTACCAATTTGTGTCGTTAACAACCCGGTCAGCACTCCAACTGGTCTTTAACGTACCACTTTGTGTCGTTAACGACGCGGTGCACGCTCCATCCGGCCCTTAACGTACCTATTTGTGTCGTTAACGACGCGGTGCACGCTCCATCCGGCCCTTAACGTACCAATTTGTGTCGTTAACTACGCGGTGGGCACTCCAACTGGTCCTTAACGTACCAATTTGTGTCGTTAACTACGCGGTGGGCGCTGTTGCATCACTTTTGTGTCATACCAACAAAAAAAGCCGGCGCCCTTAGGCGCCGACTCCGGCATACATCATCGCTGCAGCATCATGCTGCGGCATACTTACCCTTTCCAAGCGGCATAGGCCGCTTTCAGCTTCAACATCTGTCTCTCCTTGTTCGCCGAGAGTGTCCGGCAGTACGAGCTCCCGTTTCGCCGGTCGAATGCTTCCGCAAGCCGGTCAACCTCCTGCTCCACCCATTCCAGCGTGACGGAATCCGGAGAAGCCAGCTTCTTGCGCCGATTGCCCGATTGCCATTGAAGCAAAAACAAACGCACGGATACGAAATAGTGAAACCGCATCCATGGCATCCTGCACGCAAGACCGTCCGCAATCGTCTGCTCGAACAGCTTCACCGCCTTGGACATATCGGCAATCGTATAGTATTCCAGTATCGAACCGAATTCCGTCAAATAGCCCGCCCCGTCAAGTGATCGCATCGCTTTCTTCGCCGTTTCCTTCGCTTGCGCGAACTGCCCGAGCTTGAGCAGCGGCTCCATCATGTTGACGTATGTCGTCTGCGGCACAGATCGGCACCGGACTTTGCCTTCGAGTATCGGCTTCAGCATCCGCATGCCTCGCTTGTTCTGGTTCAAGTCGAAGTAGTAGCGTCCATATGAATCTTGCTCGCAGGCCGAGCAGTCCGAGAAATGGTCTCGCTTCGCCGCTTTCCACTCTTTATAGTACCGCTGCGCTTCATCGAGCTCGCCCCTGGCCAGATTGTAATGGACAAGCTGCTGATAATACGGTCTGAGGCTATAGCCATATTTCAAACAGCGATCATGGAAATCGGCAAAAATCCGCTCGATCTCGCTCTTCCCGATTTGCGGCAGCTGCCACACCCGGGCAAGAACCCATTTGTAATGCCACATAATCATGTGCGCGGAATGCTCGCCCGGCTTACGGTCGAACTCGGCGAGACACCAAGAGAACGAGATAAGCAGCCGCTCAGGATAGCTCGATTCGACCGCCATATTGGAATAGCTCATCCTTGCCTCATAAGCGTCTTCCCGGGTCAGATGCTCATCCGCCACCCGGATCGCTTCTTCCATTAAGGCCAGCTTCTGCTTTCCTTTCGGAAGCTCCCACACTTGATCACGAAGCCCGTCGAACCGACTCCTCATGCTCCCCCTCCGTCTGCGCTGCCAAGCCCCCGCTCCATGAACACGAGCAGAGAGTGGTTCATCAGCCGCAGCTCCTCCTGGCTCATCGGATAGTTGCCCATTAACAGCGCCTGCGTATAAAAGAGTTCGATGCACGTTCTGCGCAACTCGCCGTCTTCGGCTTCCATCGCCTTCTGGACAAGCGGATTGTTGTAATTGAAGCAGAGGCGCGCATACGGCACATCATACAGCTCATCGCTTATCGCCCGCACGACGTCCGCGAACAGTTCGTTTCCTTCGGTTTTCGTCTTCTCAGCCATCTTCAAAAAATTAATTTCGTCATTCGTGTTATAAAGCACCGGAACCTCAGCCGGCTCGAACCAGCGAATCGAGCTCTCGCACTGAAACGGCTTCAGCACCTTATTAGCCATCGCAAGCAGCGGCGCCGCCTGCAGCGCATCGATCGGCCTCAGCGGTCTGAACCGGCTCGAGAAGTCGAGCACGTCCAACACGTCTACTTCAATGTCGTCCCAAATATCGGTCAGCTTGCGGATAAGCTCGAAGTCGTGAACGTAGCCGCCGTTCAGCACTATCATGTTCTGCGCTTTGGCGACGCGCGCGATCTGGCGGAACTCATCCAGCGTCGCTGTAACGTACAGCCGCGTATCGCGAGCGCCTTCCTGCTCGCTGAATGCCAACGTTTGAATAATTTCGCGCATTTCCATCCGTCCGGACACCGTCTCGAAGCTGAGATACGGCATGAACAGCCGGTAGATTTCTTCGTCTTCGATCGCGAGCGTCTTGATGGACGCGTAGTGGATGCGAATAATCATGGCGAACAGATCCGGATCAGTCTCCGACAAGTCGATGAGATGCCGCTTAATACTTTCGCCAAGCTCGTGCTGCACCGCATAGAACAAGTCATTCTCCTGGAATGACTCCCGCGAAGCGGTCGGCTTCAGGCCGTTAACGTTCACAATCGCATTAACGAAGAACGCCCACGAAGGCAGTATCCGGTTATTTTTCTCCGAAATCATCATCTGCTTCATATAAACCCGGTGCCGCTTCTCTTCCTGCAGACTTACCGCGTAAGGCAATAGGTACGCAACACCTTCCGCCTCCCCAATCGAGGAACGAAGCGGAATAACATCAAGCGGCTTGTTGTAATACTCCCGCTCGCCATACGTCAACGCTTCTTCGCGGCTCATTCGCCAAGGCGGAAGAGTATCGTTGATCCTTATCGGACCCCATTGGCTATCGAGTACGATTGGCGTATCCAAGAATGAACCGTACCGTCTTAGAAGCTCTTCCATTTGGTCGTGTTCAAAATAATGCTCGTAATCTTCCTTCGCCCGGATATAGATGGATGTGCCTACCGGAATGCTCGCCGCCAGCTCGCGGATCGAATATGTCCCGTCCGGACGTCCGCGCCACTCCAGCGCAGGTGCGCCTTCGTTCGACGACCTTGTCACCAGCACGATCTCGTCGCACACGATGAAACAAGACAGCAGTCCGACGCCGAATTGCCCGATAAAATCGTCGCCTGCGTCCATCTCTTCTTTCTTCGACGTGCTGCCGATGCGCGATAAGAAATCGCGGATTTCCAGCTCCGTTAACCCGCAGCCATTATCATGAAATGCCGCCGTATGAGCGGCGTGCAGCTCTACCGTTACTTGCGGCTCAAAATGTTGTCCGCGCTTCTTCCTTGCCGTAATGGCGTCCACCGCATTTTGCAGTAATTCTCTGATGAACACCGAATTGTCGGAATACAGATGATTCGACAGCAGATCAATCATGCCGTTCAGATTGACTTGAAAATTCATTGCGTTCATTCGATTCAGCGTCCCCTGTCTTGTGAATTCGTTGCGGTGTGTCAGATGTGTCACGGCTACTTTATCTATTCGAAATTAGTATCCGGTTTCCTGTCTGTATCGGTATATTTCGTTTCAAATGTTAGGGGCAGCAAAGATGATACCGTTGCGGGGAATAAGCTCTAATTCGGCGATCTGTAGAAGCCGCAGGAATAACGAAAGGGCTGCTGCTTCGAACCTGCACCATGATGCAGATGTGAAGCAGCAGCCCTTTCCCTATTGCAGCAATATCCGGTACAAATGATCGACGGAGCCCATCGCGTATTCCATTACCACCGGCTCGCCGTCCTCCAGCAGCACGAGACATGGCACGCTGGTTACCCGCCAACGCTCGCGCAGCACCGGAGCGTAATTGATGTTCAGCTTATGGATGCCAACCGGCACCCCGGTCGCCTGCACAATCTCAAGCATGCGCTCCGCCACTTTGCACGTTCCGCACATAGCGGTGTAGAACAACACAGCCTCCCTGCCGCCTCCCGCTTCCATTCGATCCAGGAGCTCCCGCTCCGTCCATTCCCCGATGCTCATTATTGTCGTCCTCCCGCACAGGCGGATAGTAGTCTTCGGGTCATCATCAAGATCTTCCGTACAGATGTTTTTCCAACGCGTAATACACGCCATCCTCGTCGTTGGTGCCCGTCACGTCGCCAGCTTTGGCCTTGACCTCATCCGGCGAATTGCCCATTGCAATTCCAAGACCCGCATACTCGATCATATCCAAATCATTATAATAATCACCGATCGCAATAACCTCGGATGGATGAACGGAATAATACTCAAGCACCTTTCTTAAACCGTTCGTCTTGCTTGACTGCTGATGAACGTACTCTTTGAAATGATCGTAATCCGCCCGTAATTTGATAGACGACGGCGGAACGAAATGCTGCCAGCCGTTAGCCCGCTTCTCATCATCGATCGTGAGCTTCATGACCGGCTCTTGCAGTTTCATCACGTCATCATGCAACGTATGCTGAATTTCGTACTGTATATATTTATCGATCTGTTGAGGGGACATGAATTCAACGTAATGCTCAAAGGCCGTCGTCAGCGAAAAATGAACCCCGTTACGGCGGCAGCTATCAATCAACGGCGCAATATCGTCGACGGTGTACGAGTATTGCTGAATGATTTCTTTTGTCTTGCTCTTAAAAGTAATGGCCCCTTCGTTCGAAACGACGATTCCATCGAAATCCAGCGTCTGAATGATCCGTTCCGTCTGCATAGGATACCGTCCCGTTGCGATAACGACGTGAACTCCCGCCTTGTGCGCTTTCTTAACCGCCTCGATATGTTTGTCTGACACCTGTCCGCCGCTGTCGAGCAGCGTACCGTCTAAGTCCAGCGCAACCAGCTTGTATTTCATATTCTCCGCCCCCGCTCACTCCGAGTTACAACGTTTGTTGAAAATGATACGCCGCAATGATCATCTTCCGGTTCAAATAAAACCGGTGCGCATCGTGGCGCTGGGCGCCTGAATCCAAGTGAAGCTGTCCGCAGCCGGCTTCCTTCGCTTGCTGCTCCAGCCAATCGAACAGCAACTTGGCATAGCCGCGAGACCGGGTGTTCGAATCGGTGATCAGATCGTCCACGTACAAATATCGACCCCATGCGAGCGACTCCGTGATCCGAAAGCCTGCCGCAGACTTCGCTTACCCGTCTTCGAAGACAACCGCGAGCTTATACCCGTGCTGCAGCTGCATGCGCTTGATCGTCTCGGCATATTCGTTATCGCTTCGTTCCGCAAAATGCGGACGGAGCTGCTTCATTAATTCGAACGTACTCCTAATCTCCGAATCGGTCTGAACGATTGTAATCTCAGCCATGTTGCTACCTCCCCCGCTTACTTCCTGCCGTAATCAGCTTTAATCTCGCCCCACATCTTCGTCTGCCACTTCACGATCTTGTTCTCGTACGAGTTCGTCTGCAGCCAATGAACCGCTTCGTCGATCCGCTTCCATATATCCGCCGTCGAGGCATCGCGCGCAAGCGTCGTCGCCACCTTCTTCTCCCGCACCCACTTCATCGCGTTGACGGAATCGCTGTAGATCGTCTTGTTGCTGCCGAGCTTCTGCAGATAAGTGAGCGCATGCACGATCGCTAAAAATTCGCCGAGATTGTTCGTTCCTTTGCGAATCGGGCCGACCGAGAACAGCACCTCGCCAGTCTGCGTATCGACACCTTTATATTCGACCGGTCCCGGGTTGCCGCTAGTCCCGACATCGACGGAGATGCTTTCATAGTCAATCTCCAGCTCCGCCGGATCTGCGGCCCCCTTCGACTTCGTCGACGACGGATACCGTTTGTATGTACTCCCGCCTCCGCCAGCGCTTGCCTTCCACGTCCCGGACTGTCCGCCTCCCGTGCTTGCCGACTTGGCGCCTTGGCCCCAATGTCGCTCCCAGCCTTCCCGGAATGCCGTCTCCGCGGCCGTCTTCGACTCGAACGATTTGAACTTCGCGCCTTCATAGCCGTTCGTCTGCTTCTGGCAATCCGCCCATACGGCGTACACCCCCGGCTTCCTGCCAACCCACACCACATAATGCTTCTGACCTGCCATCGACGCATCCCTCCAGTTCTAGTTCCCTTAGCTTACACGATCGGGAGGGCTCCCGCCAAATGGCGAAGGAACCGAAAAACAACCGGATGATGCAGCAGCCAGGCCGCGCAGAAACCGAAACAAACGGTGAGTCGCATATGCGAAGCTTGTAAGAAGCGCGGATCTAACGACTCGAGATCCGATGATGTGCAGCTCTAACGAATTACAGAAACGCTATTTGCCGTCAAAAGCCGATTTTACAAGTCTAACGAACTCCAACGGCGTTATTTTCGCATTTTCGGCGGGTAAGCAGGATAATTTGAGCAAATAAGGTCCCGTGGGTTCGTTAGAGCAAAAAACAGCCGTATTTCCGCCGAATAACGTTCCTCCAGTTCGTTAGAGTCCCATTACTCGGCCTGACTCAGGGCGCCCATAGGACAAAAATGCAACAAGGGCAACTCGAATTGCCATTGGTGTTACAAAATCACCTTCAACTCATCAAAATCGCTGACGACGAAGTCCGGCTTCATACCATCAGGCAGAGCTTTACCCTTACGGTTCATCCAGGCAGCCGCGATGCCAACCTGCTGCGCTCCTTGAATGTCGCTGACCAGAGAGTCGCCGACGTGAAGCACGTTGTACCCCCTATGAACTGTACAAGCTAATTCCCCGTGCTCTTATACCGGTTAATACCGGTCCTCCAGAGCAGCAGAGCCAAGCCGAATAATACGAGCCCAACAACTGGTGTTAAGTAAGCCAAGCCATCCCCGCCGCTGCCGACGCCGACGAAATAATGCGCAGGATAATAATTAACGAAGGCGAACGGAAGCAAATACGTCAGCAGCCATTGAATGATTTTGGGATAGATCGAGATCGGATAAGCGATGAACCCGCGCATTTGGTAAAACATAACCTCCTGCACTTGGCTGGATTTCGTAAGCCAGAACGTGAGCGAAGCCGGAACAAGGAGCAGCGCGCCCTGGATGAGGATACCGCCAATCAGCACGAGCACGACCTTGAGCACATTCATGCCGGTCGCCTCAACGCCCGCTTCGCGAAACGCATATAGGAATAAAATAAGTCCAAGCCCGCCATGTCCCAGCATCGCCATTAAGTCCGAGCGGCGCGAGATGACCTGGAACAGCGGATTAAGCGGCTTCGTGAGATAAGAGTCGAATTCCCCTTGATGAACGATTCCTTGGAAATCCCTCACTCCCGCGAACACTAGAATACATAAGCTGTAGCTAAGAAATACGAAGCTGTACATGAACAGAAGCTGTCCGAGATCCCAGCCGTTAATGACCGAAAACTTCTGCAGCATTAAATATAACGTCACGACCGTCACGCATTCGCGGATCAGGACGGCGGCAGACGTGAGCAGCGTGTCCATTTTGTACTGCATTTTGGACCGCATATACAGGCTTAGAAATCTGCCGTACAAGACGGCATACTCAAGCGGGGTATGTTTGCTGAACGTTCGCACTTTCGCTAACCTCCTTGAATGACAAGCTTCGTCTGCGCCTTGCGCCACATGATCCAAGCGATATATGCAGCGCGGCAATCCCACCGATCTGCGTCAAATAGGTCAGCATAATATCGTCTGCCGGCACTTGGCCTAGAAAAATCGATAACGGCGTAAAATAAACATCCTTAAAAGGCAAATAAGAGAACACCTTCTCTAGCGGCGCCGGCATGAACCAGAGCGGGATAGTCGCGCCGGAGACAAGCAAGATGACCGCATTCTTGATCGTCATAAAGCTCCAAGTCTGATGGAACCAGAATGCCGAAAGCCAGACGATCAGATTGAAGCCGTATAAAACGAAATAGCCGAGCAGCAAGCTGATCAGAAACAATACGATCATGTACGCTTGGTCCGGCAGCACGAGGTGAAAGGCTAGAAAGGAGACAATGAGCACCGGCGCCACCTTCGTCCATACGTTGAACAGCATGTTCCCAATATTGACCGACAGCACGTAGCCCATGAACTTAGTAAGGCTTGAGCAGATCGACGGCAAGCTCGCCTGTCCGGATCTTGTGATCGAACAAATATTCATCCATACTCATCATCGTCCGAATAAGCATGCCGATGACCGCGGAGGTTACCATCTGCTCCTTCGTGATGCTGCCGATCACATCGCTGTCGCCGTACGCGGCGCTCCATATGGCCACCGCGATGAACAAGCCAATAAGAGCGTTCAGCAAGCCAATAAAATACTCCGCCTTATACACGGCGTTACGGCGGAATACGCGGCGGGTGAATTCGTAATACACTCTCATACGCTCACCTGTATCCGGTCGGTCGGCGCGGTCTCCCTTACTGCTGCGGAACCTTCATATATCTCTTTTATAATCGACTCGATTTCCGGCTCCTCGATCGTCAGGTCGGCAATCTCCTCCTGCTCGGAGATCCGGGCAATCAGCTGCGAAGCGCTCATCTGATCCTTATGGAACTGGAACCGGATACGGCCATATTGCTGGCGGATCGTCTCCAACTGGCCGTCGTATACCATTTGGCCCCAGTCGATAATAATCATCCGGTTGCACGTTTTCTCAATGTCCGCCATATCATGGGTTGTCAGCAGCACGGATACGCCCTGCTCTCGGTTAACACTTACAAGGAGCTCTCGAATTTTCTCTTTGGCGATAATGTCGAGGCCGATCGTCGGCTCGTCGAGGAATAGAATAGGGGGTTCGTGAATGAGGCAGCAAGCAGATCGCCGCGCATCCGCTGGCCTAAGCTAAGTTGTCTGACCGGCGTATGAAGGAATGATTCCACGCCCAGCAGCTCGGACAGCATGGCGAAGTTACGCCGGAACGATGCTTCTGGAATTTTGTACACATACTTAAGCAATTCAATCGATTCAATAAGCGGCAAGTCCCACCACAGCTGCGTGCGTTGTCCGAAGACGACGCCGAGATTCGCCGCGTTCTGTTCGCGGTGCTTGTGCGGGATGCGGCCCATAACTGTAATCTCGCCGGACGTCGGCACCAGAATACCTGTCAGCATCTTGATCGTGGTTGATTTGCCCGCTCCGTTCGGACCGATAAAGCCGATCATCTCGCCGGGCTGAATGTCGAATGAAATGCCGTTCACGGCCGGTTTCGTCTCGTAGTCTTGCGAGAACAACCCGCGCACGCCGCCCCAGAAGCCGTCTCGCTTCCGGGCAATTTGAAACTCCTTGCGAATGTCGCGTACTTGTATAAGAGTCATCTTGTTTCTCCCTTCGATTGGTAATCCCCCACTGGTCTATAGGTTACAAAAATTAATGTAGAACCCATATTACTACAACTTTTGACACAGTTGGTATACCGAATTTCCGGGATCTGCCATCAATACTCTCTATGACGCGTTCTCCGGTCCCACCACCGGTACAGAAGCGCAACGAGCAAGATCAATGACGAATGCACGCCGAGTATAAGCAGCGAGCTCTGCCAATCCTGAAGCAATTCGTGGCCTAGAAAAGCGAAGGCGAGCATGACCGGAATTTTGCCAAGTCCGGATGCAATGACGAATGTGGAAAGCCGAACCTTCAGCAGCGCCGGATAAATAATAACGAGCATGCTCGGCACGAGAGGAACGAGCTTCGCCAAGAAAATCGCGACGAAAGGATGCCGTTCCATCAAGACGGACAGCCGCTCGACCTGCTGGAACCGGGCAATGTACGCCCTGCCCTGCTCTTGAAAATACCGCCTAATAAGCGCGAACATGACGATTGAAGCAAGCACAGAGGCCAGCCAACTTAGGAAAGCGCCTGTCAGCGGACCGTAGATGATGCCGAGGGTGCCGATGACCAGCTTATAAGGCAGAACAGGAATAAAAGCAAGCAGCGTTGCTGCGCCGAATAACAGCCACAGCGGCGAATGCCCGTGCTGCAGCCAGTCCGTGACGTCGTTGCGGTAGTAGAACAGGATGAGCGCCAATGTACCGTATACAAGCGCTGCTCGCACAATTTTATTCATGAACGGCCTCCATCTGTCGGTTTAGTTCCTTAGTATGACAGAAGAGCCCCCTGCTGGAAGCTCTTCCGTCTCAAGACCGCTTGCTTACACTACACGCCGCGCAGCCGGGCGACTTTGCGGAACTTCAGGAATGAAACGATACGCCATGTCAGGGCATAAGAGAACGCAACCGTAATAAACAACGCGGCAAGCGTATCAGGATCGATATCGCTTATGTAAGCGCGCATGAGGAAGCGAATAGCGAGCACAGCTAAGAAAGCGATAATAAAGCCTCGATTGCGCTGCGCATACACTTGTTTGTCTTCCCGCACCTCGTAATTCGTCGTCCAAATGAGCGGAATCGATAACAGAATGCCGATACCGATCGCGGCCAACCATTCGTAGGACGGTGCATGCGCCTTCGGGTTCATAATCAAATACGCGCCTGGAAGCATGTATATGATCGGAAGCAGCAGCCTTATGCCGCTGCCTCGAATCGGCCGATGCACGCTTCGCATCGTACGGAACAATACTAGCGCAGCGATCACAATAACCAGAGTAATAAATTCACCTGATGCCATTTTCTAAACTCCTTCCCTTTATAATGAGCATACTTCTAGATTTTACACCTTCATATGACAATTTTTCCATAACAAACTGGTGACAAATTACCATCGGATCCGGCGTATTGCCGTTATTAACCGTTCTTTATTCGCTTGCTCTTCCGGCCAGCGGCTGATTTCTTCGGCAATTCGTCCCATGCTTGTGTAGCCTTTGGCCAGTCCGTTCAGCCTAGCCGCTAATCTTGTGCCGACCCACTGTTCCTCCGTGCCATACAGCTCGGTGAGCTTCGCCACGGCATCCGGGAACCTCTTCAAGTAATATTTCTGATGTCTTGCTTCAGCTAGATAAAAGGAGCGGCAGGGCGCCACTTCCGTGTCGAGCCGCCGGCCGCCTTCCTCCTCCAACCGCTGCTTCATACGTTCGATTGCAGCCCGCTGTTCTTCGCTGCGGTACAAGGCGAGCGACCAGTACTGCCTTCCCTTGTAACCGTTAATATTGACCGGCTTATGGTATTTCCAGAACAGCCCGAGAAGCTGCTCGAGCGGCACCATGTTCGGATCGAATTCGATCTCCACCGTCTCTGAATGATCGCCCATCTCATGATAGGTCGGCCGCTCCGTCGTACCGCCCGCATAGCCGACTCGCGTGCGCAGCACGCCGGGCACATGTCCGAACAGCGCTTCCGGACTCCAGAAGCAGCCCATGCCGAGCGTAATGGTCTCGGATTGCGGCATTAGCTTCGCCGTGTCGGCCGTGTTGCCGTCGACAGCCGGCGATGGCTCGGGAGGCTCGGGAGGCTCGGGCATCGTTTCTTCACGTTCGTTGTATGCGTTTTCTTCATTATATGCTTGATTCGCGGCGCCTGTGTTGTGTGCTCTATCCATCCTATCGTGCTTCATCGGCTTACTCCATTCCAATCCATTGTTACTGTATTGTACCCGAATTAACGGATGCTCGAACAGAACAGCCGGTCGTTCGCGGTGCATGATCCTCTGCCGCCGCCGACTTAACGCTGTTGCTAGACCGCTTCTGCCTACGCTATTACGAGCCGGCCTCCGCCTAAGCGCTATTTACGAGCCTGCCTTCGCGCCTAAGCGCCAATCACGAGCCCTCCCTCGCCTAATCGCTATAACAAGCCCTCCCTCGCGCTTCGTTGTATTTCGTACAATCGAATCCGTGCGCTGAGGCGCCTGGAACAAGTCTCATTGTATTTCGTACACTCGGATTCGTGCAGAAATACCAAGTTAAGTCTCTTTAGCGCTCTTTTGCGTTTTTTCCATTGTACGAAATGCAACGAGTTCATTTTGACCAACTCAACAGAAGGTTTTCATTGTACAAAATACAACAAGCAACAAGAGCAAAAAGCACGACTCAAAGAAAAGGACACCCTCGCAGGCGTCCTCTTTCTTGCATCTATAATCAGCGGCTAATCATTATTGATATTCCTGCTGTGACTGCTGCTGCGATTGCTGCTTCTTATTGTTCTGGAATGCTTGAGCCGCTTCTTCTGCCGGTTCAGCTGCGAATTCGGTATCCGCTACAGGCAGTTGGTTCAGTTCGGTCGACTGAACAGCCGCTTTGGATGTTTGCTGATTGGATTGCTTCGCCATGATGTAACACCTCCTTGATGCCATCTACGCGCTCCGTGGAAAGGCACGCAACAAGTAGCATGTTACCGCAGCGCTTTTCCTATTCTTCGGATAGGAAAAATGTTTTACGGACCCGATGGAGCTGGTGCTGGCGCCGGGACAAAACCGGTTCCCGGTACAGGCCGAGGCGCCGCCCCAGGCGCCGGTTCCGGCGACTGGCTCTTCATCTCATCCAAGCTCTTGAATTGATAGCCCTTCGCCTTCGCCGCATCAATGATCCGGCCAAGCGCTCGCGCATTGTCGCTCGACACGGAGTGCAGCAGGATGACCGCCCCCGGATGAAGCTGCGCCATCACTTTGTCAAAAGCATACTGCGCCCCCTTCTGGCTGGCCGTATCCCAATCCTTGTAGGCGACCGACCAGAATACGTTCGTGTAACCTAATTGCTTGCTGACCGCAAGCGACCGTTCATTAAAAATGCCGCGAGGCGTCCGCAAATATTTCATCTCCTTCTGCCCCGTCAGCGGAAGGACTTGCTCCTTTACTTTATCCAGCTCCTGCTTGATCTGCTCAGCAGAGATGACGCTCATATCCGGATGGCTCCAGGAGTGGTTGCCGATCAAGTGCCCCTCCTGCGCCATCCGCTTCAGCAGCTCCGGCTGCGTCTTGATGTAATGCCCCGTTACGAAGAAAATAGCCGGCACTTGCTTCGCCTTCAGCACATCCAATATGCCGGCGGTGTACCCGTTCTCGTAGCCATTGTCGAACGTCAGATACAGCTCTGGTGCCGACATGTTGCCTGTAAATACAGCACCGTACCGGGAGAGCAGCCCCTTGAACCCTTCTTGATCAATCGACGGCGGCTGGCCGTTCTCGCTCTTCTTGAAGCCGAAATGGAACGTACCGTCGGCATGCGCCTTAGGCATAGGCAATGACGCTTGTCCAGCGGACAGCAGAATGACGATCGTCGCGATGATGCGCAGGCAATTCATAAGCATACTCCTCGTTCGTAAAATCATAATGCGGCTCTGCCCTGCTAATCACAGGACAAGCCGCATTTATTTTCCACGATGGAGGGGGGGATTATTCACGCTACGCATTTGACGGTAATCGTATTTACGATCCCTCTAGCGAAAAGGATTATAGAACCGCGTGCCGTCCCGGAACGTCAACCACGCCGAACCGATGACGATTGCCGCAATCAGCGCCACCGCCATGTAATCGCGCGCCGTGAACGGGCACCCGTTGTACCAGGTGCGCTTCCGCCGCTGGCCGAAGCCGCGCAGTTCCATCGCCGCGCTGACCGTCTCGATCCGCTGTACGCTCGTCAGAATCAGCGGCATTAAGATGCCGATGACGTTACGCACCCGCCGCGTCAGCCTCTCCTTTCGCGAAATATCGATGCCGCGCGCTTGCGCGGAGAACGCAATATTTTCGTAATCGCGCTGGATGTCCGGTATGTACCTCATCGCAATCGACACTGCATACGCGATCCGGTAGCTAACGCCGACTCGATTGAGCGATGCCGCGAATTCAGCAGGATCGGTCGTCAGAATGAATAGCAGCGCCATCGGAATGACCGTTACATATTTGAGCGCAATATTGAACTGATAGAAGAGCTGCTCCTCCGTTACAACGTAGCGTCCGGCAATAGGGAACAGATCGTGCCGAGTGCCATAGATGCTCACGCCTTCAAGCGGGGAGAACAGGAATATCGCCAGATGGTTAAGCGCGAAGAAGAACAAGATGAGATAGAGCACGAACGAATAATCCCGGAACCGCACCTTGGACAGCCGGAATACAACGAGACTAAACAGAAGCATGGCGAGCAAGCTTCTTGTATCGTACGTAATCATGGCCGTCACCGACCACGCCGCGAAAAAGATCAGCTTAGCCGCACCCGTCAATCGGTGCACGGGCGAGTTCTGCCGCGTGTAAGTCAGCATGCGTGCTTTCATGCGCCGCGCTCCTTCCGGTCGCGCCTGATGAACCGGCGGACGAATTCCTTCGGCTGTTCGATGCCTGCCCGCAGCGCCAGCTCATAAACCGACGTTTCTTTTAGACTAGCCGCCTCTACGATCCGGGCATCTGTCAGCACTTCGGCCGGCTCGCCATCCGCAATGACTTCACCGTCCGACAGCACGACCGCGCGCTCGGCGTATTCCAGCATCAGATGCATGTCGTGCGTAATCACGATGATGCTCTTCCCTTGCCGGGTCAACGTCAGCAGAAACTCCATCATTTCGTTGTAGTGGCGGTAGTCCTGCCCCGCCGTCGGCTCGTCCAGGATGAGCACCTCCGGCTGCAGCACGAGAATCGACGCGATCGTTACCCGCTTCTTCTGCCCGAAGCTTAGCGCAGAGATCGGCCAATTCCGCATTTCGTACAATCCGCAAATCCGCAGCGTATCGTGCACTCTCTCCCGAATGGACGCCTCGTCTGCACCGCGAAGCACAAGCCCAAGCGCCACTTCGTCGTACAGCATCGTCTTGGAGATCATATGGTTCGGATTTTGCATCACGAAGCCGATCCGCTCCGACCGCTCCTTAATCGAATCGCTGGCCAAATCTTGCCCCTTGTACAAAATGCGCCCCCCCGTCGGCTTATAAAAGCCGCACACGAGCTTGGACAGCGTCGACTTGCCTGCGCCGTTGCGGCCCACGATGCTCACAAGCTCGCCTTGCCCCACGCGAAGCGACACTTGCTTCAGCACCGGACGCCCGTCCCTTTCATACGCGAAGCTGACTTCGTCCAGCACCAGCACCGCCGGGCGCTCCGCCGCCAATAATGGTTCGGGCCTCTCCTGTTCATACCAGTTCTGGAGCGGCTGCACCCATTCGCCGAGCTGAATATCGTTCAGGCTTGCCGGCTTCATGGCAGGCGTCAAGCTGTATCCGGCATATTGCAGTGCCGTCCAATAGAGCGGCTCCCGAATACCCGCCCGCCTCAGCTTCCCCGAACAAAGCAACTCGTCCGGCGATGCATCCGCAACGATGCGCCCCTCCTCGATTAGAACGATCCGGTCAACGCTGCGGTGAAGCACGTCTTCGAGACGGTGTTCGACGATAATGACCGTCTTGTCCGTCTCCCGGTGAATGCGGTCGATCAGCTCGATCGCAAGCTTTCCTGCCTGAGGATCGAGATTCGCGAGCGGCTCGTCGAACAGCAGCACGTCGGCTTCGCTGACAAGCACGCCAGCCAGCGTCGTCCGCTGCTTCTGGCCGCCCGACAACTCATGCGGTGAAGCGTCCAACAGCTGCTCCATCCCGACGTTTCGGGCAGCTTCCGTGACCCGCCGAATCATGTCTTGCTGCGGCAGACCGTCATTTTCCAGCTTGAAGGCTATATCCTCCGCGACCGTCATGCCTACGAATTGTCCATCCGGATCCTGCAGCACCGTGCCGATCCGCTCGGACAGCTTGAAAATGCTCGCCTTGCCGAGCTCCTCTCCTGCAATACGGGCAGAGCCTTGCATCGTACCCGCATAAAAGTGCGGCACAAGACCGTTGATGCAGTGCGCGAGCGTGCTTTTGCCCGAACCGGACGGCCCGACGATCAGCACCTTCTCCCCTCTGCGGATGGTCAGCGAGATATCGCGAAGCGTCGGCTCCGCTTGGGCGCGGTATTGAAATGTAAATTGAGTAATCTCGATAATCGGCTCGTTGTCCTCAAGCTGCTTCAAAGCAATCGCCCTCTTAGTAGGAAAATAGTATTCAGCCAATAGCAAAGCCGGTGATCGATTGCGTGAACCACCGGCTTCGTATTTTCGATATTCGTGTGCAGGATGTTATTAACGCGTCCGTTCATGCCTCGCGCGTCAAGCTTCCTTGCTTCGTGCGCGTTCTTGCGTATGCGATCAGCAGCAGCGTACCGATGACTGCGACTGTCACGATGTTCGCCGCTCCCGCGACGAGTCCTTGCGTGTACACTTTATCCGCCGGCTCCGCATAAATCACGATGTCGAGCGTCGGCGCGAGCACGAACCATGCGATCGCATTGGCCACAATCTGGAACAAGTTGAACCGGATAATTTGCGGCCTGCCGAACTCACCCTCCTGCACGCCGAGCTTGCCGGAAGCAAACCCGATAATGAGGCCGACGACAGCCGATGCGATAACCCAACTGAACCATGGCGAACCGTAGAAAATCGCATCCTTCAACGTATGTCCGATCAATCCGATGAGCACTCCCGCGACCGGGCCGTACAGAACGGCGAACAACGCCAGCAGCGCATACGTCGTCTCGATATTCGTATCCGGTATGCCGGACGGAATCGAGCCGAAGCGGCCCAGAATAACGAACAGTGCGGAGCCGATGCCAACCGCCACGATGGATTGAACCGATAAACCGTTATTTCTGCTCATAGGGAATCTCCTCTCGAATTTGACAATAGTGTGAATAATTTCTTAGCAAGATTATATGTCGGAATACTAGGACTTACAATCTATTTTTTATGCTGTCATTGGAACAGCCCCGTCTGCCATTCGTCCGCCCATAAACCTCGGCAAAGCGCAGCCGACAATAGGCTTTTGCCGACATCCGACGCCATTCCTTGCTCCATGAACGTTCGTGCTGATCCGGAGACGAAAAGGAATGCAACTGCCCCCCTTATCCCATTCCTCGTCTGGTGTGACATAAAAGGTGATGCAGTAGCCCCCACGCACCTCATTCCTCGCCGTAAAGTCGCCTAAGACTATAACAAAAATAGAGCTTCCCGAGCCGGTCGAACCTCGACCGGCAACGAGAAGCCACTTATTCCTTCCTTTTACGCTAGATTAATGTCACGAATAAGTTCGAGCGCAACCTTCGGCTTGCGGTCTTCCGTGAGCAAGCCGTTCACTTCCTGCTGAACGTCGGATACTTGCGTGTAGCAATAACCGCTGACATAAGGCGTATCCTTGATCGCCTGTGTTATGCTCTTGAACCGGGCAAGGAATGCCTCCTCGCTATCAACCTGGTTGCCGTAGCCCCAGCCTTGCTCGTCCTTGAACGCTATGCCGCCGAACTCGCTAATGATGATCGGCTGTCCGCGGTAGGCATAACCTTGCGCCATAGCGAAGCGGAAGTTATTGAATGCGAACTTGTTGCCCGCAACCGCATCTTTGTCCGCGTACCGCTTCAGGAACGACTCGCCGTTCTCCTCATAATCGTGGAGCGTCAGGATGTCGGACACCGTATGCTCCCAGCCGTCGTTCACGATAACCGGACGGTAAGGATCAAACGCCTTCGTCAGATGGTAGATCGCTTCCGTGAACTGCTGCTGCCGCTTGTCGGCGAACACGTTGCCGATGCCCCACGATTCGTTGAAAGGCACCCATGTAATAATGGACGGATGGTTGTATTGCTGCTGCACGATTTCGAGCCACTCGCGTGTGAAGCGGTCGACCGCTTCATCGTTGAATTCATACGTCGCAGCCGCCTCCGACCAGACGAGCACGCCCTTCACGTCGCACCAGTACAAGAAACGGGGGTCCTCGATCTTCTGATGCTTGCGCACGCCGTTATAACCCATCGCGAGGATGGCGTCAATATCGGCGATAATCGCCTCCTCGGACGGCGGCGTCAGATGGCTGTCCGTCCAATACCCTTGGTCGAGAATAAGCCGCTGATACAACTGATCGTAGTTCAGCATGATCTGCCCTTCGACGATCGCGATCTTACGCATGCCGAAGTAGGAATCGACGCGGTCTACGATCCGGTCGCCTTCCGTCAGAGAGAAGGAAACCTCATACAGCTTCGGACTTCCCGGCCTCCAATGCTCAACGCGCCATTCTCTCTTCTCGCTGACGAGATCGATCGTCGCGGAGAAAGCGGCCCGGTCGACGAGCTGCGTCGTTTCTTTAATCAGTTCGCCGTCCATCGTAATGGAAGTCGTGAGCCTCAGCGGTTCGTTCGCTGAGCCTTCGTTCACCCGGTAATCGAACCGGATCGCGTTCGCATCGACGTCCGGCGTCATCTTGACGGACGCCACATGGCTTGGGCTTACGCACTCCAGCCACACCGTCTGCCAGATGCCGGTCGATTGCACGTACCAGCAGCCGAAGTTTTCCTTGCGCCACCGCTGCTTGCCCCGCGGCTGCGTCGCGCTGTCTCCGTCTTCCGCCTTCACGACGACTTCGTTTGCTCCTTCGAACGAGACGAACGGCGTCACGTCGAACGAGAATGCGGCGTAACCTCCTTGATGGTTGCCCGCATATTCTCCGTTCACCCATACCTTCGCCGTGTAATCGACGCCTTGGAAATGGAGGATGACGCGATTGCCCTGCTGCTCTGGCGCCACTTCGAATGAACGGCGGTACCATACGTATTGGTGCGCGGTCTCATCGCCGATGCCGCTCGCCTTGGTCTCGTAGGTGAACGGAACAACGATCTTGCGGTCGCCGGCGAACTGCCGGTACCAACGTTCGTTTTCTCCGATATTGTCGTCATCGAACCGGAAGTCCCACTCCCCGTTCAAATTCGTCCAGTTGTTTCTCACGAACTGCGGCCGCGGATATTCCGGGCGATAGATGCTAAGCGTCATCTCTCATTCACCTAATCTCTATAGTATTTTTACTGAATAGGATCGATCCGCCAACTGCTGAAGCGCGTGGCCGTATCGACAGACTTCAAAGCGACTTTCCCGTTCAAGAACGCGCCCGCACCGTTGTCGGCATAGTCAATGACCGGCGCATCGGCATTCCCGATGAAGACGGAAATCCGCCCTCCGGCTGCCCTTACGCGCAAATGCACCTTCCCGCCGTCCTTCGGCATGGCGAGCTTCGCATCCGCAAGCGGAACCGTATCATAGTTATGTTTGACGAGGTGCACGCCTTCTTGATCCACGTATGCGAAATACCCGCGGATGAAATCGTTCCGGTTCTGATTCAGCTCTAGGCCATTGGCGGGCTCTGTCGCCCGAACCACAATGCCCGATTGGCCGCCGGCAGCAGGGACCGTGATATCCGCCTGAATCTCGTAATCAGTCCAGCCTTCTTCTCCGGTCACGAGCTTGGCATTCTGGGCAGACGATGCGCGTACTTCCCCTTCCTGCACCGACCACATTCCTTCGAATCGCGTCCAGCCCGGCAGCAGCTTCTGCGAGAAGTCGTCCTCTCTTGCGACAACCGGTGTGTATGGTGCCGCTTCGAAGCCCGCCAGATCCATTCGGCCTTCAGCCGCCTTCACGGTCCAGCGGTGCATGCCCTCCGTCAGCCGGACGCCGTTCACAGACACCGTCTGCCAACCGTCTGTCCCGCTCTCAGGCTTGGCTTCCACGTTCGAGGCAACTTTCCCGCCGCCGCTTTCACCGTTGCTTTCGTCATCCTCCGTCACGTCGAACCGGACGCCTTCGCTCCCGGCCCGAACGCGGAACCGCAGGCTGTACACGCCGCCCTTCGCCACGTTCACGCGGTAGGTCAGCGGCGTATTCGCATCAAGCCCTGCCGCTGCCAGCCCGCCGTTCCCGTCGTCAACAACGCCAAGCGCTTCGGCTTTGCCTCCCTCTCCCTCAGCATGAACCGCATCCACTTGGCCCGGCAACGGCGCGTACGCATCGCCCGCCCCGCTTCCGTCAACGTGATTGCTGAATGCAACGTAACCAAAACGCGCCTTTGCCCCTTCGACGGCGTAGCCGATTCGGCCAGCGCCAGCCGGAGCCGGCAGTTCGAGCGTGAGTAGCTTCATCTCCGCCAGATAGACGCGAACCGTCTTGCCAACCGCTTCGATCCGCAGCGCCTGCAGCTCGCCGACGTCCAGATTGTCCGGCACGTGAGCAGCCGCGCTCTCTAGCCGCACTTCCTCGCCGTCCCGAACGAGCTTCGCTTCCAGTTCCGAGTTCTCGGCATTCCACGTGACCAAGCCGTAATTATCGGCATTGCGGTACGAGAAGACGATGCCCGCTTTCCCCTGCCCGCCGGACAGATGCTGCAAGTGGAACTCCGCCGTATACCGCTCTTCGGTGTCCGGCTTTGCGAGCAGCATCGCAACGCCCGGCTTGCTAGCCCCGGACGCGTCCGCGAGCAAGCCGGGCGCCGCCGGATCGACTTCCCACTTCGCCTTAGTCCCGGCACTCTTCCACGCCTTGCCGAGTCCCTTGCCTTCGAAGCGTTCAGAGAATGCCGGTTGCGCCGGCACAAGCTGCGGCTCGGAAGTTGGTCCTGCTACCTGCAGCCGGTCCCCGCTCCAGACGATCCGGTCCAGGTTCATATGCCGCAGCGGGCCGACGACGCCGTGCCCTTCCAGATTGTGATAGACGATATATTGCGTATCGAGATCGGGGCCGGTCACGACCGAATTGTGCCCGAGCCCGACGGTCGCCCCTTCCGAGCGCAGCAGCGCAGGATTGCCCCGTTGCCCTTCGAAACCTTGCAAAGGGTTATCGCTAACAGCGACGTCCACGCGATAGCCATTATTGAAGACGTGATTGCCGGTGTATGTCATGTAATACTTGCCGCCCCGCTTGAACACAGTCGGCCCTTCGGTCCAGCCGCCCATGTAGGCGCCCGTCTGCGCCTCCGAAGACGCCACCGTAAGCGGATCGGTCATCGGTGCCGCTTGAATGCCCATCGGGCCGGCGTAGTAGAAATACCACTGCCCGTCGTCGTCCACGAACGTCGACCCGTCGATCGTTCGGCCGAAGTTATCCGTCGCGACGGTGAACGGCCCTGTCGGCTTGTCGCTGACCAGCACGTAATGGCCTTGTCCGGCTGGCGACGTATACATGTAGAACTTGCCGTTCCAATACCGGACTTCCGGTGCGTAGGCGCCTGTCGTGACCGGATCTTCCGTGCACAGCCCTTCGTACGTCCAATCGATCAGATTCGGAGATCGCCACACTTTGACGCCCGCATCTGTGTCCCGCGTACTCACATATAAGTAGTAATCTCCGTTATACGAGAACACGTACGGATCGCCCAGCCCGTATTCGCCCCACTCGTCCGGCAGGGCGATCGGGTTGACGTAGGTGCGCACTGTCGGCGCCGGCTTGCCGCCGCCATCAGAATCGCAGCCGATCGAGCCGATTCCAAGCGCCAGCAGCAGAACGCCCGTCCACGCCCATCTGTTCATCGCCTTCCTCCTCCCGCGGTTCGCGTTACCGGCCGTTCACGATCGCCCGAATGCGTTCCAGCGGAATTTTCGGCTTCCGGTCGTAAGTGAGCAGGCCATTGATTTCCTGTTCGACATCTGTTAACTGCGTATAACAATATCCTTGCAGAAGCGGAGCCTTGGCAATCGGACCGATGACGTCCCGAAGCCGTTGTTCGAAATCTTCGTCGTCCGAGGCGCCGGAATAGCCCCAGCCTTCCCAGCCGCTTTTCTGAAAAGCGATGCCCCCGAATTCCGTCATTAGAATAGGCTGTCCCTCATATGGGAACCCCGGTACAAGTATCCAACGGTTGCCCGGACGAGCGCTGAGCGCTTTGTCGACCGTGGAATAACGGTCTTCCAGCACATCCTTGCGCCATTCGTAATCGTGGATGGTTACAAGATCGGTCTTCACGAGCTCCCAGCCGTCGTTCGAGATGACCGGCCGCGTCGGATCGAGCGACTTCGTCATATGGTACATCGCGAGCGCATGCTGCTGCTGCTGGCTGTCCACGAGAATGTTCGTCACGCCCCAGCTCTCATTGATCGGGACCCAAACGACGATACAAGGATGGTTGTAATCCCGCTCCACCGCTTCCAGCCATTCGCGCGTTACGCGGCCGACGTACGATTCCGAGAAATGATAGGCGTTCGCCATCTCTCCCCAGACGAGCAAGCCGAGACGGTCCGCCCAATACAAGTAGCGCGGATCTTCGATCTTCTGATGCTTGCGGGCGCCGTTGAAGCCCATTTCCTTCGTCAGCTCGATGTCCCGCTTCAAATCTTCATCCGTCGGCGCGGTCAAGAGTCCCGTCGGGAAATACCCTTGATCGAGAACCATCCGCATCTCGTACGGACGGTTATTCAGCAGCACGACGCCGTCTTCGACCGATATTTTGCGCATGCCGAAATAGGCTTGCACCGTATCCGTTTCCTGCCCGTCGACGAGCAGCGTCAATCGGAGGTCGTACAAGTTCGGTTTCTCCGGGCTCCACCAACGGCCCAGTCCATGATCGTTGAAGTCGTGGATCGTAATCGTACGCGTCTCCGAAGCCCGCGTCATCCGGAACGTATCCTCGGACACCAGCGCTCCCTGGAACGTCACCGTTGCGCGAAGCGAGACATCGCGTCCCGATGCGGCTTCCACGAACGCCTGCAGCTTCACTTCGTTATTGTCGATGTCCGGCGTCACGCGGCAGCGCCCCAGATGCGTCTCGCTGACCGGCTCCAGCCACACGGTCTGCCAGATGCCCGTCGTCCTCGTATAGAAGATGCCGGCAGATTTCTCTTCCCAGAATTGCTTGCCGCGGGGCAGCGTCACGTCCTTGCTGTAGTCGACCGCCCGGACGACAAGCAAGTTATCTTCATCCGACAGCGCATCGGTAATGTCCGCCTGGAACGGCGTATGCCCGCCTTCATGCGAAGCGACAAGCTTCCCGTTCACCCAGACGCGCGCCTCGTAATCTACGGCCCCGAAGTGTAGAAGAATACGGCTGTTCCCGTACTCAACCGGAATCCGGAACGAGCGCTTGTACCAGACGATATCGTGAAACGCCGTCTCTCCGATGCCGCTCAGCTCGCTCTGGTAGCAGTACGGGACGATGATCGTTCGAGAGAACGCCTGCGCGCCGCTCTGCCAGTCTTCCCGTTCGCCTGCGTTATTATCGTCGAATTCGAACTCCCATTCCCCGTTCAAGTTCAACCAACGGTCGCGCACGAATTGCGGGCGAGGATACTCTGCTCTAGGCTGCATTGACATGATGCTCCACATCTCCTTATGTTCTCTATCTCTTTTTCGTAATGATCCATATACTGAACGACACGACGGCGAGCAGTACGACCGCCATCAGGAAGCCGTCCCATGCACTTAACAACACATTGTTCTGTTGATTGCCCTTCAGTGTAAAAATGAGCACATTGCTCATCACCAAGTACCAAAGCACGTTCCGTCCCATCGCTTCGAGCGGAACGAACGGCGCCGGATACCGCTCCATGCACCGGCTCAGCAAGTAATAGCCGTAGAGCAGCAGCGCCGGACCGGCGATCCACCAGATCGACGGCGGGAACCGCTCCGGCAGCGTCTGGCCTTCGGCCGACAGCCATTTCCACAGGAAAGCTGCGGAAGCGGCAGCCGCGCATGCGAGCACGCGCCAATCCCAGACGATGCGGTAACGGGCGAACAATATGCCGAGCAAATAGTAAGGGAAATATTGCAGCACCGGAAACGAAGCGAAGTCGCGCGTCCCGAGGAGAGGCCCCCACTTCATCCCGTGAACGTCCCCGTACGGTACGAACGTTGTCAGCAGCAGCGCGCCTGCTATAGCGAAGGCGAACCACTTAATTTCCGCAAGCCGCTTCAGCGGCACGAACAATACCAAACCCAGCACCATCAAATACGTGAATGAAGCCAGAAACTCCGACCAGCCCGGCATGTCATTCAGCAGCAGAATCGGCCGGATGTTATCCCAGTTAAGCACCCTGCCGTCAATGAACAGCCGGTAAGCCGTCCCCGATACGTAGAACGCAGCAAGCGTCTTGAGTGCCGTCATCAGCATGCGGGGAGCCGCTTTGCGGAATGTTTTCGAATAATAGGCCAGCTGCGAGACGTACCCGAAGCTGAACACGAAGCCGGAGAACGTAATCAGGTTAATGACTTCGATCCAATACTGCCCATTCGGATACACCTGCTGGTCGCTAAAAAATTGAAGCGTATGGCAATATACCATGCCGAGCACAAGCAAACCTTTGAAGAGATCGATGGCTCTCTCCCGCTTGCGGGGCGCGTTCGCCGCTTCTGTCATCCTTTGATACCCGACAGGCTGACGCCTTTCACAATTTGCCGCTCGAAGATAATGAACAGCAGCATGATCGGCAAGGATGCGATCGTATTGACGACCATCGGCTTCACATAGTCCTCGGAATACTGGCTCATCAGCGTCGGAATACCCATCGGCAGCGTGAACAGATTATCGTCGGTAATGGACAGGAACGGCCACAGGAAGTTGTTCCACGAGCCGATGAACGTCAGAATCGCCATCGATGCGAGCGCCGGACGGATGAGAGGCAGCATGATGTGGGCGAAAATGCGCCATACGCCGCCGCCGTCGATCTGCACGCTCTCCAGCAAGTCGTTCGGAACCCCGTCGAAGAAGCTTTTGAGCACGATGACTGCAACCGGCGAGGCCAGCATCGGAATGACGAGCCCTTCGTAGGAATTAAGCAAATCCATGTCCTTAGCCACCTGATAGAGCGGGATGATCGTCGCTTCGCCGGGAATGAGCAAGCCGGCCAGGACGAAGAAGAACATGAAGGCGCGGTACCGGAATGGCACCTTGGACAAGGCAAAGCCCGCCATAGCCGCAATGATGACCGTCAACAAGGTGACCGCGACGGCGACCAGCACGCTGTTCAGCATCCAGTTCGTGAGCTTCGTGCCGTTCAAGATTTCGTCGTACACCGCGAAGGAATACGGCGGCGTGAACCAGTCGACGACGGTGATGATTTTCATGCCTTCCTTCTTGATTGAGACGACAAGCATCCAGATGACCGGTGCCAAGAAAACGATTGCGGCAAGGAGAGATATTGCGCGATAGAGCCATTTCATTACGTATTCGCCCCTTTCCGGTTGTTGATGGCATACTGGATGATCGACAGGATCAGCAGGATGGCGAACAGCATATACGACATCGTCGCCGCGTAGCCCAGATCGTTCTTCTTAAAGCCCGTTTGGTAGATAAGCTGGATGATCGGACGAGTCTGATCGAGCGGGCCTCCGCCGGTAATAATCTGAATCTGCAGAAACACTTTAAAGGAAGCGATGATCTGGAGCATCGCGATCGTCTTCGTGATCGGGCTGAGGTAAGGCAGCGTAATGCTCCAGAACGTCTGTCTATCGTTCGCACCGTCCAACCGGGCGGCCTCGTAGATTTCGTCTGGAATATCTTGCATAGCGGATAAGTACAGAATGAAGTTAAAGCCGACCGTCCACCACAACGTAATTAAGGAAACAGCGATCCAAGCCAAGTTCGTCTCTGTCAGCCAATATATTTCCCGGTGCTCGTTCAAGATGCCGATCAGGTGAAGAACGGAATTGACTAGACCCGTGTACGGCTGGAACACGAACAGTCCCAAGAACGAAGCGACCGCAACGGACAATACGCTGGGCAAGAAGAAGATGCTGCGGTAAAACTTCTGCATCCGCGATTTGCGGTTCGCAATCAACGCCAGCACGATCGCAAGCACGATCATTGTCGGCGTGGTCAGAATAACGAAGATGGTGGAGTGCCATAGGGCGTCCCACATCTCTTGGTCGCGGAGCATCTTGGAGTAGTTGCTCCAGCCGACGTAATCCATTTTTTTAATCAGTGTCCATTTGTAGAACGTCATCTGAACGCCTTTGATCATCGGCCAGATGGTAAACAGCAAATACACGATCAGGAACGGCAATAAGAACAGGAGCGCTTGCACGTCCGCTCTCATTTTGTTCATCTTCATATGCGTCGCCTCTTCCCTGTCGCCGACAAGCCCGCGGCTCTCTCGAACCGCAAGCTTGTCGAAGCGTCTCTATTCGTATGCCTAATCGTTCAGAACCTTTTGCACGCCGTCTTGCAGCTTCGTCATCGCATCCGCCGGCGTCATTTTGTTCGCCCACACTTCATTCAGGAACTTGAACGACGCGTTGTCGCGAATTTGCCAGTTCTTCGTGGACGGCTTGTTGAATTTAACCGTGCTCGCTACGCTCGCGTAGTCGCTGCGGTTCGGCATATCTTTGAACTCTTGCTTCTCAAGAACGGATGGCTTCGAAGGAATATGGCCCGCCTTCGCCCAGATCTGTCCGTTGGAAGCAACCCAGTCGGCGAAGATCATAGCCGCTTTGCGCTTCGCCGGATCATTGTCCTTCGTCGTCGGCAGGATGATCGTATGCGAGTCGCCCCACGTCGCTTCTTGGTCGTAAATTTTCGGAATCGGCATCGCGCCGAAGTCGAGACCTTTCGTCGATTCCCACGTGCCTGTCGCCCATACGCCAGTCATCATGATCGCTGCTGTGCCGCTTTGGAAGTTTTTATAGAAGTCCGGATCGTTCTTCTTGATGAAGCCGCCCGTGTACAGCTTCTGGATGTAGTCAGCCGCTTTCGCGCCTTTCTCTTGGTCGACTGCCGCCGATTTGAGATCGTCGGACACGATGTCGTTGCCGCCGAGCTGGGAGTACAGCGCCCACCAGAGACGGTAAGGGTCGTCGTTGGAATTGGACAACGCGAATGGCGTAACCTTCGCCGGCAGCTTCTCTTTGAGCGTCGTCAGGAAGTTCACGAAGCCGTCTGCGGATTGCTCCAGCACCGGCTTGCCGTCATCGCCGAGCAGACCGGCGTCTTTCAGCAGCGCCTTGTTGTAGAACATAATGAACGGATGCGTGTCGATCGGAGCTGCGTAATGTTTGCCGTCCACGACCGTCGCATTCAGCAGGTTCTGGTTGTAGGAAGCCCAGTCGACGCCAGCGTCCGTTGCCGCATCGTCCACCGTCGTCACAACGCCTTGATCAATCAGATCCGGCAGACGGGACGTGTGGGAGATGCCGACGTCCGGACCGTTGCCGTTGCCGACCGCCGTAATCAGCTTCGTATAGTACTCCGCCCACACCAGCTTCGTATTCTTCACCACGATGTCCGGATGGGATTTGTTGAATTCATCAATCAGCGTCTGCATGTTCGCGCCGTCGCCACCGTCGAACAGCGTCCAGAATTGCAGGGTGACTGCCTTACCGCTGGAACCCGTGTCTTTACTTTCGGTTGCCGCCGGAGCAGTTGATTCCGTGTCAGAGGATGATGCCGTGTTCCCTTCATTGTTGTTACTGTTGCTGTTGCCTCCGCAAGCGCTCAGCAACAAGGAAGTCGAGAGCAGTCCGGCCAGTACTAAAGAATATCTCTTTTTCATGTGTGCCTCCCTTTCCTAAAACCCACCTTATTTAGAAACAAAATACGTTTATTGATTTATTACATATATCTTGTTTCTATAAACTCATATTAGTGCCAATAAAACCATTTGTCAACGGTTTCATTTCATTTTCTTGTAACACAAAACATAATAAAGACCTTTAACTACACGAATCGTGTAATTAAAGGTCTTTTCCTGTCGCCTAAAATGCGATTAATCCATGACGTAATGAACCTTCATCCGAATCTCCTGTTCGTGATCGCCGAAATGCTTCCCGAACAGATTGACGCCGCCCTTGTTCACGGCATCTTCTTTCACGCCGATTCGAATGCGTACGCTTGGACGCTGCTTAATATTTAAATCGTTGATGGTCACATCCGACACCGGTACCATGTCCAGCATCGTCTTCTCCTTCGTGATCCGCCACGTCTTCAGCAATCCGTATTGCGTCGCCGTATCCGACCACCAAGCCGGATTAAGCTTGCCGCGCCGGTCTCCGAAATCGCCAGGGCTCGTCCAGCAGCCGACTTCCCGGCCGTTCACCCACAGCGTGATGTCAGACGGCCAGTTATTATCGTAGTTCGGCGCCTCCGAACAAATCTCCATCGACAGCTCCATCGATTCGACGCGGGCGCCCGACGGTATTTCGAGCGGGAACAAGTACTCCACGTAGCCTTTGCGGAACCAGATAAGCTGAGCGTCGATATGCCTCGGATGGTAGAACAGCGCCGGTTCGTCCTCTTTGCACAGGAAGCCGTCTGGTCCAGCCAGTCCGCAGGTCGGATACACCTCGCAGTCGCTGTAATGGCCGATCGGCAGCTCAATTTGATACAAGGCTCCCTCGCCCTTCGGCAGCGACTTGAGCACATTAAAGTCAAAGTGGATATCATCGTAATTGCGGCTGCACACCTTCATCGCGCCCCGCGTCGCCGGCAGCAGCTCTGTATTGATCAGTCCGGCCGCCTCAAGGATCTTAACGTTATTCGCTACCGTAGATACCGGAAGACCAAGCTGTTCCGCGATTTCCACGACGTTCATCTTTCTCGTGCTCAGTAACCGCAGCATGTCTGCGCGCGCCCGCGTCGATAACGCGTGGGCCACGGCAACCAGCTTATCCGGATCGTTGAAGCTAAGCTCCAACATCGCTCGCACCCGCTTTCTAAATTGCTATCATTACATTCATTTTATAACACATCCCTTTATGAATCAATATAATTGTATTGAAACGAAAATATTGTTTCAATTCATAGGAATGACCGCATCATTGCAATCACCTTCAGTCTGTCGAGAAACTTGCCAATCCTCGGCCAAGTGCAGATAGAGCAGATTTTTCTGCTCTATCCTCCTCTGGCAGCCTC
>NZ_BILZ01000031.1 GCF_004000825.1 Paenibacillus kobensis NBRC 15729 | reverse complement strand
GGGGCAGGCAAGCTGCCGATAGAGCAGAGAAATCTGTTCTATCGGCCCATGCGAGGCAGCAAAATAACAAAAAACAGGGGGCTCGATGACGAGCACCCCTGTTTTTTGTTATGCGTTGCCGCTAATTGCGGCCCCATGCGAGCATTTTCTTCTGGAATTCCTTCGGCGAGCAGTCGTTATATTTGCGGAACATTTTGTAGAAATGCGCCATGTTCGGCATGCCGATCCGCTCTCCGACCTCCGATATGCTTAAGTCCTTCGTCAGCAGGATGCGCTCCGCCCACTTAATCTTGCGGTAGTTCACATACTCCGTAAACGAAAGCCCGATCGATTTCTTGAAAAATTTCACAAAATAGTAGTAGCTCATATTTGCCAATTTGCAAACTTCTTCGACTTGGATCCGGTCTGTCAGATGATTCTCCACGAAGGTCAGCACGGGACGGAGCCTCATCCGGTCGAAGTCGTCCTGTCCGCTCAGCACTTCCTTGCTGTCGTTGCGGATAATGATCAGCAGCAGCTGTTTGATCAGCATGCTGACCGCGAGCTCATAGCCGATCCGCTTGTCCGTCGCTTCGCGGAGAATGGCGCGGATGCAGGCAGCGGCCTCGCGTCTAAGCAGCGGGTTCTCTTGAAAAATATAGTTAGCGCTGCTCAGCGGATTCTGCGTCTCGGCAAAATAGCGCATAAACGGAATCGTGCTGCTGTCGAAAAACTGCTCCAAATCAAACTGAAGAACGATATAGTTGAGCGGCACGCCAAAGCTTCGGTCCCGGTGCAGCTGCGACGAACCGAGGAGCGCGATGTCTCCAGCCTCCAGCCGGTATCTTTCCTCTTGTACGTCTACGTCCAAGCCGCCTTCATTGACGAGCAGCACTTCCACTTCCCGATGGTAGTGCCAATCAATGTAGGCATCGTGATGGCGCGTAGCTGTATAAATCTTCAATGACAAAAGAGGGTTTTCATAAGCGACTTTCTCGTTCAATATTTCCAATGGTCGTACCCCCGAATGACAAAATCACATAAAAGCATCGCTACTAGCAATCTTACCAATATAATAAGCGCTGCAATATACTAAGTCTAGTGTCAGAGCAACAATCCGTAGTTTTGAAGGAGGATACGATTATGTCCAAAGTACGTGTAGGCATCATCGGATGCGGCGGTATTGCGAACGGCAAACATTTGCCGGCGCTCTCGAAAGTGAAAGAAGTGGAGATTGCCGCTTTCTGCGATATCGTGCTGGAACGCGCGGAAGAAGCGAAGGCTAAGTATGGCTCGGAAGATGCCGTTGTATATGAAAGCTATAAGGAGCTGCTGCAAGACAGCTCGATCGACGTCGTGCATGTGTGCACGCCGAACGACTCTCATGCTGATATTACGGTTGCGGCGTTGGAAGCGGACAAGCACGTCATGTGCGAGAAGCCGATGGCGAAGACGGCAGCTGATGCCCGCCGCATGCTGGAGACGGCAAAGCGTACAGGCAAGAAGCTTAGCATCGCGTATCAGAACCGTTTCCGTGCGGACAGCCGCTATCTGAAAGATGCCGCTAACGCAGGCGAGCTCGGCGAAGTTTATTTCGCCAAGGCGCATGCGATCCGCCGCCGTGCCGTACCGACATGGGGCGTATTCCTCGACGAAGAGAAGCAAGGCGGCGGACCGCTTATCGATATCGGCACGCACGCACTTGATCTGGCGCTCTGGATGATGGACAACTATAAGCCGAAAGCCGTTCTCGGACGCGCTTACCATAAACTTTCGCAGCGCGAGAATGCGGCGAACGCTTGGGGTCCATGGGATCCGAAGGAGTTCACCGTCGAAGATTCCGCATTCGCGATGATTACGATGGAGAACGGCGCATCGCTCGTGCTGGAGTCGAGCTGGGCGCTCAACTCGCTTGAAGTGGACGAAGCGAAAGTGACTCTGTGCGGAACCGAAGCAGGCGCTGATATGAAGAACGGGCTCCGCATCAACGGCGAGAGCAACAGCCGCTTATATACGAAAGAGATCGAGCTGTCGAGCGGCGGCGTCGCTTTCTACGAAGGCGCATCGGACGACCCGGCGGAGCTTGAAGCGCGCGCATGGATCGAGCACGTCCTGTATGACAAAGAGCTTGTCGTGAAGCCGGAGCAGGCGCTCGTCGTATCCGAAATTCTCGAGGCGATCTACGAGTCTTCGCGTACGGGCAAAGCGATTTATTTCGAATAGACGGCAGGCAGCTAGCTAAGAGATAACAAGAAACTGTTCTTTGGTTCAGAGGATGATTCCTCTGCAGAACCAAAGAGCAGTTTCTTTTTTTTCTCATAGGAATGAATCATAATGCCAATGCTAACCAAGAGGTGATTGGCAATGGTGTCCAAGGGGACGAAGACGCAGCGGGACCTGATTGTAGAGAAGCTCGGAACCAGTGTGGATTGGTATGCGCAGAAGCTGCAGATTGGCGGAATGACGCTTGAATTGATTGCATTATCGAGCCTGGTCGATATTCCGGCAACGAATCTGCGCTTGTTGAAATCAGGGGGTGAAGAAGCGCATACATGGGAGCAGCTGTGGGCGGTTATCGGTGCGGTTGAAGCTCGCGGCGATTTGATTACCGGTCTTCTCGAAGGCCGCACTCTTCTCTTGATGCCGGATGGAACTGGAGGGGCTTGGGTTCAGTCCGAGAAACGGCCGTTGAACCGTTCCATTAATCCCCCTGTCAATCAAAATATTATGGTGTCTTCCAAGACGGCCTTCATCGAAGATCTGATAACGAATTTAGGGCTGGTCCGCAATGAGCTTCGGTCGCCTGCTTTGAAGCAATCGATCATTAGTGTCGGTTCCGTCTATAAGAAGCGGATTCTGATGCTGTCGATGATGAACGCTGCGGAATCGGCTTTCGTATACGATTGCGAGAAGGCGCTAAGAGCCCGTGAGGGTGACGATTTCGACTCCCTTGCCCAATTAATGCGTTGGCTGGGCAGGAAGCCGGTGTGGAACCCGATCCCTTCGTATGCACGGACGGAATCGCCTCATGAGACGGCTAACTTTCTCAAGAAAGGCCGGGTCGTGCTGCTCATCGAAGGATATCCGGATGCTATAGTCATCCCGGTTGAACTGTCTGACTTGCTTATATCCAGCGAAGACCGGGATTATCCTGCCATTGCAGCTGCCATGCTGGCCGCCTTTCGCATACTGGGCGTGTTAGTTGCGATCGCAGCCCCCGCCGCTTACGTCGCTCTCGTATCGATCAATCCTGACGTGATGAAGGTGGAGTTGATTTACTCGATTGCGCAGAGTCGCGTAGGCGTTCCTTATCCGTCCATTACGGAAGCGTTAATCCTGCTATTCATCATGGAGATGCTGCTTGAAGCTATTATTCGATTGCCGAAAAGCATTGGTCCCGCGATGACCATGGTAGGGGGCATCATTCTCGGACAGGCGGTCGTAGATGCGAATCTCGTCAGCAACCTGCTTATTATCGTACTCGCCGCGTCTACGATTGCGAATTTTACGGTCATCGGGTACAACTTTGCGCTAGTCATTCGAATGAGCAAATATTTTATGTTAGGCTTTGCGGCTTTGTTCGGTCCGCTCGGCATCGTGTGCGGGTTCTATTTGCTCTTGTCTCTCCTATGCACCGCAACGGTGATGAGAAAGCCGTTTTTTCCTGTAAAGCCACTGGAACAAAAGGAGTAGCCTCATGAGCCAAGGAATGAGCATCGCCGTTCTATATCTTGTTCTTCAATGCGGGCTAGTCGTATTCGTGTACCCGCAGAGCATAATTCAATCCCAAGATTCCGGGCACTGGGTAGTGGTACTTCTCGGATGGCTGCTGCAAGGCGTTATGCTGCGTCTTATCGTCGGGGGGCTTCGTGAAGAGAAAGGGGACTTGCTCACACGGTTCAATAAGGCGGGCATTTGGATACGTTTATTGCTGTTATGGCCATTGCTCTTTGGGAATCTTCTTGCACTGGCTGTCATCGTTGGCGGCCACTCCAAAGTATTCGGCATGCTTTACTTGCCGGACACGCCGCAGTGGATACTATCCGCTTTGCTGCTTGTTGCCTCGATTAGCATCTCCTATGCCGAACGGGACTCGCTGCTCAGACTGGCGTCGCTGATCGCCTTGTTCGGTGCCCCGCTTATTATGATGAGCTTCGGATCGATGGCGAAATACATGAATTATCACCTGGTGTTTCCTATTCAGCCGTCGTTTGGTTTTATGCGGGAGGTTTCGAGCCTGCCCCTTTTATTCAATTTTACGAACGTCGTTGGATTGGTCGGATTTATGGGGCCGATGTCCGCCAATGCCAAGCGGTGGCTGTGGGGGGCGTGGGTCCTGTCGTTGTTGTTCTTCTTCAGTATCGCTTATCTGCCTCTTAGCGTATTCGGTCAAGAGGTGGCGGACAATCTGCGGTTTCCGCTTATTACGGCTTTGGATACGGCAACGGTCAACTGGTTCTTCTTCGACCGGATATCGATGTTCTATATCATGGCTATGCTGCTCAGTACACTCATAAACGTAAGTGCGCTTCTGTGGCTGACTAGAAAGCTTTGTTCCGGCTCCTCGACTGTAAGAAAGCTGATTGGCAGCCCGATTACGATGGCGGTGCTCTCGCTCTTCTTCGTATCGCTAATTCCGAACGTGGAGAGTGTGGAACATATGATGAGGTGGATTGGACCGGTTCGGTGCGGCGTGCTGTGCATGGTCGCTGTGTTCGGCGCTTATTGCCGGAGCCTGTTGAAGCAGGAAAGGCAGCCGCATGCGTAGCTGGCGTTCCGTTCGGATGGTATCGCTGCTGATGCTGTGGATCGGATGCGGAGGGCTGATCGGGGGATGCTGGGATTACCACGATATTAATCATAGGGCCATGCCCGTCATTATGGGAATCGGACAAGGAGAGAACAAAGCTTATCAAGTGTATTTGCAAATTCCGATTCCGGCCGAGCAGAAGTTGGTCATTAAAGTCGTGTCGAGCGAAGCAGATACGGTCAGTGAAGCGGTGGATCAAATTAGAATGAGCATCGAGAACTATATCGATCTGCTGAGCGTTGAGATGGTGGTCATCCACCAGTCGATTGCGGAGCAAGGACTCAGAGAGGCGCTGAGCAATGCAATTCGATCCCGGAATATGTCGCCCAAAGCGTTGATTGCCATTACGGACAGCGACATGAAGAGGCTGCTCTCGAACTCTAAGCAAGCGGTCAATAACGATGTGACCACTTTCTATAAATTTGCGAATAAAAGAGCCGGCTGGACGCCAAAAACGGCAAAGACCACGATGATGGAAGCGTTCGCCTCCACGAGATCATATACGGAAGATGTCCTCATACCGATTATCCGGCCCGGCGATGATACGGTGCTCAGTTTTGCCGGTTCGGCGGTGATGAGACAAGGCAAGATGGTAGACCGCATGAATGCGGAAGAGACACTGCTCGTTAACGTCGTCACCAATCGTTATTATGGCGCTGCCGTTGAGGTATTAAGTGACACGAGCGTCACGATTAAATCGGCACACATGAAATGGCGGAGCAGACTTAACGGACAAGGAGCGGAGATGAACGGGAGACTGTCCATTCAAGCGACGCTGACAGAGACGAAGAGCGATAATCCTAAGAGCGAAATCGTAAAGGAATTGACGGCGTTACTGGAACGAGAGCTGGGACAGTTAATGAAGAAGTTGAAGAACAGCGGGAGCGATCCGCTCGGGCTTGGCAATTACTACCGCGATAAGATTCCGTTCGAGAAGCTTCAGCGGTGGCGGAGCGATTACTATCCTTCGGCGAACATCACCTACAGCGTGAAGGTAAAGATCAATAATTATGGAAGCCTGATGCAGCGGGAATAAAATGGCTATGCCGCTGACGCCGGGCGACAAGCGGTCCGGATAGCGGCATAGCCATTGTTAATGCTAGTTGCAACTGGACCTTAGTAGTTAGCTGTGCGCTTTCTGCTCGAACAATTTGACGATCTCGATAATGACATTCGTCGCTCGGAGCATGTTGTCGGCCGATACATATTCGAATTTGCCGTGGTAGTTCTCGCCGCCCGTAAAGATGTTCGGCGTCGGCAATCCCATATAGGACAGCTGCGAGCCGTCGGTGCCGCCCCTTACCGGCACGATGACCGGCTCGATCCCGAGGTTATGCATCGCTTGACGGGCGAGCTCGACGATATGCATGACCGGCTCGATCTTGTCGCGCATGTTGTAGTATTGGTCTTTCATCTCCAGCACGATGCTGGACGCGCCGTACTTCTCGCGCAGCTCGCCGACGATTTGTTCGAGGTAAGCTTTGCGCGCATCGAATTTCGTTCGGTCGTGGTCGCGGATGATGTAGATCAGCTGCGTCTGCTCGACTGCCCCTTGGAACGAAATCAGATGATAGAAGCCTTCGTATTCCTCGGTATATTCCGGTGCTTCCTGCACCGGCAGCTTGCCGTGGAGCTCCATCGCGATTTTGGACGAGTGAACCATTTTGCCTTTCGCTGTGCCGGGATGTACGTTGTTGCCCTTAATCGTAATGCGGGCCTGCGCGGCGTTGAAGCTCTCGTATTGCAGCTCGCCAAGCGGACCGCCGTCCATCGTATACGCATACTTCGCGCCGAATGCGGCGACGTCGAACTTGTGCGGTCCTCTGCCGATCTCCTCATCCGGCGTAAAAGCGACGCGCACTTTGCCGTGTTTGATTTCCGGATGGTGGATGAGGTAATCCATCGCGGTCATAATTTCGGCAATGCCTGCTTTATCGTCCGCGCCGAGCAGCGTCGTGCCGTCGGTCGTAACGAGCGTATGCCCTTTGTATCCTGTCAGCTCGGGAAAATCTTTCGGCGACAGCACAACGCCGAGCGATTCGTTCAGCACGATGTCGCCGCCGTCATAGCTCTCTACGATTTGCGGCTTCACGTTCGCGCCGGTGAAGTCGGTCGCCGTATCGATATGGGCGAGGAAGCCGATCGTATCGACTTGTACGTCCGTATTAGCCGGCAGCGTCGCCATGACGTAGCCGTTCTCGTCGACGGTTACTTCCGCCATGCCGATCGACTTCAGTTCTTCGACCAGTTGGCGGGCGAGCGTCCACTGTCCCGGTGTCGTAGGGCATGTCTCGCTGTCGTCGTTGGACTGGGTATCGACGGTTACGTAAGAAGTGAACCGCTTAATGATGTCATCTTTCATAGTGGTCCTCCGTTCTGGGCTGGCTTAGCTCTCATATGTAGGGTCGCTGGTTCGATTTTACCATGAAGAGGGATGGAAAGACGAATTGCTGCGGCGGTGGGGATCGGGGTGATGATGAATAAAAGGATCCGCCCCATTGTCATGCCATCATGACATATGGAACGGATCCTCTTCTACAATATCAGTCGTCAGGCTGGTCTTCCGGCGGCTTAGGCTGCTTCAGCCTGCCTGATCTCGACAGTGCTTCCCGCAGTATAAATTCGATATGGCTGTTAACGCTGCGGAATTCGTCGCCAGCCCAACGCTCCAGCGCACGGTACAGCTCCGGATCGAGACGGAGCGGGAAAGCTTTCTTTTCTTTGGCCACATTATTGTCCTCTAGCTGTACAGAGACCCTGCGTTAATGACAGGTGTAGCAGCCCGGTCGGAGACGATCGCGACCATCAAGTTGTTCACCATCGCAGCGCGCCGTTCGGCATCGAGCTCAATGCCGTTCGCTTCCAGCTGTTTCAAGGCGGAGTCGACCATGCCGACGGCGCCTTCGACGATCTGCTGGCGGGCGGAGACAATGGCGATCGCCTGCTGGCGTTGCAGCATAGCGCTTGCGATCTCCGGTGCATAGGCCAAATGGGTCAGACGTGTCTCGATCAATTCCACGCCTGCTACATGGAGACGCGTTTGCAGTTCGCGGATCAGCTCGGCAGCGACTTCATCCGCATTGCCGCGAAGGGAAACGACAGGCTGCGTGCCGAACGTATCGTACGGATATTGGGCTGCGATATGGCGGATAGCGGTCTCGCTCTGAATGGCGACGAACTTCTCGTAGTTGTCGACGTCGAAGCTTGCTTTGGCCGTATCGGTCACTTTGAACACGACGACGGCGCCGATTTCGATCGGATTGCCTTCCAGGTCGTTAACCTTCAACGTCTGGCTGTTGAAGTTGCGGACTTTGAGCGACACTCTGGATTTGTTGGAGAAAGGAAGCACCATCCACAGGCCGCTTTCACGTACGGTACCCTTATAGGAGCCGAAAAAAGTGATCACTTTTGCTTCGTTCGGCTGAACGATCAGCAGAGAGGATACAGCGACAATAAAGACGACGAGGAGTACGATGCCCAGTACGATCAATGTAACATCTGGTTCGATTGCATTAGCGCCGAAAATAATAAGTGCGACGCCGCCCGCGAACGAGACGAGCGACAACAGCAGCGCCAAATATCCATTCATGTACCAGCCTTTGAATTCTTTCATCAACAAGCACTCTCCTTATAGGTGAATAAGCGAAAAATGGAGTAAATCATTTTGATATATTTATGATATCACTTTTTACAAATTCAAGCAATGATAAAACGAACAAATTCCGCATTCGACCTATCCGCACAAAAGCAGACGCCCAAGCCAAATAGGCTTGAGCGTCTTTGTTATTCCCGTATGGATGCACGTTAACGAGACTGCACACGATTGCGTTCGCGCTCGAATTCGTCCCGCACTTGGCGGAGCAGACCGGGATCGGCGCATACGTCGTAGGCGGTTGAAGCGAGCGTAGCGGCACCGAACAGGAGGCCTTCCATTGCGCGGGGCTGCATCGCAGCGTCACGGAATTCGACCGTGTGAAGCTGGAAGGGCTCGTTCACCACTTGAATGTAAGGGTGGATAGCCGGGCAGCGAACCGATACGTTGCCGAGATCGAGCGATCCGTTGTCTTTGCCAGACTTGACCTCTTCCTCCGGCACGCCGCCTCCGACCAAATTGGCGGTGAATAGCTGCGACAACGTCTCATTCGTCCGCAGCTCATCATACGAGTACTCGTATGCGTTCGTCTTGAGTGTACAGCCGGTCTGCAGGGCGGCGCCTTCCGCGCATCGGATTGCCCGCTGCGTCAGTTCGTTAGTGTACGCCCGGTCCGCGGAGCGGAAATAGAACTTGGCCGATGCATAATCCGGAATAATGTTCGGCGCTTGGCCGCCGGCATCGATGATGCCGTGAATGCGGGCGTCGCTGCGTACTTGCTGGCGCATCGCATTCACGGCGTTGAACAGCTGAATGACGGCGTCGAGCGCATTAATGCCGTCGTGCGGATTGGCAGCGGCATGCGCCGTTTTGCCATAAAATTCGAACTGCATCGCATCCATCGCCAGCGATTCGCCGGATTTCTCGTACGAATGATACGGATGGGCCATAAGCGCGAACGAACAGTCGTCGAATAAGCCTTCTTGCGCCATCGTTACCTTGGCGCCTTTGGTCTCTTCGGCCGGGGTGCCGTATACACGAATCGAGCCGCCTGTCTCATGAATGACGGCTTTGAGGCCGACAGCGGCGGCGACGCCCATGACGCCGATAATGTGATGGCCGCATGCATGGCCGATTTCCGGCAGCGCATCGTATTCGCACAGAAAGGCGGCGACAGGTCCGGGTTTACCGGAGTCGTATGTGCCGACGAATGCGGTCGGGATGCCAAGCGTGCCGCGTTCGACTGTAAAGCCGTGGTGCTCAAGCTCGTCCGCGAGCAGGGCGGAAGAACGGAATTCTTCGTGTCCGAGCTCCGGATGAGCGCCGATGTCGAGCGACATGGCGATCCAGCGTTCGGCATACTGGTTGATCGTATCTCGAATGATCGATTTAGTGGTCATATCGAAAGTGTCCCCTTTCAACGGATGAAATACGCTTTCATCGTAAACGCTAATAGCATACAAGTATGGATAATGTCGGATTATGTCGAATAACGGTTGTTTTTGTCGAAAAACGTAATTATAATTGAAAAGTTGTTGCCATGATACATCAAGGGAGAGAGTACATCATGAAAAAATGGTTGACTGTAATGCTGGTATCGGTATTGGCTGTCTCGCTTGCCGCATGCGGCAAAAGCGAAAATAAGCTGGATACGATTAAAAAGAGCGGCAAAATCGTGCTAGGCACAAGCGCGGACTATGCGCCGTACGAATTTCATAAAACAACTGACGGCAAAGACGAAATCGTCGGTTTCGATATTGCGATCGCGAAGCGGATTGCGGACGAACTCGGCGTGGAGCTCGAAATTCAAGATATGAAGTTCGACGGCTTGCTGCTCGCACTGAACGCAGACAAGGTCGATTTCGTTATTTCCGGTATGACACCGACGCCGGACCGTGCGAAGAACGTTGATTTCACCAACATCTATTATACTGCGGAGCAAGGGGTTCTCGTCAAAAAAGAGAACGCGGGTTCGTTCCATTCGTTCGACGATTTGAAGGGCAAGAAGATTGCCGTTCAGAAGGGCAGCATCCAAGAGGGGATTGCCAAAGAAATTGAGGGCGCGAAGCTGACATCCTTGTCCAAAATCAGCGAGCTTGTCTTGGAACTGACAAGCGGCCGTGTGGATGCGGTTATTGCTGAGAAGCCGGTAACAGAACTGTACGCGAAGAACCGCAGCGATATTGCTCTGGCCGATGTTGTCGTGCCTGGCGATGAGGAAGGCGGATCTGCTATCGCTTTGAAGAAGAAAAATAAACCGCTCGTTGACGAAGTAAACAAAGTGCTCGATGAAATGAAACAAGACGGTTCGCTGGATCAATATATCATTGACGCGAACGAGCTTGTCGGCGAATAAGAGGGCGATATCGATGGATTTCTCGTTCTTATCAGAATATTGGCCGCAATTTATGCATGGCGCATGGCTGACGCTGCAGCTATCGTTCTTCGGCGTACTGTTCGGCACGGCGCTCGGCATCGTCATCGCGCTGCTGCGCATTTCTAAGATCGGCATCGTCCGGTTCATTGCAACGGTATATATTGAGATTGTTCGCGGTACGCCGATGCTCGTGCAGATCGTCATTATTTATTACGGATTAACGAATTTCGGCATCAATCTGCCGGGCTTTACATCCGGTGTTATTGCGCTGTCGCTCAACAGCGCAGCCTATATGGCCGAAGTGTTCCGCGCAGGCATTGACGCAATCGACAAAGGGCAGAACGAGGCAGCCCGCTCGCTGGGCATGACCCACGGCATGGCGCTGCGCCACATTATTTTGCCGCAGGCGTTCCGCAACATGCTTCCGGCGATCGGCAACGAATTTATTGTCATCATTAAAGATTCGTCGCTCGTGTCTACGATCGGCATCGCCGAGCTTATGTACCGAACGGACACGATCCGCAACAGTATATATCTTCCGCTTGAACCGCTGCTCGTCGCTGCGGCTGTCTACTTCGTCATGACCTTTACGCTGTCGAAGCTGCTCGGCGCGCTCGAAAGGAAGCTGAAAACGCAATGATTAACGTTCGGGGATTGCGCAAATCGTATGGCAAGAATGAAATTTTGAAAGGCATCGACACGGATATTCGCAAGGGCGAGGTTGTCGTCGTCATCGGGCCCAGCGGTTCGGGCAAAAGCACGTTTCTGCGCTGTCTGAACCGGCTTGAAGAGCCGACGGAAGGCGAGATCATGTTCGAGGACAAGCTGGTAACTGGCCGTCAAAGCGACTTGAACGCGATTCGCCAGCGAATGGGCATGGTGTTCCAGCAGTTCAATCTGTTCCCGCACATGACGGTGCTGGACAATTTGACGCTGGCGCCGCGCAAGCTGAAGAAGCTGACACGCGAGAAAGCGGAAGCGATCGCGCTGTCGCTGCTCTCCTCCGTGGGGCTTGCCGATAAGCGGGACGCTTATCCGGTGCGGCTGTCGGGCGGTCAGAAGCAACGCATCGCCATTGCGCGTGCGCTCGCCATGCAGCCGACAGTTATGCTGTTCGACGAACCGACGTCGGCACTCGATCCGGAGATGGTCGGCGAAGTGCTCGACGTGATGAAGAAGCTAGCGGCAGACGGGATGACGATGGTCATCGTCACGCATGAGATGGGCTTCGCCCGCGAAGTCGGCGACCGCGTTCTGTTCATGGACGGCGGCGTCATCGTCGAGGCTGGAACGCCGGAAGAGGTGTTCGAACGTCCTCGTGAGGCGCGTACGCGGTCGTTCTTGAGCAAAGTACTGTAAGCTGTAACAAGAGGCTGTTCTGCACTTACGCAGAACAGCCTCTTGCTGTATATTGGTCCGTTAAATTGATTCGCCCTCTGATGAGCTTGGCATACTCGGGCCTTGTGTGCTCGCTAATGAGGCATCTCGTCTTGCAGCACTTCCATCGGCTTGCGGAAGCGATCCGGGTTCCTCGGCTAGCTCGGCGAACGATTTGATTCGGCCGTGGGTAGGATGTTGGTTATGCTTGCGTTGATGCCAAGCGTTGACGCGGCGATTTTTCGAAGTGGTCATGAATGAATTGCTCCTTCCGCTCGTATGAGTGCGATGTGCGACGGCTTATGCCGCTTCTCTAGCATCGACATGTACGGCCGAAATCATGTGCTCAGAACACAGGGCAATCGTTAGAAATGAAAGAAATGAAAGAAATGAATCGAATGCTGTCGAAAATTTACATTCCACTAACAAAACTGTGCATTTCCGTTGAACAAGTCCGATTATAGTAAACGCCATATACAGAAAAAGGATGAGGAGTGAAAGAGATGGCGTTACAAACCTACAGTACGGACAAGACGGAAGTGAAGTCTGGCACCGCAATGGATCATTCGGTACGGCAATCGGCTGACGCTGACACTGGCGGGCATCAAGTCCGCCGCCATGACGGCAATCATGTCCAGATTAAACGGTACTTGCGGAGTCCGTTGATTGTAAACATGGATTGCAGCTGCCTCGAAATGCTTAAGCGGTTCAAGCGCAACGATGCAGCCGACTGTGCCGTCGTTGTTACAGCCGACAACGAGCCGCACGGTTTAATTATGCGCAATCGGTTCTATCATTATTTGAGTCAACGGTTCGGGGCCGAGCTGTATTATGACAAGCCTGTCACGAAGCTGATGGATGCGAACCCGCTCATTGTTGATGCGGACATTCCACCTGCAAGTCTGATCGGACATTCGCTCACGAGGGATGAAACGACATTATATAACTGCGTAATCGTTACGGAGCAACAAGCGCTCGCTGGTATACTGACGGTCGGTGACCTGCTCCATATTTCCCGCGAAGTGCAAGAAGCAGCTGTGAAGCGGCAGTCGGCGACGCTGAACGAGGCGCGCGAGCTGATGGCGGCGATCGACCGCGCGGTATCGGAGGTGAAGTCGTCAACGGCTGAAGGCGCTGTGCTATCGGGCGAGATGGTGGAGATGACGCTGCAGGGCAAGACGGAATTGGATCAAGTGAAATCGGCATTCGAACGGTTGAACAGCCAAGCGACGGAGCAGGAGGAGCAATTCGGAGAGCTGCAGAACCATGCGAAAGATGTCGGGCAAGTCACGCTGCTTATCCGGGATTTGGCGGAATCCTGCAATCTGCTCGCGGTCAATGCGACGATCGAAGCGGCAAGGGCGGGCGAACACGGGCGCAGCTTCGCAGTCGTAGCGGATGAGGTTCGCAAGCTTGCCATGGAGACGAAGCAATCGACGGAGACGATCGCCCGTCTAATTAAAGGCATTCAGAGCGCAATCGCCCAGACGAGCCGGTTGAACGGGCAGAGCCGGGCAGAAACTACGGCAAGCAGTCAATACATTTGGACGGCGGCGGCCGCATTCGAACGGTTGTTCAAAGCCGCGGCGCACAACAGCGACAGCAGCCGGAAAATTGCCGAACTGTCGGACCAAGCTTATATTCAATCCGCAAGCGTGCAGGAACGAATGTCCGCACTCGCCGGCGCGATGATGAAACAGAAATGAACACAAGAAAGGCGTGGTTTGCAGTGCTGGCGTGCACGGCAAACAGCGCCTTTTTCCTATTTTAACAACCGTACAACGGGTTCCCCATTTACCATAAATTCACATGAAGATAATTTTCTCTTAACAGACGGCCTCTAAGATAAGGCTTGTACATAGGATGTACGATACCTAATTGAGGAGTGGTCACCTTGTTTAAGAAGTTGGCGATTAAGCTGTCGATCGTGGCAGCGAGCTTGTCGCTGCTGATGGCGGCTCAAGCCGGTGCGGCAGATAATTTGAAAGGCACGATTGAAATCGACGGTTCGAGTACGGTCTACCCGATTACGGAAGCGGTCGCGGAAGAGTTCGGCAAGGAGCACAAGGACGTTCGCGTAACGGTCGGCGTATCCGGCACGGGCGGCGGCTTCAAACGCTTCTGCGCAGGCGAGATCGCAATTTCGGATGCATCGCGTCCAATCTCGGACAGCGAGAGAACGGCTTGCAAAGCGAAAAACATTTCGTACACTCAATTGACGGTAGCCTATGACGGCATCACGGTAGCGATCAACAAAGACAACAAATGGGCGCTGAAACTGACGGCTTCCGAGCTGAAAAAGATTTTCGATAAAGACTCGAAAGTAAAAACGTGGGCAGACGTTCGCGCCGGCTTCCCGAACGAAGAGATCAAAATCTACTCGCCAGGCAGCGAGTCGGGTACGTTCGACTTCTTCACCGAGAAAGTGAACGGCAAACAAAAACAAAGCCGCAATGACAAACAAATTACGTTCAGCGAAGATGACAACGTCCTCGTTGAAGGTATCGCGAAAGATAAATACGCAATCGGCTACTTCGGCTATGCTTACTATGTAGAGAACAAGTCGAAGCTGAAAGCTGTCGTTATCGACAAAGAGAACGATAAAGGCGCAATCGGTCCTTCGGCCAAAACGATCGCTAACGGCATGTACTTCCTGTCCCGTCCGATCTTCATCTACGTAAGCACGAAAGAGTTGGATCGTCCGGAAGTTAAAGCGTTCGCTCAATTCTATATGCAAAACGGCGGCAAGCTGTCGAAAGAGGTTGGCTACATCCCGCTGGCTGACGGCTGGTACCAATCGCAATTGAGCAAGCTGAAATAATAATAGAATGATAGGGGCAAAAGACGGCGCATGCCGTCTTTTGTCGTTTTATTGTTAATACAATTTGTACGGTTCGTAAATTTTTTTACATGCAGTTAACATACGGGCAATACCGGATTTACGTTCGGCCCGTATCATAAGAACCAAGACGGACGTGCTTCCACACTACAGCACGAAACAGAAACGAGGAGTGGTTGAATTGGTTAAGAACAAAAGCTTCAAAGGGATGGTCTTGCTGATGATGTTGGTGCTGGCTGTTATGCTGTCGGCTTGCGGCAACAACGATAAGGAAACAAGCAGCGGCGATAAAGAGCAAACGACGGAGCAAGGAGATAGCACGGCAGCAGCCGGCGATGACACGGCTGCAGATGACGAAGACGCAGCAGTCGGTCTCACGGGCGAGATTGAAATCGACGGTTCCAGCACGGTGTACCCGCTGACGGAAGCGGCAGCCGAAGAGTTCGGCAAAATGAACAAAGACGTTCGCGTTACGGTCGGCGTATCCGGCACGGGCGGCGGTTTCAAACGTTTCTGCGCAGGCGAGCTCGCAATCAGCGACGCATCGCGTCCGATCAAAGACGAAGAAGCGCAAGCGTGCAAAGACAAAGGCATCGAATATACGGATCTGCAAGTCGCATATGACGGTCTGTCGTTAGTCGTTAGCAAAGACAACGACTTTATCGACCACCTGACGGTTGAAGAACTGAACAAAATTTTCGTAACGGGATCGACGGTTAAGACTTGGGCAGACGTTCGCGCGGGATGGCCGGCAGAAGAAATTAAAATGTACTCGCCAGGCGCCGACTCCGGTACGTATGACTACTTCAATGAAGCAATTCTGGAGAAAAAAGGGATCCGCAACGACACGCAAATTTCGTTCAGCGAAGATGACAACTCGCTCGTACAAGGCGTAGAAGGCAGCAAGTATGCAATTGGTTACTTCGGCTTTGCTTACTTTGAAGAGAATGCCGACAAGCTGAAAGTCATTCCTGTCGATGCTGGCAAAGGCGCAATCGCACCGTCGGTTGAGACGATCAAAGACGGCACGTACGCTCCGCTGTCCCGTCCGCTGTTCATCTATCTGAATAAAGAAGAGCTGCAACGTCCTGAAGTGAGCGCATTCGCTGACTACTATATCAACAACATCGGCGACATGGCGAGCGAAGTCGGCTATGTGCCGCTGCCGGAAGAGAAATATTCGGAAGAAGCAGCGAAGCTGCAAGGCTAATAGAAGCAGGTACGCGAGGAAGATGTGGTGTCTGACAAGGACATCACATTTTTCTCGGAATAGATGTTAAAGAATCGTAAAGGCAAGGGGAGAACAAGCATGCGAAGCGATGCCGTACCAACGCGGGAGTCGATGTTCAAAAACCGGAAAACTCATCTTATGGATCGGATTATGCCAGTCGTGCTGTTCCTGTGTGCGACACTGTCGATCCTGACGACGATCGGCATCGTCTTCACGCTGATCGGCGAAACGTTCAATTTCTTCAGACAAATTCCGTTCATTGATTTTATTACGGGGACCAAATGGTCGCCGTTAATCGAACCGAAGAGCTTCGGCATATGGCCGCTCATCAGCGGAACGCTGCTTATTACGGTCATTGCTTGTCTCGTTGCTGTGCCGCTCGGGCTTGCAAGCGCGATTTATCTGAGTGAGTACGCTCATAAGCGAGTGCGCGGAATCGTGAAACCGATTCTTGAGGTGCTGGCTGGCGTTCCGACCATCGTCTACGGCTATTTTGCCTTAAGCCTTGTGACGCCAGTTATTCGCTCGCTGTTCTCGGATGCCGGCGTATTCAATGCTCTTAGTGCCGGTATCGTGGTTGGCATCATGATTATTCCGATGGTTTGCTCCTTGAGTGAGGACGCAATGACAGCCGTACCTCGCAGCTTGCGTGACGGTGCTTACGCCCTTGGCGCAACAAGATTCGAGGTCGCGCTCAAAATCGTCGTACCGGCAGCCTTCTCCGGCATCGTCGCATCGGCCGTACTGGCCTTCTCCCGTGCAATCGGCGAGACGATGATCGTAACGGTTGCAGCCGGCTCTACGCCGAAGCTGACAGGCAATCCGCTGGAAAGCATTCAGACGATGACCGCCTATATCGTGCAGGTAAGCCTTGGCGACACGCCTCATGGCAGCGTAGAATACGGAACCATTTTTGCCGTAGGTATGACGCTGTTCGTCATTACATTCCTGCTTAATATCCTAGCCCAATATGTTGCAAGACGGTTCCGGGAGGAGTATTAAGATGAGCAACGTTAACGCGAACTTGAATATGAAGACGAATGTAAACAAGAGCAAAGAGGAACCGACAGTGGGCGCCAAGAGCATTTTCGTCGATGCGAACCGCAAGCAGATCGCAACCCGTCGCCGGATCGACTGGCTGCTGCGGCTGCTGTTCCTTGTCGCAACGTCGATCGGCGTACTGGCGCTGATGGCGCTGTTGATCGATATCGTATCGAACGGCATCGCCCGTGTTCAGCCTGAGCTGTTCAACAACTTCCCGTCCCGCCGGGCGAGCGAAGCCGGCATGAAGTCGGCGATCGTCGGCTCGCTCTATATGCTGGCGATTATGGCTCCGCTGTCGTTCCTGCTCGGCGTAGGAGCAGCGATTTATTTGGAAGAATACGCGAAGAAAAACAGGTTGACCCGCATCATTCAGCTGAATATTAGTACGCTCGCAGGCGTACCGTCGATCGTATACGGCATTCTCGGCTTGACGTTGTTCGTCCGCGAGCTGCATCTCGGCCGCAGCCTGTTGTCCGGCGCCTTCACCATGACGCTGCTCGTGCTGCCGATCATTATCGTCTCGGCTCAGGAAGCGATCCGCGCCGTGCCGAAGGCGCGCCGCGATGCTTCGTTCGCTCTTGGCGCAACCAAATGGCAGACGGTATCCCGCTCGGTGCTGCCGTCATCGATATCCGGCATTCTGACCGGCGTTATTCTCGCCATGTCCCGTGCAATCGGCGAGACGGCTCCGCTCGTCATGATCGGTGCTCTTACATTCGTCGCCTTCCTGCCGAATGGCCCGATGGATTCGTTCACCGTTATGCCGATCCAAATTTACAACTGGGTATCCCGTCCGCAAGCGTCGTTCCAAGAGCTTGCCGCAGCCGGCATCATCGTGCTGCTCGTGACGCTGCTGATCATGAACTTCTCGGCTATTCTGCTGCGCAACAAATATAACAAACACATTTAATGATATTGTCCTAGACCAAGACTAGCGCCAACCAGATCGATATCATTCCTATATGCGGAGGTCAAGCGATGCAAACGACGATGACGTCTTTAATCGAAATTAACAAGCTGAACCTATATTACGGCTCTTTCCATGCACTCAAGAACGTATCGATGCGCATTCCGGAGAAAGCGATCACGGCATTCATCGGTCCGTCGGGCTGCGGCAAGTCGACGCTGCTGCGCACGCTGAACCGGATGAATGATATGATTCCAGGCACTCGGATCGAAGGCGAGATCAGCATCTCGGGCACGGACATTTATTCCGGCAGCGTAGATGTCGAGACGCTGCGCAAGAAAGTCGGCATGGTGTTCCAGCAACCGAATCCTTTTCCTAAATCGATCTATGACAATATCGCATACGGCCCGCGACTGCATGGCATCCGCGACCGGAAGACGCTCGACGAAATCGTCGAGACGAGCCTTCGTTCCGCTGTGCTGTGGGAAGAAGTGAAGGACTACTTGAAGCGCTCCGCGTTCAGCTTGTCGGGCGGTCAGCAGCAGCGTCTGTGCATCGCCAGAGCGCTCGCGGTGAACCCGGACATTCTGCTTATGGATGAAGCGACTTCGGCGCTTGACCCGATCTCGACGCTGAAGATTGAGGAGCTCGTTCAAGAGCTCAAAAACCGTTATACGATCGTCATGGTTACGCACAACATGCATCAAGCGGCTCGCGTGTCGAATCAAACGGTATTTTTCTTGAACGGGGAAGTTGTGGAATACGACGAGACAGAGAAACTGTTCTCTAACCCTTCCGATCAACGTACGGAAGATTATATTAGCGGCCGGTTCGGCTAAGGGAGAGTGAAGTGGCTTGATGACGCCGCGCAAAGAATTCGATCACTATTTGGACCAATTGCATGAAATGCTTGTCGATATGGGAGGCCGCGTAGAGCGGGCTCTTGCGGATGCGATGCAGTCGCTCAAAGATATGGATATTTCACTGGCGAAGAAAGTCATTGCCACCGATCCAGACATTAACCGTCTGGAGGAGCAGATCGAGGAGCTCGGCGCGAAGCTGATCGTTACGCAGCAGCCCGTTGCCAAGGATTTGCGCCGCATCCTCGCGGCATTCAAAATCGCCAGCGACCTGGAGCGGATGGGCGATCTGTCGCTCGACGTAGCGAAGGTGACGCTCCGGCTGGAAGGCCAGGCGCTTATTAAGCCGCTGATCGATCTGCCGCGGATGGCGGAGATCGTGCAGACGATGATTTTCGAATCGATTCAATCTTTCGTACAAGAAAACGTCGATCTCGCCTACAAGATGGCGAAGGACGATGACCAAGTCGATGCTCTTTACAAGCAAATTACGCGCGAGCTGTTCTCGCTCATGCTGGAGAACCCGCTGACGATCTCGCAATCGATGCAGCTTAGCTTCGTCGGACGGTTCATCGAGCGGATTGCCGATCATGCGACGAATATCGGCGAAAGCGTCGTCTACCTCGTGACGGGCAAACGGCCGGATTTGAACTAGTACGTGAACACGCCATGGGCATTTGCCTGCGGCGTGTTTTTGTTTGTCTCTAGATCTTGTTGCTTGCATGGTCGTATGCCTTGACGCAGCGGGCAAAGGGGGTCCTTTTTATGGTATGATAGTAAGCAGTCAAGGCACGTACCAACACTTTGAGAATGCAGGAGAGATGCCGCCAATGGACAAATGGATCTTGATCGACGGCAATAGTATTGCTAACCGGGCTTTCTACGCCATGCCGCTGCTGACGAATGCTAGTGGATTACATACAAATGCCGTATTCGGCTTTACGACCATGCTGCTGAAGCTGCTCGAGGAGGAGAAACCGACCCATATGCTCGTCGCGTTTGACGCGGGCAAGGTGACGTTCCGCCATGAGGGCTACGGTGATTATAAAGGCGGGCGCCAGAAGACGCCTTCTGAGCTGTCCGAACAATTCCCGCTTATTAAGGAACTGCTGCAAGCGTTCGGCATCAGCCAGTTCGAGCTGTCCGGCTACGAAGCCGACGATATTATCGGGACGCTGACGCGTATGGCGGACGAGCAGGGCGCCGAGACGCTCGTCGTCTCCGGCGACAAGGATATGCTTCAGCTCGCTTCGGATCAAGTGACGATTGCGATTACGCGCAAGGGCGTCAGCGAGATCGAGCGTTATTCGCCTGCGGAAATTCAAGAGAAATACGGCCTCGTGCCGCAGCAGATTATCGACCTGAAAGGTCTGATGGGCGATACGTCCGACAACATCCCGGGCATTCCGGGCGTCGGGGAGAAGACAGCGCTGAAGCTGCTGCACGAGTATGGCTCGGTTGAGCAGGTGCTGGAGCACTCTGGCGATCTGAAAGGCAAAATGAAGGAAAAAGTCGAAACGCACAAAGATGATGCCATCATGAGCAAGAAGCTGGCGACGATCTTCCGGGAAGTGCCGCTCGATAAAGGCGTAGCCGAGATGGCGTATGCCGGCTACGAGAAGCCGGTGCTGGCGGATGCGTTCCGCAAGCTTGAATTCAAGTCGCTGATGGAGCGGCTGGAGCTGACCGGCGAAGTGTCCGAAGGCGCTGCGGAAGCGGCTGAGCTGCGTGTCGTATCGGTGGCTGCGGGCAAAGCGGAAGCTTGCAAGCAGCTGGCGGACGGACTTGCCGCTGCGGAGAGCGTTTATTTCGAGGTCATCGGTGATAACCCGCATCAGAGTGAGACGGTCGCGATTGCTGTAACGTCTGCGGATGCCGTCTTCGTCGTGCCTTTTGAGGATGTGAAGGCGGAGCAGCTCGCATTCCTGAGGGACTGGCTGGTGTCTGCGGATGCAGGCAAAGTCGGCTTCGATATGCACCGCTCGGAGCTGTCGCTCGCTTGGCAGGATATTAAGCTTGGCGGCATTGAGTTCGACGTGCAGCTAGCTGCTTATTTGCTCGATCCGACCGATTCGTCGCTGACGATCAGCTCTCTGTGCAGCAAGTACGGCTTGCCAGGCGTCGCATCCGACGAAGCGGTCTACGGCAAGGGAGCGAAGTTCAAGCTGCCGGAGGCAGAGGCGCTGCATGCATTCGTCGCTTCGAAGGCGGATGCGGTCCGCCGTATTGCGGAGGTTCAGCGTGCGGAGCTGGAGAAGACCGGCATGCACAAGCTGTACTACGAGCTCGAGCAGCCGCTGTCCCGCGTGCTGGCCGGCATGGAGCTGCAAGGCATCAAGGCCGATGCAGCCGTTATCGAGCAGCTTGGCGCTGAGCTTGAAGGACGCATCGTCGAGTTGAAGAGCACGATCTACGAGCTGGCGGGCATGGAGTTCAATATCGGCTCGCCGAAGCAGCTGGGCGAGGTGCTGTTCGAGAAGCTCGGACTGCCTGCGAAGAAGAAGACGAAGACGGGCTACTCGACCGATGCGGACGTTCTCGAGGAGCTTGCGAAGTATCACGACATTATTCCTTCGATTCTGCTGTACCGTCAGCTGTCCAAGCTGCAGTCCACTTATGTCGAAGGGCTGCTTAAGGAGATTCGTCCGAATACGGGACATATCCATACGTTCTACCGCCAGACGATCGCAGCGACGGGCCGTCTGAGCAGCCAATATCCGAACTTGCAGAACATCCCGATCCGGCTGGAGGAAGGCCGCAAAATTCGCAAAGCGTTCGTTCCGTCGCAGCCGGGCTGGTACATGCTTGCGGCCGACTATTCGCAGATTGAGCTTCGCGTGCTGGCGCATATTTCCGGCGATGAGGGCTTGAAGGAAGCGTTCCTGAACGATATGGACATTCATACGAAGACCGCGTCGGACGTATTCGGCGTTCCGCCGGAAGCGGTCGATTCGAATATGCGCCGTCAGGCGAAGGCGGTTAACTTCGGCATCGTATACGGCATCAGCGACTTCGGCCTCTCGACGAACCTTGGGATTACGCGGAAGGAAGCGGCGCAGTTCATTGAGCAGTATTACGCGACGTTCAGCGGTGTCCGCAAGTATATGGACGATATCGTGATGCAGGCGCGCCGCGACGGGTACGTGACGACGCTATTGGAGCGCCGCCGCTATTTGCCGGAGATCAAGGCATCGAACTTTAATCTCCGCTCGTTCGCGGAGCGGACCGCGATGAATACGCCGATCCAAGGGACGGCCGCCGACATCATTAAGCTGGCGATGGTCAAGATGGATTCGGAGCTCAGCGCCCGCAGCCTGAAGAGCCGCATGCTGCTTCAAGTGCATGACGAACTTGTCTTCGAGGTGCCGGAGGATGAATTGGAAACGATGAAGCAGCTCGTCCCTTCCGTGATGGAGAACGCGATCGAGCTCGTCGTGCCGCTGAAGGCGGATGTCAGTTACGGTGTCAATTGGTATGAGGCAAAATAGCGTCTAAAGACCCATCCGGGGCCTTGATGCGTTATAATAGGCGATGAGGTGAAAACATCATGCCTGAATTGCCAGAGGTAGAGACAGTCTGCCGTACGCTTAACCAATTAGTTGCGGGCAAGACGATCACGGATGTCACGGTGAGCTTGCCGCGTATTATAAGAAAACCCGCCGAACCCGAGATGTTCGCCGCCGCTTTGGCAGGCCGAACGATTCATTCCGTGGAACGGCGGGGTAAGTTTATACGAATCGTATTAGATGATCTCATTTTGGTGTCCCATCTTCGGATGGAAGGACGCTACGGCGTTTATAAGCAGGACGAGCCGGTCGAGACGCATACGCATGTCGTGTTTCATTTTACGGACGGGACAGAGCTTCGGTACAAGGATGTTCGCCAGTTCGGCACGATGGATTTGTTCAAGCCGGGCGAGGAATGGACATTGCCGCCGCTGAATAAGCTTGGATTAGAACCGCTCGACGAAACGTTCACGCTGGAGTCGCTTCGCCAGACCCTATCCAAGCGGTCGACGAAGCTGAAGCCGCTGCTGCTTGATCAAGCCTATGTGGTCGGCTTGGGCAACATCTATGTCGATGAGGCGCTGTTTCAAGCGCAGCTTCATCCGGAGCGCACAGCCGATTCGCTGAAAGCCGCGGAATGGAGCCGATTGTATGACGCGATCCGCGATACGCTCGGAAGAGCGGTAGAAGCGGGCGGCTCATCGATCAAATCGTACGTGAACGGGCAAGGCGAGATGGGCATGTTCCAACATTCGCTGCTCGCATACGGCCGAGGCGGCGAGCCATGCAGAGTCTGCGGTGCGATGATTGAGAAATTCGTGCTTGGCGGACGGGGTACGCATATCTGTCCGAAGTGCCAGCCGAAGCCCAAAGGTTCTGCTGCGAAGAAAGCGGTGAAGCAAGCGAGGCCGAAAGGCGTATCACCGAAAATTCATTAAAGTAACACGAGATCCATTTCCCCGCATAAGATGGTCTATCGAACATAGGCGATTGTCACTGCGCACGGCTGTTCGTTGCCGCATTCGCGGACTCGCGCTTCACATGGCGAGTTTCCCGGATGCGGCTCGGCAGCCGTTCATCCGCTCATAAGGCGAATGTCCGTGCGGTTAACCGATCGTCTGCGGGGAGGGACAACGGTTGTTCGCGCATTTGGCCTCATTGCTGCTGCTGTCGTTCGCTGTCAGCTTGGACGGCTTCGGCGTCGGCGTCACTTACGGACTGCGTCGCATCCGAATACCTGTGCTGTCGATTGCGATTATTGCCTGCTGCTCAGGCATCGTCATTTGGCTGTCTATGGCGGTTGGCGGTTGGCTAACGAATTATCTGTCGCCTGTTGTGGCGCGTATGATCGGCGCCTTCATTCTGATGGGCATCGGCGGCTGGGCGCTTCTTCAATTGAGGCGAAGCCGCGAAGGCAGACCCGATGACGAAGATTCGAGCGTTGATGAAGGGAAGTCGGCTGCGTCCTCTGGCTCCGATTCGAATGAAGCGTTAACGGAGAGGACGCTTGTCAGTCTGGAAGTGAAGCAGTTTGGCATCGTCATCCAGATTCTTCGGAAGCCGCAAGTGGCAGACGTCGACCGATCCGGCAGCATCTCTTCATCCGAGGCGATCCTGCTTGGGGTAGCGTTGTCGTTCGACGCATTCGGAGCGGGTCTTGGTGCGGCCATGATCGGTCTTCATCCGGCAACAACGGCGGTAGCGATTGCACTGTCCAGTGCGGTGTTCCTGCTCGCGGGACTTCGCGTCGGGTTCAAGTATGCCGGATGGCGGGGCATGCAGGCTTTGTCTGTGCTGCCGGGCATTTTACTGATTGTAATGGGAATTATAAAATTGTTCTAAATGCAGCGTCGGAGGGGTACAGTTATGAGAATCGGGTTAACTGGCGGCATCGCCTGCGGCAAGAGCACGGTTGCGGCTATGCTAGTCGAGCGCGGTGCGCGCCTCGTCGATGCCGATCAGGTGGCCAGAGAAGTCGTCCTTCCGGGCGAGCCGGCGCTTCGCGCCGTCGCGGAGCGATTCGGACAAGCCGTCCTCCATGACGACGGCACTCTCAATCGGCAGGCGCTCGGGGCGATTGTATTCGGCCAAGAGGATAAGCGCCGCGAGCTCGAAGCGATTCTTCATCCGGCTATCCGTCAGCGGATGCGGGAACAGATGGAGCGCTGGGAGCAAGAAGATCCTGACGCCATCATTATTGCGGACATCCCGCTGCTGTATGAGACAGGCCAACAGTCGTCTTATGAAGGCGTGATTGTGGTCTATGTGCCGGTAACGGTCCAACGGGAGCGGCTCATGAGCCGCAACGGACTGACGGCTAAGGAAGCGGACAACCGGATCCATCTTCAGATGGATATCGAACGCAAGCGCGAGCTGGCGGATTGGGTTATTAATAATAGCGGATCGGTGGAGCATACGCGGGAACTGGTTGCGAAGCTCTGGGATGAACTGAGGCAATCGAGAAAGGGGTGACATATGAGACGCTTGGCACGCCGAAGAGTGCTGCTGCTGCTCATCGTCTTATTCATTGCCTTTCTATTCGTAAAGTCGGACTGGATGGCCCGCTGGATGTATCCGATCCATTATAAGGAGGATATCCGTACCAGCGCGATGAATTATGGTCTTGATCCATTGCTTATCGCGGCAGTTATTCGGGTAGAGACGAACTTCTCGACGGGCAAGGAATCGAAGAAGGGCGCTCTCGGACTTATGCAGATTATGCCGGACACGGCGGATTGGGTCATTCAACAGGCAGGCTTCGCGAATGTAACGGAGGATACGCTTCGGCATCGTGCGGACGTCAGCATACGGATTGGCTCTTGGTACTTAAGCAATCTACATAAGCAGTTCGACGGCAACCGGGTGGCTGCAGTCGCAGCTTATAATGCCGGCCCTGGCAATGTGAAGAAGTGGATGAACGGCAACGTGTGGGACGGGAAGATCGAGACGGTGAAGGATGTGCCGTTCGGTGAGACGCGGCACTATGTACAACGTGTTTTTTATTATTATAATAAGTATAGGGACTTGTATCCGGAGTTCGGCCGTAACAGCGAATAAGCTTGAGACAAGCCTGCCGGCTCATCGGTAGATGATTCGGCAGGCTGTCCCAAGCTGCTTTACGCGTTAGGCGCGGCCAGCAAGCGATTGCTCAGCGATTTGGACGAGCTTACGCGTGATGCTGCCCCCGATGGAGCCAGCTTCTTTCGTCGTAAGGTTGCCATAATAACCGTCTTGCGAAAGTGCGATACCAAGCTCCGAAGCAACTTCGTATTTCAGTTGGTCAAGAGCGGCAGATGCTTGTGGTACAACCAGTTGGTTACTGTTACCTTGTGCCATTGTCGTTCACCTCCTTGCGGTTGGTAACTGTATTATGTGTATTATTTTGAACTTCATTACAGGTAACAGCTGGAATATTAAGAAATGATGAAATAAATTGTGCGAAAGCGTCTTGGAGGAATAGTCAAATGAGATGTCCATATTGTGATTACGCCGGCTCCAAGGTGCTCGACTCGAGACCGGCCAACGAGAATAAGTCGATCCGCCGCAGACGCGAATGTGAAAAATGCAGCCGCAGATTCACGACGTTCGAGATGATCGAGGAAACGCCGCTTATCGTGATTAAGAAAGATGGCAGCCGCGAAGAGTTCAGCCGCGAGAAGCTGCTGCGCGGTCTGATCCGCGCTTGTGAGAAGCGCCCTGTACCGGCTGAACGGCTTGAGGTTGTCGTATCCGAGGTCGAGAAGGAGCTGCGCACGACGGCTCACGCCGAGATCGAGAGCCGCATTATTGGCGAGCTCGTGATGGAGCAGCTGTATCCGGTCGACGAAGTCGCTTACGTCCGTTTCGCTTCCGTGTACCGCCAATTCAAGGACATCGACATGTTCATGAAGGAATTGAACTCGCTGCTGTCCAAGCATCCTCTGACCGGCGGCGCAGGCGCCGCGAACGGGTTGAAAAAGGATTGACACTCCGCTTCGCAGCGTGGTAAGATCGATCCTGTCGCCGCCTATAATTGGCAGTGAAACAACCGTTTCGGGGCCTTAGCTCAGCTGGGAGAGCGCATCGCTGGCAGCGATGAGGTCAGGGGTTCGATCCCCCTAGGCTCCACCATAAGAAAAACCGTTGAAACCCTTTATACATAAGGGTTTTTTGTTTTTTATGAAGTCTGTTTTTGACAACTGATTTGACCACAAAAAGCTAGTTGACCACATTTTGACCACCTTGCTTATCTGCGGCCACTTCTTTTTGATAAAACACGCGTCCAAATTCGGCGGCAGTGTTTTTCTGCATGTTAGGTAATACATGGGAATAGGTGTCGAGTGTAATCTTAACGTTGGAGTGACCAAGGCGCTCAGAAACAATCTTTGGGTTCACTCCTTGTGCTAATAACAATGTTGCATGGGTATGTCGTAAATCATGAAATGCTATTTTCTTCACTTTAGCAGCATCCATCAATCGATACATGGTTCGAAGAAGGTTTCTTGGGCGGATCGGCGTTCCGAATTTGGTTGCGACGACGAGGTTATTGTCTTCATAAGAAGCACCTAAACGGAACTTATCTGCTTTGATTCGTTTATGTTGTCTTTTAAGTTCGTTAACGGTCTCTTCATCAAGTGTTATTAATCGTTCGCCAGCATCGGATTTAGTGCCGTCCTGAAGTTCGGTTCCCTCATGGTCGAGCGTTTGTCTAACTGAAATCTCCATGCTTTCTAAGTTCACATCTTGCCAGGATAATCCCAACACTTCACTTTGTCGCATTCCTGTTGTTAGCCCTAAAATAAACGCGATATGAAGCGGATCGCTTATTGATACTTCGCGGAACTTTGCACATTCTTCAAATGTCCACACCTGAATTTTTTTCTTCGCCACTTTTGGGGTATCGACGATTTTCATGACATTCCTAGAGACCAATTGCCACTCAACTGCATTAGCAATCGCTCTTTTAAGTACGCCATGTATGTCGAATATTGTTCGGTCTCCAAGTTTCTTTTCTTGCACCAGATGCTTATAGAAAGCAAGGATATGATCACGGCTTAGCTTTTTCAACTCGATATGACCTAGTCCGGGAATAATGTGCAGTGTTATGTGGCGAGAATACGTATTATACGTAACTTTTTTTACGGACAATTCTTTTCCTGCCAACCAACTTTTGAAGAACTCCGCCACCGTCTGCTTTGTCGGCTCGACGTATTCTTCTTGCTCGATCTGCGTTATGAGAGCTGCGCAAGCTTTCTCCGCTTCTTTCTTCGTCTTAAACCCGCTGACCGTCTTTTGTTTCCGCTGATTGGTAACTGGATCGCGTGGCAGGTCAATAGAGAATGACCATTTTTCACCCCGTTTGCGGAAGTAGCCCTTCATAGAAAAAACCTCCAAAGATGTTAGTAGACTCGTTCAATATTATAGTGGTCATGTGGTCAAAGTGGTAGAGGTAGGTTTCTGGGCAAAAGAAAAAGCCCCGGGGAGGGGCTTAAGGTGTGCATCCAGCTGCTGCTAGTTTTTGATTTCTTTCTTGGTTCAAATAGTCTACTTCGCTATTTGCAATACCTGAGAGGGCAAGGCCACGTTTATTCATTTCAGCAACATAGTCTCCGATCTGTTTATCGTATAAATCGTTAATGGTTTTACAATAGGATGCATTTACAGAAGGTGCGACTTGTTGTTGAGTGACAACAGGGAGCTGTTGTGTGTTTGCGGGATTATAATCATCAAAGTTAATGGTCCATTTGTTTGTGAATTGCTGTTGCGTGATTTTTTTATTATAAACATCAAGTGAGTCGCTTTGTTTAATGTATACATCTCCAACATAATTTTCGTTATCATCGTATACATAAATGCGAATGCCGCCTACAGGAATACCCTCTAAATCATACATTAAATTATAGATGGCTGCGGTATATAAATCGCTGGTCATGCTGTTTGATAAGCCTTTATACGTAGCTTCTGATTGAATTTCCTGATCGTCCATCACTGTGTAAAAGGATTGCCATTTCGGATTTTTCCCAAGGTCCTCCTTTATAGCAGATGTGACACGTTGAAGCGATTGTATCTCATTCACTTGTTCAGTAGCCGCGGGCTTTTGTATATCGACGGTTTGGTTTTTTCCATCCCAAGTATAATTAACCCCGGCCTGCTGTAACAGGTAAATTGGAATCATCGTCCGGCCGTTGTAACTGATTGCCGGTACGTCGGACACTTTAACAGGTGTCCCGTCCACCGTCAAACGGATGATGTTGTTCCCTTTGTATGTACCCCAAATGCTTGCTGCACTGACCACTCCGGCCGTGAGCAGCGATATTGCGAGAAAAACGGCCACAATTTTCCTCTTCATGTATACACTCCTTTATTCAAATTATCCTAAATGTAACATAGCACCTTAAATGATACAATATGTATCATAAAATACTTATAGTAAGAATGTCCTATTAGGTTGTATAATTATGTATAAGGAGTGACGAGAGGGTTGATTTAGTGGATTATGTAATCTATTTTATCCTCGATTGTTTGGATACTTTAGCGATATATTTATTAATGATGACTATTTTTCAGTATCCTATCCGTGAATATCTAAGAGAAATAATGATTATTTGTGCAACTTTAGGTGTTTCTTCATTGCTCATTCGAGAGGTTATTGGATTCATTTCTATTGACCCGATGGTTCACATTTTATTGCTCGTACTTTGCTTGAGATACATAATTAAAGTAAGACTGTACAGGGCGATTGTTATTACAGCAACTGGTACACTTGCATACTTTGCGATTCAAGCAGTAATCAGTTTGTCGGGAACGATTGGAGACTTTCTCCTATCAAGCGATTTGTATAGCTCACACAGTAGAAGCGTCCAAGTCATACAGCTAATTTCACAAGCTATTACTTTCTTGTTGGCCTTTCTAGTAAGTAAACACGATCTGGGCGTGACTAAGTTTGTTAGGCCGCCGCATGATTTTTATATCATTAATCCAATAACTAAAAATCAAATGCGTCTATTGTTAACATCGATTACTTCCTTGATTATTATTAGTATCGCTTTTTATTACTCTGTATTTCATCATAAAGTTGTATTGTTCACTATGCTTGCATTAATATTGTGTTTACTTGTATTTATTCTTACATACAGGAGAGATCGGATTGTCAGTGGTCATCGAAGTATCGAGAAGGATAACGCGGTGGGTAAAGAATGAGAATCCTGCGGTACGATCGAGCGAAGAGAGATTTACTGCATTACTGGCCCTTCAAATAAGCAACTACTTTCCGATTATCATTGCATTAGTGCTCGGATTTGTCTCCGGTAAAGCCATTGAAACCATAATAGGCGCCGTATCAGTAGTGTCAATTAGGATCATGACAGGCGGGGGACATTTTAAAAATCTAGATCATTGTTTCATCTTCTCAACAATCATTTTAGCAACAATACCTCACATCTCACTTAACAACGAACTGATTTTTGCGCTAACCAGCGCATCAATAGTGTTGGTTTTGACAAGATCAGAACAAAGAAAACTGTTTCCCATAATAATTATCGTATTGAACTTTTTCTTTGTTTCCTCTGCTGCTGCACTTGCTTTCATTGTTCAAGGGATTTCTCTTACTATTAAAGGGAGGTGAGAGCAAATGAAAAAGCTTCTGGCAAAGACGATCGCAGCTGCTGTCGAACCTAAGGCTGATGCAGTTGAAACAGAGATATCCCCGTTGAAATGGCTGTTCGGTAGTGTCGTTATTCCTAAAGACAAAGCAAAAGAAACTAAGTAAGGGTATGTTATGGATTCTTTAATTGTTTATTGTGTCAACGTTGTAGCGGTGGGTGGGGTCCCCGAGTATCGTAACATCAACCTCCTGGAAGATGTGTTCTTTATGGATGTGACCCCTAAGCCGTCAAACAGTAAAAAACACACGGAGCCGCCGGCTGGAATTACTAGATTTCATACCAAGTATGGAGTTTACCTACAGTTAAACAGCCTCGAGAAGTACGAAGAGGCGCTTTCTCCTCATGGGTACGATTATTTTATGCCATCGCTGCTTGTGAACACTAACATTGTCGATCGCATTGTAGTAACGGATTATGGTAGGAGTGCATTTTTTAAAGGTGGCGAAGATTTAAATATTCCTGTATCAAAGTACAAGACAAAAGAATATGATTATTTAATTGTGAGGGGCTAAAATACACGTATGTTAACGTGTAAAGGTCTCTTTTTTGTTTTAAATCGTTAATTATACTATAGTTTTTGCAATATTGTAAAGAACAACGTAGACGGTTACGTTGTTGTCCGTTTGGAGGGTTCGACGGCGAGATTCGACAAGTAAGTCGAATGCAGTTGTGGTAAATTTGGAAGTACAAGGGACAAGGGAGGGAATTGACAAAAAACAGAGGACGTGTATTGCGTCGAGATCGTCGAGGGCGGAAGAGAAAAAATCTCTCTTCGCTGCTAACTCCGTTACCGTTTGATCTTCCATTCATAAAGGCTCTGAAAGCTGCAGTCCAGTACGCTACAGAATGCCATTGCTTCCGACGCTTTCATTTCGTAAAGGCCTCGTTCGATCGCTGATACATGCGAACGTGAATACCCGGTAAGATCGGCTAATCGCTGTTGTGACATGTTGTTACAATCTCTTCGACGGTCAGGGAGTAAGCATCGCCCGGTCTCATAACGAGCCATAACGATACTCCTCGACAAAATAATACGAACCTATGTTCCTATTTTATGATCAGCATGCTAAAATTGTTTCATAAAAACTCTTCAGGAGCTGGGACTATTGGATATCGATGAGAAATTAGATGATTTGCTGCGACAGATTGAAGAGTTTAACGGGATCGAAAAAACAGAGATAGTTAACACAGTGCTAAATCTTATTGATTCTTCTTTTGGAAGACCAATTGAATGATTTGTTCTAGCTTTTCGGCCTTCTCAGGTTCAGATAAGTCGATGTCGTACTTTTTAACAAGTTCTCTAAGAACAAAGTTCGTTTGGTCAGGAGGCAAGACATCTGAACTTGGGTAAACCATTTCTTGGTTGTCGGCCTCCGGTACATACCCCGCAATACGCATAAGATCGTTATAATCGACCTTTAAGCCTTTTGCTATCTTCTCGATTGTATCTGGTTTTGGCGTTCCTCTTTTCCCATTCTCAAGTTTCGAAATCAGGCCAGAACTAACCCCTGAATAAATCGCAAGTTGATTAACGGTCATACCTCTTTTTTCCCGTGTTTCTCGTATATACTCCCCAAAGTTCATTCCCAACACCTCCTCCCTATTAAGCACACACACTATAGTTTACAAATGTCATGTACATAAATAAACACCGCCCAAAAATAACTGTTGACAAATGTACACGAGGTGGTTATATTTGGAGTACAGAAGTCATTGACAAAAGTACACACTAAGAAACGAGGTGATAAGATGTTGACGGCAACGATCGTTATGAACAAAGAATATGTCGAAGGTGAAATGCGTAGACGCGGTATTAATTCAACAAACGAATTGGCCCGCGAAATTGGCATTTCTGACTCAATGATGAGCCTCCTTATGCGCGGTAAAAGAAATCCCGGTCCTAAGGCCGTCGGTTTGATGCTTGAATACTTCGGCGTAACGTATGAAAAAATTTTTACTCAAACGTTGACAAAAGTACACAAGTCAGCATAAGTGTTTCAAACTTATTTTACAACAACTAGAGATAAATTACCTTAAATTTCTTGTTTATACACTACATGTAGAGGGGCGAAGGAAATGAACATTGTTAATGTAAACGGCAAGTTCTTGGTGGATAGTCGGGAAGTGGCTGAAATGATTGGGAAACGACACGATCACCTGGTCCGGGACATTGATACGTACAAATCTGTAATTGATCAAACCCCAAATTTGGGGGCTGACAAATTCTTTATCGAGAACAGTTACTCATCCGGAACCGGCCGCAAATACAAATGCTATCTTCTAACCAAACAAGGTTGCGACATGGTAGCAAACAAAATGACCGGTGAGAAAGGTATTCTCTTCACGGCTACTTACGTCGCTAAGTTCGCAGAAATGGAGCAGCGGCAGGTCAACAACGTCGAAATACTCGACGAGCGTAAGCAGCGCGTCGTGATGATGAAGACGATGATCGACCACGAAGATCGAATCGATGATGTAGAAGTAAAGATTCAATCGCTTGAAGCTAAGATCGACGAACAAATCACACTCGACAGCGGCGAGCAGCGGACCGTCCAAAAATCAATCGCACGACGGATATACGAATTGGAATCAGACAGCAAGGCGCGGCCGAATCTGTTCCGCCAACTGCACCGCGAGGTAAAAGACCGCTGGGCCGTCGCGAGTTACCGGGACGTAAGACGCAACGAACTGGATGGCTTATTGAGTTACATTAACGCATGGCGCCCTGTGGCGGCGTAGGGGAGGAAGTAAAATGCGAACCCAAGTAACCGACTATCCTCTTCTGCTCAAGGCCGCTCATGTCGCTGAAATCTTGGGCGTAGCGAAAAGCACCGCATACGAGATGATGCGGAAGACGGATTTCCCGGTAATCGTGATCGACAGCATCAGTCGTGTACCGCGGGATAAGTTCTTCGAATGGCTTGATTCCAAAACGAAAGGAGCATCCGCATGACGCAAGACGCGATCAGCAAGCCGGAATTGCTTACTCAATGCGATCAACAGGCGTTGGAGTTGCAGAAGCTTCGAAATGAAGTGCGCGAGCTGCGCGCCGATAACCGCCGTCTCCGATCGTACGAATATGATTCCGATATGGCAGCCGCCTTTATCGCCAGCCGGAACCTTAAACCCGATTTCAACGCTTTCGTACTTAAGCAGCAAGCAGCCAGCCGGCCTAAATTGAAACTGGTAGGTGACGAGTAATGGAAGCACTTAAACTTCCCCAAGTGGAGGAGAAAACGTCCCTTCGTCTGATCAACTCTTGCGGTTGCGGTAAGCCAGCACAATACCTCGTCTACGAACAGCAGAAAGAACACTGTCACTCCTGCATGATGGAAGCAATCAACTGTGACGTCCCGGTGCTTGTGAGGATGCTCTAATGTACCGACGAGTATCCCCATAGCACTTGGCGGCGCGTCGTCACGGTCAAAAATCCAATTATAAGGAGCGGAAAACTATGACATTTGCGAAGTACGAAGGTGACTGGATCAACACGATCTATCTGCGAATCCTGTGCTTGGACCATCGCATTGAACGTTCGATTAACCGGGAAGACGGATCGATATTCCGGGAAACTCGCCACTCTTACCCAGAAGGTACGACGGCACTGACGTACGCCAACTACTACAGGGCGGATGGATACAAGGAAGTCGTTGATCTGGCGGAATTTGAAGCTGAAATAGCCGCACAAGAGGGGCAAGAGCAGCTTGTCGCGGAGCATATCGAAGAAATCGAAAGGGGTACAGCCGCTTGAACTTGGTTAGTAACTGCTGTCAACGTCCTCTCTCATTGGGGGAGGACAACGAAACCATATGCGATAGATGCGGGGAGGCATGTACGTACCATGAGGCGTGTCGAGAGTGTGGGGAAATCGGTTGCTTCGAATGTGGAACCGGAGGATTTCCGTTGGTTAGCAAAGAAAATGCAGGGCCGGCCGAACGGTCAGCAGATCGCTAAGTTTCTCCTTCTCAGTCAAAAACAATTCGAAAGGGTGAGCTAAGTATGAGCAACAACCTGTTCACGATTGAAAGCATTTGGGAGTCCGACGCGAAGGGTTATGCGATTCTGGCGGGTAAAGCAGCTGGTTTGCAAGGGGAACAACTTAAAGCATTTGTTGACTTCATGGATGACGGATACCGGAACATTCCGCGAGAGACCGCTCGCGACGAATACTACGACTACGTGGAAAACAACAAATAAAGCCCCTCTGCAAAGGGGCCCTAAAGAAAACTCTCATGGTTATCGTACCACAAAAACGATAGGAGGCAAATAGATGAACATCTATCAGAAGTTAATAGAAGTCCGGAAAGTGGTCCCATACCTCAAGAAAGAGTCACAAGGGCATCAGTACAACTATACCGGTTCCAGCCAAGTGCTGGCGGCTGTACGCAATAAGATCGATGAATTGGGCTTGTTGCTCATTCCGCGCGTCACAGACGCCAAAGTAACCGCTGAAACGCCTGCAGAGGGCAAAAAGGCGACAACATACTTTACCGAGCTCACCATGACAATGACATGGGTTAACGCCGAAAAGCCAGAGGAAACCATCGAAGTTCCGTGGTATGCGCAAGGCATTGATACAGCAGGCGAAAAGGGAGTAGGCAAGGCGCTCACCTACGCCGAGAAATACTTTCTGCTTAAGCAATTCAACATTGCCACGGATAAGGATGATCCGGACGCATTCCAGCAAAAGCAGGATCGGCAGCAGGAGACGGCAGATAAAAAGCGGCTGCTGAAACTGACGTCGGAGATTCAAACGACTTGGGTTACGAGAGGTTTCAAACAACAAGCGCTCAACCTGCAGATTCAGAAGTTGTATGAAGGAGCAAATCTAAATCAGTTGACCGAAGAGCAGGCGAACGATTTTCTTGCCCGGCTCAAAGGAGATAAGGAGCCAGCATGAATCTAACCGCTGAAAATTACTACTCCAACGAGGCAGATCGCCATTACATGAGCGTGTCGCAGTATAAGGGATTTCTGAAATGCGAAGCAGCAGCGCTCGCCAAACTCAACGGATGGAAGGAACCGACACCGGAAGCTTTCCTAGTCGGGTCCTACGTACACTCTGCATTCGACGGAACGATCGAACAATTTAGATCCGAGCACCCGGAGATATACACCCAGAAGAAGGAATTGAAAGCCCCATTTAAGCAAGCCGACGAGATGATCCAGACCATCGCTAAAGACTCGCTATGCATGACCATGCTGACCGGCGAGCATGAAACGATCATCACTGCTACGCTGTACGGCGTGGAATGGAAAGCCCGCATCGACGTCCTGGCGCCCGATAACGGGCGGATCGTAGACCTAAAGACTGTAAAGTCCATCCGTGAAAAGTATTGGCACGACGGCCGCTACGTCTCCTTTGTGGAGGCGTACGGCTACACAACCCAAATGGCGGTATACTCCGAGCTCGAACGGATCGCCAATAGGCGTTTTGAGCGCCTAGAGCCCTTCATAGTGGCCGTGAGCAAGGAAGACGTACCAGACAAAGCGGCCATTTGCTTTGACGACGAGACGGTCAATGCGGCGCTTGAAGATGTACGAGAGAAGTTGCCTAGAGTCATCGACGTAAAAACAGGATTCGCGGAGCCGATCCGCTGCGAGAACTGCCGCTACTGCCGGCAGACGAAGAAAGCCGAGATCGTCCATTATCTGAACCTGTTGGAGGTTGTGTAGATGACTTTGAACCGTTCAATACTGATTGGCAGGTTGACCCGTGACCCGGATTTGAAGTACACGCCCGCAGGCGTGGCGGTCTGCACGTACACTCTAGCCGTAGATCGACCGTTTACAAACGGCGGCGAGAAGGAAGCCGACTTTATTCCGGTGGTGGTGTGGCGGCAGCTTGCCGAGACGTGTGCAAACCACCTTAAGAAAGGCCGTTTAACCGCCGTAGAGGGCCGCATACAGGTCCGCAATTACACCAACAACGAGGGCAAAAAGGTGTTCATAACAGAAGTCATCGCAGACAACGTACGGTTCCTCGACAAGCAAGAGCAACAACAGGAGCAGTCTTCCACTTCCACAAACCACAGCAATAACCGCGATCCGTTCGCAGGCGACGGACAGCCGATCAATATATCCGAAGACGATCTTCCTTTCTCATGGTGATCATCACCGACCTATCTAACCAACCCCTGAGGTCCGTACAGAAGCCACAGTATAAACGTAATAAGCCTACAGCGAGACAGCGCGGCGCGATATCGTCCGCTGTCCGCAAGGCTCTACACGAACGCTCACAAGGGTTATGCGAATGCTGTAAGGCTGCTAGAGCCGTACATGCAGCCCATAAAGTAAGACGATGGAAACTCGATAAGACGACGGTAGAGGATCTATTGCACTTATGCAAAGAGTGTCACGATTGGGCGGACCAAACGAAAGAAGGTAGAGCCTTCCTTGCGGCCGCCGCGTTCCGCTAAGCCTATTCGGTCGATACGATGGCGGCATTCGCCGCAAAACCAAAATCAAAGGAGCCAAAACCATATGAGTTATTACAATGAGGAATTCTATTACGCACCAAATGAGTTCGAGCAACAGGTGGATGAGTTCAAAACTGCTCTGCTCAACTCCGTTCGGGACGAATTCAAAGCTGAAATGGAGCAATTACGGACTGAAAACGCTGAATTGCAAGAAGTTCGGAAGAATATAGACAAGATGCGGCATGAACATCAAACCAAACTTAACGAACTTAATAATATTAAGAACGATGCAATGCGAATTGTTAGAAAAGAGCGGCTGTCGGAGTTAATGAAAGACCTGCAAGTGGTGATGTACCGAGCAACAACCGATTATCCATTACCACCTAAATGTGATAAGTGCAACGAAAAAAGGAAGATAGTATTTTTCTCTCCGTCAGGACAGGAGTTGTTCGAACATTGCAAGTGCGCTTCTGGAAAATCGGTATATATGCCAGAGGAATATGTCGCCTGTGAATTCTCGATGGATAGCTATAACGCAAATAAGGTCAAAGTTTGGTACAAATTGAAGCCTAGTTCTAGTTCTAATCGGAACGACGATTATGGCAGTTACGATTCATCGACTTACAGAGAGTCAATATACAACGACAAAATGTCATATGCGGATTTAGATAAATATAAAACGTTCTTCAAGACTATCGAAGAATGCCAGAAGTACTGTGACTGGCTGAATGAAAATAAAGCAGGCTAACTGGCCGAACGGCCTCCGAATCGACCGCAATACTTAGCCGTCAGGCGGAGGCCGTATAGGGTTGTAGTTAGTCATCTAAACCAATTAGGAGGGTAACACAGTGAACGCAGATCATTTTCACTGCAATTATCTTTTTACATCAAAGTGCATTGATCCCGCAAAAAAAGACTGTGATCGTTGTCCACTTAAAGCGTGTACCTCTTGCAAGAATAGTTGGAGCAGAAATACATGCGCTTCATGTAAGTATCAGTAAGGATCCAATTAGGAGGGTAACAGGACAATGAACACGGAGCAAGCGCGTGAAAACATCGCAAAGTACATCGAGAAATGCAGGTATACGTACAAAGTGGACGACATTATACACTCGTACTTGAACTATTACAAGCAAGGCTATTACGTCAGCTACACGATGAAAGATTGCATTAGCAACCTAAAAGATGAGTTGGAATTGCTGACTGCTTAATTCATTTCCGGGGAAGTAACCCTTCCCCTAGGAGGGATAAAGAGGATGACAAGAGTTTATCATCTAACCCGCTGTCCAAAATGCAGGCTAGAAGCGATTGAGGAGATTTACACCCCGTCCTATTGCGGACACTGTTCGGACCCGCCAGACCCAGAAAGTGACGTTGCAATTGAATATATAGGACTCTACTTACCCTATGAGGAGGATAACGATGGACGCTAAGAGATTGGATCAAACGAAATGTCCGCACTGCGGATTAACAATTCCGAATAGTTTGTGGGATGAAGAAACGAGTAAACACTTCGACGCTCCTTTACTTCCAATATCATATGCGACACGTCAGGGAGAAGCTGCATTTATCTGCCCTAACTGCCATGCAGAAAGCGATGGTCTGCCGAGTGACGAGGAATTGCCGCAACTGCTGGAAAAAGATGAATTGATACGCCAGCAGCAAGCCGAAATAGAACGTCACAACAGGGCGTATGAGGTGCAACGGACAAAGTTAAAGGAAATGGGGTCCGATTACCCGTCATGCTTGTCAGTAGCAGCTTGGGCACAGCGCATAAAAGACGGTAAGGACGGTGAGTAACAATGAAATGTAACTCATGCCGCCACTTATGGACATATCCGAGAGACTACACTTCACCATACGGAGAGTTCTGGTGCATGAAGGATGATACAGATTTATGGGGCGTCAAACCGGAAGAGGTACAAAATTGCGAGCATTACGAGGGTAAGGACGGTGAGCAGGGATGATCGAGTGGAAAGAATACGGCAACACTCGAGAAACGCAGCCAGAAAGCCACGTTCCAAAACTTGTTTACGACGGAAAATCAGTTAAATTCGCAATTCATCAGATAAGCAAGGATCGAGTATACAGATGGTTCGACAACAAAGGTTTGTATGTTGACGGCGTTACTCACTACGCAGAAATCAATCTACCGATGGACGGTGAGCAGGGATGAGAGAGTACAAGTTCAGAGCGTTCCATAAGCCAAGCAATACAATGATTGAGCCGGACAAGTTGGAGAGCATCAATTTCGACACGAAAGTGCTAGGCGTATACATCGAAATGGACGGAAAAGGGTTTCATAAGCTGCGTACTTCTGACTTCGAGATCATGCAATACACAGGCCTAAAGGATAAGAACGGTAAGGAGATATACGAAGGGGACATTGTAAAGCGAGAATACATTGATATGCCCGGCGGTTATCTGGATTTCATAGGCGTTGTGATTTACTTCGACGCTGCGTTCTGTTTGGAGGAAGTGTTTGAAAAAGAGTCAGGGTCATTCCTCTTTGAAGAACATACCACGAATGAAGTCATCGGCACCATCTACGAGAACCCTGAACTGGTAGGTGAGCAGCATGCGTGAACACGATTGGAAGATACATGAGTATATGGGTAACGATCTGACGGGGTGGGAGTGGCATAGCGAAAACAAATTTGTAGCCGTCAGATACGACAAGATGACTTATATGGACATACCGCAATACAGCACAACATGGGAAGGTGCTGGACTGGTGATGGAAGCAGCATCTAAACAAGACCTAGTGCTAGTGTACGAGATTACAGCAATTAGCCATGAAACCGGATCGATAACGTACGAAGGTAGATTTGACGGAATGACACATAATGTGAGGGCATCAAGTCTCCCTGAACTTATTTACAAAGCCTATATCAGTGCAATGGAGGAGAGAGACAATGGATAAAGAACAGGCATTACGACACATGTATCACTGGATACCGATGGACATCCAACCGCAATGGAAACAGTTGATTGATCGATCGTTTGAACTCGAATCCGTACAGCGGGAACGGGACGAATGGAAATCAAAAGCAGATGGAATAACCGATTCTTGGAGACAAAACGTACGCGCACTTCGAAATGATAGAGACAACTATCAATGTGAAGCGTTATCCCTTCGTAACACCAATCGTGAACTTGAGTCAGAAATTGAATCCCTCCAACGTACCCAAGCCGAATTGATTGAGGTGTTGGAGTGGTACGGGGACGACTGGAATTATGAGAGTGGACACAACCACGGGGCAAGCATTTTAAACGATAAAGGCAATAAAGCCCGTACTATCCTCTCTAAGATAAAATAACCACCCTATACGGCTACCGTTTCACTAAGCCTATTCGGTCGCGACGATGGCGCTGACGCGCAAAATCAAAACAAAAGGAGCTAATACGATGGTTAAATTATCGGAACTTTCGGATGACGTGTTGATTGGACAAGAAGACTCCGGTACTCAGTGCACGGTAGCAGAGATGAAAAGGGAGATTTTGGAATTCGGTGAACCGCATCATGAATACCGGACTTACTACATCCTGAAAGAACATCGCTGGAAACCAAGTGCAGAGTACATGATAGAGCGCTATATCGAGTCTGAATATGACCACATGTACGAAGACTGGAGTGATCGCGCGTTTGATTGTATTAAGGAGAACGACTGCGTCCGGCGCATTCAAGAAATCTTGGATGAAGCACTTACAGGTGATTATGTATCGAAATATTGGACGTGTGAGCAAGCGGTAGAAATAGATATTAGGCCGAAGGCCATCGAGTCGACCGAAACCGCTTAACGAAGTGGAGGCCGAACAAGATCGATCATTAAAGGAGGAAGATAGACCATGAGTGAGCAAATGCAGCCGGGACCGGTATTGAACAGACTGATTGCAACGAAACTATTCGGATACGAAGTTCATGAAAATTTATCGATCATGTGGAAGACACCGGGAGATCCATTCGTTCCGATTCTCGGTTACTCCACCGACTGGAACGCTATGCGTCTAGTAGTAGAGGAGATGATACGCCGCGGTGCAGAGGTCAACATTGGCTTCTACGAGGATTGGGACTGTCAATTTGACTATAAAGGCACTAATTTCCGTGATGTGTCTTCTACAGCCCCGCACGCCGTGTGTCTGGCCGCTCTCCAAGCATTGGAGGCAGACCAATGAGGGACGCAGATAAGGACAGGGAGATTATAGCGGCGGCAAGGTGGCTTTCGCCAGAATTCTTATCCGCCTCTCGTGAAGGGTTTCCATACTGGTTAGATAGGGCAGTAGCAGCAGAACAGAGGGTAGCGGAGTTAGAAAAGGTAGTGCAGACAATAAAGGACGAACTAACGTTATGGCAAAATGCCGAAAGTGCACGAATGGTCGTGTTGGACTATATACGCAGGTTCAGTAAGCCCTTATCGGGCAAAACGGAAGAGGAGAGAGGATAAATGATAAAGCTAACCAAACGTAACGGCGGAGACCCCATATACCTGTCGCCAGACCATATCATATCGATTCTAGGTACGGATCAAGCGATTGCATTTACTGTAGAGGACTCTTATCAAGTCACCGAATCCCCCTCTACCGTAGCCCGTCTCATCACCGAGTATAAGCAGCGTCAGATGCGGTTACAGGCGGCGTATATAGGTTATTACAGCAACTTCGACGCACGCGAATTCATTAAAGATTTAGAGTCCGAGGATAGACCATAGGAGGGGTGCAAATGAAATCAGTTACGTTGGTAATCAAAGAGACGCTTGTATATGAACGTGATGTGCAAGTTGAAATACCGGATGATATGGACGAAAAAGCACTAAATAAGGCGTTAGATAGTGCGCAACGTGGATCAGACACGATTGATGACATGGTTCGGAAGCTCGACAAACAAAGCGGCATCAAGCTGACGAAACCATATGATACCGATTTAAGTAGCCTGGACAGTATGGAAGTTGAATGCGATGAATACGACTTTGTTCAATAGGAGTGGTATCAGCATGAAATATGCGATTCAAAGACAAGAAACAAAAGAATTTCTGCGTGAAGGAAAAGATTCAGCAGATGCTTATACAGATGACTTAGGACAAGCGATTATATACGACAGTTTTACAAAAGCTCAATTTGAATGTATTGATGATGAAGTTGTGGTTGAGGTAATCATCGATGAAGATGGCGGAATGAGTGTATATGAACCGGACGAATTAGAGCGAGCAGTTGAGAACGAGTATGAAGGGCTGCGCGAATATGAAGGTGGTCAGTCATGAAAAAGGCTCCGTTTCATGGCAATGTCGGACCTAGCCATAAAGGGTTGAAGAAAATGGTCCATGCCTATGCTAAGAAACTTCGGCTATCAAAGCGGAATAACCGAAAGCGTGGTTAGGAGGAAAGCAGATGGACTTGTTCGGAAGTGCAGGACTTATAGCGTTTACACGATTCTTATGCATATTGGGATTCACATTTACTTCTGTCGGCATATTTATCGGCTGGCTGATATGGGGTTAGGAGGTATCCCCATGATCCGCCGTATCATAACCTACTTAGATGTCTCTTGGTGGTATGTAAGATACTACAAATCAAAACAGCCTTAATCGGCCCCCACTCCGTTGGGTAATTCGGTCGAATCGGAGGAAAACACAAGGAGGAACAGCGATGTTATATGCGGACTTTTGTTGGGATTGCCCATCATGCAAGCAGCTGAACTGGGCAGGCGTAGCGGACGAAGATCGACTATATACATGCAAGAAATGCAACAAGAAATATTACCTGTCATTTAGAATTGAAGTCGAAGAGATTGAACTATACGACGAACAAAAGGAGACGGTTTCATCTGTCGTGTTGGTGACGGTAGACATCAGCAAGGATAACGGTCAAACGTGGGAAGAGATGTCTATCAATACGAAGGACCTGAACCCGGAAACAGCAGACGTAAAAGACGGTTGGTTTATTAGACATAATGGTCACATCTACAGAGTGTTCTTACACGAATTTAGCAATCGGCTGCGTACGGAGAAAATGCCGGCATAACGGGCCGACAGGCCTTCGATCCGACCGAAATACTTAGCAACGCGGAGGCCGTATAGGACTTTAGCCCCTTATAGAGTAGGGGTAGAGGAGAGAATAAAGGTGAAACGTTTAAGAGATCATCCCATATTCGTGCTATGGGTAATCACAATAGGAATTTTAATTGGCTACTATCTCAGTAAGTAAAGTAGGTATTTTAGGGTGAGGGGAGGGATAAAGGGTGGCACGTAAACGAATGATCGATCCAAGCTTTTGGGTAGACGAGAAACTTGGAACGCTATGTGCAAGAGCAAGGCTCTTCTTCATGGGGCTTATATCGCAGGCGGATGATGAAGGGCGCTTAAATGGTCATCCAGCGCTTCTACGCTCATTGATTTTCCCGTACGACCACGACATAATCGTCAATGACGTAGACGAGTGGCTTCAGCAATTATCCGATCGTGATTTAATCACTCGATACGAGGTTGACCGACAAAAATACATCTTCATTGACAAGTTCAAGAAGCATCAGACCATCAACAGACCGCAGCCATCTAAGCTTCCAGCGCCATTCACTGAACATTCACTGAACACTCACGGACAAGCACTGGAACCATCATACACAGATCACGCCCAATATAAGGGAAGAGAAGAGAAGGGAAAAGGAAGAGAAGAAGAAGAGAAGGGAACAGAAGGGAGTGGCTCCCCCCCTCCTATTCCATCGCCTGATTCTAATCCTCACAAAGATCATATTCACAAACTTGTCCGAGAATGCCAACTTCAAGACTGCACATTATTCCACCTCGACGAACTGTTCTCATACATCGGCATGGTTGACCTCGAAGTAATCGAGGCCGCTATCAAGAAAGGCCAAGGAAAGAGAATCAACTACGCGATCAATACGCTCAAAGGCATGATCAAAGACGGGAAGACGAAGAAAGAACACATCCATCCGGTAGTAACGCCCGGACAGCCGCCGAATAACGTCAAACCGTTCCGTTCAAAACCTCATGTTGGGATTGTGGAGAAAAATGAGGTTGGCGAACCGGTTACCCCCGAAAGGTTCGAAGAGTTGATGCAGCTTGCAAGATCATTAGACGGGAAAGGGTGAAGGACATGGGTAAACGCATCGTAAAAGAAGGAGCCCCGTTAACCGAGACGGGGATTATACAAACGGGTAGACCGATCATGGACCGAGCAGAACGAGAGCGGTCGGACGCATCGCTCAAGGTCTACTACCTGTCGCCAGAAGAGTTAACAGCTTACAAGGAGAAGCATGGAGCCCCAACACAGCCGCTACGCAATCGACCGGGCACCGGTATACCGAGGAAACGGACGAAGGCGGGTGGGTGGGCATGAGTATACAGAGCCTACAGATCGTCGGAATACCGCCAACACTGAACGAGGTACGTCGCATGCATCACTTTGAACAGGCGAAGTCAAAAGCATGGTGGGAGCAGATGGTACAGATCGAGTCAAAGGTTCAGAAACTGCAACCGATTAACCCGCCGGTCATCATGACATACCGGTTCCACTTCACGGACCGCCGCCGTCGGGACCCGGACGGATACGCATACAGCGCCAAGTCAATACAAGACGGACTGGTTAAGAGCGGCATACTGCCGGACGATAACTTCCAAGTGGTGCGCGAGCTGCGGATCGCAGAGGGCGAGAAGAAGAAAAAAGCCGGAATCACAATCGAAATACGAGAGGTAGGTGAAAGCCATGACGAAGAGTAAGGCAGCAGCGGTTGCGCTTATGATGCTGATCGTGGCGAGACGATGGAAAAAGTAAGCTACATGGACCGAATAGCCGACGTGCTGCCAATGGGCAGATCAATGATAGCTGTAGACCGCACAGGAGACGCCGTAGTGCTCATTACGATGCTGGACCATACCAATACAGCGCCTAGCGTGTACGACGTCGTAAAACGGATTGTAGAGCCTCAAAGGGGAGGTGTGCAGGGTGGACGAGGGAGGGAGCATGTTTGACGGATTAGTCAATGTGATAATGCTCTATGTTGTACTCGGGATCATCATAATTGTGTTATTACAACGGTAATTTAACGTCGAAAAGATAGGAAAAATGATGAAAAAATGCTATAATTGTTATATACAGAATGTTTCGAATATTCCGAATATGAGGAGTGTTGAACGGTGAATGAATTGCAAGCACAGATCGACCAATTAGAGGCTGAAGCAGCCCAATACCGGCGTCAAGGTAACGATACAAAGTACAACGAGAAGATCACGGAGGCGAATCAGTTGCGGCAGCAACTCGAGACAATTCAATCAGAACAGACAAAGACCGAAATCAGCGACGTACTCATGCAACAAATCCAACAAGATGATATCTTCGGCGTACTGTTCCCGGAAGATGTATATCAAGCAGAGTTGAGTCTAACTGTATACAACGACAAGCGGCAAATGTTGAATCAAATCCTGCATGCATTCGCCGTGGACATTCAAACCCAGTTAGTGGACAAGCACACGGTTGAAAAGCAGGAACTCGCAACGCAAATCCGGGCGCTGAAAGATGCAAATTACAAACTCGAAGACGACAATATTGAGTTTGAAGCACAGCTAGAATCGTTGAAGGTCGAACACGAAGCACTTCAAGAAGAAATGAACGGGAAGATAGCTGCTAAAGACGCGGAGATCGCCAACCTGAACGAGCAGCTTAACTCTAAACAGCAGCATATTGACCAGTTGCGGATTGACCTCGCCAACGCGCCGGCACCGAAAGTAGCTATCGATGTTACACCGGCTAGCAAATCGTTCGAGGACGTACTTGCAGCAGCGAGAGAAAAATCGGTTAAGTCGGCGGCGGATCTTGCATTGAGTGGCAATAACTTCCGAGGCAAAGTTATCTTAGGAGCAGATGGACAAACACCACTTAGCAGCGGCATTACCCCTCCACCAGTGGGAGGAAGCGAAAGCGGCGAATCGTTTCGTATCGAAGCTGATACTCCGGCCGACGCTCAAAACGATCAACTTCCTGCTGCCGAAGCGCCTCCAACTGTAGAGGCAACGCCCACGCTCGAACAACTCGCGGAAAGAATTGCCATTCTCGAAACAGCCGTCTTCGGACAAGTCGACACAGCGGCGTAAATACGAATCAAACTATTACATTGAGCGGTGGTACCGTGAGGAGTTCAAGCGACAAAGCAAGAAACTCGAACAAATCAACGAATACCACCGCCACCAACAAGAGGTTAAGGGGGATAACCATGGATTGGAGAACAAGTTACCACGACACATGCGTTGAACTGACGATCCTGCAAACGAGGGAGCGTAGCCTTCTCGCACAAGCGGAGTTGGCTCGCAGGACGGTATACTCGGGGGAGATGCCGTCTGATATGCACCATTGTCATATATCGCTGGACAAAGCGCTAATCAACTATGACGACGTACTAGTAAAGCTTAACGACGTGCGCGACGCTATCGGTCAGCTGACTGAGTGCAAACAGCAGATGGAGCAAACGATAGAGCGGTTCGAGGGATTAGAGCAGAAGGTGGTCGTCATGCGGGACTTGCGAGGAATGAAACTATACGAAATTGCTGACGTGCTTGGGTACTCGTACAGCCGTATTCGCCAAATTGCTCAAAAGACAAAGGGGATGGCCTACCGAGTGGATCGGAAGAAAGGAACAATGCGGCAGCGCATATCGTAAAACAAAAGGGACGCTCAATTACGAGCGCCCTTCTTTCATTGCTTTTCTTTTAGCTTTAGTGACCGACAAATAATATTGTCTCTGGTATTCCTTTTTGTTCATAAATTTGGCTTGGTCCGTCAACTTAGCTTTTTTCCTAGTGGGCTTTTTCCTTGTGCAGGAATTTTTCAATCCAAGCCTCAAAACCTGACCAAGGATATCAAAAGTTCGTTCGCATCCACAATTGCATTTACATGCCCAGAGGATGAGAGCGTCATGCTTCTTTTCCGAACGGCCAATGACCTCCAGAGTACCGAACACCTTGCCTGTCAGGTCAATTGTTTTAGTTTCGGATGATCGATCGGATTTAAAACATCCACAGGATTGCGTATTGCCGCTGCGTAAGCTCCCCATGAGCGCTGGTATTTCGTTTCCACAATCACAACAGCACAAGAACCGACGTTCTTTACCTGTCTTCTCAATTTCAGCAATAACGGTTAGTCTGCCGTATTTATGTCCGATGATATCAAGTCGAGGCATGTCAGTTGTCACCTCTTGACTTGCGATAATCTTCAATCTGTTTCTTTGTCCAGATCGGCCCACTCGCTAGTCGTTGCGATGGTTCAGGGAAAGCGCCACGTGACATATAGGTGCTCACTTTGCGCTTATCCCATCCGAGAATTTCGGCCGCCTCGGCAAGCCCGGCAAGTGGGGGAATTAGTTTCCCGAGTAATCGAGGTTAAAGTCGTTGTAATCGATAGCGTCGAAACCTTGTTCACTCAAGAATGTTTCTTCGTCAAAACCGATCAGTTTAAGCGCTGCGTCAACCGTCATCGATTGATTCGTAACAACTTCGCCAACCAAGATATCCTCGTAGTATACTTTCATGTTCAATCATCCTTTCGTCCTCATCCGCTGTCTGCGGCTTATCGGAGTGCGCCGTTCCTTGTTGTTGACTTTATCATACATCAACTGTATGACAAAGTCAACACTCAAATTGAACAATGATTGCACAATTTTGAAATTATTCCGTGTTACGATGATAGTGTGAGATACGCGGGCGGCTCGGTAAAGTGGCCACACCGCCCCCAACCGCCCGGTATCGCACCAACATACTCAGCCGGTTGTCGAGTGCCGCTGATACAAAGTAAGTTCTGCAGGAAGTCCGAGAGGGCTTTTTTGCGTTATTTCATCCTAGTAATATTGATGTGATACAAAATGTATCCTATAATTACCTCTATACCATTATTATCCATGTGGTAGGGAGGGAGGTACAAAGTATGAGCATCAATCTTATTGGGTGTACGTTTAAATGTGAATGTGGGCATGAAACAAAAGTTACACAACGCATAACAGAAGATTCAAAGGATATAAAGTGTGAGAAGTGCGGCAAAGTGCTTGTTGCCGTGGGCGAGTAATATCAAGGAGTATCAAGGGGTCGTACCTACGGGTACGGCTCTTTTGCGTAGAGAGGAGATGAGACAATGGCAGATACGAAGACTGGCAGGCCGTTAAAATTCAAGTCTGCCAAAGAACTGCAGAAGAAAATAGACGAGTATTTCGAGTCATGTTCTGAGGAAATATGGTACGAGGCGGTAGACCCGGACACTAAGCTTCCGACCGGCGTATGGGTGCCGTGTTTGGATAGGCATGGTCAAGTTCGAATGCAGCAGTCGCGTCCGTATACGATCTCAGGGCTTGCGGATTACTTAGGCACGACAAGGCGGACATTATTGGATTATGAACAAAGAGATGACGAATTTTCTCACACGATAACACGCGCGAAAGCTAAAATCGAGAATTACACCGAGGAACAACTATACGATAAGGTTGCGCGAAACATGACAGGCATCATCTTCAACTTGAAAAATAACTACGGATGGCAAGATAAACAAGAAATTGAGCAAACGACTACGACGACCATCAGCGTACGACGCAAGAAGGTGAGCGACGATGCCGGAAGTGACGATTGACATCGACGTAGACGACATCATGAATACCTGGGCGCATCCGATCCTTGATGACCAGAACCGCTACTTGATCCTTTACGGCGGCGCTGGCTCGGGTAAGAGTGTAGCCGCAGCGCAAAAGCTCGTTATCCGCATGCTCGAAGAGAAGGGGCACAAGTTCCTCGTCGTGCGCAAGGTCGCCAACACGATACGTAACTCCGTATGGTCGCTCATACGCGGCACAATGGCCGATTGGGGCGTGTCGCACCTCTTCAAGATCAACAAGAGCGACATGGACATTACGTGCGTCAATGGCAATCAGATCGTATTTGCCGGGCTGGATGACGTCGAGAAGCTTAAGTCGATCCACGGCATCACAGGCATGTGGGTGGAGGAAGCGAGCGAGGTCCTGCAGGAGGACTTCCAGCAGCTCGACTTACGTCTCCGGGGCTTCACAGCGAACTACAAGCAGATCATGGTATCGTTCAACCCGATCAGCATTACACATTGGCTCAAGGACGTATTCTTCGATAAACGTAAACCGAATGCAACCGTCGTACACACCACGTACCTAGACAACATGTTCATCGACGATGAATATAAACGCACGTTGGAATCACTGAAAGAGCAGGACCCCTATTACTACATGGTGTACGCCTTGGGCGAGTGGGGGATTGTCGGCAACACAGTGTTCAACGGCCAGAAAGTCACGGACCGCCTTAGCTACCTTCGGAAGAATCCGAACGTGGTCAAGCGCGGTTCTTTTGTTTATGACTACGTCAACGAGCGTATCGTCGACAAGTCTATTAAATTCGTGGAGGATGATGCGGGCTATGTATCGATCTACGAGACACCGCAGCCGAAGACGCCGTATGTTATCGGTGGTGATACGGCGGAAGGTGGCATTGACAATTCGGTTGGTCAAGTCCTTAACAATGTTACAGGAGCTATAGCGGCAACGTGGAAAGGCCACACGGACACGGACCTATTCGCCAAGCAGATGTACTGCCTAGGCAAGTATTACAACCGCGCGTTGATCGCGATTGAGACGAACTTCGACCTGCATCCGGTCAAAGAGTTGCAGCGGCTCCGGTATCCGCGCCAATTCAAGCGTGAGGTGTTCGATGAAATATCGAAGACCACGCAAACCAAGTACGGCTTCCAGACAACGCGCGTCACACGACCAGTCATCATTGCCGAGCTTGTGGCAATCGTGCGCGAGAATGTCGAGTTGATCAACGATATCGACACGCTCAACGAAATGCTGACGTTCGTACGCAACGAGGACGGCCGGCCAGAAGCGCAAGAGGGCAAGCACGATGACACGATCATGGCGCTTGCTATCGCGCACAAGGCGCGGTCACAGCAGCGCATGACTTTGATTGAGGATGACGAGGGTGAGTACGAATATAGCGGTGCATTCGGCCGCACAGGCTATTGAAAGGGGTGATAATCATAGAGACGACAGAGACAGAGAAGGACGAGAAGACACGCCTACGAAAGCTACTGAACCGGATTGAAGCCGCAGAGAAGTGGCGCGACAGCGGATATAAGAAAAAGTGGGAGCGATACTATAAGCGCTACCGCAACTTGGTCGACGCGATTGTTGATGAAGATGGCAAGGTCGTAACGGATCGGTCGAACATCAGCATCCCGTACCCATTTGTACAGGTCGAAACGGTTCTGCCGCGCTTGGTTGAGTCGGTCTTCGCCTCCCGGCCATACGTGACGCTGACAGGTACGCCAAAGGATGCAGCGGAGTACCGGCAGTTTCAACATCTCGAGGAAAAGCCGTGGGACGTATCCGCCGACAAGCACCAAAAGCTGCTCGATCATCAGCACAATGTACCGATGAGTTTGCAAGACCTGTTCCACGGCGGTCTCAAAACCATGTGTATCTACGGTACGACCGTAGCTTATGTCGGGTGGAGGTACGACGAGCGCAAGGTGATCCGCAAGGAGATGGGCCAAGCGTACGGAGTGGACGAAGAAACAGGCGATAAAGTGCCGATGATTGACGAAATGGGCCAGCCAATCACAGAATTGCAGCCGGTAGAGGGCACCGAAACAGTACATGATGATCCCGAAGTCAAATTCCTTGACCTCGGGCTTTTTTACGTGGACCGGAATGCAGAGGACATCGATACAGCCCGGTATTGCGGCCATCTCTGCTACATGACCAAGGAAGAGATACAAAGCCTTGCTGACCAAGAGGTGCTAAAGGTCGAGTGGGATAAGGTCAAGAAAAGCGATAAGAAGAACACGGCCCGTGATGACAAAATGGCTCTCGTAGGCGTTCCCGCAAGTGAAAGCACCACGAACGAAGAGGATGAGTTGTTCGAGGTCCACTATTACTACGAGGACGATGAGCAAGCGATCATCATCAACCGGTCGTACTTGGCTCGAGACGGCGAGAATCCGTTCTATCACCGCAAGAAACCGTACGTATCCGACACGTATACGAAACTTCCGGGCGAGTTTTACGGCATCGGCATCATTGAGATGATCGAGGACCAGCACGACGAGTTGAACAGCGAGCGTAACCAACGCATGGACTATCGTTCGATGAGTCTTCGGCGGCAATTCACACAGCGCCGCGGGGCCGAGATCACGCCGAAGAACTGGACGTACAAGAACCATGGCCGAATCCTGGTCGATGAACATGACGACATTAAGCAGCTTGAAGTACCGTCCATCGACGGCAGCACCTTTAACCAAGAGGCGACGATCAAGCAGGATATGCAGGACACCACGGGCGCACATGACGTGGTGATGGGCACATCAAGCGCCGGAGAGACGGCCACGACAACCATGAGCAAGGACAACAACTCTTCGATGCGGTTCAGACTCACGGTTACAGGCGTCGAAAAGAACCTGCTCGTACCGATCGCACGGCTGATGATCCAGCTTAACCAGCAATTCATTGACGACGCGCGGTTGCTTGATGTGAGCGACGACAAGGGCATGCAGTTTGTCGAGGTTACGCCAGAGGATATCCAAGGCGAGTACCGGATAACGGCAGCTGGTTCGTCGGTCGAGCCAATGGCGAACAAAGAGGCGTTTAAGCAGCGGATGACGGAGTTGTTTGCGATAGCTTCGAAAGACCCGTTCTACGTGCAGTTCCCACAATACCGCAAGAACCTGCTCAAAAAGGTGTTCGAGGCGTACGACATCAAGGATACGGACACTCTTTTGCCGTCTGATGAAGAGGTTATGGGAGCGATGGAGCAACAGGTCATTGGCCAATACGTCGCATCGTTGCCGCCGGAGCTACAAGAACTCATCGGTATGGCATCCGGCGCGCCGCCGCAGCCGCAAGAGGGCGGAACAGCGCCGCCGCAGTCCGGTGGAGGGGCGAACACAGCTATGCAGGCTGAACGCGGCCTACAGGTCATTGGGGGAGGTGGTGGCCTATGAGTTACGATGTAAGCCACGTCGAGCATATGCACACCCTCCAAACCTTCGAGGGTTGGCAAATCATAGCCGCGTGGCTGTCTGAACGCATCCAGTACCACAAGAACCAACTCGTCACCTGCAAGCTAGAAGAAGTCGAGCAGCATCGGGCACATATCAAGTCGCTCGAGTCGGTTTTGAAGAAGCCGCAGCACATTATTGACGAAGTCACCGAACATACGGTGGTCGAGCACTCCGAATAGGGGTGCTTTTTTATATTCCACATTGAAGGGAAGTTTTGAACATGGGAATTTTCGATCAGTCGACACCCGTTAACCTCGTCCCCGAACAGGACACGACGAGCGAAACGGCCGAACTGGAATATTCCGAGCAAGAAGAGCAGCAAGAGCAGACGACCGAAGAACAGTTGGAGCAAGAAGAACATCTCGAGGAAGAGGAAACGGACCCGGAAGGACACTCCGAAGAACTCATAGCCGGGAAGTTCAAGTCGCAGGCGGATTTGATTAATGCGTACAAGAACCTCAAGCGCAAGCTTCATCAGCCGCCGCAACAGCAGCAACTGCAACAAACACAGCAACAGCAGCCACAATCACAAGAGTGGACCGAGGATCAGCGAGACGCGGTAATTCGAGCGTTCAATGATGATCCGATCGGCACAATCAATTATTTTGCTCAACAAGCTGCCAACCAGGTAATCAATCCACTACAGCAAGAGCGCGCTTTTGAGCGAACCATCTCCAATATCGAGAAGGTCGCATCGACGTACCCGCAGGTCAACACCGAAGACGGTATCGGCCAGCTTATGAGCAGGGTTAACGAGATTGCACAAGACTTCGGCAATCCAAACCTTGCAAAGAGCCCGACTCCGCGAGTGCTAGAGATGGCGGCAAGGGAATTATGGGGCAATCAATCAACCGCTCAACTGTATCAGCAAGCCAAGGCAGCAGGTCGCCAAGAAGCAGAGGCGTCGCGCCGGGCTAAAACGGGTCTTCAAGCTCCATCAAATACAAAACCAAAGCAAACGGAGAAGAGTCCAGCCGACGCAGTCGCTGATGCCATCGTGGCAGCAGGCAGGCGCGGTGGGGGGCTCTTTTCGCGTTAAGGAGGACTAATTCATGCCACAAGTTCAAGGTGTACGCGGTACCGGTAATATTCTTTCTGCAAAAATGAAGATCGATATGAGCGAGAAGATCGCGCTGCTGCAGCCCGATAAAACACCGCTCACGACGATCTTAAAGCGCCTGCAAGGCAAGTCGGAGACTGCAAGCAATCCAGAATACAACTGGATGGAAGATGATCTCGGCGCGCGTTGGGACGTTGTTTCTAACGCCGGCGGTTATCTGTCGACGGACACAACGATCGTTGTTGCGAATGGCGACTATTTCACTGCAAATGACCTTGTCAAAGTCCCGCGCACTGGTGAAGTCTTGTTGATTACAGCGATTGCAGCAAACTCGCTGACGGTTAAACGTGCACATGGTACGACGGCAGCAGCTGCGTTGGTCAACAATGACCCTATCGTGATCATTGGTAACGCCAACGAGGAGGGTTCGGGGGCTCGGTCGATCAAATCCACGCTGGAAGTCGTTAAAACGAACTACTGCCAAATCTTCAAGACACCATTCGGCGTTACGAACACGCAGAATGCTTCGGCTATGTACGGCGGCCCTGATCTTTCCTATCAGCAAATGAAAAAGGGTATCGAGCACTCGATGGACATGGCTCGCGCATTCTGGTTTGGTGAGCTCAAAAAGGACACGACCGGCACGCATCCGAAGCGCTCCACGAAGGGTATTCAGTCGTTCCTTACGTCCAATAACTACGACGCTGGCGGCACGCTGACACAAGCCAACTTCGACCGCAACGTATCGGAGATCATCTTCCGTTACGGCTCGAGCGAAAAAATCATGTTCTGCTCGGCGCGCGTCCTCTCGGTCATCAACAACTGGGCGACGGGTAAACTGCAAATCCAACAGGGCGAGGATACGTTCGGTCTTGCGGTGACGAAGTACATCACGCCGTTCGGTGTGCTGAACCTCGTTTACGAGCCATTGTTCGAAGGTGCCGTCTACGGCGCGCAAGCGGCTGTAATTGACGTCGAGAACATCAAGTACCGCCCTCTCAAAGGTCGCGATACGTCGCTCGAGACAAACATTCAGAATAACGACGAGGACCAACGGAAAGATCAATACATCACGGAGGCTGGTATCGAAGTCCGGCTGCCGAAAACACATGCCCTTATCACGAACGTGACGGGCTAAGGAGGAATTGAAACGTGGCTAAATTCATTTCGTATTGCGATAACCATGTACTTTGCATCAAACCGGACCGTCAAGTCGTCGTTGACGGCATTCCAGTGCTGCAACCTGGGGAGCATATCCGCTTCAATAACGGCGTGTATGAGACGAACGATAAGACGGAGACCGAATTCATTCGCAAACACTGGCTGTTCGGATCCAAGATCACGGAAGTGACCGAGGAGAAAGCGAAGTCGGCAGCGGCAACGGAGTAACAGGGATCGGGCGGGGGCAACCCTGCCCTTTTTCTGTATATAGGGGGTGTCACGGGTGGCGCTGACCATCGCGCAAATCATCAACGAAGCAAACGAACGGTATCCCAACGGGCTGACGGTTGAAAGCCAACTTGTCAAGATTAACGAACGTGAGAAGTACCTTATGCGGACGAAATTCCGCACGAAGACTTCGACGATCATTGATATCACCGCGGGACAGTTCCTTTATCCGCTTGAATTTTCGAAGAATAAAATCATTTGGGCCATCGTCAACGGTCGAAAATACGACTACGAGGAAATCGACGACGACACTGCTCCGCCGCCGTTCCTCTACACCTATCAGAATGCACTAGGCTTGTATCCTACTCCACCTGAAACCGTTGAAGGCGGTATCTTGTTATATCATTACGCGGAACCGAAGACGTACACCCTTGCAGACATGAGCGAATATCCGAGTTTTGATCCGGATTTTCACATGATCCATGTGTTCGGATTGTGCGCTGATATGGCTGAAATTGACCAAGCCTTTGATGTGGCAAACGGCTATCTCGCACGGAGTGAGGGTCTACTAGATGACTACAAAAAGGCGAATGCGGAGCCGGAACTGCCTCCGATTAGGGTGGTGTGATATATGAACAAGGCGGAGCTTATCGCACAACAATTAGCATCGGGCGAGAGTTGGGCGAATGTGATTGGGCTGGAGGTTAACCCGTATGGCGTATCCTCTTACCGACCGCTCAATAAAGCGGAGTTGATCGCGAGCCAACTAGTGTCAGGAAATCAAAACCGAGAAACTTGGAGCAAAGTAATTTTTAATGTATTGGATTACATCTCGAGCCATGAATCAAATCACACCGATGGGTTGCAACGAGCAATTAACGAAGCAAACTCTTGGATCGACTCCGGTGCAAAGGGGCTGCGGAACTTCCCGTTGTCGAAGTTGTACCGTGGCGGCGTGGTGCTTCTCCCTCCTGGCGTCCTTAACATCGACGTTGGAAAGATCGTGATGAAAACAGGCGTTGTGATTCGAGGTTCGGGAGTATACTCCACACGTATCAACCCTATTGGCTCAGGTGGATTCGTCTTCGGGCGGGACAACGTAGAAGAATGGTTAGCATGCATAGGGTACGAGGACTTCACTATTTCGCCAACGGACGAGCATTTCGCGTTCACCACAAAATATGATAATCCACCAGCAGCCGGCGGAATTGATTTTACTTTGACATCCCAAGCCTATATCAATCGTGTCAACATTCTGAATATCGCTGGCACTGGGATTCGGATGCAAGAATGCTATGACACGTTCCTGAATCAAGTTGAGATCATTTTCGTCGGAACAGATGAAAATACACCTGGATTCGGCATGTACCCCGGCGTAGCTAAACCGGGCGGACGAGATGCCTCCATTATCGACGTAACAAACGCAATTCACATCGATCAAATTCGGATCGAAAATTGTCCGGGCGGACTTCAAATTGACGGCACCAAGAACGTTAATAAGCTGCTACGGGAAATTCAGATTCAAGAACTGAAGATCGAAAACTCCCCGTCGGTTATCCGTCATTGCACTGGGGTTACGCTTTCGGCAGGCAACATTAATGCTGTCCTCGATGAGACAAAGCCGAGTTTCACAATTGGCGGACCAACAGCGGATACCCGCGGCGTTACATTCAATCACTTCACCTATTTTTCTGGCGGGCAGAATAAGAGGTGGATATTCGATGTGGTCGGTGTCTCAACCTACGACTTTAAGGTCAATGGCGGCAGCGTAATAAACATCAAGAACTTTTTAACAGCCAATGCAACTAATGTTCCGGGCGGCGACTCAGTACTTCCGATCGAAATCAGCCACCTCAGCGCAGTAAACTGTGGAACTCCGTTTATTCAAGCTAAAACACGCTTACGCGTTAATCATTGCTCGTTCTACAAAATGAACCTTGGCGACTACGTTATCAAAGCAGGTGACTACGCAAAGGTAACTCACTGTGACTTTACGATCGCTGATAAATGTATCTCTATGGGCTCAAGCGGCTTCTTCGAGCACAACACGTTCAACACCATCACAGGAGTCGCGCACTATATCAACGGTGCAGGAAACGTAATCGAAAAACCAACCTACATCGGGACAGTTACAAAAAAATATGAGTACTCACTGCCCCAACTGCAGTTTGTTAACTACCCGTCCGAGCAATTCACATCAGCCGCGCCCGGTTGTTACAACCAGCTCATCAACATTCCGTGCGGTGTCAATAACACCTACGGAGCCGTTACGGCCATTCCGAACAAGTGGCAGTACGCCATGATCCCTCATATCCAACTATGGGGCACGTTCGCTTCTGAAACGGTCACATACAAGGTGGAGGCGATTTACGATGATGGCACTTCGGCGTACATCGAAAAGGCGCTATCCGGTGCGTTGGTAGCCAACTGGCTTACGATCGAAGAGATTGCTCCGCTTATACCGACACGATTGCGGATCGTTGGGATGAATCTATCGGCTAAGTCTAACACAACGAACGCGGTATCGCTTGCGACATGTCGGGTATGGATCATAATGAACATGCATTAAGGGGGTGGTAGAGTGCGCGATTCGAATAAGACGGTTCAAGTCAAAGAGATGACGGAAGTGACCAAGGATATCGAGACAGAAGAGATTCAGACCATCGCAGAAAACAAGGTGCTGCAGCGCGTCGAACTTACCATTGCTTATCGTACGTCGAACGGCGAAGTGGCAAAGGTGGACTATGTACTGATAGATGGTGATTATTACACGCTGCTTATGTCCGAGTCACCAGCATTCGCGCCGGGTAAGCCGGCAAATGAGTATCGAGAGATTGACTTGTGGTACATCGTGGATCAGATAACCATTTATGGAGAAGGAGGAGGACAATCATGAAACGAATCGTGGATTGTGTATTCGTAAACTGCACTAATCGAAACAATACTGTTGCTGAAAGACTTATCGGTTGCACATTCACACCAGAGGGCTCTCGATAAGCCCTCTGGTATGGGTAATGTTTTAGCGACCGTGCAAACCGACGAACAAACTTACAACAGCTTCAGCGTTACTTCCTGAAACCGGCTGAAGCGAACCACCATTAAAACTGCATTTGTCAAATGAATAATTTCCGGTTGCCGTGACGAAAGTGCAGTTCGTAAAGGTGCAGTTAACATAAGAGTTTCCGTCAACTTCTACCACACTATCAACAAATTTCGAATCAGTGATTTGAATAATCATATGTACCCTCCTTTCTTCCGAATTGAGGAAAATAATAGCAGATGATGATTGAGAAGTATGTCGATTTATAGTAGACAAGAGGTGATCTTGTGCAATATTGGCCTAAAGTACGATCACAACGCGCCCCGGACCGTGTAATTCGCGTGTTCAACGGCACAAACAAGAACGACCCGTACTTCATCCCGGAGACACAGTTCGCTCACTCGAAAAACCTACACTCCTCTAAAGCCCCGGCTGCTACCACTAGGCCGGGGTTTACTGTGCTTGGGGGATCGGTACCAGGTAGAGTGCTTGGGCTAGCATCGTGGAAGGGGCAGACCCTGCATGCTGTATTTGCGGACGGTACATGGCGGCGATGGGACGGTACGGACTGGATTACGATGAAATCCGGGCTGAACACGTCTGCAGATTGGAGCTTCGTTAACTTCAAAGGCGGCTTCGGGGAGACGAACCTTATCGGCACGAACGGAGTCGATCCGGTACAACGGTTCGACGGCAGCATTGTTCAATTGCTGGCAAACGCTCCGGCAGGTGCAAACTATATCAACGAGCACGACAATCGTTTGTATTGCGCGGTGGGTAATCGAATCCACTATACCGGTATCAATTTAGCAGAAGAGTGGACGTTGACAGGAAGGCCGAATGACAGCTCTCCGGGGACGATCGGAAAAGAGACATACAGGGGCGAAGACATCATTGGATTACGAGCAGGAACCGGTCATCTTAGCGTATTTTTCCCTTCATCATCCTATGAATTATACGGCACAGACAGAAACTCGTTTGATCTATCGAACGCCATCGCCGAAGATTTTGGAGCTCTTAACAACAAGGCAATGACCAATCTTGAATCTGTCCTCTATTTCGTAGATGAGACAGGCATATACGAATACAGCGGAGGCGTACGCCCTCGTAAGAAATTCTCGCAGCCGGTCCAATGGTACATCGACAACATGAACAAAGCGCTCAAACAACAGTGCTGTGCTGGCTCTGATGGACGCTACCTTTACGTTGCACTGCCTATGGGATCGACTGTTGACACCGTGCTTGTATGGGATAGTCAAATTGACCAGTGGGACGTTTGGAACGATCTCCAACCCACGCACATTGTCAAGATGGGCGAGACGCTGTACATGGCCGATGCGCAAGGTCGTGTGCTGCAGATGGGTGGGACGACAGATAACGGGGTGGCAATCTCCTGCGAGGTAATTTCCAAAACATTCACAGTTGAGTCGATGAGCCAACGCATACGCTGGCCGCGCCTATGGGTGACGGTCGAGAAGCCTGTAGGATCGACGCTACAAGTCTACCTTAGCAAAGAGCCGTCCGGAGAATCATGGACTCTAGTAAGCGATTTGAGCGCGTCACAGGCAATAAACAATCGGATATGCGTGAACCCGTTCCAAGTGGCACAAAGCAATACGCTGCGGTTCAAACTTACGTGGACCGGTCAAGTGACAGTCCGTGAAATCTCGATGGATGAACGGAACTTTCCGGTCGTATAGGAGGGCATATGGGAGCAATATCATTCAGTCGGCCGACAGGCAAGGAGTCGCCGGAAGAACTCGCGGATATGGTTGTGTCGCTTCAAAAGACCGTCGAACACCTTAGCCGGAACATCAACAGCAAGAACATCACAGAGATAGGCAGGTGGATAGTCGATAATGATCGTCTAACCTCTATGGACGGCGATGTAGGCATGTCAGGGGCTTACAGCGGATTGGATGATGTACGCTTCTGGGCTGGCGACACAACACCGGAGATAGCCCCGTGGCGCGTCCACAACAGCGGTAAAGGGGTAGCGACAGGGTGGACGATTCAGAGTCGGGAGGGTTCATACCCGCGAGTAATGATCGACCCCGAAAACGACTTATTTGGCGCTTACCAATCACCTTCGCAATATATCACAATGGGGGCTATGTCCTACGATCTAAGCGAAACGTTGACGCCGTATCTCGCCTTTGTCGACGGTAGTTCGTGGGCACAGTTCTATTTTGACTGGACTGGATTTGCGCTGTACTCCGGCGGCCCGTTCAACATTTCCGTTCCGGGCGTAAATTTCTATTCATCCTACATCAACATAAACGAGTTTAGCCGGGTAATTGACTTCACGGGTACGAGCTTGGCACACCTATTTGGTGAGCTCCAAGTCGTGAGCGATGACCACGGATCGAGGATAGCCGCATTAGAATCGGGACTATCCGATTACGCAACAACGAGCTTTGTATGGGGCATCAATAACGCTCTGCAAACGCAAATCAATAGTTTATCGGCGCGTGTGACCGCCTTGGAAGGAGCATAAACATGATCAATGATTTGGACGTAGCAACAAAACAACAGGTTAAAGCACAGCGGCTTAAGAGCCTACAGGCGCAGTATTATGACATGCAGTTGACCAAGGCGGCGGCAGCGGCAGCAGGTAAGACGCGTGAAGCCGAACTTGCTCAACAACGCATGGATGAATTGGAGTTAGCCTATAACGCTGTTGCAGCCGTGGAGGTGGGCACATGATAGCTAATACGTTGAAAAAGAACCCCCTCTTACCGACGACCGCGGGCCTTGGGGTAGGTGCGGGCATTGCGGCGGCGGCAGGCTTACCAAAGGCGACGCCAACCTCATTGGTGACTCCGAAGCCAACAGCAACCCCAACACCTAAGCCGGCACCAGATGGGCAGTCAGCAATCCGGCAATATCTGCTGAACAATGGCATCGGCAACGATCAGATCGGCTATGACAAAGCCAATAATTCTGTGACAGTCGGCGGGCAATCATTTATCACTCCGGCGACGGTACAAGGCGGTACGTCCTACGCCACTAAGGCAGCACTCGACAGCGCCCTACAGGGCTATCAGACGCGCCAGCAGACAAGCCAGACCAACAGCAAGATAGACTCACTCCTAAAGGCCATAGAGAGCGATATAGGCACGTATAAGCCGAGTACATTCTCATATGACCCGAACTCCGATCCGGTCTATCAGGCGGCTCTACAGCGTGCACAAGCGAATGCAGGACAGGCCAGCGGAAACGCCATGGCTGACCTCGCGCGACGCGGTATATTGGACAGCACTATCACTTCGGACCGGTTGGGACAGATTCAGCAGGACGCTTACGGCGATGTTACGGCTAATCTGCTGCCGCAGTTGTTCCAGCAGGCATATACGCGGTTCCAAGACTCCGAATCCAACCGATACAACGCATACCGAGATAAACAATCAGACACGGCGTCACTGCTCTCGAATATCCTCGGTGTCAGCAACGATCGGCAGGCGGACCAGCAGCAACAATGGTCGAACGATTTTGCTACCAAGGATCAAACGTTTAATCAAGGCATGCAGACGAAACAGTTTGATCGTGGTGTATTGGAATCAGATCGGAATTATAATCGCGGTGTTCTTGAATCTGATCGTAATTATGACCGAGGGGTCCTTGAATCAGATCGGAACTATGACCGTGGTGTGTTAGAGAGTGATCGGAATTACAATCGAGGCGTTCTCGAGTCTGACCGGAACTATGGATTAGCGAAGGACGATAATTCACGCCAATGGGCAAGTTACAACCTTAGCAAGAAGAATTCACAAACGGACAACAAACGCGCTGATTCAAACGCTTCGTACGGCAGACTCATGGATATATGGCAGGCTACCGGAGTAGCGCCGACAGGACTTGAATCGTATGGAGTGCAACAGGGAACGCCGTACGGACAACAACAGAAAGAAAAGGCTGCGACTTATGAGGATGCTTACAAAGACATCGACAACTCGCTATTTGTCCAGAAAGAAGTGAACGCAATGGGACAATCTACGGGTAGATACTCGGTTACTAATCCTGAAGGTTTGGCAGACTACATCTTCTCGCTTGATCTACCAGAAGCAGAAACGAAAAGGTTGTATCAACGCTACGGACTTAAATGGGGAGGTTGACGCCCGTGGGAGACTCATATTATGAGCGCAGAAGAAAAGAATTAGGCGTAGGTACAACTACGGCAAAACGGGAGGAGGCCGATAAGGCTTCCTCTTCTTCTTTTTATGAAAGTCGTCGCATGGACCTTGGTCTTATTCCTGACACAAGGCCAAAACCGCCGGCAATTACTGTAACGTCTCCGTTATCGGCAACCCAAACCATATATGGCATCAGAGATAAATTGAGTAAGCCAGCGCCGGTATCAGTCATTCAAGCAAGGCCGACAGCGGCTGATATAGGCCACAGACTACAACAAGCCGCTGCAGCGCCAAGACTAGAACGTCAACGAATGGCAGAACAATCGCCTATATCAAAAGCAATGTCAGGCGTAGCTGATAGCGTAGGTGGCTTTTTCAAGGAGAATCTTAGCTGGTTGCCTGGCATCGATAAAGAGTCGAAACCCATAGAACCCGTAGGCAAGCAGCTATATGAACGTATTCCAATTAACATACCGGGAACGAAGATTGATGATCGGATCGATAACGCTGTACGTGGTTTTGGAGATGCCGCAACACTTGGACTATCTTCATACATGGACCGCATTGCCGGGAACGAAGAGTGGGCGGATGGGGCTACGCAGACTACAGCGGGCAAGGTGGGGCAATTTGCCGGTTACGTTGCTCCGGGTTCGGGCGCTTGGCGACTTGCTGGTATGGTGGTCAAACCAGCGGCTAAGCAACTTGGAAAAATCGCGTTACGCGGAGCGCTTGGCGGGGCTATCTTCGGCACCGGTCGTGAAACTAGTGAAGTCCTTACCGGAAGAAACAATCAATCGCTTGCTGAACGATCAGTAGATGTGGGTTTAGATACTGCCCTTGGTGGTGCTGGCGATGTTGGTTTAAATCTACTTGGCAGAGGACTTAAATCAGCGTTCAACCGCTTGTTCAAACGCAATGGTGTATCGGAAGAAGTTCTTGCGCTTCCTATGGGCCGTGAGGATGCAGCCAGATTGCGTGGCGCCAACAAAGCACAAACGCCCGACGTTATCACTCCAGAAGCACCACCGCTAGGGTTGCCATCACCTGATGTTGCACCACCTACGACTGCTCGCATTCAACGACAATCTAATCCGTTCCGAGACCAGTTTGAGGATTTAATGAGCAAGGCGCAACAACGAGAACGCGATGGAGGCTTTACACCGGGACGAGAGGATATTGAAGTCGAACAAATGTGGGCTTCAATGGCCGGCCGTGACGGAGTTAGTCTTGACGAGTTAATCCAACGCGCATATCCGACTCGTCCAGACCGCGTACAACCGGGATTGGTGCAGAAAGCAAAACAAAACCAGGCGTGGCGCGAAGTGGCGGGAGCGCCAATGCCAGTTAAATCGACGCTCGATCGATACCCGAGTTTTGGCCAAACGGGTATCCCGGAAAGTCCGGTTACAGTTCCTGCAAGGGCGAAAGGGATCGGAGCGCAAGCCGAATCATCATTAAGGGTTGGTGCAGCATCGCGTCTTTCTCAGGCGACTTCAAGTGCGGAAAGTGAAGTTGCCGCAGGAGCTCAGAACTATGCCGGAAACAGCATAGCATTCAGAAATGCAAGGACGCAGAATGAAAGAACCATCAACCGTAATAAAGTGGTTTCAAATCTTCGGAAAAATCTGGGGGTAGTTATTGATACGGGCAGATTATCTGGCGGACGCGCAGTGCTTGGTCAATTTAAAGTTCAGCCGGAAGTCGTTCGCACACGAATGGCGGAAGACCTTCAAGTCATTGCTCATGAAGTCGGGCACAACTTGGATAAACGATTCAAATTAAAGGACGATCCTCAATTCCATCAAGAGTTGGCTGCTGTTGCGAGAAACAACAGAACGCTTAATCTTGCTGCATATCAACCTAATCAAATCCCGGAGGAAGGCGTTGCGGAATATGTTCGCCTCCGTCTCACGGATCCGAATACAGCCAAGAGACTTGCGCCGAAGTTTACCGAGTTTTTCGATGGTCGACTCGACGCCAAGACCATGAAAGGATTAGAAGCATCCGCCGGTGACGTCGATACTTGGATCACACAAGGCTATTACAATCAAGCAAAGGGGCTTCTCGACTTCGATAGTTCCAAAGGCAAACAGCCTTTCAGTTGGGAGCGTACCTACACAAAGTTCTTAGACGATCTCAATCCATTGAAATTGGTTGAAGTGGCGCTCAAAAAGAAAGTTGGCGTCGGGAATGACTCGATATATAAAATGGCGCGGTTAAGTCGTGGTATTGGAGAACGTGCGAAACTTGCGATTACCCGGGGGATTTATGACGCGAAAGGCAATAAGGTCAGCGAGGGGCTTCGTCAGATCGTAGCGCCAATAGAAAAGTTAGGTGTTAGCGAAACTGACCTATCGACGTATTTAGCAGTTAAGCATGCTGTCGATCTGAAAGCGATGGGCAAACAAGTTCCGTTTGACGATGACCAGATCCAAGCAGTGCTGCGCAAACTTGACACCCCTGAAATGCAGGCGGTCCAACAAGGAATCATCAAGTTCAACCATCATCTGCAGGATATTCTTGTGGATGCGCAGATTCTTTCAAGACAGTCTGTTCAAGCGATGCGAAGCAAGTATCCGAACTATGTTCCGTTCATGCGGTATTTCGATGATGACGCAATCGCCGGATTCAAAAATGGTGGATTTGGCGCTTCGAAGGGCTTCGCGAATATCTCGAACCCGATTAAGTCTATGTCGGAAGAAGGTTCGACGCGGACCATTATCAACCCAATTGAATCGATCGTCAAAAACACAATGCTAGTTATGAATGCCGCGGCGAAGAATAAAGTGGGTCTGCAACTGGCGGAGCTATCGAAGGTTGAAGGTGCCGGCCGCTGGGTGGAGTCACTTGGAAAAGGCGGATCATCCGTAGCGGAGCATGTGGTGAGCGTTTACGAGAATGGCGTACGGCAATCCTATAAGGTGAGGGATGCCGACCTATACAACGCAATGCTGTCATTAGATGCGGAATCCACAAACTCACTCATCAAGTTCCTAGGCGGAGCTGCTTCAATGCTGCGCGCGGGTGCTGTGCTGACGCCAGAATTCACGATACGAAACGCATTCCGCGATATCTTGGGAGCGACGATCAACAGCACGAAGTACGGATTTAATCCGGTGGACTTCGCAAAAGGAATGTTCCATGTATTAGGGAAAACGAAGACGTTCGACCAATTCCTTTCGAGTGGCGGTGCAATGAGCACTGTAATGTCGTTGGACCGGGATGCGAGCCGCGAGGCGATGGAAGCCGTGTTCAAGAGGTCGTTGAAAGATAAGGCTCTAAACATCGTCACAAGTCCTAAAGAGCTGGCTAAGATGCTTTCAGGTTATACGCCCGCTAAGACGGTCATAGGAGGCTTGCGGAAAGCTGCGGAGGTATCAGAGTTATCAACCAAAGTTGGTGCCTTCAATAAGACACTACGGAAGACTGGTAGCCTTGAAGAAGCTGCATATACCGCGCGCGATTTGATGGACTTTAATCGAGCCGGCACGGCGATCCGGCAGGCAAACCGAGCAGTAGCGTTCTTGAATGCAGCGCTGCAAGGAACGGACAAAATGGCGCGTTCATTCATGGAAAACAAAACATCTTTCTTGACGAGAGCAACGGCGACGCTGGTAGTTCCGGCAATCGGTCTATACTACTGGAATAAGAATCTTCCTGACGACATGAAAGCAGAGTACGATAACATACCGCAATGGCAGAAGGATAATTTTTTCATTGTCGGTATTCCTGGTGCAGGCGTGTTTGCCCGGATCCCGAAACCGTTCGAGGCGGGCATGCTCTTTTCTACAGGAGCAGAGCGCGTAATGGAATGGTTGGATAAGAACGATCCAGAGGCTTTCAACAATTACGGCCGGACCTTGCTATCGACTTTTACTCCGCCTGTAATGATGACAGCATTAACACCGCTGCTAGAGGCAATTACTAATCACTCATTCTTCCGGAATGCGCCGATCGTTAACCAAGGCGAGCAACGATTCGAGAAGAAAGACCAGTTCGGCATCTATACCAGCGAGACAGCAAAAGGAATCGGGAATATTCTTAGTCATTCTCCATTGAAAGAGTCGAATTTTGCCAGCCCGAAAATCATAGATAATACTATCAAAGGCTATACGGCGGGGCTTGGCCAATATGCCGTGTCGGGTATTGACGCTGCTATCAATGGTATAAGAGGGAAACAAGGCCCGACCCGACCAGCGAAAGAATGGCAAGAGCAAGCATTCGCCAAGTCCTTTTTCGTCAATACAGCAGGAGGTGGTCAAGTTCGAGACGAATTCTATAAATTATGGGGAAGACTTAGTGCCAAGAAAGCTTCTGCCGACTTGAATGAACGGCCGTTTAATGATCCTGACTATCTCCGAATGAAAGCGGCGGAAAAGATCGTATCTGCTCTAAATAAGCAATACAAAGCCATTCAGAAGGATGAGGCAATGAGTGGCGCTGAAAAACGTGCCAAACTCGACATTCTAGACGCGCAGATGAATGAGGTAGCCGCAAAAGGATTAGGAAAGTAGGCGGTGCGATGAGTCAAAAGACAGGCGAAAGATTGATTATCCTAGTAGTTATCTTGATAACCCTATACCTTCTTACAACTGGTGGATATGGGGGAGGCAGAAGCGTCGATTATACGGAAGAACAGCAATATAATTCGGATAATTAGTTTACAAATATGTACAATTGTTGTAATATTATATCGAAAAGAGTCGTTGGGAAAGCATCCCACGGCTCTTTTTGTTTTGGAGGTGCGCTATGGGATCAATTGAAATGAGCCCACAGTCCTGCGCTGTGAACTCTCAAATGTCGAGTCAAATCCGAGAGTTGAACGGGCCGGAGGTAGAGGAAAAGCTATGGTACACCGGACCGGCCGAATACAAATACGAAGAAATCATGCAGAACGGCTCTCCTGAACTTCAGGAGGCCGTTTTTATTGTTACCGGAGGCATGCCGCCGGGGAATAAGGAGAGTGGTCAAAGTGTCAAAGTTTCTTGATCCGAAGTTCATCACGGCGGTATTCACGATGTTCGCTATAGCCGTCAACAAACGGTTCGGCTGGAACTTGGATGAGGTAGAACTCGGCGCATCAATCGCCGTCTCGGTAAACTTCATTTTCGCGCAGTTGCTCGTTGACATCCAGAAGCACAAGAATGGCGAACTGGTCAAATGGAGCAAAACAAAGTTCGCTACGCTAATCATCTCCTGTGTACTGATCGGCTTTACCCAGTACATGGGGATTGACCTGGGAACAGAAGATATCCTATGGATCGCCGGTATAGCAATGACCTTTATAACCGGCAAAGGAATCAAAGACGTTTGGGAGTCTAAAGCGAAAGGAGTGACGACCAATGTCGCAATCAACATCAATCAGCCAACAGACACCGAAGACTTTACGGGGCTTGACGATGAAATTCGGGCTTCCGTATGACGTGCCGCCTATCGAGGATATTACGGATCAACTGCCGAAGCACCCCACTAAAACATGGGGCCGGCGCAAATTTGACGAAGTAGAGAACCTAATCGTCCATCATATGGCGTCAGAAGCTCCACTTGCCAATCAAGCTAAGTATCACATAACCGCCCACGACTGGCCGGGGATCGCCTACAGCTTGTGCGTCGACGGCAACCGGTTAGTGCAGACAAACGACCTTTTAGCGTACACAACACACGCGCGTGGGGCCAATCATAACAGCATAGGCATTTCCATCCGTGGTGACCTGTCAAAGCGCTCTATGACCACCGTAGAGCGTCAAATGCTGTACGCAGGCATTCTGCTCGTAAAAAGCATCTGGCCGAACATCAAAATCAAGGCTCATAACGAGGTGTCAGCTACATCATGCCCTTGTACTGATATCAACCTCATACGGGCAGAAGTAGCCGAATTGGCACTGCACATCGAGGAGCAGCAACAGTATGAGCAAACACTTTCCGCCACGCGTATACAGGCATACGCTGCTGCTGAAAGGGTGCAAGCACTTTATGACCATTACAACGATCCAAGATGGAGTGTAGCTGCTGAAATTAAACTGATGTGGCTTGCGGAGATCACAGGATACAATACACCGAAGGATATCGCAGAGCGCGTGTTGTGGCTTTACCAAGAGGCGCAGGGCGGCAAGTTCCAGAACGAGGCCGTCCGCAAGCTGTTGTTGATCGCGGACGTCATGAAGCAACGGGGGCTCTTGTAGCCCCTCTTTTTTTGTGCTTTAATAAGAACATACGTTCTAAACGAGGTGACCGCATGAGTAAAAAGTTAACCGGTAACGGGTTTTGGGAATCGTCCCGCATGATGCTCCCTGAACATAAGAAAGCGTTAGTCGAAATGCGAAAAGAGGAACGCCGGCGCATCCGTCCGAACATCGACTTTGACGAGGCCGAGGCCATCGCTGCAGCCGTCAGCAAGTCGTTCATGGACCAGACAGAAGTTACAATTCAAATATATGACCCGTTTAACGAACGCTCTGAAACGGGCGTTGTGGAGCGCGTAGATCAATCGCGTATCCGTATTGCTGGCGAGTGGATCAAATTCACGGATATCATTGCAGCAGAATGACTACCAAAAATCAGAAGCACTTACGTCGGGATCGATCTGACTAAGTGCTTTTATTATTTTAGCCCGCGTTGCACTCCTCGGGTTTGAAGTCACTCCGCTACATAGGTCAGAGATTGAATTGTTACTAATCCCCGTTACCTCTGCAAGCCACTCCTGCGACCGCCCATGAAGGTCCAACCACTTTCCAAGCCTCGAACGTTCTTTCTGCCATGATGGGTACATAGGAATCCCTCCTAGCCCTATCATGGACAACTCTCTCAAAATTTATCCCCATAGTTTGTAAACGAAAGTTGGAATAACGGACAAACGCCACTCGATACATTGGTATCAACAACCCGACAGGAGGCGACGAAATATGCATCACGTTAAAATCGGCAAGTTGTTGATTGTCAACGATTGCGGCGTCATTTGCATTTACAGCCGGCATGGCAGCGACATTAGCAGCTACTATTTCTACGGCAACGGCATCACGCATCACGAAGTCTATCGGCACGACGACGAGTTAGAGTGCTTCGGAAACTGGCTGGGCCTGCTTGAGTCATTTGAGTTACAGGAGGGGATCGCATGAGCGCCTTATTCACGGTGGCCGGGATCGCTTTAACGAGCAAGCTTATCGAGCATGTAATGGAACAGTTCGGACATGGCGATAAAGTCGTATTCATCAAAATCATAGGGTACATCGCAGCCGGGTATGTGGCATGGAACTTCTGGTGGGGCGGAGTACATTACGTAGCCGCACGGTTCGGGGTGTTCGGCGTATGAAGGTCTACATCATCGACTTGGCCGGAGTCAGCTTGGTGGGCGTCGCCCTAGCCATCGGTATATATGCAGCTTATTTATTTGATGCAAAGGTATGCGGAGGCTTGGCATCGACCATTGTGTCAGTCTTTAGATAATGCAGTGACAAATGTAATGACCATTGTTTTAATGCATTTGTAGTACAACGATTATCCGAAGTTATTCGCCGCTTCTTAAAATCAAAACATTATATGTGTCTAAAGGGGCCTGCATCATGATTAGTGTTGTGGCAGTGAGCGGAGGGGTGGCGGCAGCTGCGTTCGCGGGTGCGTTTGTGTGTTATCAGGGGTTGCCGGAAACTGTCACGCGTAGGAAACTTATGCATCTGTTTAAGGCTGGGCAAATATTTGTCCGTGTAAAACGCGGTAAGGGAAAAGACGACCGGCTTATTTACCCGCGCATCTCTAGGATTGCTTGTACTACGGAATATATGCAGGTAAACTTCAATCTCCCGAAGGGGATGGACCCGAAAGTTATCTTTAACAGTCTGTGGTTATTCAAACAAGGCTTCGGACCGCATCTCGATCTTAGTGAGGATTGTTCCCGGTTCACGTTAATCATCTACCCGTCGGATATGAAACAGTTTGACTATAACCCAAAGGACGTTGTCCCATCAATTCAAGGCATGAGGCTTCCTGTGGTCGCTGGCAAGTCCCGTAAGGGGTGGGAGTCGTATGACATGGTTAACCAACCTCATCTTCTTATAAGTGGCGAGACCGGATCTGGTAAGTCGGTGGCGATCCGCGCCATACTGACCACATTGATTGAGACACACGGCGACAATATCGAGCTATATTGTGCGGACCTTAAACGGTCGGAGTTTCACCTATTTCGTGGTGTAGCAAAAGAAGTCGTCGTAAAGCCGAATGATCTGGCCGTCGTGCTACAGAAGATCGATAAGGAGATGAAGCGCCGCGGTGATCTGCTGGACAAAGCAGAGGAATCGCATATCGACGACCTACCGAACCCGCCAAAATACATCGTGCTTGCAATCGATGAGGTGTCTTTGTTGCGCAAAGAGAAAGAAATCATGGCGATGATCGAGGACATCAGCTCCATCGGTCGTGCGCTTGGCGTCTTCCTCATCCTCTCCATGCAGCGCCCGGACTCGAAGATTTTAGACGGAGCATTGAAGAACAACCTAACTGTACGGATGGCGTTCCGACAGTCCGACGAGATCAACTCTCGAATTGCTTTAGGATCCGGGGAAGCTGCAGATATTCGTTTAAGCCAGCGCGGACGCATGTATATGAAGGGCGAGGAATTGAGGATGATTCAGATGCCGTACCTGGAATTGAAAGAGGCAAAGAGGCTGCTGGCGCCACATAAAGAAGTGACCACAAAGCGTACGTGGTCAAAGGGCGATGTGATTGACGTGGAGTATGAAGTCATTGAGGAAGAAGAGGCCTTTTGGGGAGTGCTTTAGATGAACGAGAGAGACAAAGCCATTGTAAAGGACCTGACGCGGTTTAGAGCCATGACACGGGATGACGTCGCGGAGCTCCACTTCGGCGGCGTCAAGCACCCGACCACACAGGCTAATATGGTGCTTAAGCGGCTGCGGCGGGACGGTCATATTGAGGTGTCGAAGGAGCGCCGACAGTACATTTACTTCCCGTCGCCAAGCTCGATTAAGAAGGACAGTGCAAAACTGGGCCATTTTCTCGAGATCGTGGACTTCTATAAGCAGGTAGCGAAAGTCGAAGAACCGCGAATCTTTGTGGTCGAGCCGAAGTATGGTAAAGGAAACCCCGAACCAGACGTGTTCATGATATGGCAACGCACCCCGTTTTATGTCGAGATACAACGATCTGTGTACAGTGATAAGATGATGCGAGATAAACTGCAACGGTATGAGCAGTATTTTCATTCGGAAGAGTGGAAGTTCGAAGCGTGGCAGCCGGACGAAAAAAAAGTGTTCCCGCGATTGTGGATAATCACGGAAACACGATACAACATTGAAGCACCGTTTAAGGTTGTACAAACGCAAGCTGTGGACGAAATAAGACGCTGACCACGCTTGACCACATGTTTGACCACGAACTTATCCAAAAATGTGGTCAAACCACATACGTATCGTACTCAAATACCGAAAAACCCAGTCATATCAACCACTCACATACACATAAAACTAGCCGCCCATAGCTGGCAGCGATGAGGTCAGGGGTTCGATCCCCCTAGGCTCCACCATAATAAACAATCAAACCACGTCCATCGGACGTGGTTTTCTGTTTATTGGTGGATTTGGCCTAGGGGGTGAGAACCCCGGGGGTTCGCCCGCGCGGACGGAGTGGATGGAATTACAACATTGAGGGACTTCAC
>NZ_BILZ01000030.1 GCF_004000825.1 Paenibacillus kobensis NBRC 15729 | reverse complement strand
TGTCCCGAGGGAACGCTTAATATGCCGCCCGGCGCAACTGATGGTGCGTGGTAGAGCAAATAAGTGTCTTCCAGGGACTCTTATCGTTGGAGTAACGTCGTATACACAGAAATAAGAGTCCCGAGGGAACTCTTAATGTGCCGCCCGGCGCACCTGATGGTGCGTGGGAGAGCAAATAAGTGTCTTCCAGAGACTCTTAACGTTGAAGTAACGTCGCTTATACAGAAATAAGAGTCCCGAGGGGACTCTTAATGTGCCGCCCGGCGCACCTGATGGAGCGCGAGGAGCAAATCTATCCTACCGGTTGTCGACTTTCTCCGGATACAGGTCGTGCTGCAGCAGACGCTGTTCCGCCATTTGCTCGAATTTCGTACCCGGCTTGCCGTAGTTGCAATACGGATCGATCGAGATGCCGCCGCGCGGCGTGAACTTGCCCCACACTTCGATGTAGCGGGGATCCATCAGCTCGATCAGATCATTCATGATGATGTTCATGCAGTCCTCGTGGAAATCGCCGTGGTTGCGGAAGCTGAACAGGTACAGCTTAAGAGACTTGCTCTCGACCATTTTCACATCGGGAATGTAGCTGATATAGATCGTCGCGAAGTCCGGCTGGCCCGTAATTGGGCATAGGCTCGTAAACTCCGGACAGTTGAATTTGACGAAATAGTCCCGGTAAGGGTGCTTGTTGTCGAACGTTTCGAGCACGCCGGGTGCGTATTCGAACGGGTACTTCGTGCCTTGATTGCCGAGGAGCGTCAGATCGCTCATATCCTCGTGTTGTCTTCCTGCCATTGTTGTATTCTCCTTTAGAGTTAGTTTTTTAGAGAGGGAGTTCGCGAACCTCTACCTTGTCCAGTCGGTCGGGCAAGGATTTCATGCGCCTTGAAGGCGAGCGTATCCATTATAGCAGGTTCGCGCAGAATGTGAGGCATATAAGCGCAGATTACAAATATTCTCATCCGGCGTTCTCATCTGGTGCGCCGCCATCTATTGCAGATTTGCATCAAAACGTTGCTGATTCTCTATTCAACGAATTTCATAATACCGCTAGACTGAATTTGGGCATGCGGAGGCCTCCGCCTAATCCAGTTCATCTAATGGAGGGATTTTCGTGAAATTCAAATTAAGGTTCAGGTTCAGAAAAACGTTATTCGTAGTTTTAGCTCTGCTATTCGTCGTTCAGCCAAGCGTGATGGCTGAAGGAAAGAAGGCATCGTCACCATCGCCATCGTCCACGATGAAAGTGACATTCTACAGCGAGTCTTTGCAGCAAAATATGCGCCTCAACGTCTATCTGCCGGCGAACTATGAGAAGAAAGATAAATATCCGGTGCTCTATCTCATTCACGCCTATCCGCATAACGAGGACTTCTGGTTCAACACGTTGAACGTAACCAGCAAAGCAGACGAGCTGATTGCCGCCGGCAAACTGGAACCTATGATTATCGTCGCACCGCAGATCGATAACAGCTGGGGCATTAACGCGGCGGAGAAGGCAGGCATCTGGTATGGCGACAAGACGGATCCGAAAGCATGGTACGAGGGCATGTACGAAGACTTTGTCGCGAAGGACGTCGTCACCTATATCGATGATCATTTCAAGTCGAACCGTTCACGCGACAGCCGTTATATTGGGGGAACGTCCATGGGCGGCTACGCGGCGCTCCATATCGGCCTGCGCAATACGAAGCTGTTCAGCAAAATCGGCGGCCATTCGCCGGCTGTATTCCTCAATGACATGTGGCAGCCGCTGCACGATTGGATGTATCCGACTGAGCAAGCCAGAAACGACAGAGACCCGATTCGCTTGGCCGCTAGCGAGAAGCTGAACAATGTGAGCCTCTATGTGGATCTGGGCGACCAGGACAACTTCAAGCCGGCTATTATGGCGCTGGACGAAGCATTCCGCAGCAACAAGACGGCAAGATCCTATCAGTTCCATATTACGCCGGGCGGCAAGCATGACGAGTCATACTGGACGACTCAGGTAAGCAATTACTTGCTCTTCTATGGAGGCAACGCAAAGCGGTAAACGGTAATGCTTCATAAATGATAGGAGAGTGAACGAAAGGTGTTGTTCCGCGGCTGGAGACGGCTGCGGGACGGCGCCTTTTTGACATGGCGAAACTATCTTCTTCTCTGTTTCCTGTATTTTACAAAATTTTCATGCCTATTTGACGAAATCATTACGATCATTCGGTACGATGGCTGGAGGGGTGGACGCGTTATTTGGAGTGGTAGGCTCGATATCGGAATGCTGCATAACCGATTCGTAAGGCGGCACAAATTTTCAGAGTATTCTTAACAATTTATTTACAATGTTTTGGAAGCTGGCCTATAGTGTACCTAACCTGCATGTCCGACCCTAAAGAAGCGAATAAGATGGATGGAGGGAACGGAAATGAGATGGATGAATCGGCTGCGGCCCGTAATCGCTTGCGTGCTCGCGGCTGCATTGCTGTGGACAGGCTCCATGCCTGGGGGACAAGCAAGCGCAGCGGATGGAGGTACGGCCATCACGGTACAAGAAGCGCTGAGCCGCAATAACGACGGCTCGGCCGCCAAGGTCCAAGGATATGTCATCGGGCAAGTGCCGAGCGGCGGTGCATTCTCCGCCTATACGCTGGACCCTGCGAAGTTCGCGCAGGATACGAATGTCATTATTGCCGACAACACGAGCGAGACCAATCCGGATAATATGCTGGTCGTGCAAATTCCGATCCAGTTCCGTGCAGAATTCGGCCCCAACACGAACAAGTCGTTATACCATACCCAGCTTATTATTGGGGGTACGCTTACAGCCTATTTCGGCAAAAAGGGGCTCAAAGACTCGTCTTCGTTCGAAAAGGTTCAGTCGGTTCCGTCTGCTCAGGCGGCAGCTGTAACCGCGAATCCGTCTAGCGGCGCCGTATCGGCGGGAACGCTGGTGGCGCTGTCTTCGCCGAGCGTGAGCGCGGCGGTCTATTCGCCAACCGTCAGCTCAGCGGTCTATTATACGCTGTCGAACAGCGTGGACAAGTCGTCATTCGTGCCTTACACGGGCCCAATCCCGATTACGGGCGAGACGACGATCAGCGCATATGCGGCACGGGACGGACTTCAGGACAGCGGAATTTCAACGTTCCGCTATACGCTGCTTGATGCCGTTGTTCTGTCCGACATTGCAACGGCCCGGGTTCAACCGGCGAACACGCCAGTTCGGATTCAGGGCATCGTGACGTACCGAGAGGAATCAGGCGGCTTCGCGAACTTGTATGTTCAGGATGCGACCGGCGGCATCGTCGTACGCGGCTCGGGCGTAACCGCCGATGTCGGCGATGAGATCGAAGCGTTCGGTCCGATTACGCTTTACAACGGGCTGGTCCAGATCGAGAAGGACAAGGCTGGCTTCACCGGCGGAACGATCACAGTTGTGCGCAGCGGCGTGGCGCTCCCTGCACCGACCGTGCTGACGGGAAGCGACTTTGCTCCCGCGGCAGGCGGCGGCAAAGGCGAAGGCGGACGATACGAAGGCATGCTCGTATCCGTACGCAACGTAGCGGTAACGCGAGGCAGCGGCACAACGTGGTATGCGTCGGATGCGCAAGGGAAGGAGCTTACGATTTATGCGAAAAATGCTCTGTCCTCCTTCGCCCTGGGCACCGCTTACGAGCAGTTGACAGGCGTTCTTACGTATCATACGAGCTACGGGCTCGAGCTGCTGCCGCGCAGCGCCGCGGATGCCGTGCGCGAACTGCTGTCCGTGCAAGCGAGCGTGCCGTCCGGCGGCATCGTGCGCGGAGGCTCGGTCGGGCTGAGCACGCCGCAGACTGGCGCAGCCATTCATTACACGATAGACGGGACGACGCCGACCGTGGCATCGACCGTATATGGCGCGCCGATCGTCATCAACGTGAACACGACGATCCAAGCCATCGCGGTGTTAGGCGATAAAGTCAGCCCGGTATACACGTTCACCTATACACCGGTCGACCAGCTAGACGGTCTTCGCATCCATGATATTCAAGGCGCGGGACACCGCTCGCCGTACAGCGGACTGCCCTTGACGGGTGTCGAAGGCATCGTGACGACGGTCGTTAACACGAACAGCTTCTACCTGCAGGAGCTGCCGGGGCAAGAGGACGCAAGCAACGCGACGTCCGAGGCCATTCGCGTCTATCGTCCGTCGAGCGGGGTGAGCGTGGGCGACCGTGTGACGGTGTCGGGAACGGTTAACGAGTACGCACCGGACGCTTCGCAGCTGACGGCGACGGAAATAATGGCGAGCGCCGTCACGGTCGTCTCGTCCGGAAATCCGCTTCCAGCGCCGGTCAAGCTGGGCAAGGGCGGACGCATCATCCCGTCTGCGATCGACAGCGACGGTCTGTCGGCGTTCAACCCGGAGACGGATGCGATCGATTTCGACGAAAGCTTGGAATGGATGCGCGTCCAGCTCGATAACGCGACGATTACGGGACCGTATGCAAGCGACACGGGCGTATCGGTTATCGTCGGCAACGACCCGGCGAATCCGCTGCGCACGCCGGCTGGCGGCGTTATTTTGAAGCAGGACGGGCCTGACTACGAGAGCGCACTGAACCCTCAGCGGATGTTCGTCAGTACGAATCCGACTCAGCCGGTTAAGACGGGCGACTCGTTCTCGGGTCCGATCATCGGTGTTATGACGTATTCGGGCGGCAGCTTTAAGGTTGTTCCATCCGTCGCGGTGCCGGCTGTCGTCGACGGAGGGCTTCGTCCAGCAGCGGCGACGCTTCCGCAAGACGCGGACAAATTGACGGTCGCGACGTTCAACGTCGAAAATTTTGCGGCAAGCAGTCCTGCCCGCGCAAGTCAGATTGCAGCCATCGTGACGGACAAGCTGCATAGTCCGGATATCGTAGCGCTCATGGAAATTCAGGACAACAACGGAGCGGCGAATGACGGCACAGTCGATGCAGGCGCAAGCTTCCAAGCTTTGATTGACGCCATTGCCGCGAAGGGCGGTCCGGCCTATTCGTACACGGACATTGCGCCGGTTAATAATATGGACGGCGGTGAGGGCGGCGGCAACATTCGCGTCGGCTTCTTGTATCAAGCCAACCGCGTAACGCTGAAGAGCGGCAAGCCGAAAGGCGATGCGGTAACGCCGGTCGCGGTCGGGCAAGACGGCAGCCTGTCGCTCAATCCGGGACGGATCGATCCGGGCAATGATGCGTTCACCGCTTCCCGCAAGCCTCTGGCGGCGGAGTTCGAATTCCGGGGCGAGCGCGTGGTTGCGATTGCGAACCACTTCAACTCCAAGGGCGGCGATCAGAAGCCATTCGGCGCAGTGCAGCCGGCGGTACGCAGCACGGAGGCGCAGCGCGCGAAGCAAGCGGCTGTCGTGAACGGCTTCGTGAAGCAACTGCAAGACCGCGATCCAAGCGTGAACGTCGTCGTGCTCGGCGACTTGAACGATTTTCAATTCTCGCGCACGCTCGATATCGTGAAGGGCGGGGGCAAACAGCTGACGAATCTCGTGGACAAGCTGCCGGAGAATGAGCGCTATTCGTACATTTATGAAGGCAATTCGCAGACGCTGGATCACATTCTCGTTAACCCGGCGCTTGCGGACTTTGCGCAGCTTGAGATCGTGCACGTCAACGCCGACTTCGAAGAGGCGGACGGCCGCGTCAGCGACCACGATCCGCTGCTTGCGCAGCTGGACGTGCAGGGACGCAGCAAGAACCGGTTTGACCTGCGTGTTCTGCATACGAACGACACGCATGCGCATTTGGACAACATCGCACGCCGCGTTACGGCGATCAAGCAGGCACGTACGGCGAACAGCCTGCTGCTCGACGCGGGCGACGTGTTCTCGGGGACGCTGTATTTTAACCAGTACAACGGGTTGGCGGATCTGTGGTTCATGAACAAAGTCGGCTATGACGCGATGACGTTCGGTAACCACGAGTTCGATAAAGGGCCGGCAACGCTGAAGACGTTCGTGCAAGGGGCTCAATTCCCGTTCGTGAGCGCGAACATCGATTATGGTACCGATCCAGACTTAAGCCCGCTGTTCAGTGGAACTGTTGGCACATCTGCCGGCAGCGGTCATATTTACCCATCCATCATAAAAGAAGTGAATGGCGAGAAGATCGGCATCTTCGGCTTGACGACACCGGACACAGCAGCGTTGTCTTCGCCGGGAGATAAGATTGCATTCCAGTACGCCAAATCAAGCGCAGAGGCTGCGGTCGCAGCGCTCAAGGCGAAGGGCGTCAATAAAATTATCGCGCTGTCCCATATCGGATTCAGCGAAGATGAGAAGCTAGCGGACGAAGTGGACGGTATCGACATCATCGTCGGCGGCCACTCGCACACGAAGCTGCCGGCACCGGTCGTTCATCACGCCGACCGTGAGCCGACGATTATCGTTCAGACCGGCGAATATGCAGCGAATCTAGGCCTGCTTGACGCGACGTTCGATGCGAACGGCGTGCTGACGGCATGGAATGGCAAACTGATCGAAATCGACGCGAAGGATACGGCAGGAAATTACGTTATTGCAGCGGATGCGGAGGCTGCTGCCAAGCTGGCGGAGTATGCCGCTCCGCTCGAACAGTTGAAGAAGACGGTCATCGGGAAAACGGTGACGGTGCTCGACGGCGAACGAGGCAACGTGCGCAAGAAGGAGACGAACTTGGGCGACTTGATGGCGGACGGCATGCTGGCGAAGGTGAAGAGCCTCGTGCCTCAGGCTGCGGACGTGCAAGGCTATGTCACTATCCAAAATGGCGGCGGCATCCGCGCATCTATTGACGCTGGCGACATTACGCTTGGCGAATTGCTGACGGTCATGCCGTTCGGCAACAATCTGACCGCGCTCAAAATGACTGGCGCCGAAATCGCCGCCGCGCTCGAGAACGGCGTTAGCGGAGTACAGACGGGCGAAGGCCGGTTCCCGCAAGTGGCGGGAATGCGCTTCTACTACGACTCGACGAAGCAAGGCGAAGTCGTCGATTCGGTCACGGGCCAGACGGTTAAGACGGGTCAGCGGATTACGAAAGTGCAAATCAAGAATGCGGACGGCACTTATTCGGATATGAAGCCGGACGCGTATTATATCGTGGCGACGAATTCGTTCATGGCGGACGGCGGCGATTTCTACCGCTCGATGAAGCAAGCGAAGACGGCGGGCCGTCTATATGAATTGAACCTCGTCGATTATGAAGTGTTCCGTGAATATCTGGACACGATCGGCGAAGTAAACCGTTCGACGGAAGGACGCATTACGGATGTGAGCGCCAACACGAATCCGAACCCAGGCAGCAATCCGGGGACGGGCAGCGGCAGCGGCGGAACATCGGCGCCAGGGACGGAAAAGCCGGCAACGGACAAACCGGCGACAGGTAAGGGAGGAGGTTCGGGCACGAACGAAGGAACGGGCTCGGGAGACGGCTCCGCACCTGCCGCGTCGTTCAGCGACGTTCCGGCGGATTACTGGGCAGCGAAGACGATATCGCGAGCGATTAAGCTCGGCATCGTGACCGGCTATCCGGACGATACGTTCCGTCCGGGCGGTACGGCGACGCGCGCCGAATTCGCCGCGATGCTCAGCCGCGCGCTCGGTTTGCCGGCAGCTGCAGGCGAACCGAAATTAGCGGATTGGAGCCGCATTCCGGCGTGGGCAAGACCGTTCGTCGCGCAAGCGGTGGAAGCGGGCATCGTGAACGGGTATGCGGACGGCACGTTCCGTCCGTCTGACAAAATTACTCGTACAGAAATGGCCGTCATGCTCGTTCGGGCGTTGAACTTGAAGGTTGGCGGCGGCAAGGCAAGCGACCTGCCGTTCGAAGACGCAAGCGACATCCCGGCATGGGCTGCACCGTATATCGCGGCTGCTTATGATGCGGGGCTTATCCAAGGAGCGGACGGCAAATTCAAACCGAATGCCGAAGCAACGCGCGCCGAAGTCGTGACGATGCTGCTGGCCGTTATCGATTATATGGGTAAATAATCAGTATATTAGAACAGACAAACAGCCCGACAGGCGATATGCCTTGATGGGCTGTTTGGTCTGTCTATTGAGATCGAGAACAGACTAGATACAGGTTATGTCGTATGAACGACCGGTGTACGTTCCTCTTGCTGCGCCGGCTTCAACTCGTTGCGTGCGCTTCCGACGGTAAGAGCGATGAGCATCCCGGCCGCCATGACGATTAAAGACAATACAAAGCCGTGATTGATAGCGTTCCCGATGCTGTCTCTCATAAAGGCGAGCAAATCGGCCGGCATCTGGGAGGCGCCGCGAAGGACCGTCTCCGGATTGGCGAGCGTGGCAGCTTGGTCGCCTTGAATATTGAATTTGGAGATGGCTTCATGCGAAGCATCCTTGAGCCTCGAGTTGACGAGCACGGCCATAATCGAAGCGCCCATGACGCCTCCGATGTTCCGCCAGAAGCCGACGACGGAGGATGAAATGCCGATATATTTCTGCTCGACGGCGAGTGCGACGGCGTTCTGAGCGATGCTCATGAGCGGTCCGACGACACCGAGGCCAAGCAAAATCATAATGCCGATAACCTGCCAATACGGCATATCAGGCGACAGATTCATTAGCAAGATGGAAGCGGCGACGCCAAGCGTCATGTTGACGAACATGATGGTGCGGAAGCGGAATTTTGCGGACAAGAAGCCTGCGAGAATGGCGCCTGCGATCAGCGAAGCCATCATTGGCGTCAATACGCCGTTGGAGTTCGCTTTACCTAGAACGCTGGTCGCATACAGCGGCAGATACGTGATCGCAGAGAACATAATGAAGCCTTGGCAGAAGCAGAGCAGGCTCGTGGCGAGCACTTGCCGGCTTCGGAATATCGTCAGCGGCAGCATCGGTTCTTCTGCTCTGGATTCTACCCGCAGGAACACGGCCGCACCGATCCCTCCTAGAACGAACAGGCCGATGATGGGGGCAGAGCTCCAAGCGTAGTCTTTGCCGCCGAGCTCCAGTCCGAGCAGGATAGAGACGGTCGAGACGATGAGCAGCAATGCGCCGAGGTAATCGATTTTGGGCTTGCGCTCGGCCTTAGACTCTCGTAAAGCGAAGATCAACACCAGCATCGAGGCGATGCCGATCGGCAAATTGACATAGAAGCACCACCGCCAGCTGAAATGCTCCGACAGAAGCGTGCCGAGCTGCGGACCGGCGACGGAAGACAGGCCGAACACAGCGCCCATGACGCCGGACATTTTGGCCGCTTGCTTAGGATCGCCGAACAAGGTGAAGATGATGGAGAACGAGATTGGGAACACCGAGCCGGAGCCGATGCCTTGAATGACGCGGAACCAGATGAGCTGTTCGATCGTTTGCGCCATGCCGCATAAGGCGGATCCGATGAGGAATAAGGCAATGCCGATGAGATAAAATCTTTTGCGTCCGAACAGGTCAGACAGCTTGCCGAAAATGAGCATCGTGCTGGTGGAAGCGAGCATGTAGGCGGTGAACACCCACGAAATTTGTTCGAAGCCTCCGATGTCGGCAATCACTCGATTGACGCTGGCGGAAACGATCGTATTGTCGAGCGAAGCCATCAATAAGCCCAGAGCCATGGACAGGACGATCAGTCCTACATTGGCGGGTTTCGTAGACATGATAACGGTTCAACTCCTTCTTTGTTTGGCAAGCGCGGGCGGGGGTTATTCGGTTGTGTCTGTAATTCTTCGCAGCGCGTCCTTCAGCGTTCTCGTCTTGGCTGCGTTCAATTCGTATCCGATGTCCAGGCAGATCGTTCTTGCGGGCGACATATCTTCCGTAACTAGCTGCCGCATTTGTTGAAGGTGCGAGCCGCCTTCCTCTGTTTTACGAATTTCGTCGCGAATCCAATCGGCCTGCGTATCGGTGTCCAGAAACTCGCTGAAAAACATCCGTACGAGAAAGTCCGAGCGGAATACGTCCCTCTCGATCGGCGATTCCAGGAACGATTGGAATTGCGCCCGTCCGGAATCGGTGAGCGAGTAGACGTTCTTGTTCGGCCGCCCTTCTTGAATGACGCTCTCTTTCATGATGTGCCCTTGCGCCTCAAGCTTCGCGAGCGTGGGATAAATCGTGCCGAAGCTCGCATCGAAGAAGAACGACAGCGGCATTTCGAACTTTTGCTTAATTTCGTAGCCGGATAAGGGTTGGCGGGCCAATAGCCCCAGTATAACGTCTTGACTGTTCATTGTGATTCGTCCTCCATGTCTGGAACGATTTGTGAATTTAATATATCATACCGATATATATCGGGTCAATATATGTTGATTCAATATAATCGTGGTGAATGTGACTGTTCCTTCTTAGGCAGTCCTATCGAATGGAATGAAATTGCGGTTATCGCGTAACGGGAAGTTATTTTATACAATAGTGAAAAGCACCGTATCGATCGGCGGATTAATTTCGTTATACAGGGGGAGAGGTCAATGAAGCGGAGCAGGAGGTGCGGTATGAATAAAGCGGCCGTGCACACGGCTGACCAGCAGGAGAGAGGCTGGGAGCAGACAATATCGCAGTATGCGGCGCATGACCGGCAATTGCTCCGGTTCTGCCGCAAGCTGACGGGATCGGCATGGGATGCCGAAGATTTGGCGCAGACGACCTGGACGAAAGTGTGGATGACGCAGTTGAAGCGGGTGAACGGCGATGGCAAAGAGTCAGATGCGAGGGCAGGATCGGAAGCAGTTCTAAGAGGTAAATGGGATGCTCCCGTCACTAGCTCGTATTTATACCGGATTGCGGCGAATGCTTGGACGGATTATTGCCGGAGAAGGAAGGCGCAGCATCAGGACCGGACGGAGCGAATCGATGAGCTGGCGGAGAGAATCGGGGCGGATGCCCCGCCAGTGAGCGCCGATACGCTGCAGGATGCAATGGAGCGGCTCGTCGTGCTGCTCCCGCCTAGGCAGCGGATTATCGTGATGCTGGTCGACGCGATGCGGTTCACTTCGTCCGAAGCGGCTGCACTGCTGGCCATGACGGAAGGGGCAGTGAAGGCTGCCCTGCATCGTGCGCGTGAGACGCTTTCGCGGGCGAGGGCGGAGGGCGATCCGGCTCGCGCTGGGCGCCGTCTGCCGTTTGGCGGCAAGGGAGCGGGCGGCAGAAGAACCGCTGATGAAGCGGTCGTCTATGCATACTTGGAAGCCTTCCGCACCCGGAACGTGCAAGGCCTGCTGCAGCTGCTCAACGCTGAGACTGCATCAGATGTGCTGCCTGCCGTGCAGGGTATTGCGCTTGCGCCGATTCGCGCGAACGATGCCGTCCGCGCTGTTCATGGTTCAGCGGCGATGCCTGGAGGCAGTTGCTTTGCTCTTGCAGCGGCGTAACTCGCCTAATCGCTCATGCATGGGCTCGCAGGCCGCGTGAGTCTGGCGTGACACAAAAAGTGATGCACCAGGCGACGTGAGCGTGCAAATCATCTCGTATGACACTGTCATCGCCTTCATGCCTCTCCCCAATTCTAACCTTTGAGGTGAAGGCAATGACTAGCTATGTACCTTATGTGGTAGAACAATCGAGCCGCGGAGAGCGGTCGTACGATATTTATTCACGTCTGTTGAAGGACCGGATTGTGTTTCTCGGGTCGGCGATCGACGATCAGGTCGCCAATTCCATTACGGCGCAGCTGCTGTACCTGGCCGCTGAGGAGCCGGAGAAGGATATTTACTTCTACATCAACAGTCCGGGGGGATCGACGTCGGCCGGATTCGCCATATACGATACGATGCAATACGTGAAGCCGGACGTGCATACGATTTGTGCCGGAATGGCAGCTTCGTTCGCAGCGATTCTGTTGTTGTCGGGGACGAAAGGCAAGAGATTTGCGCTTCCGAACAGCGAGGTGATGATTCACCAGCCGCATGGCGGTGCGCAAGGACAGGCGAGCGACATCGCGATTTCCGCCCGCCGGATCATTGCGACGCGCGAGAAGCTGAACCGTATAACCGCCGACCGAACAGGCCAGCCTATTGAGAGGGTCGAGAGGGACATGGACCGCGACTATTTTATGACGGCGGAAGAGGCGCTTGATTACGGGATTATCGACCAGATTATAAACAAGCCGGTAGGCATTTAGAACATTAGGTGGAAGGTATCAACTGCCGATTAGTCAACAAAAGGGCTGTTCCTTACGCCGTGCGGCGTAAAGAACAGCCCTTGCTTCATTGCTCGTGCTGCTATCGTGGTCGCGGATTACATCGCCAGAAGTCCCGCTTGGTTGAGCAGATTCCAAGGCTTGTTGTAGTGCGGCTGGAAGAAGAAGTCGACGAAGCTCAGCTCGTTCATCGTCATCCCGTTCTGGATGCAGACCGACATGGTGTTGATCGCCTGCGTGAGATCATCCTTCGACAGCACCTGCGCGCCGACGATTCGGCCAGTCTCCGCTTCATAGACGACCTTCAGCAGCACTTTCTCATACGTCGGCATAAACTCCGGCCGGTCGTTGTCTTCTAATGTGACAGTTTTCACATTCATGCCCGCGTCGAGAGCGGCCTGTTCGGTCATACCGGTCGATGCGATGTTGAGATCGTAAATTTTGATGCCCGACGTGCCTTGCGTACCCATGTAACGGACGGTCGGTTTCAGCAGGTTGCGTGCGACAAGCGTACCCATCCTAACTGCGTTCGTAGCGAGCGGGATATAGGCGTGACGATGGGTCGGGTTGTAAAATACGGCGCAGCTGTCGCCGGCGGCGAATACGTCAGGATGGCTTGTGCGCATGTACTCGTCAACGATGATGGCGCCGTTCGGCAGCATGTCGACCTGGCCTTTCAGCAATTCGGTATTCGGCCGGAAGCCGATGCACAGGACGACTAGATCGGTCTCGTATTCGCCTGCTGTCGTGACGACTTCGGCAACGCGTCCATCTACGCCGCGGAAGCCGGTAACGGTCTGGCCGAGCTGAAGCTCGATGCCTTTGTCGCGGAGCACCGTCTCCGTTGCATCCGTAAATTCGCGGTCGAGATATTTGAACAGGATGCGGTCCATGTTATCAATCAGTGTGACTTGCTTGCCGAGCAACTCGAACGCTTCGACCAGTTCGATGCCGATGTAGCCTGCGCCGATGACCGTAATTCGGTCTGCATGCTTCGCTTTCTCGATAATCGTCTGCGCATGGCCGTAGTTTTTGCAGAGGAGGATGTTGTCGAGCTGCATACCGTCGAGCTTCGGAACGATCGGCCACGAGCCGGTCGTCATGACGACTTTATCAAACGTATCGGTCAATTCTTCGCCTGTCGTTAAATTCAGAGCGCGGATCGTCTTCGCTTCAGTATCGACTTTGAGCACGTCGTGGCACATGTTCATCTTGACGCCCATTGCCGCAAGCTGTTGAGGCGAAGCGTAGAACAGCTTCTCGACGTCCTGTACGACGCCGCCGACATGAAGCGCGATGCCGCACGACAGGAACGATACGTTATTATTCCGTTCGTAAACCGTGATTTGAGCTTCCGGATAAAGCTTGGCCATTTGAGTCACTGCGGCTGTTCCTGCGTGCGTGCATCCGATAACGGCGATCTTCATTGTTGTTTCCTCCTCGATTATAACTGTGAAATTATTCACAACCTAGCTTACAGTAAATGAAATGCACGCCATCTTGTCTGGACCGTTCAGCCTTCTAGAGGGCGAGGACGGGTGTGCGTTTGATGTTGTGATTTATTTCACAATTCCTTTGTTGCTCTTATCATATGCCAAGCGATGTCAGTTTGACAAGGGGTTGTGATTAATTTCACATTTCGTTCACGACTTAGGCGATAGGGGCGGAATATGTACCGCGCGGCGACTGCAGCTCAAGGAAAACCAACCGTTCATGAACGGTTCCGCGCTTGAGCGCTTTTTGAGCGAGCGGTAGGAGAGTTGATTTTCCACGTTGAATATATAGAGATATTTAATAGGGGTGATCGGGTGTTATTTCATTTCAGCGAGGACGACAGTATCAAACGGTTTGTACCGAAAGAGAAACACAACCGTCAGGATTTCCCTGCGGTTGTGTGGGCGATAGATGAAGAGCATGAGTTTACCTACTACTTCCCAAGAGATTGTCCCCGCATCGTGTGCAGGAGAGACGAGGCAACGGCTGATCGGCATTTGGAACTCTTTTTTAACCATACAACTGCCGATACGATCGTCACGGTTGAAAGCGATTGGTATACAAGAATTTCACAGCAGACGATTTATCGATATAACTTTGATAGTGAGGGATTTGAGCTTTTTGACAAGACTGCCGGCTACTATATCTCACATCGCGTCGTGGAGCCGAAGGCGGTTGATACATACGGGAATTTGATAGAGAGATTAATCGGCAGAGGTGTGGAATTAAGATTCACAACGAATCTGTATCCGCTTAGAGAAGCAATATTAGCATCCGGTTTCAAAGGATTCGGCATCCATCGATTTAATAATGCGAAGAGGCTGTAACCGCATATGTGTCCAATAAAAAATAAAACCGTCCAGAGCGATTGCTCCGGACGGTTTTTTAGCTATGCAAGGCCGCTATCCCTTAAAGCTGTCCTGCCAGCGCAGCAGGCGCTGCTCCAGCACGCGGACGATCGAGTCGGAAAGCTTGCCGACGATCGCGAAGATCGTAATGCCGACGAAGACGACGTCGGTCTGCACGAATGAGCGCGCATCCTGAATCATGTAGCCGACGCCGCTCTCCGCACCGAGCAGCTCGGCAACGACCAAGCAGAGCCAAGAGGTGCTGAGCGATAGCCGTATGCCAAGCAATACGTTCGGCAGAGAGGCAGGCAGGACGAGGCGGGCCAGCTGGCGCAGCTGGCTGAATTCGAGCACGCGAGCGACCTCGAACAGCTTCCGGTCCACGTTGCGGACGCCAAGGAACGTATTGACGTAGAGCGGGAAGAACGCGCCGAGCGAGATGAGCAGCACTTTGGACAACTCGCCGAAGCCGAACCACATAATGAACAGCGGCGTAATCGCAAGCAACGGGACGGTTCGAAGCATTTGGACCGTCGGATTGACATGCTCCTCGAACCGCTTGGACATGCCGACGAACAAGCCGGTCAGCAGGCCGAGGCTGCCGCCGAGCAGGAAGCCGAACGCTGCACGAACGACGCTGATGCGCAGATGATGCGGCAGCTCGCCCGTACGAGTCAAATCGATATATTCGTTAAATATGTTCCAAGGGGAGGAGTACAGTGTTTCGGAAATCGATCCAGTCGAGCTGAGCGTCTGCCACAAGGCGATGATCAACGCGGGGATGATAATTCCTCTTCGCAGCGGCCGCCAAGACCGGGGGCGCTTGCGTTTATGTACTTGCGGACGAACGGCCTGTTCGCTGTGCGCCGCAATGGTAGTTGTCGTCATGGTGGACCAGTCCTTTCGTATTCCAGCCCTGTGTGAGGGAAGGATTAGATCGTGTAGCTCGGTTCTTCACTTTCGTGGTGCTCCAGGCTCCGCAGCAGATGGGTGCGGATGTCTTGAAAAGCGGTCCCGGTCCGTCTGCGCGGATAAGGTAGATCGACCGGAATTACCGCTTTAATTCTGCCGGGCCTTGCATCCATCACGATGACACGGTTGGACAAGAACACAGCTTCGTCGATATCGTGCGTGACGAGCACCATCGTCGTCCGGTTCGTCTGCCAGATGTCGAGCAGCGCGTCCTGCAGATGGGCACGGGTGAAAGCATCAAGCGCGCCGAAAGGCTCGTCAAGCAGCAGCACCTTCGGATTCCGGAGCAGCGCACGCGCAATGGCGACCCGCTGGGACATGCCGCCGGACAGCTGGCGCGGATAGGCTTTCTCGAAGCCTTCCAGCTTGACGAGCCGGATCAGTTCGTCGACGCGCTTCCGCACTTCCGGCTTGCGAAGCGGCAGATCGGCGGCGATGTTGCCTTCCACGTTCAGCCACGGAAACAAGCGGTGCTCTTGAAAAATAAAGCCTTTATCCTGAGAAGGCCGTTCGACCTTCTTGCCTTCGATATTGACGGCTCCCGTGTAGTCGGTGTCGAGGCCGGCGATAAGTTTGAGGAGCGTGCTTTTGCCGCAGCCGCTCGGTCCGATGACGGTTACGAAGTCGCCCTCGTTCACGGTTAAGTTCAGTCTGCTTAATACATGGGTCGAGCTCGTCTCGTTATGGAACGTCTTACTGACGTCCGTTATGCTCAAGATTGCTGACATAGGCTGCACATCCTTCTCTTTTTTATATTCCCAACAAAAAAGAGACTCGAGGCAGCGGCAATCCGAAGGGAAGACGATCTTCTCCAACAGTTCCGTGCGTCGAATCTCCAGTGGTCTGGTTGATTCTATATAGCCGGGTGCGGTTACGGATGCCCCGGTTGATGTGGTTAATGTTAACACCGCCATTTCGCGGCTGTCAATAACATATTATTCCGACAAGAAAACTTTGTATTAAAAACGTGAACAATACAGCTCATGGGACCCATCTGACGGAATATAGCGGGATTTTTTTATATAACTATTAGATGTAGCGGAGCTTCAAGCACCGTGGCTGGTCCGAAAAATCGGGAAAATAAGGGTTGACAATCCGATTCGCGGATTGCTAAGATTTAGCCACAAGGTTGCCGACACGGTTAAGGCCGCAGGGCAGCAAGCGCAACACCGCAACACCGAAATATCGAAATATCGAAATCTACTGGATCGCCAGAGATTTGCGAAATCACAGTCTAGCTGGAAAGCGGGCTGTCATGGAGCAAATCTTTTTTTTAAACCAAATTCCGATTAAACAGGTATGTTAACTAGATAAATAGTTAATGGCCCACAACTAAAGGGAGTGTATACCATGACGAACCAAACACAAACTCAAACGCAAACACAACCGCAATCGCAGGACTACCTATCCCGGAGTTATTATCCGAAACGTTATAACCGCGGCGGCAAGCGCATCCTTAACCGCCTGCCGGAAGGCGCACAAGAGCAGCCGTACACGCTGTTCACGGTGAAGCCGCTTGGTCCGGTCATCGGCGCGGAAATCGAAGGCGTCGATCTGAGCCAGCCGGTAAGCCCGGAGCTTCAAAAGGAAATCCGCCGCGCGTTCCTCGAGTTCAAAGTATTGTTCTTCCGCAATCAGAACATTACGAGCGAACAGCATCTCGCCTTCGCGAAGCTGTGGGGCGAGCTGGAGAAGCATCCGTTCCTTCCGCAAGGCAATACAGATGAGGTGACGCGCTTCGCGAAGGATGCCAACGTAACGGGCATGGAGAACGTTTGGCACACAGACGTTACGTGGCGTGTGAATCCGGCTTTCGGTTCCGTTCTTCGTCTGTCCGAAGTGCCTCCGCTCGGCGGCGATACGCTGTGGTCGGATCAGGCGGCAGCCTACGACAACCTTCCGGATGAAGTGAAGGAGCGCATCGACGGCTTGAAGGCGATTCACGATTTTACGCCATCGTTCGGACGGGCCTTAACGCCGGAGCGTCTGGCAGAGAAGCAGATCGAATTCCCCGCGGCGGAGCATCCAATCGTACGCATCCATCCGGAGACGGGACGCAAGACGCTGTTCGTCAACGCGGCATTCACGATTCGCATTGTCGGCTTGGAGCCGGAAGAGAGCGAGGAGCTGCTGCAATATTTGTTCGATCAAGCGAAAATTCCGGAATATCAAGTCCGCTTCCATTGGGAGAAAGATTCGATCGCGTTCTGGGACAACCGTGCGACGCAGCATTATGCGGCGTCCGACTACTTCCCGAACCGCCGCGTAGCGGAGCGGGTGTCGATCATCGGCGATATTCCATTCTAAGAGATAGAAGCAGAAACCAAGCATCGCGGAATCATTCTTAGCTCATTCGCAGCACATAAAGAGGGGGCAACATCATGGTGAGATGGAAACGTGCAGGACTTGCAATCGCATTAACGGCAATTTTGACGCTTGTTTTATCCGCTTGCGGAGATAAAGAGAAAGGAAGCGGAGAGACGGCAAAGGCAGACGCTCCGGCAACTGCGCAAACGGAGACGGCGGCAGGCTCGTCCGATCCGGCGCCAAGCGGGGACAAAGTGAAGGTGCAGATCGCGATTAACTCGACGATCAACCCGCTGACGATCGCAAGAGCGAAGGGGCTCTATGAGGAAGCGTTCAGCAAGCTGAATGCGGAAGTCGAATGGAGCAAGTTCCCGAGCGGACCGCCGCTTCTCGAAGCGCTCGTCGCAGGGCGGGTCGACTTGTCCTTCCTCGGAGACGGCGCGGCGATTGCCGGCATATCCAACAAGCTGCCTTTCGAAGTTATCGGTTTAAGTTCCGAAGGCAAGAAAACGTCCAGCATTCTCGTACCCCAAGATTCCAAGATTCAAACGCTCGCCGATCTGAAGGGCAAATCGATCGGCTTGGCCAAGGGAACAGTCGCGAACGTCTATCTGATCAAAGTGCTGCCAGAAGCGGGGCTGACGATCAAAGACGTTAACATCATCAATCTGCAGCCGGATGACGCGCAGGCGGCGTTCGAGAGCGGCAAGCTCGACGCTTGGGTCGCGTGGGATCCTTACGTCACGCAGAACATTACGACCGGCAAAGCGCGCAAAATCGAAGTGAACACACCGGTATTGTCGCCGGGTTCCTTGATTGCAAGCACGGCATTCGCCAAGAAGCATCCGGAACTCGTCGTTGAATATTTGAAAGTGTACAAACAAGCGGTTGATTTCCAGCTGGCGAACGAGGAAGAGGCGGCGAGCATTTTCGCCGAGCAGACGAAGCTGCCTGTCGATACGATTAAGCAGATTCTGGGTAATACGACTCCGATCGTAAAGCCTTATACGCAGACTGCTCTCGATGCGATGCAGGCTTCTAGCGACATCCTGTACGAGAACAAGTACATCAAGAACAAATTCACGTTCAAAGACGCTGTGAACGACACGTTCGTCACGGAAGCTTTGAAATAAATCGCACCCGGTACCGGCACATTCCGCACTTTCCGCACATGCCACATAGCGGCGGTGGGCCTATCCCTGGATCATGCATCCAAAATAAAATTGTGGGAGGAATTGAAGATGAGCGAATTGACGAAGAGCAAACAAGTGGTGGAAATTACGCCGGTGGCAGGCCGTATTGGCGCAGAGGTGAAAGGGATCCGGTTGTCTGGCGATTTAGACGCCGATCAAGTAGAAGTCATCCAGCAGGCGCTTCTCGTACACAAAGTGTTGTTCTTCCGCGGCCAGCAGCATTTGGACGACGAGGAGCAAGAAAATTTCGCTAAGCTGCTCGGCGAACTGTACGCTCATCCGACGGTACCGGTAAAGGAAGGCTCCAGCTCGATTCTCGAGTTGAACTCCTATCACGGCGGCCGCGCGAACTCCTGGCATACGGACGTGACGTTCGTCGACGCTTATCCGAAAGCTTCGATCCTGCGCGGCGTCGTTATTCCGGCGGCAGGCGGCGATACGGTATGGGCGAACACGGCCTCGGCATACGAGGACCTGGCTCCCGAGCTGAGAGAACTGGCCGACAAGCTACGCGCCGTTCACTCGAACGCTTATGACTATGCGACGAACATCCGTAAGGAAGTATCCGAGGATCTGGCGAAGAAGAAGCGCGACCAATTCACATCGACGGTGTATGAGACGGAGCATCCGGTCGTACACGTCCATCCGGAGACAGGCGAGCGCCATCTGCTGCTGGGCCACTTCGTGAAACGGATCGTCGGCTTCCGTTCGCCGGACTCCGAGCGTATCTTCAACGTTCTGCAGGAGCATGTAACGCGTCTGGAAAATACGGTGCGCTGGCGCTGGCAAGAAGGCGACGTTGCGATCTGGGACAACCGCGCGACGCAGCATTATGCGGTTAACGATTACGGGCACCAACACCGCGTTGTCCGCCGCGTGACGCTCGCCGGCAGCGTGCCGGTCGGCATCGACGGCCGCAAGAGCCGCGTGATCAAGCCGGAGCAAGAGCAACAACAGCAGCAGCAGCAGGATCAGCAACAGGCTTAACAACAACAGGATCAACAGCAGCAGTAACAACATAACAGTTATAAGATCAACAGCAGCAATAGACAGAAGGTAAGAACAATGCAGTAACAGTAGCGTCAATGAGATGAGAACAGTAACAGCAGTAATAAAGACAGGAATAATACCCTTAATAGCAATAGAGAACAGAGCCATTTCCCAGACTGGGGAATGGCTCGTTGTTGAGGGAGGGGAGGGCATGGCATGGCATGGCATGGTGTGCAGACGCTATCCGTACGCTCTTCGTTGTATAATGTACAATGGAATCAGCTAGGAAGATACCTTTAGAGTAGTTTCGTTGTATTTCGTACAATGGACAAATCGTCTAAAACGCCGAATAATCTTATTTTAGCCGATAGCTGTGTTTTCTCGTTGTATGAACTGCAATGAGCTGCTGTTTTGGGACATCAACGGTCGTTTTCATTGTACGGAATACAATGAAGCATCCATTTACGAGCTGGAATGGAGCCCAGGCGACACACATCTCCTTATAGAAATGGACAAAAGGCATCCCATTGGGATGCCTTTTGTTTATATTCCAGTCAGTATAGGAGGCAAATCTCTCTCGTTCGAGGGCCGGACGGTCATCGCGAGGGAGTCCGTGGCTATTATGGAGATTCGAAGAAATGAGTGGATCCCAGCCTGTGAAGACGAATCAACTCGGATGCCATATATTTCGGAGAATAGTGCATATCGTTCTCTAGCCAGTACATCAGTACGCCCATGTGGGCCGATGTGACGTATCGAACGATAATGTCCCGCGGCATCGCCACTTGACGGTCATCCGGCTGTGCAATCGTGGAACGGCGGTAGAGAGAGTTGCGGATGATGGCTTCCATGCGAGAGGCGAACCCAGGTAATCCGCTCGGACCCAGCATGACTTTATAGAAGGCTGCATGGGCCGCAATATGCTCGAACTGGCGAATGAACGAGTCCGGAGGCGTGTCGTCTGTGACGAAGTCGGCTGCCGTGAATCCGTCAGGCAATCGAAAGGCGGCCTCGAACTCGCTAAGCATTTCGTTCACAATAGAGTCCAGAAGATCATACTTGTCCCGGTAATGGAGATAGAAAGTTGCCCGGTTAATCTCAGCTCTGCCTGTAATGTCGCGGACGGTTATATGCTCAAAGCCTTTCTCCTCCATTAATGAAATGAGAGCGTCCCTAATCAAATGAAGAGTTCGTTTAATTCGTGGATCCAGTTCCTTTTTATCGGTCGACATCGCATGCCTCCTTTGTCTATATTGTTGGACTTGATCGGCATTGCCGAGTCTTGTGTCGCGAAAGCGGCATTGGCGCTTGTTCTGTCGGTTGACGCTAGGTGCTGCTGATCTTATCATAATCGACACGGTGTTGCATATGCAAACCTGTGTCGATTCGAATAAAGGGTGAAGGGAAGCGTGAACGTATGGGAATGAACGAACAATCCCGTGCAAGATGGATTACGGCGGGACTGCTGCTCGGACTGCTATTGGCATCACTTGATCAGACAATTGTGTCGACGGCTATGCCTACCATCATCGAGGAGCTTGGCGGCATGTCGATGTACAGTTGGGTGTTCGCGATTTATATGCTGGCTTCTACGGCGGCCATGCCGATCTACGGCAAGTTGGCCGACTTGTATGGGAGAAGAAAGACGTACATGATCGGACTTTCTCTATTTCTAGCCGGGTCGTTGTTGTGCGGAATAGCCCAATCGATTGGGCAGTTGGTCGTGTACAGGGGGATACAAGGCTTAGGCGCAGGCGCACTGTTGCCGATTTCGATGACGATCGTGGCAGAGTTGTATCCTCCTGAGAAACGCGGGAAATTTATGGGTTTATTCAGCGCCGTCTTTGCTCTGTCGAGCATCGTTGGACCGGCGCTTGGAGGCGTGATCGTCGATCATGCGGCATGGGGATGGATCTTTTTATTGAACCTTCCGCTTGGCATTCCGGCACTGTTTCTTATTGCGGCGGCGATGAAGGAAAGCAGCTCCCGGGGCCGGGCTGTAATCGATTGGGCCGGGGCGTTCACGTTAACGGCGGCGATTATATCTCTGCTGCTTGCACTCGTTCTAGGCGGCGGGGATTCAGGGGCAAGGGGGCATTACGAGTGGACGTCAGCCCCGATAATTACGCTGTTCGGCACTTTTGTTATATGTACAGTTTTGTTCATATGGGCGGAGAAGAAGGCGAAAGAGCCAATCATTCCTCTGCACCTGTTGGCGCTTCGGCCTATTGCTGCCGGGAACGCGGTCGGTTTCTTTATGAGTGCCGGGATGTTCGGCGCCATCGTCTATATTCCTTTGTTCATTCAAGGCGTGATCGGGGTAAGCGCATCTGTGGCAGGCTATTCGCTAGTGCCTCTTATGTTGTCTGTCATCGTGGCTTCGATCACTGGCGGCAAGCTTATGAGCCGGGTATCGTACCGGACGATTCTCGTTCCAAGCATGATGCTGATGGTTACAGGATTCGTCCTTCTTAGCCAGGTGTCGGTTAATACATCTAAGCTGACTATTGTGCTTGATATGATCGTAACTGGTCTCGGCATGGGGGCGATATATCCGACCGTTGGAACGGCAGCACAGAGCGCGGTGGATCAACGTGACCGGGGAGCGGCTACCTCAGTGTCGCAATTTTTTCGTTCCATTGGCGGAACGATCGGCGTCAGTGTATTCGGCAGTTTGTTATCGAGCGGGATCGTTCAGGGGGCCGGGCAGATGAATCAGATAACGGACGGAAGCAAAAGCATGGAATCGCTGCAGGGGCTAGCCGATCCGCAGCTCTTGCTGGATCCCGGTGCTCGAGCGGCTATGCCTGCCGAACAACTCGCAATGCTGCAGAAGCTGTTCAGCCACTCGTTGCAGCATGTTTTTATCGGAGGATTGATTGCTGTGTCGGTCGGGCTTGCCGCCTGCTTCTTCATGGGAGGTGCCCGATTGGTGCCTAAGCCAAGTCTGCTGAACGAAACCAATGGGACAGAGGTTACAGGATCGAATAGAGGGTAATAAAATGGACAACGGCATCCCAATGGGATGCCGTTTAATAGTTGCTATATTTAACCGGTGCGCTAGACGAGTGCGCTTGATTCCCCGGTTCGCGTGTGCGTTAATCTTGTTGTCGTGATGCCAGTTCTCCGCGTTATACTTGCGAAGCTATAACTAAAACAACGAAAGCCCTACCTCTCTTTCGTCCTTGCGGCTCCGATGACCGCGCCAGTGTGAATCAGCGAATGGTGTTAGGCGAGTGAACAACCAACCTACGCATGTGCGGCGGAAACGGGCATGAACGAGAAGCTATTTGCCAGGAAAAATATCTTCTTAAGAGGAATCCTACAGGGTTAAATATAGACATGCAAGGCCTATTATACATGGACAGTCGCTCATATGCAATAGCTTGTTTGGAATTGACTGTGCAGGGTGCATATTCCAAAATAATAATGAGGCCTCTTCTTGACCTGGACTTCTTGAACTGGAGATGATCGCTCTAATGCTTACATGGAATAAAATCGTGCTCGTCCTCGTATTGCTGAATGTGCTGCTTGCCGGTTGCGCCAATTCTAATTCCGCTCCGGAAAGTTCGCGTGCAAGCAGCGAATTGCCGGCTGCATCGCAATCTCCTGCTATGGCTCCCGAAAGTGAGACAGCAGCCAGCGTAGTGCCATCAGCGCCTATAAGTTTTACATGCCGAATCATAGCTCCATTGAACGAGAAGAGGCGATCGATCTCCCGATCGGCAAGTGCCAGTTGATCACATTGGATGCCGATAACGGACCTGCCGCTTCAGGGTTGACGGGAACGCATAACGTTTATTATGCCATCATCTCGGTCAATGAAGAGGTTATCTATATGTTCAATCTCACGTGGAATGATAAAGCTGAGGAGACGAAGGATTTGTTTATCGGATTGCTGAACAAGCTGAGCTTGAAAGTGGCATCGAAGTGACGGTATGCTTCCAGCGCAAAAAGGACCGCCCCAACGATGGACGGCATCTCGACTGATTAGATAGCTTCAGTCGGAGGTGCTGTTCGTACGAGAGGCGGTCTTTTTAAGAACCGTGTATCGATTAGTTCAGTTTGTGGCTCGGCCGTTAATGCCCGCCGCCCGATGCGCCGAGACCGATCCGGTCGATCAGCGATTGGCTCTCGGTGTTGAGGCCGATGCAGCGGACGGACGCGCCGCGTTCGGCGTATTTGGCCGTTACTTTGCTAATTGCGGCAACAGCCGACTGATCCCATACATGCGACCGGCTGAAGTCGATATGCACATTCGCCGAATCTTGTTCGTAATTGAACAAGTTATTGAACTGAGTCGTCGTAGCGAAAAATAGCGGACCTTGAATAACGTATATGACAGAATCACCAGCAGCGCTTATCTTACGCTCCGCGCGAATTTGGGCTGCCCGCCATGCGAATACGACAGCGCTGATGATGACGCCTGCAAGCACACCTTTGGACAAATCATGCGTCGCAACGACGATCGCGACGGTGACAAGCATGACGAGCGCATCCGAGCGCGGCACCCGGTGCAAGCTGCGGAGTGCCTTCCAGTCGAACGTGCCGAAGCACACCATGAACATGACTCCGACGAGCGCGGCCATTGGAATCTGTTCGACAACGCCGCTGAGTGCCATGATTAGGATGATCAGAAACACGCCCGCGATGAGCGTCGACAGCCGTTTACGTCCACCCGATTTGGTGTTGATGACCGACTGTCCAATCATGGCGCAGCCCGCCATGCCGCCGAACAGGCCGGTGACGATGTTGGCGATGCCTTGGCCGCGGATTTCGCGGTTCTTATCGCTTCCCGTCGCCGTCATTTCATCGAGCAGCGAAGCGGTCAGCAGCGATTCGGTAATGCCGACGATCGCAAGCGACAGCGAGTAAGGGAATATCGTTTTGAGCATGTCCCACGACACTGGAACATCCGGCAGGTGGAAGGAAGGCAGTGTGCTGACGATATGTCCCATATCGCCTACCGTCCGTACGTCGATGCCGAAAGCGAAAGTGATGATCGACACGATGACGATGGCGGCAAGCGCCGAAGGGATCGCTTTGGTCAGCCGGGGCAAGCCGTAGATGATGACCAGCGTAACGCCGACGAGCACGTACATCATCCAACCGGCATCCGTGAAATGAACGAGCTGCGTCATGAAAATCAGAATGGCAAGCGCATTGACGAATCCGGTCATGACAGACTGCGGGATGAAGGTGACGAGCCGTCCGAACTTCAGCAGTCCGAGTATGAATTGCAGAATGCCGGTCAGAATGGTCGCCGCGAACAAATATTCGAGGCCATAGTCCTTCACGAGCGTCACCATGAGCAGCGCCATGGCGCCGGTCGCAGCGGATATCATGCCCGGACGGCCGCCTGCGAATGCGATAACGATAGCGATTGTGAACGATGCGTACAGCCCGACCATCGGATTGACGCCTGCGATGATCGAGAAAGCAATGGCTTCGGGTATAAGGGCAAGCGCGACCGTCATGCCCGACAGCACATCTGCGCGTGTATTGCCGAGCCATGAGGATTTGATTGCATTTAGCATGAAGTGAAAGCTCCTTTAGGCGATAAATGTAATGTAGTCCGTTGGACATTATACCCCATACCGGGCATGGACGGGTACCGCTTTACAAAAATAAGAAGACTGCCGGATCATCGATCTGGCAGTCTTGAGTAATGAAGTCAGCCGAGCTCCCACCACTTGAGGAACAAGAACGGATCGACCGAGGCGTACGGGCTTGTTTTGTAGATGCCGAAGTGAAGATGCGGGTCGAACATGCCTTTCGTCCCTTCCGGACCGTAGCCGGTGCTGCCGACGTAGCCGATCAACTGGCCCTTGCTGACGACGGTCCCTTTCTTCATGTTCGGTGCGTAGCGGGACATATGGGCGTAGTAGAACTCGGTCGTCGAATCGGTTTTGATCGTCAGGCGCCAGCCGCCGAGCTCGCTCCATCCGGATTGGACAATCGTTCCGCCGAGCGCGCTGTAGATTGGCGTGCCTTCGGCCGCCATGATGTCGACGCCTTCATGCGACCGGACGGTCTCGCCGTCCGGCGACCAAGAGCGGGAATCCGCATACGTGTTGCCGTAAGGCGAGTAGGTTCCTGCTTTCAGAGGGAAAATGCCATCGCGAAAGCCGGCCGGACGCTTCGGAATGTTGACCGTAAGACCTTGCCAGACGACATTCGGGTTTGCGAGTTGTTTGTTGGCGGCAATCATTTTGTTCAGTGGAATGCTGTAACGGTTCGCAATAATCCACATCGTGTCGCCTGCTTGCACGTTATAGGAAGTAAAGTAGGACGGAGTCGGCACCTGAAGCGTTTGCCCGTCCAGCAGCATGTCCGATTTCAACCCGTTCAACTGCTTTAATTTATCGGCCGTTGTGCCGTATTGGACAGCGATGGACCAGAGGGAATCCGTCGGTTTCACAGTATAGGAGGCTGCATAAGCCCCGGCAGGTGCGGACAACAAACCGAGCACAGCTGCGCCGAACAAGTATGTACGTAATTTTCTTCTTATCCGCTTGCGGATGAGTCTGAACATAGATGAAACCCCTCGTTTCGCATCAGATAGAGTATTGTAAGCCCTTACACTTAATTAAAAGGGGATTGGCGAGTAATGTGAAGCTGTAAATGATGGTAATTGCGCTGCTCGTATTTTTGACATCGTTTCACGATATGGCCGATAATGGATTCAGGAAGATCGACGGGGAGGCTGTTATTGCAGGATGAAATCGCTCGTATTAGCAGAAAAGCCAAGCGTAGCGCGGGAAATCGCACGCGTGCTAGGCTGTACGAATAAAAACAAAAGCTATATTGAAGGACCCGCATACGTGGTCACATGGGCGCTCGGCCATCTGGTTGGGCTATCCGAGCCGGAGGATTACGATCCGAAGTACAAAACATGGAATCTGGAAGATCTGCCGATCATGCCGGAGACGATGACGCTGAAGCCGCTGAAGGAGACGTCGGGCCAGTTCAAAGCAGTTATTGCGCTGTGCCGCCGCCCAGACATCGGCGAGCTTATTATCGCGACCGACGCCGGACGCGAGGGCGAGCTTGTAGCGCGCTGGATTATGGAGCTGGCGCGTTGGAAGAAGCCGTTCAAACGGCTGTGGATTTCGTCGCAGACGGACAAAGCGATCAAGGACGGCTTCGCGTCGCTGAAGCCGGGCCGCGAATACGACCGGCTGTATGCTTCAGCCGTCTGCCGCGCAGAGGCGGACTGGCTGATCGGACTGAACGTGACGCGCGCGCTCACGAGCAAATACAACGCGCAGCTGTCGGCGGGCCGTGTGCAGACGCCGACGCTCGGTATGTTGATGGACCGCGAGCGGGAGATCAACGGCTTCCAGCCGAAGCCGTATTGGACGGTGGGGGTTGACTTCGGCGGGTTCCAAGCGAATTGGCGCGGCACCGAGGATCATGACGGCCGTATATGGGAGCGCACGGAGGCTGAAGCGGTCGTCGCCCGTTTGGGCGGCAAGCAAGCATCCGTAGAGAAGCTCCGCACGACGGAGCGGAGCGAGCTGCACCCGCTTGCCTATGATTTGACCGAATTGCAGCGGGATGCGAATACGCGTCTAGGCTTCTCGGCGAAGCAGACGTCGAACGTGCTGCAGCGGTTGTATGAACAGCATAAGCTTGTGACGTATCCGCGGACGGATTCGCGTTACTTGTCGTCTGATATGGTGCCCACGCTGAAAGGACGCCTCGAAAGCGTGGCGGTTGGCCCGTATGCGGCGCTGGCGAGGAAGCTGCTGAAGTCGGCGCTCCCCGTGACGAAGCGGATCGTCGACGACAGCAAGGTAAGCGATCACCATGCGATCATTCCGACGGAGCAGTGCGTCAATCTGTCGGCGCTTAGCCCGGAAGAGCGCAAGCTGCATGAGCTGATCGTCCGCCGGTTCCTTGCGCTGTTCAGCCCGCCTTGCCGTTATGACGAGACAAGCGTCGTGATTCGGATCGGAGACGACCGGCTGTATGCGCGCGGCAACGTGCTGAAGGACGCGGGCTGGAAGGAAGCTTACGGCGGTGTTCAAGCAGCCGATCTTGCGGGAGAAGACGACGGCTCGGAGGATGCTGCCGATGAGAAACGCAGCAGCGGCGGTGGCGGACAGCTGCTGCCTCCGCTTTCCTCCGGCGAGAAGCTCTCCGTGAAGCAGACCCGTCTTCGTGAGCTGAAAACGCAGCCGCCAGCCCGTTACACGGAAGCGGGATTGCTGGGTAAGATGGAGAAGTACGGCCTCGGCACGCCTGCCACGCGTGCGGACATCATCGAGAAGCTGCTCGCGTCGCAGACGATTGATCGACAAGGTAACCGACTGGTGCCAACAGGCAAAGGCAAGCAGCTTATCGAGCTGGCTACGCCGGAGCTGCGCAGTCCGGAGCTGACCGCCGACTGGGAGCGGGAACTGGAGCGGATCGCTAAGGGTCAAGGCGACGCGAAGCGGTTCATGGGAGGTATTCGCAGCAAGGCTGCGGCTTGGGTGCAGGAAGTGAAGCAGGAGACGAAGGAATACAAGCCGCACAACTTATCGCATGCGCGCTGTCCGGATTGCGGCAAGCCGATGGTCGAGATTAACGGCAAGCGCGGCAAGACGCTCGTCTGCCAGGACCGCGAGTGCGGTTACCGCCGCGCCGCAGAGCCGGCGCTGTCGAACAAGCGCTGTCCGCAATGCCGCAAGAAGATGGAGATTCATACGGGCAAGGCAGGCAAATATGCGCAGTGCCGCCGATGCAACGTCATCGAGATGCTCGAAGACAAAGCCGGCGGCCGCGCCAACAAACACCAGCAGAAGCGGCTGGTCGAGCAGTTCAGCGACAAGGTGTCGCTGTCCGGCGGCTTGGCGGATGCGCTTAAGGCTGCGCTCGAAGGGCAAGGCGACGGAAAGAAGTAACTTCGCGACGAGGAAACCGGTCTGTTGTGACACAGAAAGTGATGCAGCAGCGCCCATGAGCGGAGTAACTGTGCTGTTGTGACACAGAAAGTGATGCAAGAGCCGTCAGTGAGTACGGTACCGTCCGTTAGGAGCGCCCGCAGCGCAGGCAAGGGTAACTTAAGCCGGAGATTAAGCATTCGGCGGCGGATATTGGAGCAAGCTAGATGTATTGGCACCGAAGGGCCGGACCGGGTGGTTCGGCTTCTTTTTATGTAACGCGAATCGGGCGATCCATAAGCTGGGGGGAACGGGCATGACGACATATTTTGACGGGACGGAAGGCCGGGAATACGGGCATTTGGCGCTTCATACCGACAAGTATCAGATTAATATGATGTATGCGCACTGGAAGAACGGCACGCACAATCGGAAAGCCGTATTCGAGGCTTACTTCCGCAAGCTTCCGTTCGGGAACGGTTACGCCGTGTTCGCCGGATTAGAGCGGATTGTAGACTACATCCGGTCGCTTCGCTTCCACGAGCATGAGATTTCGTTCCTGCAGGAACAGGAAGAGCGGTACGACGAGGCGTTTCTGGCCGAGCTTCGCCAATTCCGGTTCACCGGGAACATCATGGCGGTGCCGGAAGGGACGCTCGTCTTCCCGAACGAGCCGCTCGTTCGCGTAGAAGCGCGTGTATTCGAGGCGCAGCTAGTTGAGACGGCGCTGCTTAATTTTATGAACTATCAGACGCTTATCGCAACGAAGGCGGCGCGCATACGGCGGGCGGCGGAGAAGGACGTGCTGATGGAATTCGGCACCCGGCGGGCGCAAGAGGCGGAGGCAGCGGTATGGGGAGCGAGAGCTTCGTACATTGCCGGATTCGACGCGACGTCGAACATGAGGGCGGCGATGCTGTTCGGCGTCCCGGCCAAAGGAACGCATGCGCACGCGTGGGTGCAGGCGCACGACAGCGAGCAAGAGGCGTTCGACCGTTATGCCGAGGCGCTGCCCGACAGTGTGACGCTGCTCGTCGATACATACGATACGTTGGGCAGCGGCGTTCCGCATGCCATAAATACTGCCCGGATGCTAGCAGCACGAGGGAAGCGAATGAGCGCGATACGGATCGACAGCGGCGATCTGGCGCTGACATCCAAGGAAGCGCGGCGCCAACTGGATGAAGCGGGTTTCACGGACGTAGCCATCGTCGCTTCTAACGATCTGGACGAGTCGATCATTGCAGAACTGAAAGCGCAGGGAGCGAGGATCGATTCATGGGGCGTCGGGACGCAGCTGATTACGGCAGCCGATCAGCCGGCGCTCGGCGGCGTGTATAAGCTGGTCGCGCGGGAAACGGTTCAAGGAGGCGAGCTGCAGCCCGTTATTAAGCTGTCCGGGAATCCGGAGAAAGTGTCGACACCGGGAAGCAAGGATGTGTACCGGATTGTCAATCGGCGCACCGGCAAGGCGGAAGCAGACTATTTGGCTTTTCCGTGGGAGAAGAATGTACGGGAAGGGCAGCGGCTGAGACTGTTCGATCCGACGCAGCCTTACCGGAACAAGTTCGTCTCGGATTACGAAGCGGTCCCGCTTTTGAGGCCCGTTATTGTCGAAGGGAAGCTAGTGGAGAAGCTGCCGACGTTGTCCGTTATTCGGGACTATCACCGCCGGCAGCTGGCTTTGTTCTCTCCGGAAGTGCTGCGCAAAGTGAATCCGCAGACGTACCCGGTTGATCTTAGCGTCGAAGTGTGGGAGCAGAAAATGAAGCTCATCGAGCATTACAGCCCGAAGAACGATTAACCGATTAATTGTTCTGAATAAAGTCATCCGCCCGATTGCGGATAAACGAAGCGATCAAGCTGTAGGTGTAAGGAAGTGCGTAATGCAGTCGCGCTTCCAGCTGCGTAACGGCGAAAGCATAGTCGGGGTTACCCCTAAGAAGCTGCTGGGCTTCTGGCGCTGTGAGCATCGTGCCTTCTTCGAAGTTCAAGGGTTCGATTAATGCCGCAATGTCATCGAGAATTTCGGTCATAGCCGTGTCGCCGAACAACCGGATGCCGCTTTTGATGCCTTGGAGCCGGAGCGGAAACGTGCGGAAGAGCATGCACTGCCAATGGAATTCCTCGGTACCTCTAACCGCGTGCATCATGAAGGTCTGGACAGCGATAAGCGCTTTCTGGCCGTCCGTGAATGAGGCGTAGAGCGCGGGTACGTCTCCGTCTTGTGACGTGACGTCTTTGTAAGCGTGAATGACAGGTGCGAAGCATTCCATGATCAGCGCTTCATCCGACAGCTGATTCGCTGCATGGTGGTCCATTACAGCACGGTAATCGATAATATTAACGATATGAATACCCTCCTTGGGGCCGCCAGCCCGTACTGGTGATTATAGCAACTTTTATATCATTTTACAAAATTGGAAGATCTGCTGCAGCTTGCTGTTCGCGCTCTTGTTGCGCTGGCGGTTTTGCGTCACAATAAGAGGTAGAATAGGCGATAAGATGGAGAATGGAGGTGCTTTACCCGATGAGACTGAGAGTTTCTGCTGTGCAGTATCACCTGCATACGATTGATTCGTTCGAGGCGTTCGCTGCGCAAGTCGAGCATTATATAAGGACCGCCGACGAATTCGGTTCGGAGTACATCCTGTTTCCCGAGTTTATGACGACGCAGCTGATGTCGATTCCGGATGAGAACGGCAAGGCTCGCAGCATCGAAGCGCTGCCTGATTTCACGGACGCTTACATTGAGTTGTTTCAAGGGCTGGCCGCCCGATATAACATGATCATCATCGGAGGAACGCATGTTATCCGGAACGATGAAGGGAAGCTGCTGAACGCGGCGCACTTGTTCATGCCGGACGGTACGGTTGGCGTTCAGCCGAAGCTGCACATCACGCCGACGGAAGTGACGGAATGGAATATGGGTGCCGGCGACGGGCTGGCTGTATTCGATACGCCGAAAGGCCGAATCGCTATGCTGACTTGTTACGACATAGAGTTTCCGGAGATCGTGCGGATGGCGCGGGCGAAGGGCGCGGACATTATTTTCTGCCCGTCGTGCACCGATGACCGTCAAGGCTTCTACCGCGTTCGTTACTGCGCGCATGCACGTACGATTGAGAACCAAATCTATATCGTCACGACGGGCACGGTCGGCTCGCTGCCGACAGTCGATTTCATGCGGCTGAATTATGGGCAGGCGGCTGTATTAACGCCTAACGATATTCCTTTTCCTCCGCGCGGTATTATGGTGGAAGGGGAAATTAACGGCGACATGATCGTGACGGCCGATCTCGATCTATCGCTTCTGCATGAAGTAAGGGAGCGGGGATCGGTGACGACGTGGCGGGACCGCCGGACCGATCTGTATACGGATTGGAAGTGATGCGGTGTGCCTAACCCTAACCTGTACCGCAAATCGCTGTATGTCATGAATGAGGGCCAGCCGGTGCCGGCGACGGTTCGCAGCTATACAGAGGCTGACTTCGATGAATTGATTCAGATTCAAACCGAATGCTTTCCGCCGCCGTATCCGTCTGAGCTATGGTGGAACCGTGAACAGTTGGCGAGCCATATTGAACGGTTCCAAGACGGTGCTCTGTGCATTGAAGTCGACGGCAGAATGGCCGGCTCGATGACGGGGCTGATCGTCCAATTCGATCCCGCGCATCCCGATCACAGCTGGGAACAGATCACCGACAGCGGCTACATCCGCAATCATAATCCGTCCGGCGATACGCTATATGTCGTTGACCTGTGCGTTCGGCCGCAGTTCCGCAAGCTTCGGCTTGGACAGTGGCTTATGTTCTCCATGTACGACGTCGTCGTACATCATCGTCTGACCCGTCTGCTCGGCGGGGGCAGACTGTCGGGCTATCATCATGTGGCGGAACGGCTGACACCGGAGCAATATCTTGAAGCGGTTATCCGCGGCGAGCTGAACGATCCTGTCATTAGCTTTATGCTGCGCGTCGGCCGTACGCCGATCGGTGTGGCGCGCAACTATTTGGACGATGCAGAGTCCGGCAACAACGCGGCGCTGATGGAGTGGCGCAATCCTTTTATTCCTATTTAGCATGATTGACTGCATTGAACAATTGGATCCGAAGGAGCTGACCGTTACGATGGAATTTATCCGGATTACGAATATCGCTGACCCGCTGTTCGCGGCGATGCATAAACTGATGGGCGAAGTGTTTCCTCCTGAGGAAGTGCTCGCTTTCGACTTATGGAAGGAACCGTTGGAGGATCCCGGCATACGTGTGTTCGTCGCCGTACATGAAGGTGAAGTAGTCGGGACGACGGAATACCGCTATTATCCTGATTTTAACGTTGCGATGACTGATTTCACGATTGTCGGCCGCCCAGGGCTTGGCATCGGGCCATTCCTCTGGCGCGAGCGCCAACGCGATCTGGATGCGCTGGCCTATTCGTTCGGCCAGAAGCTGGACGGCATGTTCGCCGAAATTTATGATCCTTACAAGGCAGGCGACCACGACTTCGGCGGCTTAATGACGATGAATCCGTACGTGCGCCGGGAAGTGCTGTCGCATATGGGCTACAAGCGGATCGATATGGCGTACGTCCATCCATCCTGGCAGAATGACGGAGAAGCGGTAGAAGAGCTGGATCTAGGGTTCCTGCCTTATAACGGGCGGGATGAGGTAGATGCTGCGCTCGTTGCGAAGTTTCTGCGCCGTTATTATGCGGTGCTTCCCAATAAGCCTGGTGCTTGGGAGGAAATGGTCGCTTCTCTGGATCAAAAGGACAAGGTCGCGCTGCTTCCTTTGTAGGAAGATGGCCGCCATAGCAATTACGCATAAAGAAATCACAAGAGGAACGGGGTTACCCGTTCTTTTTATTATTGTATAATCATGGTGTCGAAAGGTTCTGGAGCCTTACAAGGTAACCATTTCGATATTTTTTACATAATCACAACGTTTTCATTTTGTGGTATCTTCTTTCGGCTTACGGTTCCATCAACATGATTAATCTTTTCATTAGGGGGCAAACAAGATGACACTGCAGAAGAAATCGTGGAATGAGCCAGCTGTCCGGGTTAACCAGCTTGGCTTTACGGTTGGTCAATCGAAAACGTTTTCCAGTCAACTGGTAAAAGGGGAATTCGAGGTTGTAAATGTCGATACGAACGAAACCGTATATAAAGGACAAACAGGTCCATTAACAGATGACGCTTCCGCCGGCATTGCGGTCAGCCGTGCAAGCTTGGACGCATTAGACCAACCAGGACGTTACCGGATCGTGATGGAGGGCGGAATCGAATCGGAGACGTTCGCCGTTTCGGAGCGTCCTTATCAGGAAATTAAACGGGCGCTGCTCAAAAACTTCTATTATATGCGCTGCGGCATGGAGTTAACCGAGGAATTCGCAGGTCCTTGGAAGCATGGCGCATGCCATCTGGCACACGGCGGAGTGCATGGCGATACGGCAACGAAGCTGCCATCGGCAGGAGGCTGGCACGATGCCGGCGATTACGGCAAGTATATGGTCGCTGCAGCAAAGGCGGTTGCCGATCTGATGCTCGCTTTCGAGCGGTATCCGGCCGCTTTCGCGGAGCCGACCATCATTCCAGAGAGCGGCAACGGCATTCCAGATATTTTGAATGAGACGCGTTATGAACTGGATTGGATGCTGCTGAATCAACGCGAGGACGGAGCCGTCTACCATAAGCTGACAACCTACGGGTTCCCCGGCTTGCATGTCATGCCGGAGGATGATCTGGGAACTCTCGTCTACTCGCCGGTTTCGTTCACGGCAGCTGGCACGTTCGCGGCCTCGATGGCGATGGCATCCCGTATCTATGCGCCATTCGACGCATCGTTCGCACGTATATGCCAAGAAACAGCTGAGCGTTCGTGGCAGTGGCTTGAGCGGGCGGAGGGGCAAGAGCTAGCGGGCTTTAAGAATCCGATGGACGTCACGACGGGCGAGTATGGTGACCGCACGGTCGTTGACGAGCATTATTGGGCGGCGGCAGAGCTGTATCGTTTGACAGGGGATGCGGTCTATCTGACAAGAGCGGAGCAACTGGCGAAGAGCGGCAGCTTCCCGCTATGTTCGCTCGGATGGGCCGATGTCGGCGGCTACGGAACGGTGGCGTTGCTTGCGGCATTGCAACAACGCGGAGAGAATGCAGCACTGCTGGCGGATCTGCAAGAAGCTTGGCTGCTTCGGGCCGATGAACTGCTGGCATCTTCGTTGTCCGACGGATTCGGCGTCGCGCTGCCATCTAACCGTTATGTTTGGGGAAGCAATATGACGGTCATGAATGACGGCATGCATCTGCTCATTGCAGCTGATCTGACGAAAGATGCCGGCAAGCGCGAAGCATACTGCACTGCGGCCCAGTATCAATGGGACTATTTGCTCGGAAACAATGTGCTCGGCATCTGCTACGTTACGGGCTTTGGCTCGTATTCCGTTATGCACCCGCACCATCGTCCGTCCGTTGCCGACGGCGTACCGGACCCGGTGCCGGGCATCGTTGCCGGCGGTCCGAACGCGGGGCGGCAGGATACAGTTGCAGTAGCGATGCTGAAGGAGCTTCCGCCTGCCGCGTGTTATATTGATCACGAGGATAGTTATTCGACGAACGAGAACACGATTTATTGGAACTCGCCAGCCGTTTATGTTGCGGCAGCGCTCGACATCCAGCACCAGGCATAAATCATGTAAGGCAGCGGCATCCTAACTCGAGAGGGAAGGGGTGGCTGCTGTGCCAACATGGTTAGAAGTAGCGCTTCGCACGCTATCGGCTGTTTCGATTTTGTTCCTTATGACTAAATTGTTAGGCAAAAGGCAAATATCTCAGCTGTCGTTATTCGAATATATTACGGGGCTTTCCATTGGCAATATCGCTGCGTATATATCGCTCGATACTGACAGCAAGTGGTATTTGGGATTGTTGGCGTTATCGGTCTGGGTGCTTGTCTCCGTTGGGATGGAATTTGCGACGATGAAGAGCAGGAGGATCCGCAATTTTGTCGACGGCAAGGGGCGCGTTCTCATCGACAAAGGGACGCTGATCGAGAAGAACTTGTTCAAAGAACGGGTTACGCTCGATGAATTTATGGAAAAAATGCGGAGCAAGAGCATTTACCAAGTAGCCGATGTCGAATTCGCAGTCATGGAATCGAACGGAGATATTACGTTTATGCTCAAGAAGGATTTGCAGCCGTTAACGGCACAATCGCTTGGCTGGGCGATGAAGCCGGAGAGGCAGCCGGAAAGTATCGTCATGGACGGGATCGTGATTGAGGAAGCGCTTCGCAAATCGGGGTACAATCAGGCATGGCTGAACCAGCAGCTCTCGGTCAAAGGTGTTAAGCTGGAGGAAGTGTTTCTGGCGCAAGTAGACGATGCAGGCAATGTGACGATACAAACAGGGGAGCGCTCTATTCCGTAGAGCCGCTCCCTTGCTGTGTTGATTCGAATGCCGGGCCTAAGTCCATTTGGCAGCCCAAAGCTTCATTTCTTTAATAATTTTATGGAGATCCTCGCCTTTCGGGGTAAGCGTGTATTCAACCGTAACGGGAACGGTGGCATACACATGTCTCTCCAGTACGCCCTTCTCTTCGAGATGGCGCAGCGTACTCGTAAGCGCGCGCGGACTGACGGCCGGAATGCAGCGCTGCAGCTCGCCGAACCGCTTCGTGCCGTTGAACAGCTCGCGGAGCACCAGAAACGCCCATTTGCCGCCAAGAACGTCGACCGTTTTCTCAATATTGCATTCTATATATACAGGTTCCTTCGGAATGTAATTGCTATTGGTCGTCACAAAAGTGCCTCGCTTTCGGGTAATCAGTTCATAACGCTTCAATACTTATAGTATAGTCTGGATTCAATTATAAATGAAGCGCTGCTTCATGAGAGCAAACAATAAGAAAGAGGCGCATAGGTGCGCCCCTTTCTTATCCGGTTTGCTTCATTAAATTGTCTGACAAAAATCTAGAACGTCTTCCGCCTCTAATTGGTTGTTCTCACATGCATATATAATAGTAGAAAAAATTTTCAGAAATTATTGGGATTAACGGGTATCTCCTTTGTCGGCGCCGCTTTTCGGCTCTCCGTTAGGCCCGTCCTTGTCGCCTGTGTTGCGGTCTATGCCGGTCGTCTTCGGGTTGATGTGCCGAATGCTTGCCGGACGCTTATCGCTGCCGGCGAATTGATGGGCGACGAGCGCATTAAAATCTTCGAGGTAAGGTTCCAGCGACTCGTTCATCCACGATTTCTTCGCGTATTCGAGAAGCCGGTTCACGAATTCCCGGTTCGCCGAAATATGAACTTCCTTCACGCGAGGTGCAAGCTTGCGGACGCGAAGGGCAACGGCTTGCTTCAAGCCGTCGGGAATCTCATTATGATCGTTCACCGTGAAGGCCGAGCCATATGGCGTTGCCAGCTCGCGGCCATCCCAATAAGGACTGCCAGTCGTATGGTTATATACGCCTTCATTAGCGCCGCCGACGTTTTGCTCCTGCTTATCGCGTCCTCCGGATTTCGTTCTTATAGCCGTGCCATGGAAGACGAGCCCCACGTAGGCATTCCGGTCTGTAAGCATGACGTTCGCATACGAGATACCGTCGATCTTGCTTATTTCCTTGGAAATCTGAGAGCTGTATTCGAAATATTGATTATCATGATTGCCCTGTCCCACGGACAAGGTGCCGAATTGGCGCTTGTCCAGCTCTCTTGGCTGGCCAGCGTTGCGCGTACTGTACGTATTCGATTTGTAGCCGTGCGGCTCATATTTGTAGCTGCTGCAACCGCTGGATACGACCGAAATGCCTAGGAGCAGAACAAGCCCGCGGGCCAGCCTTGAATAGTTGGTCCTCATCCAAAAGTACCTCCTTTAGAATAGCTTGCGTTTAGCGTCTGCCGAGCAGTCGGAAATATACGTCTGAAGTTCGATACATAATTGACCATTCATTAGGTGCACAATGTACATAAGAACAGCTTTCGCAAGCAGTGGAAATCGATGTCGAGAGAGGTGTCGGATACGGTCGGAAGAGGCGTTGAACCATCGGTTGAACACGATGTGCAAAATCGCTTAAAAAGCCCGCTGTAATCGCGTTTTTGACGGTTTTGAGAACAATTTGTGAACTCTTTCGGAATCATTGACAAATACAACCTTCAACTTTATATTTAATAAAGTGATTTAATGCAGAAGTTGTAAAACATCTCTAGAACACGCAGTTTGCAGCCTTTCCTCGCCATCAGAAGCAACTGCGAAAACGTAAAAAGTGGGGTTGATGAATGATGAATCGGTGGAACGTAGGAAAGCGCCTTCTGCCGCTCTTTGCCGGAATTATGCTATTGCTGTCGGCGTGCGGGCGAGCAGACCTTTCGACACTGAACCCGCAAGGGCCAGTAGCGGAAGAGCAATACGGACTGATGAAATTGGCGATCAGCATTATGATTTTCGTGGTGATCGTAGTATTCGCGATTTCCTTGTATGTAATTGTTCGTTTCCGCAGACGTCCGGGAGACAACAAAATTCCAGTACAGGTTGAAGGCAACCACAAGCTGGAGATCATTTGGACGGTTATTCCGTTGATCTTGCTTGTTATCCTTGCAGTGCCAACGGTCAATTCCGTATTCGGACTCGCTAAGGATTATTCCAAAGATAAAGACGCTATTAAAGTAGAAGTAACGTCGCACCAGTTCTGGTGGGAGTTCTACTATCCGGAGTACGACATCCGTACGGCTCAGGAACTCGTAATTCCAACGGGTAAGAAAATTGCCATCTCGGCGAAGTCCGGCGACGTCATGCACGCCTTCTGGATTCCGTCCCTTGCCGGCAAGATCGATACGAACCCGGGTGCAGCGGATGCTAACGGTACCGCGAACACGAACAAAATGTACTTCGAAGCGCCGAAGGCTGGCGTATACCTCGGTAAGTGCGCCGAGCTGTGCGGACCTTCCCACGCGCTTATGGACTTTAAGGTAAAAGCAGTGGACGAGGCTTCCTTCGAGAACTGGAAAACTGCGCAGAAAGCGCCTGTCGCACTGCCAAGCGATCCTGCCATTAAAGATGCGATCGTATCGAACTGCTTGTCCTGCCACGCGATTGGCGATCAAGGCGGTCTGTCATTCCCGAACTTGTCCGACATCGGCAGCCGTTCGACGGTTGGCGGCATCCTGGTCAATACAAACGATGCGAAGTATAAGAATGAAGGCACAACCGAAGAGAACTTGAAACGTTGGATCGAAGATCCAAATGCGGTTAAGCCTGGCGCATTGATGCCTGCATTCAAGGATGAATTGTCCGAACAAGAGATTGACGGTATCGCGAAGTACTTGGCTGGACTCAAAATCGACTACGAGAAATAATCATCGGGGACTTAAAGGGGGGCATTAACCTTGGCACATGCGCATGCGCACACGGTCAAACGTAGAACAGGCCTGATGGACTGGCTAACGACCGTTGACCATAAGAAAATCGGTATTCTTTATTTGCTCGCCGGCGGATTGTTCTTCCTCGTCGGCGGCTTGGAAGCGATCATGATTCGTATTCAGCTGTGGAAGCCGCTTAACGACTTCGTTAGCGCGGATACATATAATGAGCTTCTCACGATGCACGGTACGACGATGATCTTCCTTGCGGCAATGCCAATGCTGTTCGCGCTTATGAATGCGGTTATTCCGCTTCAAATCGGCGCGCGCGACGTTGCGTTTCCGTTCCTGAACTCGCTTGGCTTCTGGACGTTCTTCTTCGGCGGCGTTCTGCTGAACGTGAGCTGGTTTACCGGCGGCGCTCCAGACGCAGGTTGGACGTCTTACGTACCGCTGGCAAGCCCGGCTTACAACACGGACTATGGTGTTGACTATTATGTCATTGGTCTTCAGATCGCCGGTATCGGTACGCTGATCGGCGGTATCAACTTCTTGGTTACGATTATTAACATGCGCGCACCAGGCATGACGTTCATGCGGATGCCAATGTTTACGTGGGCAATCTTCGTTACGTCGGCACTGATCCTGTTCGCATTCCCTGCATTGACGGTCGGTCTCGTTGCCCTTATGTTCGACCGGTTGTTCGAAGCTAACTTCTTTAATGTAGCCAATGGCGGTAATACCGTACTCTGGGAGCATATCTTCTGGATATTCGGACACCCTGAGGTTTACATTCTGATTCTGCCGGCATTCGGCGTTATTTCTGAAGTTATCAGTACGTTCTCGCGCAAGCGTCTGTTCGGATACAGCTCGATGGTATTCGCAACCGTATTGATCGGCTTCCTCGGCTTCATGGTATGGGCGCACCACATGTTCACGGCAGGTCTTGGACCAGTTGCGAACGCGTTGTTCTCCATCGCTACGATGCTGATCGCCGTTCCGACAGGTATTAAGATCTTCAACTGGCTGTTCACGATGTGGGGCGGCTCGATTAAGTTCACGTCGGCGAATCTGTTCGCAGTAGGCTTCGTACCGACATTCGTAATGGGCGGCGTAACGGGCGTAATGCTCGCAGCAGCGCCAGCCGACTTCCAGTACCATGACTCGTACTTCGTCGTCGCGCACTTCCACTACGTAATCGTCGGCGGTTTGATTCTCGGTATCTTCTCCGGTCTCCACTACTGGTGGCCGAAGATGTTCGGCAAGATGCTGAACGAATTCCTTGGCAAGCTGACGTTCTGGACGTTCTTCATCGGCTTCCACATGACGTTCTTGATTCAGCACTTCCTCGGTCTGATGGGTATGCCGCGTCGTATTTATACGTACCTGGACGGACTCGGCTTTAACGAAATGAACTTGATCAGTACGATCGGCGCATTCTTGATGGGCCTTGGTACGATCTTCTTCATTATTAATATTATCGTAACGGCAGTAAGCGGCCAGAAAGCTTCGAACGATCCGTGGGAAGATGGCCGTACGCTGGAGTGGACGATTCCGTCCCCTGCACCGGAGTACAACTTTAAACAAACGCCGCTCGTTCGCGGATACGATGCTTTCTGGAAAGAAAAAATGGACGGCAACAAAGAGATGACGCCGGCAGAACCGATCGGTCCGATCCATATGCCATCGCCATCGATCCTGCCGCTGTTCATGGCAATCGGATTGTTTATTGCAGGTCTTGGCTTCATGTATCACAAGTACTATATTGGCGGCGCTGGTCTTGCCATTCTGTTCTTGTGCATGTTGATCCGCTCGCTCAAAGACGATCATGGTTTCCATATCGAGCCTGAAGAGCTGCAAGACAAGGGGGTAAAAGCATAGCATGAGCGCACATACACACGCAGACGGCCATCTGCCGCACGAGCCTGAGAAGGCGACGCTGGAAGGCCGCAATAAAGTGCTTGGCTTCTGGCTGTTCCTTGGCGGGGAAACCGTATTGTTCGGTACGCTGTTCTCCGCGTTTCTCGCCCTTCGCGATAAAGTAGGCGAGGGCAACCCGACAGCGAACGAATTGTTCAACCTGTCGACTGTTGCTATTGCAACGTTTATCCTGCTTACGTCCAGCTTGACGAGCGTATTCGCGATTCAAGCGATGCATGCCGGCAAGAAGGCAGCTATGCTTTGGTGGCTGGCCATTACGGTACTGTTCGGTCTCGGCTTCTTGGGTCTTGAGATTTACGAGTTCTACGAGTATGTTCATGAAGGACACGGCTTCACAACAAGCGCCTTCAGTTCATCGTTCTATACGCTTGTCGGTTTCCACGGCGGTCACGTTGCGTTCGGTGTTATCTGGATCAGCCTCTTGATCGGTCAGGTATTGAAAAAAGGGCTAAACGTCGTCACGGCTCCGAAGATATATGTAGCCGGTATGTATTGGCACTTTATCGACGTCGTGTGGGTATTCATCTTCACGGTCGTTTATCTGATGGGAAAGGTGGGCTAAGTCAATGGCTGCAAACCATTCCGCAACGGAAGAGACGAAGAAACGCCATAAGCACGAAGGTCCGCGCAAGCACATCGTTGCTTACATCTTGTCGATGTTTCTGACGTTGATCGCGTTCGCTTCCGTAATGGGCGGCGAGATCAACACAACGTTCATCATTTTCATTCTTCTTATGATGGCGGGCATTCAAGTATTCGTTCAGATGGGCTTCTGGATGCATATGAAAGACCGCGGTCATGCTTTCCCTTTAATCGGCATTCTGACAGGCGTAGTCGTCGTGTTCACGATGGTTATCATGGCGGAATACTGGGCTTGGTGGTAAATCCGAAGCACGGTCTATAAAGAGAAGGAGGGTCCTTGGGATCCTCCTTTTTTGATTGTCCAGAGGCTGTTCCTATGACAAATTGATGAACTCCCTGTCGGTACCGGGCGACAGGATGGCTGTCTGGGTAGGAGTTGGGAAATGCTTATGCTATACTAGGCTTGACCCGGCATATCGGGATCGAAGTTGTAAGAATGGCTGAACAATTGAGAGGGGTTTATGATGCTCGGCTTGCAGTATTTCACGTTCAGAGAAGTATGGAGTCCGTTGTTTCTGTTCGGAATGGCAGCGGTTGTCATTCTCTATTTGTATGTGGACGGGCCATATCGGCGCAAGCATGCGCCGAATGAACAGGCGACGAACGGCTGGCAGAAGTTCTCGTTCCTGACCGCTGCGCTTATGTTCTACTTGGCGCAAGCAGGGCCGCTTAGCCTGCTTGGACATATGATGTTTTCGTTCCACATGTTTAATATGTCGATATCGTATTTGATCGTACCACCGCTTGTGCTAGCAGGGTCGACAGCCTATATGTGGCGGTTGCTGTTCCAATGGAGCTTCTGGCGCAAACTTAAATTTCTTATGCATCCGATTTTTTGTCTGGTGTTCTTCAATATGGTGTTCTCCATCTACCATATTCCGCTTGTGCATGATTACGTCATGACGCATTTTACGATTCACCGGATGTTCTATGTCATGCTGTGCATAACATCATTCATGATGTGGATACAAGTGTTTACGCCTGTACCCGAATGGAACCGTCTAACCGATCTGCGGAAAATGGCATACGTGTTCGCGAATGGTGCGTTGCTGACGCCAGCTTGTGCGCTCATCATCTTCGCAGAAACGCCAGTGTACAATGCCTATAACGATCCGACTACTTGGATACAGATGATGGGCTATTGCGTCGCCGGGGATCCGTCGTATCTGCTCGATAAACTAGGCGGTCCGGAGTTTTTCAATTTGCTGAGTCCGCTTGAGGACCAGCAGACGGGCGGCATTGTCATGAAGCTGATCCAGGAAGTCATGTACGGCGCGATACTTGCTTATATCTTTTTCCATTGGTACAAGCGTGAACACGCGGATGATGATGCGCCAACGGCGGAACCGAATCCGGCGAGCGGCGTTTAACCATTACCAATGGATCGAAGGGCATGCGGCGGGCGAACAGCCGCTGCCCTCTACATAACCCAGTGAGGTGGAAGCAGCATGGATCTGTATAATATTTTTCCAACGATAAGTACGTCCTTCATCGTGATTAGTGCGATTCTCGTCGCCATCGGATGGCGGCTTGCGATTAAGCGCAATTTGGAGTCGCATAAGAAAGTGATGCTGTGGGCGGCTATAGCTGCAACGGCGTTCTTCATCGTCTATGTCAGCAGAACGATTTTCGTCGGTAATACGGAATGGGGCGGACCGGATAATCTGAAACCGTACTATTTTGTTTTCTTAATCTTCCATATTACTTTGGCGACCGTCGCAGCTGTATTCGGCATCACGACGCTGACGCTCGGTTACAAGGCGAAGTATGCCAAGCATCGCAAGTGGGGACGTGTTACGTCCGTCATCTGGTTCATTACAGCGATTACCGGCGTTGCCGTGTACATTTTGCTGTATGTCATGTACCCAGGCGGTCATACGAAGCCGGTACTGGACGCGATTTTCGGCTAGGACTCATATAGGCAGCAACGAACGAATAGGATCTTTCTTCGGAAAGCGCAAGCAATGGCGCTTTCCCGAGAGAGGTCCTTTTTTGCTTGGCGTGGAAAAAACTTGAATGGGTGCTATTGACAGTGATCGTAGGTGTGATTATACTGTGTATAAAGATATACACACTAAGCACACAATATATACACAGCTTAATCAATATAGACACTCCGCGGTGTCACGGGAGGATTGGACCGATATGACGTTACAAATTAAACATCTTCACAAAGAGTATAAAGATATTACCGCTGTGAACGACATGAATCTGGAATTGCCGAAGGGTCAAGTGTTAGGGATGCTTGGACGCAATGGAGCCGGCAAAACGACGACGCTTAAGATGCTGCTCGGGCTTGTACAGCCGACGAGCGGTGAGATTCGGTGGGACGGCAAGCCGATCGACCGGCGCGAGATCAGCTTTGGCTATTTGCCGGAGGAACGCGGATTGTACCCGAAAATAAAAGTGATGGATCAGCTCCGCTATTTCGGGCAACTGGAGGGGATGAGCAAGAAAGCGATCGAATCAGGCATCAATTACTGGTTCGACCGTCTTGAGATGAACGAGTATCGGGATAAGATGGCTGGTGAACTGTCGAAAGGCAATTCTCAGAAAATGCAATTGATCGGCACGCTGCTGCACGATCCGGATTTTATTATTCTCGATGAGCCGTTCAGCGGTTTAGACCCGGTCAATGCAGAGATGCTGAGCAGCGTTATCGAGCAGTTAATCGCGGATAACAAGACCATTGTTCTGTCGAGCCACCGAATGGAGCAGATCGAGCTGTTCTGCGAGAACGTCGTCATGATGAAGCAAGGCCGAATCGTTCTATCCGGCAAGCTGAACGAGATCAAAGAAAATTATGGCTATAAGAACGTGAGGATCGAGAGCGATCAAGATCTGACTCCTTGGCTGAATCGCCTGCAGGTAGCCTTCGAACAGAAGAACAACGTCTATACGGCTCAGGTGAGGAGTGCAGAACGTGCGCTTGCCGTCATCAGCCATCTGGAACAGCAAAACATTGCTTTAAGAGGCTTCTCCGTTCAGGAACCGTCGCTGCATCAAATTTTTATCGAAAGGGTTGGGTGATCTTACGATGAATCCATTCTTCACCGTATTGCAGTTTCATCTCAAGGAAAGCTACCGCTCCAAAGCGTTTAAAATAATGGCGGTTGTGATGTTCTTGCTCGTTGTCGGCTTCTTCGCGGCGGCGCATTTTATGAAGGACGATTCGAAGCTTGATATCAAAATATTAACGGAATCGAGTGAATATACGCTTGATATAGACCGGATCAATAAACAATCGGAGACGATGGATCTGGTGCCGATCGAACGCACCGAATTGGACGCAAGCAAAGAAGAAGTAAAGAACGGCGATGCGGATGGTGTTGTCGTCATCGGCCAAACGAGCGAAGGCTTGCCGACTCTTGCTTATTCGTACAGCCAGTTTCCGGATCTGGACGCCATCGCAGTCATTCAGAATGAACTGAAATCTCAATATATCGTCCATGTCACCAAGGAGAAAAGCATTGCGCCTGATGCGGCGGAAGCGCTGCTTGCACAGATCGACGTTCACGAGGAAAGCTTGAACCGGACCAATGCGTTAGGGCTCGTCTACTTCTTCGCTTTCCTCATGTATCTGTTTATTACGCTGTATGGCCAGATGGTTGCGCTCAGCATTGCGGGCGAGAAGGTATCCCGCGTCATGGAAATTATGATTACGAAGGTGAAGCCGACGACGATGATGTATGCGAAGGTTATCGCCTCGATGATTGCCGGGTTAACGCAAATCGCAATCGTAGCAGCCGGATATTTGACTGCCCGGGCAATGGGGTGGGTCGGTGAAGACCTGTCGATCATGGGGATGCCGATTGACGTATCGATTGTGACGGTGAAGCTGTTCGCCTTCCTGGTTGTGTACTTCATTCTCGGTTATTCGCTCTATGCGATCCTGTATGCGGCGATGTCATCGATCATAAGCAGGATCGAAGATATGAACTCCGTTACGGCTCCGCTGTCCGTCCTGCTCATCGCAGCATTCATATTGGCGATGCAATGCATGGTTGATCCGAATTCGACTACCGTCGTTATTGCGTCGTACATCCCGTTCTTCTCCCCGATGGTGACGTTCTCGCGGCTCGTCATGGGTGAAGCTAGCACGATGGAACTTATCATTACCACTGCAGAGATCGCTGCGGCGATCGGTCTTCTCAGCCTCGTAACGAATCGTCTGTATACGAGCGGCGTCATGCGCTATTCGGAGAAAACGAAGTTCTCGGACGTAATCAAGTTGACAAGAGAGGCTTAGACCGATTCTAATGGAACAAGAATATATTCGCTCAAGACGAGGAGTCGGTCTTATGAACGGTTGGCGAGGCGCATGGAGTCTTGCAAAATTTGAATGGCGGAGGGACCGAGTCGGCATGCTCATCGTGGTTCCTTTTATCCTCTACATGCTGGTGTTCGTCTATTCCTTTTTCGACGAGCTCCATGATCCGGACAATCTGGCGATGAGCTGGACGGTAGATACGCTTCATCTCGCATTATTGCCGATCCTCGGATTTCCCGCGAATCGGATGATCATGAAAGCATGGCGGGAAGATGCGTTCACGAACAAAATTGTAAGCTGGCGCATTCTGCCCATCTCCGTTCGGCAGATCGCCGCGGGGCGTCTTATCCAATTGATAGGGCTGCTGGCTATCGGGAATTTCGCCTACTTTATCTCGCTTTATACGATATCGGATACGCTACGCGGAGAGCTGGACATCGCTTCGTATGTCGGGTTCGTGTTGTTCTGGTTCGGTTATGCCGCCGGTATTGCCGGGTCTTATGCGTTTCTAGAGCAAGGCTTCTCCGGCAAAACTTATACGATCGGCTCTTTCCTCTACGTCTTCTTGTATGCCGGCGCAGGAATCGTGTTGTATAAAGGAAAGCATTCCATTATGCTAGGCATGATTCGCGAGCTGCAGAACGGGAATTGGTGGTATACGGCAGGCTCGCTTGTGTTCGGGGCCTTGATGCTGCTGCTCGTCTATTATATGACCAGTATGCGGCTGAAGGTTAGAAGCTACATCCGTTAAGCGAATGAGACCGATCTATAGAAGACGACAAAGAAGGTGTAAGTGTGTGGCTGCCGATTAACATCAACGAGAATAGTCCGGAACCGTTATATCATCAGATAGAAGTGCAGCTGCGCGCGCTGATCGTGAGCGGTCAATTAGCGGAAGGGACGCTGCTGCCTTCGATTCGCGAGCTGGCGCAGATGCTGAAGTGCAGCGTCATTACCGTTCGGCGGGTGTATCAGGATCTGGAGTCGGAAGGGCTGCTGCGGACCCGGCAAGGAACGGGAACGTTCGTTGCGAACGTGCAGGAAGAGGACCGGGACCGGCAGCGGACCGCCTCGGTTATCGAAGCGGTCGAGGCAGCAGTCGACGCTGGCATGCGTGTGCAGTTGACGCGCGAGGAGATGATGCAAATCATTGTTCAGATATTGGATAAACGCTGGAAGGAGAACGGATGATGGAATCGAATGCAATAGCAATAAGAGGCGTTGAACAGCACCATCAGCATTTTCGGCTGGGCCCGATTAATCTTGATATTGCAGAAGGTTTCGTGACGGCTATCGTCGGTCCGAACGGCTCGGGCAAGAGTTCCACGTTCCGCATTCTGCTCGATCTGACCAAGCCGGATGCTGGTAGCATGACGGTTCTTGGCTATAAGGTCGGCGAAGGCGACGACCGGGAGTGGAAGAGGCAAATCGGTTATTTGCCGGAGGAATCGAGCAAGGAGGATTCCTACTTGCGCGGTTCGGAGAAGGCTGCGTTCGTGCGTCAGTGGTATGACGGCTGGGACGTTAATCTCTATCAGGATTTGCTGAAACGCTTCGAGGTAGACGATTCGCTTAAGATTGGCAAAATGTCCAAAGGGATGCGGCGCAAATTCGAATTGGCGCTCGTCATGGCGCATAAGCCGAAGCTGCTGCTGCTCGACGAACCATCGTCGGGGCTTGATCCGATCGCATGGAAGTCGATGATTGAACTGCTGCACCGGTACATGGAGCCGGGCGACCGTACGATTCTTATGACTTCGCACATCGTGGAAGAAGTAAGACGGCTCGCCGATTTCATCGTCTTCATGGTGCGGGGGCAAGTACTGGGCAAGTACGAGAAGGATGAGCTGTTCCAGCGCTGGCAAGTGTTGTTCGTCGCTCCTATGAATCCGGCGTCTCCTTCGATTTCGTCGGTCTTGCCGTCGGCATGGCCGGGCGTCGTCGAGGCGGAACCTGCTGGCGGAGGCATGCTGCGGATCGTAACGGAGAATGCGGAACTGACGGAAAATGCACTGATCGATATGAACTATCGGATCAATACGAGGCAGTCATTGACCCTGGATGAGATATTAGATGCATTAATGCGGAGAGGAGCTTATGTATGATTTCCCTATCCATTGATCAGATTCATAAAACTTATGGTGACAAGAAGGCGGTAAACGGGCTATCCTTCGGCGTGGAGCAAGGGGAGATATACGGACTTCTTGGTGCGAACGGCGCCGGCAAAACGACGACGATGCGGATGGTGCTGGGCTTGATCTATCCCGATGAAGGCAGCATTCGTTATAACGGCCAGCCGTACAACAAGGAGCAGCTTCATAATATCGGATACTTGCCGGAAGAGCGTGGATTATACCCGAAGGTTAAAGTAAACGAGCAGCTGATTTACCTGGCGCAGTTGAAGGGTATGGCAAAAAACGCTGCGGAGCAAAGCTTGAGAAGATGGCTGGAGCAATTCGAAGTGCCGGAATACTACGATAAGCGGGTTGAGGAGCTGTCGAAGGGCAATCAGCAGAAGATTCAGTTCATTGCGGCGGTTATTCATGATCCGCAAATTCTCATTCTCGATGAAGCGTTCAGCGGCTTGGACCCGGTAAACGTAGAGCTGCTGAAGGCGGCAGTGAAAGGGCTGCGCGATGCCGGCAAGACGATTCTGTTCTCGACGCACCGGATGGAGCATGTCGAGGAACTCTGCCGCAACATTACTATTATGCACCGGTCGAATCCCGTGGTGCAGGGTGATATTAAGACGATTAAGAGCCGGTACCCGCGCGAACGGGTTATGCTTGCGGCAAGCCGGGAAATAACCGGATTAGAGCAGCTGGAGGGCGTGCGCTATGTAGCGAAGCACGAGAATGTGACCGAAATCGGCATCGCTTCGGAGCAGACAGCGAAGCTGATTTTGAACCATGCGATAGGGCAGGCGGACATTGAACGGTTCGAGCTGATGCAGCCGACTCTGAACGAAATATTCATTAAATCGGTAGGTGATCGTCATGAATAAATTTTGGACTGTCGTTGGATTCACATTCCGAAACAAGGTCAAGGCGAAATCGTACGTTATTACGACAATCATTATGGCCATAATATTCAGCGTTCTTATCAATTTGCCTTATATCATCAGTCAATTCAGCTCGGATGCGCCGGATCGGATCGGTTATGCGGGAGCGCCAGCCGATCTGTCCCGGTCGGACGTATCGCCGAGTTACATCGGTAGCGGCCTGGGAGCGTATTTCAAGAAGCAGGAGAAACCGGATTACGAATTCGTCCCGATTGCGGACGCGGATTCGGCGGATGCGACGGCGAAGGCGTTGAATCAGGCGCTGGAGAACGGCGACATTGATGCGTACATCGTATTCGCGGACGCAGGTTCGCCGGGGTTGTTCCCGAAGATGGAGATCCGTGCGAAGAAGAAATATAGCGATGAAGCGGTAGCGGAGCTGCAGGCCGCATTACAATCAGTTAAGCTCGATCATGAGCTGCAAAATCTGGGGCTCTCGGATGTGCAGAAGCAAGCGTTGTTCTCGCAGGCCGAAGTAAGCAGCGTCCAAATTAACGTAAGCAACGGGACCGCGACACAAGAGGAAGTGAAGGAGAAGACAGGCGCACAGTATTCGATGGTCTACGCAATAATGTTCCTGCTGCTCATGACGATTATGTCGACCGGTATGCTTATTGCCACGGAAATAACGGCGGAGAAAAGCTCGCGCGTCATGGAAGTGCTCGTCACTAGCGTTTCCCCTCTGACGCAGATGTTCGGCAAAATCTTCGGCATGTTCATCGTCGGTTTGATGCAGATTGCCTTGTATGTCATCGTATTCGCCATCAATCTGTCGATGCCGAATAACGACAGCGCATTGAAGGACATCGGCATCAACATGGCGGATATTCCGGTGTCGCTGTACATTTATGCGCTGTTGTTCTATCTGATCGGCTACTTCTTATTTGCGACGCTGTATGCGGGCGTCGGCTCGCTCGTCAGCCGGACGGAGGAGCTCGGCCAAGCGGTCATGCCGCTGACGTTCCTCTCGATCGGCGGCTTCTATATCGGCATCTTCGGCTTGAACGCACCGGGGAGTACGTTCGTGACCGTGGCGTCGTTCATTCCGTTCTTCACGCCGTATATTATGTTCCTCCGGATCGGCATGGTCGAGCCGCCGTTCTGGCAGATCGCCATTTCTCTTGCTGCGCTGCTGGTGACGACGCTCGCTTCAGGCTGGCTGTCGGCGAAGATCTACCGCACCGGCGTGCTTATGTACGGTAAGCGTCCATCGCTGAAGGAGCTTCGCAAGGCGATGAAGGCTTATAAGTTGTAGGTTGCAAGCTTGTGGGGTGTTGTAGAGTAGTAGTATAGAAGAAATTACGCGGCTCTTGATTCCTCGGTTAGGGTAGATGAATCAAGGGCCTTTCTTTTTGAAGATAAGCAGGAATAAGAAGAACGGAGGACTTGGTGATGCAGGGAATAAAGCTTATGTATAAACTATTTTTGAGGGAGCCTATGTGGTTCAAGATTCTTGTGATTTCCATGCTGCTCATTGCTATTATCTTTAGCGGTTCATCGTTTAATGGGTATTATCAGAGCGTTGCCAAACTTGCCGCAGCTATATTCTTCTTCACATTCGGCATTAAATTTAGGAGAAGCACTCGAATCGCAGCTCTCTTCTTTGCAGTAGCACTTATCTCACTGTATCTATCGTGGGACAGATTAAGTGAAGCATACTAGTGAGTAGCTGTTAACGTGTTCGGCATATTCAAAATAAATGGACGAAGCGCTTGATTATTTACTAGTAATCGAGGCAGACTGCTTTAAACACGAAAACACCTTCAAGTTCTCCCCGCTCGATAGGAGGTCTTGAAGGTGTTTTGTATTTTTTATCGACGATTTCGAAGGTATCTACTTCATGCCATTGCAATTTACTTTCCCTGCATTGACAAGGGAAAGTGCTTCGTCGAAGGAGACTTCGGTTCCTTTAGATTGCTCGATGGCCGCGAGCTGAGCTTCATATTGTTGTTTACGAACCCTCTCCTTCTCCTCGTCATTCTCGGAATCCCATACTTTTTCGAATTCTAGACCTTTTGACTTAATTACGAGGTCCCGGAATTCATCGTTGACATATATGTGGGCCTTGTTCTCTGGAATATTAAAAATGGGATTGTTAATTACTTTGACAAGGTGAAAACTAACTTTTTTTATACCGGATATTCGACCACTTGTAAAGTATGTAAGCTCGCTATGGTCATAATCTAATGCGTCGATAACATTGGTTACATTGGCAAGATTAATTTCAATGCCTTGAATCTCGCTATGATCAACATCGAGAAATTCAACGTAAGGACCAATAAGAGGTTCCATGATAGCGCGCGTTTTTTTAGGGAGAATAAGTACGCCGGGTAGCATGTCGGGAAAGTCATGTTTTTTCCTCTTTTTTTGAACCGTTAGCTTTATTGGTTTGTACCATGAAGCCATAGGTTCGCCATTAAAATGATTAAGAAATAAGTCACTGAATGCTGTATCGTCTTCATTAGAAGCACGGGAGAACATCATTGTTTGTTCTGCGGCCCAAAGTCTCCAAATCTTCTATAACCAATAGAGGGAATGGTTCGAGGGAAGGCACTCTTAATGAGAATTATTTTCAGGAATGGATTGACAGGGGAAGCGGCTACCTGTTATCCTCATATCGTAATGATTACGATTAACGAAACGATTATTAAGAGCAACCATTTAGTAGTGGTATGCATCAATATCGTAATGATTACGATTAAACGAGAGGGAATGGTGAGATGAAGCAGGAAATCGATTTTGTGAAAGTAAACCCCACACAAAATATGACTATTCTTGTAAAGACCAATCATCCAGCGGAAGAATACATACCGATTGCTTCAAGATTAATGTCTTATGACAGCGTGTACGCCGAACAAGTTGGTTTTATCAGGAGGCCGAGCAAACAAGGTGCTGACGCAAGCCTTTATATGGCGGGAGGTGAATTTTGCGGAAATGCGTGCATGGCCATGGCCGCGTATTTGGCCGTCGAGAACCGACTTCAACCAAATGTTGAGATGGAGCTCTCGCTGGAATGCTCGGGAGAGGAGCGGTTGATAGAATGCCGTGTGAAAAAAGTAAATGAAAAGTACTCCTGTCAGGTGACAATGCCTCTCCCCATCAAGGTAGATCAAAAGTCTATTCCATATGAGGGGATGGATTTGAGCATTGGAATCGTAAGTTACGATAGCTTTTTCCATATTGTGATGGAAGTAGACACCTTCAGTCCGGTGTGGAGAATGAGAGCTGAAGGACTGGCAAGACTGCTCGGTATACTATCAGGGACCAATTTAATCGGGATATTAATGTTCGAACCGTCTTCCAATACGATGGCCCCGCTTATTTATCTTCCCGAGTTAGACAGCATGATCTGGGAGAAAGGATGCGGATCCGGAACGGCCTCGATAGGTGCCTATTTATGCTGGAAGAACAAGAGGACCATTACTTCTCCAATCGCGCAGCCCGGAGGTACGATTCTCGTTACGGCCGTTAGCAGCAAACAAGAGATAACCAGCCTTGTTATCGAGGGCGTTGTCGGCATTGTGGCACAAGGCAAAGCATTTATCGAATTGGAAGGGAGTGGGCAAAGTGCAGACAGCCACGAGACTTCAGCAATGCTTGGTTGACTTTCATAAGAGGTTCTCGGCGTTAGTGACGTCAGAAGAGGGGACTCTTCCCAATAGCACGGAACTTGAAAAGACAGTTAACGAGTATGCCGCCTTCATAATCGATGAGAACAACCGGATGGAATGGGAACTACTCGAGCAGCAATTCAACGCCGAATTTACAACTCTTGCGAATGAGTTAAGAGAAACCTCCGCTCGGTGCGTGGCCATGCTGGAGAAATATCGAGCGCTTAGACTATTGAAAGGCGAGGCAGACGGAACTGATTATTTCCGAAATATCGAGTCCGGCATCATAGAGGAGTTCGGAGGGTTCAACATTCATTCGAATTCCAAGATTTTATTAGTGGGTTCAGGCTCATTTCCGATGACTCCGCTCTATATAGCGCAACAAACCGGAGCCGAAGTAATCGGCATCGATATTGATGCGGAGGCAATCGAATTGGGCAGAAAGGTGATCGATAGGCTGGGAGACGGATTGAAGATCCGGCTGGAGAACAAATTGTTGGAGCAGCTTGGAGAAATAAAGGAGTTGACCCACATCATCTTCAGTTCAACGGTGGCCCTTAAATATGATTTGCTTGACCAGCTGTATGCCTTGACTGACGAGCAGGTGGTCGTAGCGATGAGATACGGCAATCAATTAAAATCGTTGTTCAATTATCCGAAGCAAGAAACGGATCCCCGGAAATGGGAGCTTACCGATACCATCATTCATCCTAAGCATGTATTTGATGTTGCATTATACAAGAAGGCAGCGTCGAGCACACCATTAGGAGGGCTGTATGAGTAACTTCAACCGTTTTTTGATTCTGGGGACAGGGCCCGTCAGCGTTCAAATTGCCGTATTGCTTAAGGCTTATTTAAAGAGCGAGGTCGGAATCGCAGGCAGGGAATCGGTTCGTTCCGCTTCTTTTTTCTCCGCCTTAAACGACAACGATCGATGGGTTCATGCTGTTGTTCAAAATGCTAAGCATGACCGGCTGGAAGGGAGTTGTCAGCTCGATCAAGTTTTTCATGGATATGCGGCTGTAACGGGCGTGTGGGATATCGTTGTATTGGCGGTTACTACAGATGCTTACATAGAGGCTCTCCAACAAATCGACGACCAGGTTCTAAGGCAGGCAAAGTGCGTGGTATTAATCTCCCCTACCCTCGGATCGAATAGTTTGGTGAGACATTATTTGAGAGACTTGCAGCCAGATATCGAAGTGATCAGCAACTCCACGTACCTGGGCGATACGCGCTGGATGGATGAAATGCCGTCCAATCAAGTGAAGACAACCGGAGTTAAGAAAAAGGTTTATGCGGGCTCTTCACGGTCCCTGTCAGCTACTCTTGGAAGATTTCGCGAATTATATGCCCAATTAGGGATTGCTCTGCATGTCATGGAATCTCCTATCGAGGCGGAATCGAGAAACATTTCCTTATATGTGCATCCGCCTCTGTTCATGAATGATTTCTCGTTAAGCGTTGTTTTTAAGGAAGAAGAGGCGAAGAAATACGTATACAAGCTTTATCCCGAAGGCCCAATCACCATGCAGCTCATACGGGATATGCGTTCCTATTGGAAAGAGATTTCATCCATGCTGGATAAAATGGGCCTAAGCGCGGTTAATCTGCTCAAATTTATGACGGATGATAATTATCCGGTTCGTCCCGAGAGCTTATCCCGTCATGACATCGATCATTTCACCAGCCTTTCTTCCATTCACCAAGAATATTTGTTGTATGTCCGGTACGCTTCCTTATTAATAGATCCGTTCTCTCGACCGGACGAAGAGGGGAAATATTTCGATTTCTCCGCCGTTCCTATTCGGCAAATCTATGTGAATAAGGAAGGGGAATGGGATATCCCTCGCATGCCCCAAGAGGATTATTATCGGGTGAAGATGATTCAGGGCATGGCAAGAATGATGGGAGCCGACACGCCGACGCTCGACAAATTCATTTCAACCTATGAAGGTAAACTGTTAGATCATTTGCCGAGCTCGAAAGGCGAGCGGCTGTCCGATGCGTTTAAGATCCGTAGCTTTAAAGAAGACTGGCGCCGAATCGGCGAACAAATTCGTGAACAAGTAGACCTGGAGGACACAACATGTTTAAGAAAAGAAACCTTCGATTAACCCTAGTGCTTGTGCTAGCAGCGATAGCAACGTTAGCCGGGTGCAGCTCCAACAGCGGAAACGGAAACAGCAGCACGAGCAATGCGAATGAGAAGAAAACTGCCTCTCTGGCTCAGGAACTGATATATGCTACGGCCAAAGACATCAATGATATGAACCCTCATCTTTATCCAGGATCAATGCCGGCTCAAGGCATCGTATATGAATCCTTGGTTGAGAATACGGCAAACGGGATCAAACCTTTGCTGGCGGAATCGTGGGAGATCTCGGAGGATGGCACAACCTACACGTTCCATCTGCGAAAGAACGTAACCTTCCATGACGGGGCGCCGTTTAACGCGGAAGCCGTAAAGAAAAACATCGATGCCGTGCAGAATAACGCAGCCATGCATGCTTGGATCAAGCTGTCTTCCAAGCTCGTGGAAACGAAGGTTATCGATGAGTATACCGTGCAGCTGGTATTATCGGAGCCTTATTATCCGACCTTGCTTGAGCTATCCATGACGAGGCCATACGTTTTCCTTTCGCCAAATGATTTTATTAACGGCCAGACAAAGGATGGCGTTAACGGTTATAACGGAACAGGTCCTTATCGATTAACGGAGCACAAGACTGACCAATATGCCACTTTTGAAGCGAATGAGCATTATTGGAATGGCGTGCCGCGCATACCAAAGATAAAGGCAAAAGTGCTGCCGGCGGGGGAGACTACCTTCCTCGCTTTGAAGAAGGGGGAGGTCAATTTCGTATTTACCGATGACCGGGGAACCGACAGCATTGATGTCGAAGCGATGAAGACACTGGCCGAAAGCGGTAAATTCCAGATTGTCCGAAGCGCTCCCATGAATACGAAAATGATCGTTGCCAATAGCAGCAGAAAGGATAGTCCCGCAGCCGAAAAAGCTGTTCGCGAAGCAATCTGGCATTCCATTGACAGAGAGGCGATCAGCAAGGAGCTCTTCAACGGTACGGAATCCCCTGCCGAAGCCTTGTTCTCATCCAACGTCAATTACGCCAATATCGATTTGAAAAAGAGAGCATATGACTTGGAGACGGCCAAGAAGCTGCTGGACGAAGCTGACTGGACCTTGCAGCCAGGAGACGAGATCAGAAAGAAAAATGGCCACGCATTAATCATGGGGCTCTATTACGATGTCAATTCTTCTTCCCAGAAATCGGAGGCGGAGCTGCTTCAGAACACGTTAAAGAAGATTGGCGTCCAATTGGAGTTAATCGGAGAGGAATCCACCTCCATCGCGAATCGAAGATCAACCGGCGATTACGATTTGCTGTTTAATCAAACGTGGGGGCTAGCCTACGATCCCCAGAGCACGATAGCTTCCTTCACTTCAGAAGCAGCCTACTACCATACGACGAGCGGAATTGCCAAATCCGATGAGCTTTACAAAAAAATCGATGAAGTCATGGCATCCACCGATGAAGCGACTCGCAAGTCGCTCTATAAGGACATTTTGACGATCGTACATGACGAGGCCGTCTTTATTCCGATTACCAATGGCCGCGTAACCATCGTCGCCCCGACAGCCTTGAAGGAGATCTCGTTTAAGCAAACGCAGTTCGAGCTGCCGTTCGAGCAAATGTATTTTGAATAAATAAAACAAACGAATAGAGAGGGGCCACCCTTTCTATTTCTACCGAAGGAGAATGTCATGAGTGGGTATATCTTCCGAAGATCCTTGCTCGCGATACCGCTGCTGCTCGTCATCTCTTTTCTAACGTTCGTTCTAAACGCGCTATCCCCGATGGACCCTGCCGAACTCGTGCTGCATGCGCAAGGCGTTCCCCGGATAACGGATGAGCTGATAACGGCAACAAGAACGGCACTTGGTATGGATCAACCGTTCCTTATCCGCTATTTAGATTGGTTATTCTCGTGTCTTCAGCTAGACTTCGGCAACTCCTATGTCACCGGCAAACCGGTATGGTCCATGCTTGGGCCGGCCTTCTTGAATACGCTTGAGCTCACGATCCTTTCGGTAGTGGCCGTTATCGCTGCTTCGATTGGATTAGGCATTGTTTGCGCGTTAACGGAGGGGAGATGGCTGGACAAATCGATCAGAGGAGCAGCGTTTGTCTTGACTTCCATGCCTTCCTACTTGCTGGCAGCCTTGCTGGTCTGGTACTTCTCCGTAAAACTCGATTGGCTTCCGACAACCGGCAAGGAAACGGTCCAAAGTTATATTTTACCTGTTAGCGTCATCACGATTAGCTATGCCGGGCACTATTTTCGTATTGTCAGAAGCGCAATGCTTATGAACCTGAATGAAGATTATGTGCTATTCGGAAGAGCATGCGGGCTGCCTGAAAGCCGAATTACGATCCGCCTGCTGAGAAATTCCTTGCAGGTAGCCGTCTCTGTTTTCTGCATGGCTATTCCAATCATTCTGGGGAGCACGGTCGTTATCGAGAATTTATTCGCTTGGCCCGGACTCGGCATGCTGAGCGTCAAATCGATTCTAAGCCGAGACTTTCCAATTATTCAAGCGTACGTGCTGGTACTGGCGGCTGCATTTGTTGTGGTCAATACGTTCTCCGATATCATCAATGCGCTGATAAATCCTAAATTAAGGGAAAATGATCTATGAAACGGATAGGCTCTCTTCTTCAAGATAGGCTTGCTTTATTGTCTCTCTTCATCATTACTAGCACATTGCTGGCAGGGATATTCGCGCCATGGATTGCGCCTAACGATCCGGAAGAGGTTCATATGGAGCTGAGATTTGCTTCTGCCTCTTGGGAATATCTGCTGGGCAACGATCATTTGGGCCGGTGCGTTCTGTCCCGATTAATATACGGAATCCGTCCCAGTGTATTAGGGGTGCTGGCCGTGCTAGCCATTTCAGTAGGGATAGGAACAGCGATCGGGTTTATAGCGGGATATTTCAAAGGGAAACTTGATGCCTTACTCATGAGGATTTGCGATATTATGCTTTCATTCCCCGGCTATGTCATGACTCTGGGGATTATTGGGATTCTGGGCGTGGGACTCCAACATATTCTTCTCGCCTTCGTACTCATGAAGTGGTCATGGTTCGCCCGCATCATCCGTACTTCTGTTATGCAATATGCCGATGCGGAATACGTGAAGTTCTCCAAAACGCTGGGAATCGGAAGCTTACGGATTATATGGAAACATATCGTACCTGTCACGGTTCCGGTCATTGCTGTTACGTCCAGCAGCGCATTCAGCTCCATGGTCCTGCAATTGTCGGGCTACTCTTTTCTTGGTTTAGGCGTTCAGGCTCCACACGCGGAGTGGGGGATGATGTTGAATGAGGCAAGGGAAGTCATGTTCTCGAGACCGGAATTACTGCTGGCACCAGGGATAACCACTATCCTATTCGTATCGGCCGTCCATTTTTTTACCGATGCGCTTCAAGTTGCCTTGGATCCTAAATTAGGGTCTTCCGGAAGGAAGAAGCAAAGAAAAGGACGATTCCAAACGGCTAATTTGCAGGGAAGTGAGGTGGCTTGATATGAGTCTTTTGCAAGTATCGGATCTGCGAATTTGGGATGGCATTACGGGAAACGTATTCGTCCCGAATAGCTCGTTTGAGCTGAAGCCGGGAAGCTGTTTGGCGATCGTCGGCGAAAGCGGAAGCGGAAAGTCTCTTACATGCAGAGCCATTATGAAGTTGAACAAAAGGACGATCCGCCAATCCGGGGACATTTTATTGAAAGGAATCCGTTTAGATCAGCTTTCCGAGAAAGAAATAGGGAGAAGAAGGGGAAAGCAGCTATACCTGATTCTGCAAAATGGAATGAGGGCCTTCGATCCGACAAGCGCAATCGGTATTCACTTGCGGGAAACGCTGGTTCACCATTATGGCTGGAGCCGCAGCGAAATCGTCGATAAGATGAAGCAGGCTATGCTGATGGTAAGATTGAAAGATCCGGTTGAGATCATGAACAAGTATCCTCATCAGCTATCAGGAGGAATGCTTCAACGAATCATGATTGCATTGGCTATAGTATTGGAGCCCGATATTATTATTGCGGATGAACCTACCTCGGCGCTGGATACGGTCTCCAAATACGAGGTAATGGAACAGTTTGTCCGATTGCGGGAGAATATGGGGTGCTCTATGATTTTTGTTTCTCATGATTTAGGAATCGTCAGAAAGCTGGCCGATGAGGTGCTTGTGATGAGAAACGGCAGCATTGTAGAGCGCGGGGATGCGTCGGTCTTGTTCTCGGAAGCCGAGCATGAGTATACGCGGTTTCTGGTCTCCTCGCATACAGCGCTTAACGAGCATTTCAAGAGGGTTACAGGAGGGCCTGTCTATGTTAATCGTTGACCGTGTCGATAAGTCCTATAGAAAAGGAGGTTTCTTCTCGCGGGAGAGACAGCAGGTCCTAAAAAACATCAGCTTTCACTACGAACAAGGAGAATGCTTGGGCATCATTGGGGAGAGCGGGTGCGGTAAATCGACGCTGGGAAGATTACTATTGGGAATTGAGAAGCCCGAGAGTGGATCGATCTTGTTAAAGGGAAAGAAGGCAGGAGGGAACCGCGCTGGAAGTGGGTCGATCAGCGCCGTATTCCAGGACTATACCTCTTCGATTAATCCTTATTTTACCGTTGAACAGGCTATTATGGAATCCCTCGGCATTGGTAGGGATAGAAGCAGCCGAAGAGATAATCATGCCAAAGTCGACCGCCTATTGAAACATGTGGGGTTGGATCCGCATTGCCGCACGAAGTATCCGCACGAGTTGTCTGGTGGTCAAATCCAGAGAGTGTGTATTGCGAGGGCTGTCGCAACGGAAGCGCCATGTATTTTATTGGATGAAGCCATAAGCTCTCTGGATAGCTCCGTTCAAATGCAAGTACTGGAATTGCTGAAGAGGCTGAAGGAAATCGATAAACTAGGCTACATTTTTATTACGCATGATATCCAAGCAGCCGCATTCATTTGCGATAGAATCATGATCATGAGAAACGGCCAAATCGAAGAAATCGTCAGCACTACTCAATTAATGGACGTTCAATCCCCATATGCAAAGAAGATGCTGCAGATGGTTATTAGCTAACGGAAGCAGGGAAGGAGCAGTTGCCTTGAAAGGTGCTTTGTCATGGCCATTTCTGCGTTTATATGGATTAACGATTTTATACTTTAGCGCGAATTCGATTTTAAACGTTCTTATTCCGTTAAAGGGAGATTCCATTGGAGCAACCAATACCGAAATTGGGTTCATAATGGGTGCGTATCTATTTACTACGATGTTTTTCCGGCCGTGGGCGGGTCATATTATTAGGCAAAAGGGGCCAGTCCAGGTGCTGCGGGCTATTATTGTGATTAACGGATTAGCGCTTCTCCTCTATACGTTTACGGGTCTAGAGGGTTATCTCGTAGCTCGTGTGCTGCAGGGGGCTTGTACGGCCTTCTTCTCTATGGCACTTCAGCTTGGCATAATCGATGCATTGCCCGAAGAGGTGCGGTCGCAAGGCGTATCTATGTATTCTCTGTGTGCTTCCATTCCGAATGTTATCGGTCCCTTACTGGCGGTCGGAATATGGCAGTCCGGAGCAATGGCCCCTTTTACGTGGACTATTGCATTCATTGTCATTCTAACAGGGGTTGCCGGTTTCAGCATTCGAATCAGCGACTCCGGGGCATCTGACCCCAAATCGGCGGGACAGAGAGGAGCCATCTACCAATCCTTCAGCAACCTGTACCGCAACCCTTATCTATTCAGATGCAGCATCATCATGTTCATCGCATCTATCGTATTTGGAGCGGTTACCACCTTCATTCCTTTGTATGCGCCTACTATTCCTAACGGCAGTGCGGCTGCCTTCCTCACGATACAAGCCGGTACCATTGTCGCTGCCCGATTCTTCCTGCGGAAAAAGATTCCTTCCGACGGCAAATGGCATTCCGGGTTTGTTATGACCATCATGCTCCTGACAGCCGCCTCGGCGCTTGGTGTATGCTTAAGCAGCTCTTTCCGTGGCGGTGCAATCCTGTTTTATCCTAGCGCTGGATTAATGGGAATCTCTCAAGCGCTGCTCTATCCCACGTTAACCACTTATTTGTCCTTCGTACTTCCGCAGACAAGCCGCAATGTGCTTTTGGGTTTATTTATCGCGACGGCGGATTTGGGAGTTTCCCTGGGCAGCGCCGCAATGGGACCGTTGGCGGATTTGACTTCGTATTCCGTTATGTATTTGATGTGTGCAATTCTTGGTTCCTTCGTGACAGCTTTCTCCTATGACCGTCGGGGCAAATGGTCGAGTGCGGCAGCTTTGGATAATTAACAAGTATTAATAGAGTTACTGCTTGCAAAACATTAGAAGCAGCATAAATGCCTTTGCAATAGCAGCGCAAATGCAAACAGAAGAACATAACATTGAAAGCCGCATATAATGCGGTTTTTTGTTTTATGCTATCAAGTTCCTGACAATATGAAATGACAATAGCTTTATAACATTCCCGTTTAATTATTTCGTATAGCGTGAAGCTGTTACTCGACATCTACAGGATGCTGTATGCTGTCATCACGGTAATCGAAATATAATTGACCATTGCTTCCACGCACAGAGTAAAATACATCTTCGGCCCTCTTATTGCGCAATTTAAGCTCATGCTGCAACCAACTGTGAGAGAGTTGATTGGCATCCAAATTTCCGTACAGAATATGTCCGTCCATAATAAGTTCTATCGGGAATTGTGGGGGGGCGCTTCCCTTCAGCTTTAAATCCTGCAAGGTTGTATTTCGGTATTGTTCTTTCTTCATGACTGACAACTTACCATTAATTTCTAGAATGGCGTATTCCACTTCATTAATATCAAAAATATCTTTCTGCCGAAGCAATTGGTTCAGCGTATCTAAGGTCATATTATTTTTCTTCATGTTGCCCTCTAGAATTTTACCGCCTTCCATCAGGACGGAGGGGGTGCCCTCCGTCCACATGCGCATTTTACGATATCGCACGAGCAGCTTGGACAGAAACAATGAGGTCAACGTAAATACGGACAATGAAATCATCAAGTGTGTGACTTGGATTTTCTCGTTGAAAGCGAAGTTCGCACCAATGGCTCCCAGGATGACAGCCGTAATAAATTCAAGGAAATTCATGTTGGACAACGTTTGTTTGCCTAAGAGTCTGGTAATACACAAGAGAATAAGAAACGCGGAGATGCTTCGAATTAGGATGATACAATGTTCAATCATTTGCATCGGCACTCCAATCGTTCGGATGCTATTGTCGGGAGACGGTTTTAGGTTTATAGGCTCCGCTTGATAATTTATTTAGGTCCTCGATGTTGAATCTATGGATTATTTCATACCCTTGATTCATCCCTTTAGGTTTAAGAATGACAGCCCCGAGGTTTGGAATTTCACCAAGAGCAACATTTGGTGGAAACGTGTGGGCGACAATGACGGAATTTGTACCGAGAGCGGGAGGCGTTTCGAAAATTTTAGTTAACTCCCTTACGATCTGTTGCTTCTTATCAGCCGGATAATCTTCGATTTTCAATTTTTCGATAGAAGCTAGAACTGGATTCACGACAATGTTTTGATTGCCGAATATGATTCCGGCCGTTTCCCTTGCCCGACAATAAGGGCTAGAGATAATCGGGTATTGAATTGGAATCTGCTTCTTTGAAAATAGGGCTTCAACTGCTCTTGCTTGTTCTCGGCCATTGTCGCTTAAGTTTCTCTGCGTGCTGCAATTGTTGAAGTTAAGATCAGGCAGATCTTGTCCGACCGTGGCCTCTCCATGCCTCAAATAGATTATATACCCGCCTTTTTTAAGTTCGTCGAATGGGGACAAGCCGTTTCCTGACTGAAGTTGACTTGCATCGCTTTCAGTTGTGGCAAATAGGAAGACGACGACATGAATAAGAAACGCAACCATTAACTTAGGGTACAAGGCTACCACTTTCCTTTCGTTAATATCTTTCGCCCTACCCATTATTTCGCAGTAAGGTAAAAAGTATTCCGAAAGTACTGGATGTGCGTCCGCAGTAGAATCCATTTTGGACTCGGTTGCTCTTCCTTGAAATCTCGCTTCGGCAGGTTCTCAGCGACACGGAAACGAAAAGGAGCAAGCCAATGGCTTTGCTCCTTTTCTGCTAGATCGTAAATTTACAATTTAAATACCCATTACCACAACCGGCTACACTTTTTTTACAAACTCGGACTTCAATTTCATCGCTCCGAAACCATCGATTTTGCAATCAATATCATGATCGCCCTCGACGAGGCGGATGTTTTTTACCTTTGTACCCATTTTTAGAACGGAGGAGCTCCCTTTGACCTTAAGATCTTTGATTACGGTCACCGTGTCGCCATCATTTAACACATTCCCATTGGAATCTTTGATAATCTTATGATCTTCGCCATTCGCAGCTTCCGATTCTGTAGACCATTCATGACTGCACTCCGGGCAAATAAACATTCTTCCATCTTCGTACGTATACTCCGAGTTACACTGAGGACAATTCGGGAAATCCGACATTATTCATTCTCTCCTTCATTCAATTCAAGTTGCGCAGGTGCTTGAGTTACTCAGCAGGTATTCGCGCAGTTCTTGTTGGAAATGATGAAACGGACTCGATAGAACTTTAATATTTCTTTCGATTCGGCTTCGCTTTCTAGGATCATTCTTGCAATGATTCAATTGGTCAATGTTTTTATCTATCTTATCCCGCAGCGTTATAATGAATCCTATCGCTATGCGTTGTGCTGCTAGCTCCTGCAGATCGTTCGCTAAAGCTTCGCTAAGACGCCGAATATTAGGTATGCGCAACGGTTTCTTCACATTAAAAAGCTCGGGCGTGCGATCTTCACGAAAACCTTGCCCTGGAACCTGTCTCCAGAAGCCTTCCCATTCCTGCAGGTGGCCTGATGCATAAAATAGATATTTCAGAAACCCGCATAGCCATGCCGTACAGCTTGTATTGCGGTTGGTACATCCCACTCGATCCACAAGAAAGGAACACCCGCTGCAACAGGAGCCCCCATTCTTAATACAGATGCTGCAGATCAAATCGGATCCAGCCTCATTCAAAGCATCAACGCCAATCTGGATAACGGCCTGTCTGCTCATATACTCTACGCTAGAGGTCGATTCGTCAATGGACTGCGAATGGCGCTGTGATTGGTCAATAGAAGTAGTGCCTGGCATTCGCTACCCATCCTTCAGTTAAAAATCAAATATTCAAAAGTTTGAATGTAATAAACATTATAATGCGGATACGTCCAAATAACAATTGATGCGCCGGGCTTTTTCCTCCAAGAAGTATGATTTGAAATATGCTATTATATTCATACATTCAAAAGTTCAGGAGTTAAGGAGCATGTGCGATGAATCAGCATCACAATATTCATCAGTTTAAAGCTGAATTTTTTAAAGCATTAGCTCATCCCATGAGAATTCGAATACTTGAGGTTCTAAGCGAAGGCGATAGGAATGTTAACGAATTACAAAGCATCTTAGGCTCGGAAGGCTCTGCCGTTTCTCAGCAGCTGGCTGTACTGCGTAATAAAAATGTAGTGAGCGGCATCAAAGATGGCACATCCGTGATCTATTCACTGCGAGATCCGCTGATTAAGGAATTGCTGGCTGTCGCCAAGCAGATCTTCGACAATCATCTCGTCGACGCTATTTCACTGCTTGAGGTCATTCGAAATGAGTAATGATCCATAAAACAAGGGGATCCATGAGCAATATTAAGGATCACCTTGTTTTATTTCTTTTACCCTGCCATTTCGGGGAAACCGCTTGAATTTTAACGTTTGACTTTGTTTCCATGCAGAGGTACATTTTCTATATATTCAAATAATCAAATATATAAGAATAGAAGGTACTTAGATGAAATGGACGGGAAGATATAAAGAATATCATGCGGCCGCCTTTCGCAAGGATCTCATCTCGGGACTAATCGTTGGCATTATCGCCATTCCGTTAGGGATGGCGTTTGCTATTGCGTCTGGAGTCAAGCCCGAGTACGGCATCTATACAACCATCATTGCCGGTATCCTCATTTCTTTGTTCGGGGGCTCCCGATATCAAATTGGCGGGCCGACTGGTGCCTTTATCCCTATTCTTTTCGCAATCGTCTTGCAGTATGGCTACGAAAATTTATTAATTGCCGGTTTCCTGGCAGGGATTATTCTTGTTCTCATGGGCTTATTCAAGTTAGGCGCATGGATTAAGTTTATTCCTCGTCCTGTAACCGTCGGCTTTACGGCCGGGATCGCTGTCATTATATTCAGCGGTCAAATCGCTAATTTTTTAGGACTAAGCCATATTCAGAAGCATGAAAACTTTATTCCTAACATGATTGAAATTATGGTGCATCTGGCTACCATCAATTTCTACAGTGTCATTACTGCGGGAATTTGTTTGGCGGTTATCCTGCTTTCCCCACGATTGCTGCCTAAGATCCCTAGCTCATTATTGGGCCTCCTCGCGTCAAGTGTTGCAGCAGCCTTGTTCTTCCAAGGACATGTAGCGACGATTGGTTCTTCATTCGGAGCGATCCCGAGCTCGTTGCCGCATTTTCATTTCCTCTCTATATCCTGGGATCGAATCATTACCTTGATTCAACCGGCATTTATTATTGCTATGTTAGGCGGTATAGAATCCTTGTTATCGGCTGTTGTGGCCGATGGTATGACCGGTACTCGCCATAACAGCAATCGCGAACTAATTGGGCAAGGCATCGCGAACATCGTGACGCCTCTCTTCGGAGGAATCCCGGCGACTGGGGCCATTGCACGAACAGCAACGAACATTAAGAATAGGGCGGTGTCGCCGCTCTCCGGCATCATACATGGTGTTGTCGTGCTTCTCGTACTCATTTTGTTTGCTCCATACGCTTCTAATATCCCGCTTGCCAGTATGGCTCCCATTCTTATGATGGTTGCGTGGAACATGAGCGAGCGCAAACAATTTGCACATATTCTGAGAACGGGAACAAGCGATTCTATCGTGCTGTTGGTCACCTTCTTGCTAACCGTACTTACGAATTTAACAACGGCTGTTGAAGTCGGATTAATCGTGTCCCTCCTTCTGTTTGTAAGGGGGATGAGCGGTTTATTGAGGGTAGCTAAGGTTCTGCCCGACTTGACCGACAAACATGAGAAAGAAAAAGCGCACGCGGTAAGTGACGGTCATGATTGTCCTCCAATCAGCATTGTTACCCTTGAAGGACCGTTGTTCTTTGGCACTGCCAATATTTTAGAAGAGTTCATGATGGACACGGTCCGTCTCAAACCCCAAATATTGCTTTTGCGTATGTCGAAAGTACTCTACGTAGATACGACGGGCGAGTCTAAGCTAGCCCGCTTGGTCAAAGAATTTGCGAAAGCAGGCGGTAGCGTCCTTATATCGGAAATTCCGCCACAGTCTTTGGAAGTATTCAAGAAAACCGGGTTGTATCTGCTGATCGGCAAGGAGCATTTTTTCGAACATGCAGATGAGGCAGTGGATTACGCCATGACTCGCATCGAGCATGATAAATGAAGGGGATAACGCGGGGTCGGGATAAAGTCATTTCTAAAGATCAATCGCAGCTATAAAGTAGAAGAAGCTGTCCTATATGGAAAGTCATTCAACACATTAAACATATACATTCAAACATAACAAATGCTGCAGGCAATGCTGTTCGGGCTGTTCCGAAGTCTATGACTTGGGACAGCCCTGTTTTTTTTGACTATCAGAGCCATGCTAGCTCAATCGGAGAACGCTATTGCGTTGAAGCTTTCGATTCCAATCCGTATGGAATCGATGGTGCTGAATAGGAACAAGGTGTATACGAGTTCGTTGGATGGAGGGTAAGGGACGTTGTAATCAGAGGCATTGATCGTGACCACTTGCACGGGTGAGACGGTGTTGCCAGTACCGTAAAGGGCAAGAGCAACCTCATGATCGGACGTGCTTGTCCCTCTGACAATGGCTAGCCCAATGACCGTATCGCTCGCTAGCGGCATGGGAAGCAGTAGCTCGGCAATTCCCGTAAATTGCACGCGAATCGTTCCGCTTGCTCCGGTTGCGTTCAATCCCACAACCCCGATAGACGTCGGTGTATTCGCTAGTAATGTAATCGTTGACCCGAGGTTGGCGAAACTTATATTTTGGGATGTTCTAGCATCCAGTAATCGTGTCATAAGCAAATTCCTCCTTTGACATGACATGTCTCATTGTATGAGGACAAGCAGGGATGGCTTGTGCTTATGCTGATTTCGCAGCGGAAATTGTAAAATGTACTCGATGTTGCTTGACTAACTTTGCTGTTCTGTATATTATCTCCCTAATGTTGAAGCGTTGGAGGAGAGCTTTATGGTACGCATGCGCTTGAAACAACTTCATCATCACAAGCGGCGTTAGCACATTCCTTGATCGATAGAGGGATGGGTTAACGCTATTCGCGCTTCCCATCCTGCGATATACAGCGCGCAGGACCGAGGGTCCGGCGCGTTTTTTAATTTGCGAAGCAAAGATTTAAATAAGGGAGGAATAAGGGCAATGGCGATTGTAACGGATTCAAAAGGCAATATTCTATTAGACTTCATACGTCTTGAAGAGAAGCGGGTGGACGCGGCTGCTCTTGATGCACCGCTCACCCACTCGCTAATCGTGGTGGAGTACGAGGGGAAGCATCTTCTTCTGTTCAACAAATGGCGGAACAATTGGGAGCTGCCCGGCGGGGTGATCGAGCAAGGTGAAACGGCTAGAGAGTGTGCTATTCGCGAGCTGTTGGAGGAAACCAATCAGATTGCGCATGAAGTCGAATTCAAAGGGCTAATGAAATTCAGGCTTCAGCCGAGCTTCCACGGACCAGAAAGAACGGAGTACGGGGCGCTATTCTCATGCCGGCTGAAGGAGTTGCACGATTTTATCGAGAATGAAGAGGCAAGGTCGATTGTTCTATGGGACGGCGCTTCCGATATTGGCCCTATTGCGGAGATCGATAGGAAGTTAATCGAGTTCGGATAAATGGAAATTTGCGCACAGTTGAATTCCCTCCACAATGTGTATACAAATAGATACGAGAACAGCTCGTGTTGACAAGTATCGACTAAAAAAAGGAGTTGGCACGCTATGACGCAGAAGCAGCAACCTCAAGTACAAGCCGACCACGGCATTCCGCTATTAGACACTAGCCATATTCACCGGAAAACCATCGACATCACCTATGGTTCGCAATCGGAAGCTCAGAAGCTGGACATTTACTTGCCGGAAAGCGGAGAAGGTCCCTTCCCGGTCATCCTTGCGATTCATGGCGGTGCGTTCAAATTGGGCGACAAGGCGGATGTCCAGCTGAGGCCGATGCTCGAAGGGTTGAAGCGGGGGTATGCGGTTGTCTCCGTCAATTACCGTTTAAGCGGCGAAGCGACGTTTCCCGCCCAGATTCATGATGTGAAGGCGGCGATCCGGTGGGTCAAAGCGAATGCCGGACACTATCAATTGAACAACGAGCGGATTGCACTATGGGGCGGTTCGGCGGGAGGACATTTATCTTCGCTAGCGGGTACTTCGGCGTATGCTAAGGAGCTTGAAGATTTAAGTATGGGCAATGCCGAATATGCGAGCAATGTTCAAGCGGTCGTGGATTGGTATGGCCCGACGAACTTCCTGACGATGGACGAATTGTTCGAGCAGAGCGAAGTCGCCGGATTGGAACGACACCATGCTGATGATTCCCCGGAATCGCTTCTTATGGGGCGTCCTATTGCAGAAGTGCCGGACCAGGTCCACGCCGCCAATCCGGAGACGTACATTTCGCAGCAATCTCCGCCTTTCTTTATTCAGCATGGGACGAAGGACCCGCTCATTCCGGTTCAGCAATCGGTTATTATGTATCACAAGCTAGCGGCTGCGATTGGACCTGAGCGCGTACGATTGGAATTGCTCGATGGAGCGGGCCACGGAGGCCTGGAGTTTGAAACAGAAGCGAATGTCGGCCGAGTGCTGGACTTTTTGGATTTGTACCTGAAGTGAAATACTGCGATGCCAGCGGCATCGCATATCAGGAACTATGACGAAGGAACTGTCTCAAAAGTATGCAAGCTCGCTAGAGGAATAGCTCATATGCATGAAAATGAGTCCCAAATGTTGAAAATGGTTGAGCAGAGGTGTTACTTCTGCTCAACCATTTTATTTTTTAAGCAAGTTATGCGCAAGCGAAGCCAGCCGACCTCAAGGCTCACTTTCCTTTGATCCTCTTCAAGTTCTGCCGCATCATTGGCTGCGAACAGCGTCTGAGCTTGCTCTTGCAGCTGGGCTTTATTCGTACTTTCATTTTACCGAAGGGCAGTTTCTGTCTTGTTTATATTTTGAAAAATTACTGTCCAGCAACGGAGCAGACGAATGATTCTGAAGAAGCGTCAGCGTTCGCCTTGCTCGTCGGATTCCAACGTTAGCCTGTTTGTTCAGGGAATCCGTAAGAGCACAGCGATCGTAAGAACATTCGCCTGCGCAGTTGCCTTTCACAGTTTCATTTGAAACAAATGAAAGCTAGCCTCAGGAGCGGCGTATCAGGAAACGAAGTTCCTTCGCATGAGCCGCTGTTTGTGCTGAAGCCAATGATCATAACATCGCCTACACCTTGCGTAGGATTACCTCTTATTGGAGAGGGCGGTCCGTCACTATAATGAGTGTATTCGAAAGGAAAGGAGGCTCGCTGCTTACATCCATGATGAAGGAGGAGGATTTTATTTAGAGCACTTTAGAAAACGCTTACATTTTACATGGTGACCTGCACTCATTTGCAGCGGGAGTCCGCTTGAGCGGTGACTGAAGCAAGGGTTGTCATCCCGGCGGGTGATGTGCACGATGGTTGACAGGTCGTTTTCTATCGTTTCTAACTTGTCTATGCTTCTCCATCGAGAGAGGCTTTCACTTATATGAGGAGGTTAATAATGCGTAATAGAGCTATAGTATGGCTGCTTGCCTGTGCGCTCGTCATCCCGAGCTTCTTCTTCGGTGTCCAGTCGTCACCGTCGGCGGAAGCGGCAGGGGGAACCAATCTGGCAGCGGGCAAAACGGTTACGGCGAGCGGACAGTCGCAAACCTATGCACCAGGCAACGTAACCGACGGCAATCAGGCGACGTATTGGGAAAGCACGAACAACGCCTTCCCGCAGTGGGTTCAAGTCGATCTGGGATCATCCGCAAGCATCGATCAGCTCGTGCTGAAGCTGCCGACAGGCTGGGGGTCGCGCACGCAGACATTGGCTGTACAAGGCAGCACAGACGGTCAGTTGTTCTCGAACGTTGTCGGCTCTGCCAGTTATGTATTCAATCCATCGGTCGCGAATAATTCCGTCACGATCAATTTCTCAGCAGTCAACACGCGCTATGTTCGTTTGAATGTAACGGCTAACACCGGTTGGGCGGCAGCTCAATTCTCCGAGATCGAAATCTACGGCACGGGCAGTACGACGCCTTCGCAGACGCCGGCGGGCACGTATGAAGGCGAGTCCGCTGCGCTGTCTGGCGGGGCGAAGGTAAACAACGACCATACCGGATATTCCGGCACGGGCTTCGTCGACGGTTATTGGACGCAAGGAGCCTCGACGACGTTCACGGTCAACGTATCGGCAGCAGGCAATTACGATGCGACGCTGAAATATGCGAATGCCTCCGGCGGCGCGAAGACATTAAGCTTGTACGTTAATGGAGCGAAGGTTCGCCAGACGACGCTGCCGAGCTTGGCGAATTGGGATACATGGGGCACGAAGGCTGAAGTTATCGGCCTGAATGCGGGCAACAACACGATCGCCTACAAATACGAAATCACCGATTCCGGCAATATTAACATTGACAACGTGGCCATAGCGCCTTCGACCACTACACCTCCAGTCGATCCTCCGGTCGATCCGCCAGTCGATCCGCCGACAGGCACCAATATCGCCATCGGCAAATCGATCAGCGCAACCTCTTCTACTTTCACTTATGTCGCAACTAACGCTAACGACAACGACACGAGCACGTATTGGGAAGGCAGCGGTAATCCAAGCAGCCTGACTCTCGATCTTGGTTCGAACAATAACGTAACGTCGATCGTACTGAAGCTGAATCCGGCTTCGGCATGGAGCACGCGTACGCAGACGATCCAAGTGCTCGGCCATGATCAGAGCACGACGAACTTCAGCAGCCTCGTTGCGGCACAATCGTATACATTCAATCCGTCCTCCGGCAACTCGGTGACGATTCCGGTTACGGCAACGGTGAAGCGTCTGCAGCTTAACATCACGGCGAACTCCGGCGCGCCAGCCGGTCAGATCGCCGAATTCCAAGTGTATGGCACTCCGGGGGCCAACCCGGATTTGACGGTAACGGGCTTGTCCTGGACACCGGCCTCCCCAGTTGAAACAAGCGCCATTACCTTGAATGCAACGGTCAAAAATAACGGTACGCTCGTTTCCCCGGCTACGACGGTAAACTTCTACCTGAACAACGAGCTGGCGGGATCCGCGCCAGTCGGCGCACTGGCAGCAGGTGCTTCGACAGCTGTATCGCTGAATGCGGGAGCGAAGAACGCCGCGACCTATACGGTTACCGCTAAGGTTGACGAGACGAACGCGATCATCGAGCAGAACGAGAGCAACAATACGTTCAGCAGCACTTCTTCGCTGACGGTTACGCCGGTGCCGAGCTCCGACCTGATGGTTTCGGTCGTATCGAACCCAAGCAATCCGAGCGGCGGAACGTCGACTGCATTCACAGTCAATCTGACAAACCAAGGCAATATCGCTTCCGCGAGCGGAGCTCATCCGATTACGGTTGTGCTTAGAAATGCGGCCGGCGCTACGGTTCAGACGCTGTCCGGCACGTACAACGGCGCACTTGCGGCGGGCGATTCCGTCAATGTAGGCGTCGGATCGTGGACTGCAGCTAACGGCAGTTACTCGGTGACAACGAGCGTCGCTGTGGACGCCAACGAAATCGCAGCGAAGCAAGCGAACAATACGAGCACGACGAGCTTCTATGTCGGCCGCGGCGCGAACATGCCGTTCACGATTTTGGAAGCGGAGTCGGCTTCGAACGCAACGAACGGCACGAAGCTGGCGCCGAACTTCACG
>NZ_BILZ01000029.1 GCF_004000825.1 Paenibacillus kobensis NBRC 15729 | reverse complement strand
GCCGCCAATTTTTCAGACGTCACGCTGCCATCCGCAAGCTTCGACTCCGTTACCGAACCTTCGACCAACTGCTCGCTGCTGACCGTCCCAACCGCCAGCTTTCCTGCTGTGACAGAGCCTTCCGCCAGTTTCTCAGACGTCACGCTGCTATCCGCAAGCTTCGATTCCGTTACCGAGCCTTCGATCAACTGCTCGCTTCCGACCGTCTCAACCGCCAGCTTTCCTGCCGTGACAGAGCCTTCCGCCAATTTCTCAGACGTCACGCTGCCGTCCGCAAGCTTCGATTCCGTTACCGAACCGTCGATCAACTGCTCGCTGCCGACCGTCTCTATCGCCAGCTTTCCTGCCGTGACGGAGCCTTCCGCCAATTTCTCAGACGTCACGCTGCCATCCGCAAGCTTCGATTCCGTTACCGCTCCTTCGATCAACTGCTCCGTTCCGACCGTATAGAAATCGAGCTTTCCTGCCGTTACCGACCCTTCGGCCAGTTTCTCAGACGTCACCGCGCCTTCAGCCAGCTTCGATTCTGTTACCGCTCCATCGATCAGTTGCAAGCTGCCGACCGATTCCTCCGCCAATTTGTCTGCCGTAACTGAGCCATTAGCCAGCTTGCTCGCCGTCACAGAAGCTTTGGCCAGCTTCGTTTCCGATACCGAGCCGTCAATAAGCTGATCGTTGCCGACCGATTCCTCCGCCAATTTGCCTGCGATGACGGATCCCTCGGCCAATTTGTCAGATGTTACCGAGCTTTCAGCAAGCTTCTCTTCCGTTACCGAGCCATTCATCAATTGCTCGCTGCCGACGGCTTCCACTGCAAGTTTGCCCGCCGTTACGGAGCCTGCGGCCAATTTGCCTGCCGTCACCGCGCCTGCAGCCAACTTCGCTTCGGTCACGGAGCCGTCGACAAGATGCTCGCTGCCTATTGCCTCTTCCGCCAATTTACTCGCCGTCACCGCGCCGTCTGCCAGCTTGCTCGAAGTAACGGCGCCAGCGGCCAGCTTCGCCTCCGTCACCGCGTGGTTAATGAGCACTTCGCTGCCTACCGCTGACGTCGACAGCTTACTGGCTGTAACGGAACCGTTAGCCAGCTTGCTCGTTACGACGACACCTTCGCCAAGCTTCGCTTCCGTAACAGCGCCTTCGAGCAACTGCTTCTCGCCGACCGTCGCATCCGCCAATTTACCCGCCGTCACTGCTCCGTATGCCAACTTGTCGGACGATACAGCCCCGTCTGCTAGTTTCGCTTGCGATACCGAGCCATCCGCCAGCTTGCCTTCGGTTACGGCTTCCTTCGACAGTTCGCCGGTACCGATAGAGCCCGCCGCAATGTGAACGCCCAATACGGCGCCTGGCGCGATCTTCGCGCTTGTGACGCTGCTCTCCATAAGCTGCAGCACGCCGACAGAGCCATCAGCCAGCTTCGTGTCGTCTACGGCACCCGATGCAAGCTTGTCGCCCGTGACCGAGCCGTCCGCCAGCTTCTCCTCCGTCACGGCTCCGTCGGCCAGCTTCCGTACGCTGACAGCGCCATCCTGCAGCTTGCTTTCGCTAACCGCATCCGGAGCCAATTGGCGTTCGCACACCGCTTCTTCCGCCAGTTGATCCGTCCCAACTGCCCCTGCCGCAATCCGTGAAGCATCGATCGAGCTAGGCTCCAAATGGCGGGCCGTAATCGCGTGATCATCCAGCTTCTCGGCTGTAACGGAACGGTCCGCCAATTGCTCTGTTCCAATTGCGCCGTCCTTCAACTGCTCACTGCGAATAGCGCCTCTCTCGAGATGGTCGCCTGTAATCGTTCCGAGTTTTACCTTGCTGCCGTGAACGCTTCCCTCTGGCGCCTTATCGAACGCTAACGTCTCACCAGCCATATGCGCGAGCGTTATCGAGCCTTTACGCAGATGATAGCCTTGAATCGATTCCGCCTTCAAATGTTTGCCCGTTATAGACTCCAGAATCAGATGCTCGCCGCCGATTGTGCCGGACGCAATTTTCTCGCCCGTTACCGCATCCCTCTGCAAGGACTGCGTGCTTACCGATTGCGGGGCCAAATGTTCCGCATTGACCGAATCCGCAGCTAAATGGTTGCTTCGCACGGCATTCTCTGACAAGTGTACGGACTTCACGGCGTTTTCTTTCAGATGAATGGCTTCGACCGATCCATTCTGCAAATGCTGCGAACCGACGGCGTCCATCTGCAGGTGATCGCTGCCGACAATGTCAGCAGCCAGATGGACCGTTTCAACCGCCCCCTGAAGCAGATGACTGGCACCTACACTCTTTGACGTTAAATGAATGCCGAAAACCGATTGCTCCATTAATTGCATGCTGCCGACTGAATTTTGTGCCAGGTGACGTTCGCCCACTTCGCCTTCAGCCAATTTCTCGCCGGTAACAGCTCCGTCTGCAAGTTCTCCTGATGTTACGGAGCCTGCTGCAAGATGAATCGACTTTACCGAATCGGCTGCCAACTGAGCGGAACCGACCGCACTGTTGCCAATATGTTTGCTCAGCACCGAGCCTTCAGCCAACTGCACAGATCCGACGCTGTTGGCATCCAGCTTTTCACTCGTTACGCTCGAATTAGCCAGCTTCGATGTCGTAATCGCGTAATCCGTCATCTTATCGGTCGTAACCGATTCAGGTGACAACTTAAGCGAGTTTACCGCGTAATCGGCCAAATGGTGCGCGAACACGGTACCGAAGCCAAGATGCCTTTCCGTAATCGAATGCGGGGCAATTTTCGCTGACGTGATGGAACTGTCCACAACAGCACTCGTATCGACTGCACTCGGCCCAATGTGCTTGGCGCCAATCGAGCCCGGCCGGATGTGAGCGTTCGTTACCGCTTCGTCTGCAATCGCCTCGCTCTTCACCGCGCCTGCCGCCAGGTGATGAGCCCGAATTTCGGAAGAAGCAATTTTGTCGAACGTAATGCTTTCGTCCTTCAGATGATCGCGCGTCACCGCTTGCGGAGCAAGCTTCGAGCTTGTTACGGCGCCGTCAGTCAGCTTGCTGTCCGAAATAGCGCCGTCCGCAATTTGTGCCATGCCGACCGATGCGAAGCCAAGATGCTCCTCCAGCACAGAGCTAGGCGCCAGCTTCTCAGCCGTAACGGAGCCGTTCAGCAGATGAACCGTGTGAACTGCCTCCGGCTGCAGCTCATTCGAAGAAACCGCGCCTTTCACGATATGCTTCTGCTCCACGATGCCGTCTGCAAGCTTATCGGATGTGACCGACGCTCTAGTCAGATGTTTGCTCTGTATAATCTCATCCGACAGCTTCGTAGTTGTTATGCTGAAGTCAGCTAGCTTCGATGACGTAACCGCATGATCAGCCAGCTTAATCGTCGTCACGGCCTGCTCCGACAGCTTTGAGGAAGTTAAGGATTCGTCTAGAATATGTGCGGCCTCAATCTGTCCCGTTGCAATATGTTTTCCAAGCACGGCATGGTCTTGAAGGTGCTCCGAGGATACGGCATCTTCAGCGATAGCCGAAGAAGTAACCGATGCAGATGCCAGCTCCCTAGAACCGACGGCCCCTTCGCTTAGATGCTCGGCGGCGATTTCGCCCGGAGCCAAATGCTTTCCCTGCACAATACCGAGCGATACGTGTTCAGCGAGCAGCAGTCCCGGCTTCAAATGAACGGAGTCAATGGCTTCTGCCGCGATTTTGTCGCTTGTTACCGCGCCGCTGCGCAGCTTCTCCTTCGTGACGGCGCCGTCCGCCAATTTGGCGACGTTAACCGATTCGTTCGCCAAGCTTTCCGATACGACCGAACCGCTGCGCAGCTTCGATGTAGTAACCGACTGTTCGCCAAGCAGTTCCGATGTAATCAGCAGCGGCTTCAGATGGATGGAGTCGATCGAGCCTTCGGCGATTTTGTCCGAGCTGATCGTACGGTCGGCCAGCTTCTCGCTCGTTACGCTGTTGTCCCGCATCTTGTCGCCGGTAATCGAGCGGTCGCGAATTTTTTGGCCGGAAATGGCGTTCTTCGCCAGATGCTCGCCCGTTATCACTTCCGAAGCAAGCTTCGACGATGTAATGGCGCCGTCCGCAATTTTGATCGATTCGACGGCATAATCTGCAATTGAAGCTGTCACGACTGCGCCGGAATGGATTTTCTCCGTCTTGATGGCGCCAGGCGCGATTTTATCGCTGACAATGGATTCGTCGGCTAAATCATCTGAATAAATAATCGGCTGCGGCTTATTCGGCTGCTTGCGCTCCTCTACCTTCTCACGCTTCGTCTGCTCATCGATCAGCTGCAAGCCAGAGGACTCCGGCTGCGCTGGGGCCACTGGGGCCGCTGGGGCCGCTGGGGCCGCTTGAGTCACTTGAGCCGCTGATACCGTTGGAATCGGCTGCGCCTCAGGTACAGAGCTTTTCGCCATAGAAGGCTTCACGACCGATGAAGATGAAGCCGTAAATGTTGAAGGACCTGCTGCCTTCGATTCAGATGAAACGGCTGTCGCTTCGGAAACCGGCGCCTGCGAAGGTGCCGCCTGCGAGCTGTTAGTTGCTTCTTCGACAGCATGATCCGCTGGCTTAACGGGACGTACAGCGCGAAAAGCCATTCCCGGCATATGCGGCACAATCGCTGTTCCGCTTTGCAACGGCGCCTCTGTGCTAAAAGTCAGATCCGCCGTCTGCTCCGCTGCGGAAGGCGGCTGCAGGACGGGCGCCGCTACCGAATGGATGTTGACTTGCGGCGGTTCGAGCCGGTCGGTCTCTTGCTTGGCCGTCTCAACGGCTTCAACTGCATCAACGGCATTCGTCCTCGCCTGGCCTTGTTTATTTTTCGCCTCGTCCAGCCAACGTAGCTCGGAAGTATTGGGATTGTCTACAAAAAAAAGCGGCTTCCGTCCCCTGGGTGATTTCCCCTTATTGCTTTTCGGCATAGCCCTCTCCTTCTTCCACCTAAGATGTCATTGGCAATATATGCATTCACCTATAGGCGCGTCACTCTATTGCGGGCGAATGTTCGGATGAACCGGATCGCCGATTCGGAACAAACAAAAGAAGGCCAACCAGCGCGGAGGACTGGTTGGCCTTCTTCTGTACCGATGCTCACAACAATATGTCGTCTAGAACTCTACCTCGTGCAAGCCCGGTCGAGACCGGCTCTCTCGCGGGTCCCCTCAAGGCAATAGAGCAGTTTGCTCTGCTCTATTGTTTGGAATCATCATCACAATCAGTGGGCTCTCTCATACTCGCAACCTAGCAGTAAGTAAAATAATTGCTTTCCAATCACCGACTTTAAGCAGCATGCCAGATATGCCCGACTAAAATCCCCCCGCCGCTACCCGCGAGAACCGGTCCGGACGGAACTCGCCAAGCGGTACAGCCGGCGCTTTCCTGTCCAGTAGATCGCCGACAATGTGCGCGGTGCCTGGGCTGAGCAATATGCCGTTGCGGTAATGTCCCGCCGCGACAATGACATTCGGCGCGCCGTCCGGTACGCCGATGAGCGGCCTGCCGTCGCGCGTAGCCGGGCGCAAGCCGGCCCAACGCTTAATGGTCGGTTTGCCGGCAAGGAACGGGAACGTCCTGTCCGTTGCCCGAATCAGGCGGTCGATGCCGCGTTCCGTAACGGTCGTGTCGAAGCCGGATACATCCTCGGAAGCGCCGCAGACGATTGCTCCGTTCTGCTTGCCGACCCAATAGGCTTGGCTCGTGAACACCATATGCCGCACGTCTGTGACCGGCGCTTCGAACGAGCAGATTTGTCCGCGAATCGGGTGCACCTCCGGTGCGAATCCGAGCATCTGCTCGTAAGCCCCGCTCCACGCGCCAGCACATAGAACAAGGCGGTCCGCCTCATACCGTGCACCCGATGCAGTAGTAATGGACACTCCGCCCGAACCAGACAAAGAGGACGACGTGCCGCTGTCGGCTGCAACGATCGCTCCCGCATGCTCGATCAGCTGCACGCCGAGCCGGAGGCACGCCTCGTATAGCGCAGCGACCAGCTTAGGCGCGAACACATGGCTTTCTGCCGGGCAGTACAGCCCGGCTGCAGCCCGCTCCGTCAGGCGGGGCTCCAAGCTGCGCAGCGCGGCGCCTTCGACGAGTTCCGCGCGGGCTCCCCGCGCATTTTGCCAGATCAGCCTCGTCTGCATCGGCAGCACATCCGCCTCATGGAACGCGATGTTCAAGCTGCCCGTTCGCATCCATTCCACCTGATCGCCTGAAGCGTACTCGACGTCCGCGACCCACTGCTCGTATCTGTCGAGGCTGTAACGGCACAGATCGAAGAATACATCCGGCTGTTCCGTATTCTCGGAATATGGAGCAAGCATGCCGGCAGCGGCGCCGGACGCCTGCCCGCCGAACCGGTTCGGCTCGACGACCGTGACCCGGCTGCCGCGCCGAGCAGCCTCGAATGCGCAAGACAGACCAATAATGCCGCCTCCCGCAATTAGCACATGCCCGCTCATTACAGCGCACCTTCCGGATCAAACGGCGCATGAAGCGAGCCTTCCGGCATACTGCTGGCTGAGGCATACCGCTTCTTCGGAATCCGGCCCGCCAGATAAGACAGACGCCCGGCTTCGATCGCCAGTCGCACCGCGCGCGCCATCGCGACAGGATCTTTCGCTTTCGCAATCGGCGTATTCATCAGCACGGCGGAAGCGCCCAGTTCCATCGCTTGCGCTGCATCAGCTGCAGCACCGAGTCCTGCATCAACGATAATGGGCACTTTCGCTTCTTCAACGATCAGACCAAGATGGTACGGATTCAAAATGCCAAGCCCGGTGCCGATCGGTGCGCCGCCCGGCATGACAGCAGCCGCGCCTGCTTCCTCTAGCCTTTTGCACAGAATCGGATCATCCGTCGTATAGGGCAGCACATCGAACCCTTCCTTCACAAGACGCTCCGTCGCGCGCAGCGTCTCGATCGGATCCGGCAGCAGCGAGCGCGGATTGGCGCTGATCTCCACCTTAATCCAACTGCCAAGACCTGCCGCGCGCGCAAGCTTCGCGATGCGTACTGCCTCATCCGCATTGTTCGCGCCAGACGTATTCGGCAAGTACTGCAATCTGCGGTCATGCAAATGCTGAAGCACCGAATCGTCCTCCACTTCCTCCAGATTAATTCGCCTTACCGCGAACGTCACGACCTCCGTGCCCGATGCTTCCAGCGCATGCTTAAGCACCAGCGGGCTCGGAAACCTTCCTGTGCCGAACAGCAGCCTCGATGTCAGCCTTGTGCCTGCAATCATGAGCGGATCGGGATGAACCGCCGCCTCGTTGTTCACCGTTGTCATCTGTCTTCATCCTCCTCCTACAAAATGAACAAGCTCCACTTCACTGCCCTCGCGAAGCGAGGTGCGTCCCCATGCGTCCCGTTCGACGATCTCGCCGTCCAGCTCGACGACAAGCCTTCTGCCTTCCAGACTGTGCTGCCAGATCAGCTCTTCGATCGTTCCCGCCGTCGTCCACTGCTCTTTGCCGTTAATTTTCACGCCCAAATAAGCGAGGTCCGATTCCGCTGGTTGTGCCTCTAGCAAATCATGTGCCGTAACTGCAGCACCAGCTTCCGCTTCCGCTTCCGCCTTCGCCTTCTCCTTCGCCGCAGCTCCATTGTGCGCCGCAATGCGAGCCTTGAACGCCCGGCAAGCCGCCGCCGGATCGTCTGCTCCGACAACGGCCGACACTGCGCACACGCGCGTTGCGCCTGCTTCAAGAACGGTATCGATGTTATCGAGGGTAATGCCGCCGATCGCCACGAACGGAATCTTCACGTGGTCGGCAGCCTCCCGAACATAGCTCGTCGTGACCGCCGTCCGGCCCGGCTTCGTACCGGTCGGATAGACAGGCCCGACGCCGATATAATCGGCCCCGCCAGCCTGAGCCGCCAGCGCTTGTTCCAAGCTGTGCGTCGAAATTCCTATAATGCGGTCGGGTCCGAGCCGTCTCCTGGCCACGGCCAGATTCAAGTCTTCCTGCCCAAGATGAACACCGTCCGCATCTACCATTATCGCAATGTCGATATAATCGTTAATAATGAGCGGCACGCCGTACCGCCTCGTCAATTCGCGAAGCACACGCGCCTGCTCCAAAATCTCCTGCTCGGACGAAAATTTATCCCGAAGCTGAATGACATCCGCTCCTCCGATCAGCGTCTGCTCGATGACGTCGGCCAGCGGTCTGCCCGGATGATAGTTCGCACCGGTAATGACATACAGCTGAAAATCAAACTTATTGTTATGCTCAGCCATTGCTCTACCTTCCTTTCTAGTATTCCATTCTCAAGGCTGCCAAGGCTACGTGGTTAAGACAGCGCCGTCCTGCGGCAACTTCTCGTCCGTGCCGCCGATATAACGGCGGCACAGCTCGACCGCTTCCGCCGGATCGCTCGTCCCTTGGACCATGACGCGGCCGTCTGCAAATAGGACAAGACTTTGGCCGCCTTCCGGCAGCATCGCCCGCATCAAATACGGATTAACCGTCAGCGTGCAGCCGAGCCGCTCCAAATCCGTGCGAAGCTGCTCCATCGCAAAAGGAACGGCGCTGCTCACCTGCACGGAGTCGCGCCCGCACAGGACGGCGGCGGTGAACATCGCGCCGCCGTCCTCCTGCGCGGCAGAGGCTGCGCCCTGCGCCTCCTGCCGCGCACCGCAATACCGGCAGGCTGACCGCCCTGCCGGCAGCTTCGATTCGCGGACGCGGAACGTCCAGACGTCCGCGCTCACCCATGTGCGGCGCATCGCCTCGCGGCTGCCGCACAGCCACTTCAGCGCCTCGGCCGCTTGCAGCGAGGCGACGAACTCCACGGCCGGCGAGATGACGCCGGCCGTATCGCACGTATCGGCTGCCTCGTCGCTCGCCTCGTCGCCGCCGATCAGGCAGCGCAAGCACGCCGTGCGCCCCGGGATGAGCGCTGCGCTCATCCCTTCCGACGCCGTGACGCCGCCGTATAAGAGCGGAATGCCCGCTCTGAAGCAAGCATCGCTCAGCACGAGCCGCGCCGCAGCATTATCCGTTCCGTCGAGCACCAGATCGACGCCATCGATCAAAGCGCCTACCGTCCGCACGCCGACGTCGACGACATGCGCCTCAATGCGTACGCCGCCGTTAATGCGGCGAAGCTTGCGCGCAGCCGCGATCGCTTTGGGCATTGCATCCCGCGCGTCGTCCTCGTCGAACAGCATTTGCCGCTGCAAATTGCTCGGCTCGACGAAGTCGCGGTCCGCCAGACGGACCGTGCCGACGCCGGCTCGCGTCATATGCTGCGCAAGCGAAGCGCCGAGCGCCCCCGTCCCGACGACGAGAACGCTTGCGGACCGCAGCTGATTCTGGCCCGCCGTACCGATCGGTCCGAACCGGATTTGACGCGAATACCGTGTTGGATCATCGAACAGGCCCAGGTCCGGCCCGGATGCCGGCTCGAAAATTTCAACAGGATAAGCCGCCTTACGCATAGATCGAACCGCCTTGCGAACGGAACGATTCCGATTGTTGTTTCATGCCGGCCTCTATCGCTTCTTCCGTATCGAGTCCATGCTCCTCCGCATAGTCGCGGATGTCCTGCGTAATGCGCATGCTGCAAAATTTCGGTCCGCACATCGAGCAAAAATGCGCCGTCTTCGCCGCTTCCGCAGGCAGCGTCTCATCGTGGTATTCCATCGCGCGCTCCGGATCGAGCGACAGATGGAATTGATCGCGCCAACGGAACTCGAACCGCGCCTTCGACAGCGCATTGTCCCGAATTTGCGCGCGCGGGTGGCCTTTGGCGAGGTCGGCTGCGTGCGCCGCGATTTTGTACGCAATAACGCCTTCGCGCACGTCCTCTTTGTTCGGCAAGCCCAAATGCTCCTTCGGCGTCACGTAACAGAGCATCGCCGTACCGAACCAGCCGATCATTGCCGCACCGATGGCCGACGTAATATGGTCATAGCCCGGGGCAATATCGGTCGTCAGCGGACCGAGCGTATAGAACGGCGCTTCCTGGCAAACTTCCATCTGCTTGTCGACGTTCTCCTTGATCAGATGCATCGGCACGTGTCCCGGTCCTTCGATCATGACCTGCACGTCATGCTTCCAAGCGATCTTCGTCAGCTCGCCGAGCGTTTCCAGCTCCGCGAACTGCGCGGCATCATTCGCATCCGCAATCGAACCCGGACGCAGCCCGTCGCCTAACGAGAAGGAGACGTCATACTTTTTCATAATCTCGCAAATCTCTTCGAAATGCGTGTACAGGAAGTTTTCCTTGTGATGCGCTAGACACCATGCTGCCATGATCGAGCCGCCTCGCGACACGATGCCCGTTACCCGCTTCGCCGTAAGCGGCACGTAACGCAGCAGCACACCCGCATGAATGGTAAAATAATCGACGCCCTGCTCCGCCTGCTCGATCAGCGTATCGCGGAATACGTCCCACGACAGATCCTCCGCGACGCCGTTCACTTTCTCGAGCGCCTGATAGATCGGCACCGTGCCGACCGGCACAGGCGAGTTGCGAATTATCCATTCCCGCGTCGTGTGAATGTTCTTGCCCGTCGACAGATCCATGATCGTATCCGCGCCCCAACGGGTCGCCCATGTCATTTTCTCCACCTCTTCCTCAATCGAGGAAGCGACGGCGGAATTGCCGATATTCGCATTAATCTTCACATGAAAGTTGCGACCGATAATCATCGGCTCGCATTCCGGATGATTGATGTTCGCCGGTATGATGGCACGGCCTTCCGCCACCTCCTTGCGGACGAATTGCGGGTCCATCCCTTCACGAACTGCGATGTATTCCATCTCTGGCGTCACGATGCCGCGCCGCGCGTAATGCATCTGCGACACGTTCATCCCGTCCTGGGCCCGAAGCGGCCGGCGGGACAAGCCCGGGAATTGCTCTGCGCCTTTCTCCGCCGCGCGCTGTACAGTCGAGAACCCGTTATCCTCCGGCGTAATCGTACGGCCGTCGTAGCTTTCCGTATCGCCTCGTTCCGCAATCCAAGCCCCCCGCACGGACGGCAGCCCCCGGCGGATATCCGCTTCATAGGAGGTATCGGTATATGGTCCGCTCGCATCATACACAAGCACCGGTTCATTCGGCGTTTCCACTTCTCTCAGCGAGCTAGGCGCGAGCCCGATCTCCCTCATCGGCACTCGAATATCTTCTCTTGCACCTGTGACGTATACTTTACGGCTGCCCGGCAGCGGAGTCGTTAAAATCGGCAACAAAAAAACCTCCCCAAGAATAGTTGGAATTCCCTAGGAGGCTAGCAGCTTATTAGAAAATGAGGTCCTCGTGCATCGCGTCATGGACACGCCCTACGCGATCATTCTGCCGGCATCCCGATTATCGAACGAGCTTCCGACGGGCGGATGGGCTTGTTCGGGCGGAACGTCAGCTTCCTTCGGCGAAAGGGCTCTCTCGTCATCACGACAAAAAAACCGCTCCCGGCGAAGGAAGCGGCGAAATGGCGTTGTCGGTCACTAATGGCATCCGGCTGCATCCGCAGTCCGTTACATCCTCGGCGGCGCGGTGTGTTCATGCATACCGTAAGGTGCGCATCGTAACAAAGCGTTCGTCCGAATAAAGGATGCCTTCATGTCGCGTGTAATAAACGCACAAGACCACTTTCCTACGCTGGCATGACCCAGATCAGGTTCGAAGGGACCAAAGCGATATGCTTTATCTCAGCCCATAAAGGCGCCCCTAGTGGATTTCCTGAACAAACTATACTCTTCCTCGTCCGGAAATGTCAACCGTTAATTCCACAATCGGCCTCGGCTCGGCTTCTTCCGGGTTGTTGCCGGTTGGTGCCATGTCTTCTCAGCGGACATTCTCTTACGCCGCTCATTCACAGTGTCCGTACTGCTTCGGCTGCCGAGTATCCTTGCCCCTCGCCAGTCTTCGTCCCCGCCTGAATGGCCCAGCTTCGAGTCCGAAGCTTCCGCCTCGTCTGGCGCAAGACCGGTCTGAACCGCATACCGCTGCGCAGCGGCATGCCATGTGAAATACGATTCTGCTCTTTCCCGGCACCGCTTGCCCATCTCTTGCCGCAGCTGTTCGCTGCTAAGCAGCCTGTCAAGATTGATGAGCAAGTCATCTCGCAACCGGGACGGCTCAGCCAGCAGTCCCGTGTCCCCGTCCTTGACAACCTCGCCGATACCGCCAACCCGTGAAGCGACGATCGGAACCCCCGTCGCCATCGCTTCGACGTTAACAAGACCGAACGCTTCGCGCCTGACGGACGGGACGGCGATGACGTCCGCTCCGAGCATCCAATCCGGCACCTCGCTGTACGGTACGTAGGGTACGAACCGTATTCTGCTGCCCAGCTTCGCCGCTGCGTTCTTCAGCCTTCTGTAATAGGACGTCGTCCGGTGTGTGCCGTAGCCTGGACTTCCGACGACAACGAGCTGCGCGTCAGGATGGCGACTCAGCAGATCCGGCATGATCCCGACCAAATGATGGACGCCTTTGAGAGAGATGACGCGGCCAAGGAACAAGACGACCTTCCGGTTCATCCAGCCGTTCATCCGCCGAATCTGTTCTCGTCTGGCAGCGCCTTCCGGCGAATGGACGGACATGAACCGGCTCGTATCGACGCCCAAATGAACGACCGCAATTTTCGAATAGGCTTCCGGCACCATATCCGCCACTACATCGCGCAAATAATAGCTGTTGACGATAATCAAGTCGGCGAGGCGGCAGCATCGGCGCAGCTCGCCTCTCGATATATGCGAAGGGGAAATATAGGTCGAGGAATGAAGGTTCAGCCACATTCGGGCGCGGGGATGCTGCCGCTTCAGCCGAATGAGCATCCGGGGACGGTTCTCCACCTCGATCACATCCGGAGCGAAAGAAGCGATCGCCGAGCTGACGGCGCTTGCGTATTTCGCTTTGCTTGCAGCGGGAAACCGTTCACAGACGATGCCTTTCCATACGCCCCTGCGAGGCAAACCGGACGCAGTTCGCCCGTATATTCGCGGCTCCGCCGCAGCCGGCAACAGCGGAACAATCTGCTCCACTACCCGTTCCACCGAGCTGCTTCGTGCGGAAGGAAGCGCAAAGGCTCCCGGCGTGACATAAGCGATTCTGATCGGACGAGACATGCGCGAGAAGACTCCTCCTTCCGCACAAGAGACGGTGCGAATATGCTTCTTCAGCATACGCGGCTGCGAGCCGATTCGCGACGCATCCGATATGAAACAGGCGTCCGCCGCAATATAGCATCCTACTTACTGTTTACCGGCTCCGTTCCGGGGAAAAGAAAACTGCCGCCCCGAGACGGCTTATCGAATAAACAACCAAGTAAGAGCCGCTAATTAATAACACCGGGTTGTCGAGTACACTATGTATTTCCGTCATAAACAAGGTTCCATGCCGAATCGTGCGTATAATTCCGGCCCCCGCAACAGCGCCTAATGCAAGCACCGACACCGCTGCCGCTCCGTCCGCCGCTCTCGACAGTGTCTCATTCGCCGCGCTGATCCATCCGATTGCGATGGCTCCGGCAACTGCAAGAGCAGCCATAATCCATTCCATCCGGGCCGCCTCCTTATCCTAATCGATACACCTGTTCCTCCTCATCCTCACCGAACACGCATCAAAATAAACATACCGCATGCAGCGCTTAACCATTGCGCAAAGCGGATCAATCCGCTACAATCTTACACAAACGTATGGAAGGGAATCGCCGCTATGACGATCAATTCACGCTTCTCGATTCAATTTCATCATTTCACTAAGCGTTAGCACTCCTGAATGATTCCAGGGAGGGCTAGCGCTTCTCGCGTTGGCCTCCCTGCCGCATACGATGCGCGCGGGACCAGAGGTCCGGCGCGTTTTTTATTTTCCAATGCGGAAAGGGGCATTCATCGATGCAGAACGTGAAGGGAACGACGGATTATTACGGGAAGGAACAAGCGATTCGGAGCCGAATTCGGAGTCTCATGCAGGAAGTGTTCGAGAGGTACGACTACGATAGTATGGAGACAGCGGTCTTGAACGAATTACCGCTTCTTACAGCCAAATATTCGGGCGGCGGCGAGATCGTGCAAGAAATGTACCGTTTAAACGACCGGGGCGAGCGCCAACTCGGGCTCCGATACGATTTAACCGTGCCATTCGCCAAAGTGATTGCGATGCAGCCGGGGCTTCCATTGCCGATGCGCCGTTACGAGTTCGGCAAAGTGTTTCGCGACGGCCCTGTCAAAAGGGGACGCATGCGCGAATTTATGCAATGCGACGTCGACGTCGTCGGCATTCGGGGACCGGAGGCGGAAGCCGAGCTCATGCAGCTCGCAGCGGATGTATTCGGCAAGCTTGGCATCGATGTCACGCTGCGGTGGAACAATCGGCGCTTTCTGTCCGAATGGCTTCAGGCAGCCGGTGTATCTGCGGAATTGGCAGCAGATGCCATGCTGACGATCGACAAGCTTGCCAAGGCCGGGATCAACGCCGTTCACAGCGAACTGCTGGCGAAAGGCGTTGATCCCGGCGCAGCACAATCGGTTATAGCGGACCTGTCCGGAACGGATGCCGCGGAAACAGCGGATGCGACGGATGCTGCAGTTGACGGCGGCGCCTCCGTCTCTGCATTCGAACGGCTGTGCGGCAAATACGGCATTGGCATGTGTCCCGGCGCCCAGGAGGTGCGGTCGCTGCAAGCGCTGCTCGCCGCAATCGGCCTTGAGGAGCAATGCCTGTTCGATCCATCGCTTACGCGGGGCTTGTCATTCTACACCGGTACGGTATACGAGGCTTTCGACGCCTCCGGCAGCTATGCATCGAGCTTGGGCGGGGGCGGCAGATATGACGCCATTATCGGCCAACTGGCAGGCATCCCGGATACGGAATATGCTACTGTCGGACTATCGTTCGGTCTGGAGCCGATCATGGAACTGCTGCGGGACCGGATGGATCTCCCGGCAGCCGCTCCGGTCACGGTCATTCCTGTCGGGTCGGCAACGGCGGAAGCGTTACGGACAGCCGCAGCCCTTCGCAGCAGCGGTATTCGAACGCGGCTGGCTCCTGCTGGGCGCAAGCTGCGCAAGGCGCTTGCCTCCGCATCTGCGGACGGAACGCCATTCGTCATCCTTGTCGGAGAGGATGAAGCGGCAAGCGGCACTGTGCGGCTGAAGGAGATGGCGTCGATGAACGAATCGGTTCTGGATATTGAGGAAACGATCTACAAGATCGAACGGTCCTTGCGCCTGCCATTCCGTTATTACTTGTAACCGTCAGAGTCCGCATGCCGAGTGCCTCCTTCCATTGAGCGCCAAATTATATTGATTTGTCGCTTCGAATATGTCACACTTATTCGAAGATCAATGCAGCAGCATATGAAAGGACGTGTTGGAACCGGCATGTGGACTTGGTTGTTTCGCGTCACGACCGAACTAACTTCCCGCAAATCGATTTCACGGCTAACCGGCAGCTTCGCTCAGTCGGCGGCAAGCCGCAAGCTCATCCCTCGTTTCGCCCGGATGTATAACATTAAGGTGGAGGAAGCCGAGAAGCCGTTAAACCAATATGGCACACTGAATGAGTTTTTCACCCGCCGGTTGAAGCCCGGCATGCGCAAGATCGATACAGGCGCGAACGCGCTTATCAGTCCCGTCGATGCGCTCATTACAGGCTGCGGACCGATCCAAGAAGGAACGATCGTTAATGTGAAGGGACAGGACTATACGATCGACGAGCTTCTGAACCGGTCGCCGCGCACCGAGAATTATAAGAACGGCTACTATGCCGTCTTATATTTAAGCCCGACTGATTACCACCGCATCCACGTACCGATTGACGGCATCGTCGAGGAACGCGAGCATCTCCCTGGCAAAGTCTATCCCGTCAACGATTTCGGGCTGCGCCATATGCGCCGCGTACTGAGCCGCAACGAGCGGCTCGTTACATACATCCGCCACCAAGGCGGCGAGACGGCGGTTGTGAAGGTAGGCGCCATGAACGTCAGCAGCATCCGATATACGGAGCCACAGTCACGGCAAGTGACGAAGGGCGACGACCTCGCCTACTTCGAGTTCGGATCGACCGTCGTGCTGTTGACCGAAGACGATACGTTTAAGCCCCGGGGCGACCTGAAGGTCGGCCTGAAGGTCAAGATGGGCGAGCGGCTCGGCACGATCCGCAGCTAGACTTCCACGCACGGCAATTAGATAAACAAAGAAACGGATGAGCACATGCTCATCCGTTTCTTTGTCTTTGTCTTTGTCTGCGAACTGCAGCGAGTCTACGAAGCCTGCACAATGTGCAGGCTTTAAGCTCCAAAGGACATCACGAGATAAAATAACTGTATTTTGTGCAGAGATTTGCACCTCTCTACGCACTAAAGCCGAACCAGCATCCCGAAAGCATGCACAATGTGCAGGCTTTAAGCTCCATGAGACGCTCGATTTATGAAATAACTGCATGTTGTGCAGAAATTCCAACCAACCAAAGCGTTTGCTCCAAATAAGCGGCGGCAAAAAGCCATAAAATAAAAAGCTCTCCAAGGCCGTGAATACGTCCTTATGAGAGCTTCCATTTATCGAATTTCCGACGGGTTGCGGCCCGTATATTGCTTAAATTGTCGGCTGAAGAAGAATATATCTCGGTAACCGAGCGCATCGGCTACCTCCGTCACGTTCATCCCGGCATGCGCGAGCAAATGCTGCGCCCGCTCGATCCGCGTGCGAATCATATAGGTCTGAACCGATTGCCCGATGAACTCCTTGAACTTGATTGAAAAATACCTCGGCGACAGCTGCGCCCGCTTCGCCAAATCTTCCACGCGGTGCGGAACGCCCGGATGCTGCCGGATGTAGTTCGCGATCTCGTGAATCGCTTCGGTCAATTGGTTGCTCGCCCGCTTCTCGACCGCCGGCTCACGGTCCGCACGAAGCAGGTGAATCATCATCTGGCTGATCAGCAGCTTCGCTTCCTGCTCTGCTGCGAACGTCTTAACGAGAAACAATCGTACATACCGGGACAGCAAATATTCGAAATCGACCGTATCATCCAATATGCGGTAACGGTCCGGCACGGTCTCAGTCGCATCTTTCACATCGAAATGAATGTAAGTGAGCACCAGCGGCTTTTGCGGGTTATGTGTAGCGCTTGTGTAGTCTCCAGGCCGGAACAAAAAGCAGCTTCCTGCCCCGACTTCATACACCGCGCCATTAAGTTCCAGCTCTCCTTCGCCGCTCCAGACATAGAATAAGTCGTAATTGGCCATCGGCTTTTCCCGCCTTGCCCACTTCCATCCGGGCTCGCAGACGATCTTCGCAAATGCGGGCAGCAGTATGTATGATGATGAAGGCACGTCCAGCATAGCTTCCCTCCGTCTAGATCCATTTGCCGTCATCATACCGCACTCAAATTTTTTTTACAATGAGAATGGCTCTTGATGTTTAAAAAATGTTATAATAGCACCCATAGCTTACATCGCCAAGTCATATTTGACATCGCCAAGTCACATTGACATCGAATCGTATTATTCGGAAGGATGGAATGAATTCATGAATCCACTTGCTCAGCAGTTGAACGAAACGTTGGAGCGAGACAACGCCAATGTCTATGCCATGCTGTCTAAACTCGGCCGAGAAATCTACTTCCCGAAGGTAGGCATCTTGAGCCAATCGGCTGAGGCAAAAGCGAAAGCGAAAAAATTTAATGCAACCATCGGTATCGCGATCGAGAACGGCCAGCCGATGCACTTGAACGTCATTCAAGACACGCTGTCCGCTTACGATCCGAAGGACCTTTACGAATATGCGCCTCCAGCAGGCAAGCCAGAGCTTCGCACCGCTTGGCGTGCGAAGATGATGAAAGAAAATCCGTCCGTCGAAGGCAAAGGCTTCGGCAATCCAATCGTGACGAACGCACTGACGCACGGTCTCAGCATCGTAGCTGACCTGTTCGCCGATGCGGGCGACGCGGTCATCATTCCGAATAAGAACTGGGAAAACTACGAGTTGACGTTCGGCGTCCGTCGCGGCGCAGAAATCGTCGAGTACGATCTGTATAACAGCAGCAACCGGTTCAACAGCGAAGGCCTGCGCGAAGCGCTGCTCGCTCAGAAGGGCAAAGGCAAAGCCATTGTCATTCTGAACTTCCCGAACAACCCGACCGGCTATACGCCAGGTCCGCAAGAAGGCGACGAGATCGTCGCCGTTATTAAAGAAGCAGCAGATGCCGGCATTAATGTCGTAGCCGTAACCGATGACGCCTACTTCGGCCTCTTCTTCGAAGATTCGGTTCACGAATCGCTGTTCGGTAAGCTCGCCGGCCTGCATGAGCGCGTTCTCGCGGTCAAAGTTGACGGCGCAACGAAAGAAGAATATGTGTGGGGCTTCCGCGTAGGCTTCATTACGTACGCTTCCCCGTCGGAAGCGATTCTGGCGTCGCTCGAACAGAAGACGCTCGGCATTATCCGTTCGACGATCTCGAGCGGTCCGCATCCGTCGCAGACGTTCGTTCTGCGCGCGCTGCAATCGCCTGAGTTCGAAACGCAGAAAGCCGAGAAGTACGACATCATGAAACGCCGCGCCAACAAAGTAAAAGAGCTGCTCGACAGCGGACGTTACGGCGACGTATGGGAATACTATCCGTTCAACTCCGGCTACTTCATGTGCCTGAAGCTGACGAAGGTTTCGGCGGAAGCCGTTCGCCAGCGTCTGCTCAGCGAGTACGGCATCGGTACGATCGCCCTTGGCGAAACCGACCTGCGTGTCGCATTCTCGTGCATCGAGGAAGGCGATCTGGAAGAACTGTATGATACCATCTTCAAAGCCGTTCAAGAACAATTGAACGCGTAATATAAACATGGAAGGTTGAGCAGCCCCGTCTGGGTGTCTGCTCAACCTTTTTGTTTGCCGGCACCGATTCCTATTCGTTTGTTTAGCCTATAAAGGACATGACGTCCCCCTTGCTTTGTGGTATAGTCTTCCAATCAATCGATTCGATAGGAGGCGCATGACAATGATTACAGAAGCAGCAGTACTTTATGTCAAAGAAGGTCTCGGCGCGCCGTTCGAAGCTGATTTCCGCCGAGCGTCAGCCATTATTTCTAGCATGCAAGGATACTTGAGCCATGAACTGCAGCGCTGTCTTGAAGTGCCTGGCAAATATTTGCTTATCGTCCGCTGGGAAGCGCTGGAGGACCATACGATTGGATTCCGCCAGTCAGAGCCTTATCAGCAGTGGAAGGCGCTGCTGCATCATTATTACGATCCGTTCCCTGTCGTGGAACATTTTGAGCAGGTGGAATTGAAACCGTTTGCCGCCGCCGGGGAGGGAACTTACTCATGACGCGATATTATGTGACCGATCTCGACGGAACGCTGCTGCGGTCCGATGCTACTGTCTCTGATTACACCATACGAGTTCTGAACGAAGCGCTGGAGGAAAGCGCAGTCGTCAGCTACGCAACAGCCAGAAGCTACCGAAGCTCCTTTAACGTTACCTCAGAAATCCATTGGCGCTATCCAGTCGTCTTATATAATGGAGCATTGATTTTCGATCCTATAGACCGGCGGGTGCTGGGTGGTCATTGGCTCGACAGCAGCATTACGAATGATATCATCGGCATGGGGCGAAGCCTTGCGCTGACGCCGTTCTTATTCGCTCTCGATGACGATGACCAAGAACGGGTGCTGCACGAGAAGCTGTCCCGTTACGGCGATACTGCTTTCTGTGCAAGCCGTCCCGGAGACCCGAGGTTTCGGGAAGTGCAACAGCTCGTCTGCCCGTCGTCCTACCGCACGCTTAACATTACTTACATAGGGCTGCGTGAAGAGTTGGAGCCGCTGTTCCGAACCATATCTGACCATTACGGTCCGAACGTTCATATGCACTTCATGCTCGACCGCTACATCGACAACCATTACTTTCTTGAAATCTCGCATCCGCTCGCCAATAAGGAGCATGGCCTTGCGCTCTGGTGCGGGCATGTCGGCTGCCGTCCCGAAGACGTCACCGTATTCGGGGACAACTTGAACGATATCGGATTGTTCAAGCGGGCCGGCAGGCGGCTCGCCGTTACGGATGCGCCTCCGGAGCTGAAGCAGATGGCGACGGGCATCATCGGCAGCAACAATGATGACGCCGTTGCAAGGATTATTGACGAAGAGGTGAAGGAGGAGCACGTTTGATGAGCGCTCAAGCGATTATTTTCGACCTGGATGAAACGCTGTCCGACCGGCGCACCGCCATCAACCGGTTCCTCGAGCTGTGGATCGCGCGCTACTTTGAGGACCGTCTGCACGAGACGGAGCATCTCTGCAGCGTCTTTCGCCGGTTGGACGATAACGGCTACCGCCTTCGGGAAGAGCTTTATCCGCTTCTTGTCGAGGAGCTCGACTGGAAGTCTCCCCCGTCCAAAGAGGAGTTCATCGCTTTCTGGAGAGAGCACTTTCCGAAATGTATCGAACCGATGGCGCATCTGTACGAGATGCTCGATTATTTGCAGCTGCGCGGCGTTAAGCTTGGCCTCATTACGAACGGTCCGGAGCACATTCAACGCCGCAAAATCGACAGTCTCGGCATCGGACATTACTTCCGTTCTCTGTTGATTTCTGGAACGTTCGGCGTCCATAAACCGGACGCACGCATTTTCTTGCACAGTCTGGAAGAGCTGGACGTTGCGCCTGAGCATGCTTGGTACGTCGGCGATCATCCGGTGAATGACGTTGTAGGCTCCCGGGACGCCGGCTTAATTCCTGTCTGGCTGGAGCGTGACGGGAGATGGTCCGAAGAAAAGCACGGCGCCTCCCCTGTCCATACCGTACAGTCGCTGCAAGAATTAATGGAACTATATGAAAGGCTCCACCCTCACTCCCGCTAAAAGGAATCAAACAACATGCTTCACATTTGTTTGCGATACTGGAACAACCGTTTAAGAACTTATAAATCCCGGAAACGAGCAGACCACCACCCAATTCAGGAGGAATCCGAATGACTACGACGATTACGTATTCAACCACCCGCCCAATAACGGCTGCCCAGCTATCCGAAGTATTCGAGCGAGCGGCCATGAAGCGTCCGATCCACGATCTGGACCGGCTTCAGACGATGCTGGACAACGCCGATCTGACCATCTCCGCTTGGGACGGCGACCGGCTGGTCGGCATCGCACGCGCTTTGACGGACTTTTCTTACTGCTGCTATTTGTCCGACCTGGCAGTCGACAACGAGTACCAGAAGAGCAGCATTGGCTCCAAGCTGGTCGACCATGTAAGCGAATTGATCGGTCCGCGCTGCTCGCTCGTGCTCCTCTCCGCTCCCGGCGCCGTCGGCTATTATCCGAAGATCGGCTTTACGCTCGCGGACAATGCGTACATCATTAAGCGCAGCGAATAACAGACGGCTGCATCCCGCACGGCACGATGCGCGCATCATCCGATAACGAGGAGGATCAATCAATAGCATGATTAGACAGCTCATTCGTTTCGGCTGGATGCAAGCGCTCAACTGCATGTTCGCCGTCATCATTTTTGCCGCCATGGCATTGACCCGGTACGTCGACATTCCGTATATCCCTCGCTACGACGCCATACTAATCGTATGTTTGCTCATGCAGGTGTTGCTCATCTGGACGAAGCTGGAGACAGTCGATGAACTGAAGGTCATCATCGTATTCCACTTGCTTGGTCTAGCGCTCGAAACCTATAAAGTGCATATGGGCTCGTGGTCGTATCCCGACGAGGGCTACACGAAGCTGGCAGGCGTTCCGCTCTATTCCGGTTTTATGTATGCAAGCGTTGCAAGCTACATTTGCCAAGCATATCGCCGGTTTCAGATCGAAGTGTTCGGATGGCCGCCGGCCGTATTATCGACGCTGTTGTCGGCAGCGATTTATTTAAACTTTTTTACGCACCACTGGCTCTATGACGTTCGTTACTGGCTGATGCTTGCGCTTGTGCCTGTCTTCGGCCGGTCATCCTTCCGGTTCACGGTTGGCGAACGAACGTATTCGATGCCGGTCATCGTCTCCTACTTGCTCATCGGCTTCTTCATCTGGATTGCAGAAAATATTTCGACGTTCCTCGGCGCATGGAAATATCCGAATCAAGAGGCCGCTTGGCATGTTGTCCATTGGGGCAAAATCGGCTCCTGGTTTCTGCTCGTTATCATATCGGTTATCATCGTAACAGAATTGAAACGGCTCAAAGGACGCCTTGACGGAGGGAGGCCGACCGTTCATTTGCGTTCATAATCACTTGTGATAAAATTATCCTCAAGCACCAATATGAAGGAGGTTTCGTCTCATGAAAGATTTGTTCAACAAAGCGGTGTCGTTCGGGTTGGGTGCAGCAATCGCAACGAAGGAGCAAGCAGAGAAACTCGTGGAGGAGCTCGTCAATAAAGGCGAGGTGAACAAATCGGAGTCGAAGCAGATGGTCGACGACTTGCTTCGCAAAGGCCGGGAAGTTCAGGCGTCGATTGACGCGCGTATTAAGGAATATGTGCGCAGCGCATTGAATGAGGCGAACTTGACGACGAAAGACGACTACAACCAGCTTCAACTGCGGGTTGCCGATTTGGAGCGACGGGTCGCTGAGCTCGAAGCACAGACGTCTGGCGAACCGGCAGTAGAAGAGGCTGAGGAGCAGGCTGAAGACGGTCCGGTCTCCCTCACGAAGGACGAATGATCGGCATTGGCCGCCGGATTCGTCATCTCCAGCGTTACCGGGACATCGCGAAAGCGTTCGTACGCAACGGCTTCGGCTTCCTCGTGAAGGAGCTCGGCCTAACCGAACGTTTTCCGCTGTCGTCACTTCGTTCTGCGGATACCGATGGCGCAGGCATGAAGACGACAGGCGAACGAATCCGGCTGTTTCTGGAAGAGCTCGGCCCAACGTTTATCAAAATCGGCCAGATCGCCAGCACACGGCCAGATCTGCTGCCGGCTGACATTATCGCCGAGCTCGTGAAGCTGCAGGACAATGTGCCGCCGATTCCGTTCAAGGATGCTGCCGCCGTTCTGGAATCAGAGCTCGGCTCTTCCGTATATGAGCTGTATGCATCCTTCGACGAGACGCCGGTCGCGGCGGCTTCGATTGGCCAGGTACACTTGGCTATACTGCCTAACAGCCAGCCCGTCGCGGTCAAGATCCAGCGGCCTCACATTCACGAACAGATCGAGACCGACTTGGAAATACTCGACAATCTCGCCCGCATTGCCGAGCACCGACTTGAATGGGCAGCCAAATATCAAATCCGGGACATGGTCGCGGAGCTTGCGCACTCGCTGCGCGCCGAGCTCGATTACGCCATTGAAGGGCGTAACGCCGAGCGGTTGGCCCGGGCGTTCGACCGGGACCCTGGCATTCATATACCCTCCATATACTGGGATTATTCGAGCAGACGCGTACTGACGATGGAGCTGATGACCGGCGTCAAAGTAACCGATCCGGAAGGCCTCGCAAGCATCGGCACGACGCAGAAGAAGGTTGCCGAACGGATTACGACCGTGCTCTTCCAGCAAATATTCGACGTCGGGCTGTTCCACGCCGATCCGCATCCCGGCAATATTGTCGTACAGCGCGGCGGCGTCATCGGCCTAATCGACTTCGGCATGGTCGGCCGGATGACACCGGCGATGAAGCGGCATTTCGGCTCGCTCGTCATCGCGCTTCGGCGCAACAGCACGAACGGGATCATCCGTGCGATCGAAGCGATGGGGGCGCTGCCGGAGGACATCGACATGCGGCAACTGCGGGACGACATCGATCTGCTCCGGGACAAATATTATGACGTCCCGCTCAGCCAGATCAGCTTAGGCGAATCGATCAACGACCTGTTCGCCGTCGCCTATGCGCACCGAATCCGTATTCCTTCGGATTTCACCTTGCTTGGCAAGACGCTGCTCACGCTCGAAGGCGTCATCTCAACGCTTGATTCTACCTTCAGTATTGTCGACGTCGCGGAGCCGTTCGGGCGCCGATTGTTCTTTGACCGGATAGACCCTCGTTCATTCGCCGAGAACGCTATGCATTATGCAGGCGAATATGTGGATCTGCTCGCCGATCTTCCGGAAACGCTGCGCGACGTATCGCATGTCGTGCGCAAAGGAAAGCTCCGGCAGGAATTATCCGTACCGGAGCTGGACACGTTTCTGAAGAAGATTGACCGAGTCGGCAACCGCCTGTCGTTCAGCATCGTGCTGCTGTCATTCAGCATCATTATGGTCGGGCTTATCGTGGGCTCGTCGCTTGGACGGCAATCCACGTTCATCTGGCAATTCCCCGTTATCGAGATCGGCTTCGGCATTGCTGCCGTCATGTTCTTGTTTATGCTCTATGCCATATTCCGTTCGGGACGATTCTAACGGGACAGACCAGCGAGCCAGCCAGCTGGCGTCCCGCCGGCTCGTCCCTTCTGTTCCCGTCTCCCTAGCGCTCCGCTTATGCGTCTTCCTCGCTTAATCTTCTTCCGCTTCCTTCGCCATCCGCCGGCGCACGCCTCCCGGCCGAACCGCTGCTGCGTAGAGCAGCGCTGCCGCAGGCGCCGCCAGCGACTGCGCATACTCGCTTTGCACCGCTAATACGATGCCGCATGGCAGCCACATCAGCAGAGCCGCAGCAAGGAATGCATTTCGGTCAACCGTCAGGAGCGACGCGACCCGCTGGCCCTCCGGCAGCGGATAAATATGTCCCCATACCGCATACTTATGCGAATGTCTTAATGCTCCGAGCTGCAGGCCGACAATTCCGGCGAACAATACGTATATCAGGCTTGCTCCCCAGCCGTCCAGCCACACCGACTCTCCCAGCCAATAGAGCACCAGCATGCCGAGCAGCGTCAATCGGACGAGCATGCCGCCGAGCTCCGTACGGAACATCGTCATGGCGTACAGATAAACATAGGTTCCGCGCTGTGCGTAACGGATCCTGCCGCCTAGCCAAGACAGGTAGCTGCGCCTTGCAATGCGCGGAGACTGCGTCGGCACGTCGATGAACAGCGCCAGAAACCGGTAATAACGCCGTCTGGTCCGTACCTCTTCCCGAATGAGCATATCCCATGGCAAACGGTGCTTTCTCGGCAGCCGGTACGCTAAAGCGAGCAATCCCGTTGCAAGCAGTCCGAGCACAGCCGCCTTCCAAGGCGCGAGCTGGTACAGCGCAGCGAGCACCAGTCCTGTAAGCAACCATCGGGCGATCCGCAGCATCCGCCGTGCTCCTGCCTCTGCTGCCTTTCTCTCTTGCCAAGCGCCGGCCATATTGCCCGCTTTGACTGCGGTCAGCGCGATCAACAGAAGCCATGCGCCCGCTTGTCCTTCACTCTGTGCATACATCGGCCAATAGACCAGAAGCGACGCCAATACCCCGATGACACCCGCTGTTCCGTTATAACGCATCGACCGGCGGATATAGCCGCTCATGGCCGCTTCCTGCGGCAGCAGGAAGACGGTATCCGCTGGATGGAGCCACGAACGCAGCGGACTCCAGCAGACGAACCCGATCGTCAGCACAACGCCGAATAAGGTAAACGGGAAATGTGCCGGCACATCCCGCACGAGCATTGAATATCCGATCGCCGCCACAATAAGCGCCAGCATAATAACCCCCGGAAAACCGCTGCGCGCGACGTAGCTGTAGTAAGGCATCGTCTCCTTGCGGAAGCCGGATGCCCGCTCCGACCACAACTGCAGCGGATCGAAACGGCTTGGTGGCGCCTGCGTTTCTTCTCGGTGTGCCGGGCTATGGGCAGCGCGAACGATTTTATCGCCCATGGGTTGAATCGCCGCCTCCCGCCGTATCCGATACGAGACGGAAAAACGCCTCGTCCAACGTTCCGCCCGTCATGCCAGCCGCCTTCCGCACATCGTCCAGCGTTCCTGATGCAGCCATTCGCCCGTGATGAAGCACGATATAACGGTCGCAATACGTTTCGACCGTCGATAAGATATGAGAGCTCATCAACACGGCCGCTCCGGCGCGCTTCACTTCGACAAGCCGATCAAGCAGCGAGCGGATACCGAGCGGGTCAAGCCCGAGAAACGGCTCATCAATGATGAACAGCGGCGGATTGGCAAGCAGCGCATTCATAATCATCACCTTCTGCTTCATGCCTTTCGACAGATGCTCCGCGAAGGCGCCCCGTTTCACCCGCATATGAAATTCGTCTAACAGTTGCTCGCGCCGGTCGGTGTACAAGTCACCGTCGACCCCGTACGCCATGCCTGTCAGCCGTAAGTGCTCATCAACCGTCAGCTCGTCGAACAGCACCGGAGACTCCGGTACATAGGCGATAGAGCTCCGGTACTTCTGAGGATCGCGGTCCAACGTCGTCCCTCCGACTTGAATCTGCCCGGCATGGGGCTGCATAAGGCCAAGTATATGTTTGATCGCAGTACTCTTGCCTGCGCCGTTCAGTCCGATCAAGCCGACGATTTCGCCGGGCCGAACGTCGAACGTAAGCCCGTGGAGCACCGGTCTTCTTGGGCTGTAGCCGCCGACAAGCTCCGTCACTTGCAGCGCTGGAGCTGCCGCATTTGGATTCTTACTATTCGTAGTATGATTATCATTCGTGTAAACAGTACCGTTACGGTTCATCCGTTTCCCTCCGTCCTTCCTTTCATTATACTCGAAGAAAGGGAACAAACGGAAACTTGCAGTCATCAGGTCGGCCTTTATGGCTTGTCGAAGCGGCGCATGCCTAGCGACAGCAAGAACGAAATCATTAGCAATCCCATCGGGATGGCGCTGATCAAGTACCGGAATGCCAGCGCTGGATTGGAGCCAGGCTCGTCACCGCTTACGTAACCGAACATGATGCCGACGATCCAGAAGGCAATGGCCGAGAGCAGCCCGCTTGAACGCGTAATGAAGCCGCCGACCGCCGTATAGATTCCTTCTCTCCGCTGGCCGGTAATAGCTGCATCAAGATCGATGATCGTGCCGCTTACGACGTTCGGCGTTACGAGAAAGCCGGCGAGCCCGAATCCTGCTGCGATACCAGCCGCAATACCAGTGGCAAGGCTGGTGCCGAACCAGAGCGGAATAACCGCAATCGCATAGACGATGAGCGACAACCGCCATGCGTGCACACTGTCCATTCTTTTTACGATCCAATACCATATGCCTACACACGGAATAACCGATACGAATACAGCTGCCAGCAGGAGCGATACTTGCGACTCCGGAATTCGAAGCACATATTTTGCATAGAAAGGAATCATAGAGCCGAGCAATCCGTTCACGGTCTGGGCGAATGAGTTCGACAAATTGAATATCCAGAACCGCCTGTTCGAGAGCGTCTCCCGGAATGCCTGCACGAGCTTGAGCGGCTCAGCTTGCAGCGCCTCCTTGCTTTCGCTGATGTTGCGTATGAACAGTATCATCAAGAAGGCGAACACAACGGCATAAACGATGGACATGGAGCTGAATCCGATCGCATCGAACAAGATAGGGGTGAGCGACGAGCCGATCAGAATCGCAACGATTTGAAAACCTTGCTGAACAGCCGAAGCCTTCGCACGCTGCCGGTCGCCCCGGAACAACTCCGGGAACAAGGCACCGTAGTTGACCCATAGTACGGTCGTCACCGCTTCGAACAGCACTAACGCGATAAGCAGCCATACGAACAGACTATAGCCTTGCAGTCCGGACGGCACATAGAACACCATCGCCAAGGTGAGCATGAACAAAGGAATGGCAGCGACGATCCAAGGCTTGCGGCGCCCGTACTTTGTCCGTGTCCGGTCCGACCAGTATCCGAGCAGCGGATTGTTCGCCGCATCCCAGACGAGGAACACGGTGCGGGCAATCGTCGCGAGTCCGACCGACAATCCTAGCTTTTCAACATAATAATAGCTGTAAAAAGAACTGAAAGCTTGAATCGGAATCATCATGGCCAGCATACCGAGCGCATAAGCGTATGGCGAGTTGTGGAACCGTCCGTTCATTGTGCTGCGCCTCCTAAGCGGCCGCTGACGGCCGTCCGCATGCAGCCCCGCCGAATTGGCCGAAGCGCTTCTAGTAATGCTGATATGTGACGTGCCTCACGATTATTCGCTCTTATTCCGGACCTTCGTCCTAAACATACAACAAGGCGGTACAGGGAACGAAGTCCCGTACCGCCTTGCGTTGTTTATATGAAGATATCATTATTTGATTACAACGACCTTGACTGCGTTGTTCTCAATCGTCAGCTCGACCGCCTGACCGGTCAAGAGCTTCGATGCATCACCCGAAATGACGACGTTCGGATCGACATTATAGATGGCCGATTGCGCCGCGCCGTTCACGCTCCGAATAATCGAGATCGTCGCCAGCTTGCCCTGTGCATTCAGCGTTACGGTATTCATGATGCCCGCGTCAATCGTCGGAGCGGCAACCAGCTTCGTAACGTTGATGATGATCACTTTGTTCTGATTCGTGCGTACGAGCACCTCGTCGCCTGCTTTCAAATCGGATACTGCTGCTTGCTTGTTGTCGCGGTAAACATAGACGTTCGGATCAAGCGCAAGTGTTAATTCCGTTTTGTCCGGCTTCACGATAACGATCGTACCGTTCGCAGCTGCTGCTTTCAGGCTGCCCGTAATCGCTTGGTCATCGTAGTTCTGCACAACCGACTTCGTTACATCGACGAAGATGACCTTATTCTGGTACGTGCGTACGAGAACCTCGTCGCCTGCTTTCAAATCGGTGATGGCAGCTTTCTTATTATCACGGAAAATAAAGACGTTCGGATCGAGCGCAAGTGTGGCTTCCGTCTTGTCCGCCTTCACAACGACGATCGAGCCGTTCGACACCGTTGCCTTCAATGTGCCTGTAATCGCCTGCGCATCGTTGTTCGGCATTTGCGTGTCAGTACGGTCGAGCAGCGCCGCTAGCTCTGCGCGCGATACTTGCTGGTTCGGACGGAACGAGTTATCTTGATAACCGGTAATAAGTCCTTTCTCGAGTGCGACCGCAACATAACCGACCGAGCCTGCCGGAATTTGCTTCGCATCTTTGAATGCCAGCTTCGTGTTGCTCTTCGCCTTCGCTTCCGCTTCCAGCTTAAGCGCCTTCACGAGAATGGTCGCCGACCAGAGGCGCGTTGCCGGCTTCTCCGGCTGAATCGAATCCTCCGTCTCGCTGAACAGATCGTTCTCGAGCGCGACTGCAACGTAACCGACAGCCCAAGGATATTTTTTCTTCAGCTGGTCTGCATCTTTAAAGTTCAATTCGGTGCTCATCTCCGCTGCCGATTCCGCCTGCTCGCGCAGACCCATCAGGCGAACGGCTGCAACGAGCGTTTCAATCCGCGAAATTTTTTGCGCCGGCTTGAATGTACCGTCCTGATACCCGTTGAACACGCCCTTCGACGCGAGACGGATAATATATTCCTCCGCCCATTTCATGTCGTCTGCGTCTTTGAAGTGAAGGTTTATCGAAATATTGTTGTCGTCTTTCTTTTTATCGTCATCTTTGCCTTTTCCTTTGCCGTGCCCATTGTCATGCGCGAATGCAGTCGAAGCTCCGCTGAGCAGTGTCATTACCGCCATCGATGTAATTGCAACCTTTTTCCATTTCGATGCTGTCATAAAAAAAGCCACCTCTCCTGTGCGTGAATTTTCGGCTGTGCCGGTTTTTACCTTTCGCCCATAACGTTCGGGTGTCGGGTTACGCTTTCGGGGGGTGGCTTTATAATTTTATGAATCAAGCTCGGAATCTCTAGATCTGCTTAAGATTCAGGCTGCTGTTCAGCTCGTTTCGCCTTCAGCCATTTTGGTGCGCCTTTATCTTTGGCCGCCTTCTTCTGCTGCTTCTTCGTCATGGCTGGTGCCGGCTTACCGGAGCTTGGCTTACCGGATCCCGGCTTGCCGCCGATCTTATCACTGCTCGAATCCCGGCGCTCAGCTGGCCGTCCCGGCTCCTCTTGGCGCGGAGCAGACGGACGCTCGGCATAACGCTGCGCCCCTCTCGAAGCGCCAGTCGGAGCGCCGGTCCGTTCCGATTGCTCCGACCGGTCGAAGCGAGGCCGGTCAGCGGATCTCTCAGCCGATGCCCGTCCATAAGTTCCCCGCTCGGTGGCCGAGGAAGTTCTGGCGTCAGCCGATGGACGCTCCGGCCGGGAGCCGAATGCCGTATCTGCCTTCACGCGGCTGTTGAAGCTTGGCTTGGAGCCTGCCTCTCGGCTGCCTGGCAAGCCCGCCGGTTTGGACCATGTGCCGATGAGGCGCGCCTCATCCGGCGTCACCAGCTTGCCGTGCGCCATAACCCGTTCTTTCATCTCGATGCCGAGCCGCTTGGAGAACTTGTCCATAATGAACCGCTCCTGATGCGTAATCATCGTGATGACGAGTCCTTGCTTGCCCATCCGTCCGGTACGGCCAGCACGATGTACATAATGATCCGCATCGATCGGAGGATCAAGATTAAGGACGAGCGGAAGCGACGGGATATCGATGCCGCGTGCCGCGACATCGGTTGCGATTAGCAGCTTGCAGCCGCCGCTGCGGAACTTATCGAGCGTTACGGAACGGCGCTGCTTGTTCGCATCTCCATACAGCATCTCGACCGTAAAGCCCTCATATTTCAGCTTGGACTCCCACTGCGCAATATTGTCCGTATCGTTCAAGAACAACAGAGCGGAAGACGGATTAACCAGTCTGACCAACCGGCGTGCCGCATCTACTTTATCCCGTTTGTCGACAACTACATATAGATGCTCGATCGTCTCGGCTACGCGCTGTTTGCCAGCCAGATCGATAAGCTTCGGATCACGCATCCATTTGCGCTCCATATCCGCCATCGCATCCGGCCGCGTCGCCGAGAAGAACGCCAGCTGGCGGTCGCGCGGCGTCCCCTTCAGCAGCGCGTCTACCTCGCGCGACGAGCCGAGGTCGAATACTTGGTCGGCCTCGTCAATGATGAGATGCTTCACTTCACCAAGCTTCAGCTTGCGGGAGACGAACAGCTCATGAATACGCCCTGGCGTACCAACGACGAGCTGCGGTTTATTTTTTTTCAAATTATCGATTTGACGGAACACCGCTGCTCCGCCAATAAGCGGCACGACCCGAATGCCAGCCGCCGCGCCGTACGTCTGCGCCACTCTCGTAATTTGCATCGCAAGCTCCTGCGTCGGCGCAAGCACGACGGCTTGCACGGACGAGCTGGCGCTGTCTATGCGCTGCAGTACAGGCAGCAGAAACGCCAGCGTCTTACCGCTGCCCGTCTGGGATCTTGCCGTAACGTCTGCGCCATCCAGCATGACGGCGATCGCTTCGCGCTGTACTGGAGTCGGCTCCGTCAATCCGTTCTTCGCAAGCGCGTCCGCAAGCGTGACGTCAACACCGATCTCTGTCCAAATCAATGACATGTCCATTTCCTCTTTCCGTTTGAATCCTCGTTATTTTTTGTTCAGCCAGCCGCCGGCAATCCGGTCGGACATTCTTGGGAACAGCTGGTACAGCTTCACGCCAATCGATGCCCACCCTGGCAAATCAATCTCCGCTTTGCGCCTTTCAATGACGCGTACAACCGCATCTGCTACCCGCTCCGGCTTCATCATCAGCGCCTTTAAGCCCTTCACATAGGTGCCGCTCGGGTCGGCCGTCTGAAAGAAAGGCGTCTCGAATGGTCCCGGATTAACGGCGGACACGATAATGCCCGTCCCGCGCAGTTCTTGCCGAAGCGCATTCGTAAAGCCGAGCATCGCATGCTTCGATGCCGCATAGCCGGTCGACTTCGGCGTTCCGAGCTTGCCGGCAATCGATGCGATATTGACAATCTGGCCGCTGCCGCGGCGAAGCATATGCGGAAGCACCGCTTTCGTGCAGCGCACGGCGCCCATATAGTTCGTATCCATCATTTGTTCAAAATGAGCAATCGGCGCATCAACGAACTTCTCGAAATAGCCGAATCCTGCATTGTTGACGAGCACGTCTATGCCGTTCATCTCGCGCCATATCCGCTCCAGCGTCTCGGCGGTCGCCTCGGCATCCGTCACGTCAAGCGAATAGAGCCGGAAGCTCTTCTCTCCCGGCAACGCATCTACAGCAGCCTTCAACTTCGACATGTTACGCCCCGTCACTACAACGTTTGCGCCCCGTTCTGCAAGCTTCGATGCGCTTAACAAGCCTAGTCCGCTGGATGCACCCGTTATGACGATTGTCCGTCCTTTTACCATGTCCGCATCACCTGTTATTAGTGTACTTCATCACCGAATAGTTAGCAAAAAAGAAAGACGCTCCCTCCGGCTTACGAGCATGCGCAGAGCGATCGTCCTATAGGTTGAATCATTAATCCTTTCTCATCTTTCATAGAAAAAGGCTCCCCCGGGAGCCCGTTTCGTGTTACGATGCGAATAAGACTTGAATATCCATCTCACCGATTCCGTCCATAATAAGCGGAATCGTCAGCGCCTTGGCCGCTGTCATAGCGGAATTCAGTGCGGTAACGATGACTGGCGGTGTAATATCAACCTGTACGCCTTGATTAAATAGAAGCGTGCTGGCATTCCCGCTTATCATGTTGCTTAGCTCTGAAATCGCGCTCTTGCCGATGTCATCGATTTGCGATATAGCGAAACCGCCCATCATCGCTGAAATCATCTTGAGCGCTACCGGCTCGCTAATACCGAACACGATATGGCCTTGCATTTGTCCGTGAATGTCGATTTGAACTAAAATCAAGTTATCGACAATTGCAATCGGCTTTAATCCGGGTTGACCCGTAGCTGGCTTGATTTGAACCACTTGCTCGATAACATTTTTGGCAGATTCTAGAAACGGATTAATGTACTCTGCTTTCATGGAGGGTCTGCGCTCCTTCTCGACAGCATTCGTGTATTTCCGCTAATTGAATCCATTATACTTAATTCATTAGGACAAGTATACTAGTTTTAAAGGGTTTGGTACTTTATACCCATCTAAGGGAGGATCATCATGCCGAACGTTTGGGCACACATCCTATTCGGCCATACGATAATGGAACGCATCGAAGAGAAAAACTGGCTGTCGGACGACGAGATGCGCAAATGGTTCAATCTCGGGTGCCAAGGTCCTGATTTTTTATTTTATCACCGGTTTCTTCCTTGGCATAAAAGCTCCGTCATGAATCAGCTTGGAACCGAAATGCATAACCGGGAATGCGGGCCCGTTCTTCTCGATCTGCTCGACTCCGTAAGCGGACGGCAGACCGAGACCGAAGACCGCAATGCAGCCGCCTATGCGCTGGGCTTCGTGCTCCATCATGTGCTCGACCGCAACATGCATCCTTACGTATTCAGCAGATCCGGATTCCGCAAGTGGGACCATCAGCGGTTCGAGACGGCGATGGATACGATCGTCGCTTCGCGGCTATTCGGGATTGAGACGTGGAAGACGCCGGTCTGGAAAGATATCGCACCGTCCGGCCCGCTGCCCAATGTGCTGCTCGAAGCGTTCGAGAACATTGCCGCCGTCCGGTATCCGGAGCTCGCCTCCGAGATCAAACGGGAGTATTGGAATGAAGCGCTGCGCGACATTGCGAGCGCACAGAGACTGTTCTTCGATCCGACCGGCATCCGGCGGCTGCTTACCTTCGGCAAGATCGAGCCGTTATCGTACCGCAAAAATTTGCCCGAATACGATTGGATGAACGAGCAGGAGCTGCCTTGGCTCGATCCAACGGACGGCAAGACGCTCCATACGGTCAGCGCTTGGACGCTGTGGGAGCAAGCGATCGAAGACGGTGTCGCTGTTACGGCAGCGGCGCTCCAGATGATCCGAGAGACACAGACGCCGAGCAATGCGCGTACGGCCACGGCCGAGCTCGTCTTGAACCGGTCGTTCGAGCTGCGCGAAGCAGTCGAACAACTGCTTGGCGACCGTTCATACGAGACGGGGCTGCCTTGCAGCAGCGGCGCGTCAATCCGGTATGCGGACCCGATATGGCCTGACGGCGGCATCAAGCATTCGGATTCCGATGAAGCTGTCGGCGAGAAAACGGGATAATGAATGAGAGGCTATTCTCTGAACCGTCACAGGGCGGATCCAAGAGGATGGCCTCTTGTTCATTCATAGCGGCAATGCCGGCTCCAACGGCTGCCTTACATCGCTTCTCTCATCTTATCGCGGCGATACGAAAGTCTTAGAAACCGCAGCCGGTCATACAGCAGATCCATCGGTTTATCCGGCGGCACTTCGGTGCCGTACACATGCTGCAGCACCGGCTTCAAATATTTGTCCCCGACGATATCGAACGCTTGCAGCACCGACTGCTTCTCTTCCTCCGGCATCTCGGCAAGCTCGTTCAATACGATCGCGTCCATATTGTACCCATCCGTCTCGAGCTGTTCGATACGCTCGATCAGATTGCGCCGTGTCATCTCCAGCTCGGCTTGCAGCTCCGTCAACGTTCTGCCGTCCGCGATCGCTTGCAGAATCTGTTTCTTCTCCTGATGGCGGTCCATCTGATTGCGGTACTTCTGCTCTTTCTGCTTATACGACCACTGCATGTAAGTCTTCGGATCAAGCGATTTCGTTACCCAATCGAGGGGAAATGAAGTATCCCGCGTATGACGGGACGTAATCTCCAGCACCTGCTCCGCATATTCCTTCATTTTCGTCTCGCCCCAGCCCGGAATTTGCGCCAGCTCATTGGCATTATGGGGCTTAAATGCGCTGATCATCGTAAGCAGACGGTTCGTCGCAATTAGATAAGCCGACTTGCACAGCTGTGACGCCGTCTTCTTCCTCCACTCCCGCAGCTCTTCGAACAGATCGGCATTCGTATTCAGCTCCCCATAGCATTGCAGCATCGTCACGATGCCGCCCGGCTGTGTCTTGCGCTCCTCCAGCATCCCGTCAATGATAGGCATAAAGCCAGCACCCATCTTGATCGCAATGCCGTGGCGGAACGAAGCCAGCATCTCTTCCCATGAAGCACCCTCATACCAAGTGTCGGCATCCTCGGAAGCTTCCGTCCACAATACGATCCAAGCTCCCTCGTGCTCGCAGATCGATACTTGAGCTCCGACGACCGTACGCTCTCCGTCGATTCTGTCAAACGTGTTCATAAATACGACTTGCATGACTCATCCCTCTTTCGCCGTTATCGGATTTCCGAACCTTCGACAGATGAGTAGTCTTCCGCACAAACGACAAAAAAGGCACCCTCCCGTCGCTGCGGAAGAGGTGCCTCCTCTTGTCCAAAATTCAGTTAACCCCAATATAGCATCATTTGCCAAAAGATACAACAACTATTCATTCACTTCCATATAATCGATCATTTACGGGCGCTATTACCGTATACGGAGCAGGACTCAATCGTTTGCCCGTTGAACGCAGCGGGTGTTATGATGAGTGCATTGCATCATTAGCGAAACGAAAGGGGCTATCCTATGCTGCTGCCCGACTACGATTTTATGTCCGATTCGACAGAGGACACATCAACGAGATTCGTGACGTTCATTGGCCCGAGCCTGAAACGGTTCGATCTGGCGATCACCGCAACGAACCGGTTCTACGGCAAGAAGCTCGTCACCGATCTGCAGGCTGGCCGTACAGCCATTATCGGACCGGATGACCTTGCCGAGGAAGGCTACTTGGAACATGTATACAAGCTTACAGAGGAAGAAGCCGAGGAGTTGAACGAATTTCTTCAGCTCGTGGTCGGAACGGTGAATTTTACCGACTGATTCGGGCACAATGAGTCGTGGAACGAACGAGCATGAATCGTCGTTCCGTCCTACGATCATTAAAGGGGTGTGTCATGAATCGGTTCATGGACGAAAAGCGCAGCCGTTATACCGACTTCGCGGCCGTAGAGTCGCAGCGCAACGACCTCGTTCCGGAAGAATTTCCGGATGGTGCGTATGGTTCCGATCTGAAGTCCGAGCTTGGCAAAAGCAAGCCTTGGCGGATCGATCAACGCGCGGCTAACCCTTACGGGTACGAGAACCGCTCGCTTCATGCCGGCATGGAGCGGGGCTATCCCGGCGACGACCGGAGAGGCGGCCATTCCATCCCCGAGGTGCAGGACGAGCCTTAGGCCGCCGAAAGGCGAACACGAATGCAAGCGGCATCCCGAACGAACGGGATGCCGCTTTTTTCGGTTGACCGTTTCGAACCGTTAATAACGCAGCTTGCTGCCGAACAGCAGTGCGTTGCTTAGCGTTCGGCCTTCAGCCGTTATCGTCTTGCCGTTCACGTACAAGCCGGACGAGGCGCCTCCGTCCAAATTCATCGCTTGGTATGCGCCAAGCTTCAGCATTATAGCGGCCCACGCCTTCATCGTCGCTCCCGGCACTGTCGCAACGATAATCGAACCGTCCTTCTTAATGCCGATACCGCTTCGCGCGCCAGCGGACGTCAATATTTTGTCGTCGCGAAACCCTTCCGCTGCTGCATCGAGCGCCACCGCTCCATTCTTAACGAGTCTAGGCCCAGCGCCAATCGCCGTATGCACGCGGCTCCAATCCAATGGCTTGCCAGCCGCATCCGACATCTCAATCCGGTAATGCGCTTCATTCCCAATCGTGAACCGATCGGCGAGCCGCTCCTCACTGCCTGTAAATACGACGACGAACCCGTCCTTAGGAATTGCGACATTCACATTCCGTTCGATTTTCGTTACAACACCGGCTTTGACCGTCACCGCCGTGCCGTAGTCGAACCCGATTCTCGCGCCGCGCTTTGGCGTATATAGAATGGCGGAATTGCTTCCTTCCACGGGCGTCCGGTTAATAAAATACGCATACCAATTTCCTGAACCGTTATTTTTTCCGCCCGTCCCGCCTAAAATTCGGATGCGAAGCGAATCCATCTTCGCCGTACCGTCCGCCTCGAATCCAATCGTGGTTCCGTAGTTGCCGGCATGCGCAATTTCTCCATCCGAAATAATGGTGCCATAGGGATCAGCCGGCCCTTCATATGCAGAAAAGAACGTTCCATTAACCGCAACGTCCGCCCGGTAGTTTGCCGCAATATCTTTGAGCGGTTGAACTTTCCCCACCGCCCGGCTAGCAATACCCGACGTCACAGGTGTTCCCTTCGGAATCGTCACGGTCTGGACGGTATAGGTTTTGCCCGATACGTTCACCTTCTCCGCAACAGCTTTCAGTGGAGCGGCAGCTGGCGCAGCTGCGACCTCAACAGGAATCGTAAAGTTTCCGGTATAGTCGGCATCCGCCACCTTGATCGTTACTTTCGTCTTCCCGGCCGCGATGCCGGTCAACAACCCATTCGGTTCCACTCTTACAACCGCTGGATTGCCGGCCGTGTAAGTCACCTGCACTTCTTCCGAAAGCTTCAGCTTATCACCTAGCCAGACTCGACTGCCTTCCCGCACGGTCTGCTTAGCAGATTCATAAGTCAGCTTGACCGTCTGCTTGGATGCTTGCTCTCCATCCGCAAACGCACGCCATTCGATCAACCCTGATAACTTGCCTCCGAGAGGCTCAAGTTCCGTCCCTAAGACACCCGTCCCGATCGCCGCAAGCAGCAACACCGCCGTTGCCGTGCGCTTTGTACTCAACCACAATACTCGAATTTTCTTCACCTTGCGACTCCCCTCAATCCATGATGATCTTTATTAATAATCGGCTAGCACAAGGCAGAGATGAAGCTATATTTTATTTGATCAACTCCATTCGATGCTTATTGCACAGCGCAGCGTACAATAAAAAAACCGCCTGATGGCGGTTTAAGGTTAATCCTGTGCAGAAATGCCGCATGTTCCGTCTAGGCTTGCAGCAGCTTCACCAGCGAGCCGAATTCGAGCTCTTCGAATTTGCGCGTCGCCGTCTCCACTTGCAATTCCCAGATACATTCCGTCAATCCGCATTCGACCGGCACGTCGATCCGGATCGTTGCGAGGTCACGCGACAAATGGAGCATATCGAGATTCGATTCGATCTTGGTCCGGATGCCCTTCGGCAGCTTGTCCAGGTTCTCGAGCACGCCTTCGACCGTTTCGTATTCGAGCAACAGCTTAAGCGCAGATTTCTCGCCGATTCCTTTGACACCTGGATAATTGTCGCTCGTATCGCCCATAAAACCTTTCATATCGATAACCTGCAGCGGCGTCAGCTGCTTCTCTTCCAGCAGAAGCGCAAGATCGTACACGGCGTAGTTCAGCTTGCCCTTCTTCATAATGACGACCTTCACTTGCTCGCTGACTAGTTGTAGCATATCATGGTCGCCCGTCAGAATAAGCACTTCTACATCCGGCTCCGTACTCATTCTCGTCGCAAGCGTACCGATACAGTCGTCCGCTTCGAAGCCTCTCAGTCCAACGTTTGGAATGCCCATCTCGGCGACGACTTCTTTCACAAGATCGAATTGCGGAATGAGCTCCTCCGGCGGCTCGCCTCGGTTGCCCTTATACTCCGGATACTGCGCCGTTCGGAACGTTGTGCTTCCCATATCCCAGCAGCAGACGACGTGCGTCGGCTGGAACGTATCGATTGCATCGAAGAAATATTGAACAAATCCATAGACCGCATTCGTCGGCAGCCCCGCGCTCGTCTTGCGGATATATCCGCTGTAGGATGTTGCGTAGAACGCACGGAACAGAACGGCCATCCCGTCGACGAGCATCACTTTTTTCGTATTTTGCAACGTATAATCGCCTCTATTCAACAAATTATTCGTTCATTCTCTACCGACATTCTATCATTTTCACAAGCTCGACTCTATTGAAAATATTACAATCTCGCACGAGCATGATTCTAACGAATCACAGCGACGCTATTTGTCATGAATTACCCTGTTTCCAAATCTAACGAATCCAGGAAGTCTTATTTGTCCAGAAACAGCTCAAAAGAGGAAGCAATTGCGAGAATAACGCTTCTGAGGTTCGTTAACCGCCAATAAAGCAGCATTTGTGCCAAATAAGGCTCGCACGATTCGTTACGACGAGGAGACGGAACACAAAACGCAAACAAGCCTGCACGCCAGGTGCAGACTTGTTCGAATAGGAGGCCTTTATTAACAAGAAGGCTTGCCGCCGCCGCGGCATTACTAGAAATGTTCTTACTTCGCTGCCAGCAAAGGGCGCAGCGCCTCCGCCCAATGGCGGTACCCTCGCTCTGTCAGATGGACGAAGTCCGGTGCCGTCTCTGCGGACAACGTGCCGTCCGGCTCAAGCAATTGCGGGCCGATGTCGACGAACGAATACTTCCGTTCCATTGCCAGCTTCTCATATAAAGCATTGATCTGAGCGATGAGCTCGCGGCGAGGGTGATCCGGATGCTGCTCGCGCGGCAGTACGGCCATGATGATGATTTTCGCCTGCGGCGCCAACACTTCGACCCGGTCGCAAATGGCATTCAGCCCTGCTGCAATTTCCTCCGCCGTGTTCGCACGCGCATTATCCGTCTCGCTTGTATTGTTCGTTCCAATCAAGATGACGACCGTTCGAGGAGATACACCATGCAGCTCGCCGTTATCCAGGCGCCACAGAACATTCTGAGTACGGTCCCAGCCGAATCCCATATTCAATACCCGATAAGGAGCGAAAACCGAGTTCCACGATTCAGGGGATCCAACAAGACCTTCCGTACGCGGCGCGCCGCCCCAGAAATGCGTAATCGAATCGCCGATCATGACAATCTCAGGATTGATCGCTTGCTGTTCATGAAGCACTTGCTCGTGTCTTGCCCACCAATCGTAGAAATCTTCCTCCAGCTTCGGAACCGGAAGGATTGCCGTATTGACGTTGACGTTTGCTTTCACGTTGTCCACCATGACCGATGACCCCTCTCCGCTACAGTACATGCTATACGGTTAATGAACAGTCCGATCCGCTAAGCTGCATCACGATTCCCCGCGAATAAACCGTCCGATCCGTCTCGCCGCTTCAATCAGCCGATCATCCTCTTCGACTAAAGCGATCCTTACATATCCTTCGCCCTCACTGCCGAACGCATCGCCAGGAATGACTGCAACGCCTGCGCGCAGCAGCATTTCCTGAGCAACACGGCGCGAATTCCATGGCCCGCCATCGGGCAGCGTCCACTGCATATCCGGCAGCGGCGCCCAGACGAACATCGTCGCCCTCGGCTTCTCGACGTTCCAGCCTTCTGCAGCCAGCGCTTCGATGAACAAATCTCTGCGCCGTTCATACAGCTTGCCGGCCGGCTCCATCGCGCCGGACATGCCTTCATCCAGTGCGGCGATCCCCGCCTCCTGCACAGCACCGAAGACGCCGTAATCGATGTTCGCCTTCAGCTCACGAAGCGCACCTACCGCTACTGCATTTCCGGCCAGAAATCCGATTCGGCACCCTGCCATATTAAAGCTCTTCGACAGCGAATGGAACTCGACCGCCACTTCCTTCGCGCCTTCGAATTGCAGCACGCTCATCGGCCGCTCGCCGCCGAAGCCCATCTCGGAATAGGCAAGATCGTGCACGAACAAAAAGCCATGTTGCTTCGCAAGCGCAATCATCCGCTCGAAAAAGGCCGCATTCGCAACCGACGTCACCGGGTTGGCCGGATAGCCGAGCAGGACAAACTTCGCCTTCTGCCATACGTTCTCCGGTACAGCGTCAAGATCAGGCAGAAAGCCGTTATCAGCCCGCAGCGGCAGAAGCTCCGCCTGCACCTCGGCCAGCGCCAGCGCTGCCGAATAGATCGGATAGCCCGGATTTGGCACGACCGCCGTATCGCCCGCATTGCACACCGCCATCGCGAGATGCGCGAGTCCGTCCTGCGAGCCCATCAATGTCACAATCTCCGTCTCGGGATCGACTGCCGCAGCATCCCCGAACCGCCAGCGAAGCCACTGCGCCGCCTTCTGCCGGAAGGCGATGCTGCCTTGCGACGACGGATAGGCATAACGGTCCGGCTTCAGCACCGCTTCCGCCAGCGCCTTGCGAACCGATTCAGTCGGCGGCCGGTCAGGACTGCCGATGCCCAGATCGATGACTTCATGTCCCGCTCCAGCCGCCTCCGCCTTCCACTGCGCCACTTCCGAGAATATGGACGACCCCAGCCGCCCAAGCTTATCCGACCGCCAGCTCTTCGCCATCTCTTCTACGCTCCCCACTCTTGCTCGAATACGTCTTCCTTATAGCCAAGCGTCACTTTCTTGCCGTCGGTCACGATCGGACGCTTCACGAGCCGTCCGTTCGATGCGAGCAGAGCGAGACGCTCTTCCTCGGTCATCCCTGGCAGCTTATCCTTCAATCCGAGCTCCTTGTACACCTCGCCGGATGTGTTGAAAAACTTCTTCAGTTCCAGTCCGCTTCGCTCGACGAGCGTCCGCAGTTCTTCGATCGAAGGAGCTCCTTGATCGAACAAATCGTGCTGCTCCAGTTCCCAGCCTTTGGCCTGCAGCGACTTCACTGCCGAGCGGCATGTTCCGCATTTGGCGTACAAATAGATATTCAGCTTGCCATTCTTGCTCATACGTCCCATCCTATCCTTCCTGCAAATAATGCTCTAGCCGCCGCATATCGTCCGGCAGCGCCGCCGTCCACTTCATTCGCTCCCTCGTAATCGGATGCGTGAAAGCGATCGATTCGGCGTGCAACGCCTGTCTGCCTTCCATCATGACATCCGCCTGCTTAAGGCCTGATTCCAAACCGTACATCTCGTCTCCGATCAATGGGCATCCGATCGACTTCATATGGACGCGGATTTGATGCGTTCGTCCCGTCTCCAGCTTGAGGCGGACGCAGGATGCAGCACCGCTCTCGTAGACGGCAACCGTCTCATAATGCGTTACCGACGGATAACCGTCCGGCGTCACGATACGCAAATGCGGACGCTCGGGATCCCGGTCGATCGGACCGTCTACCGTGCCTGCTTCGTGTGTCGGCTTATTATGTACAAATGCCAAATAACGCTTGTCCACCTCGTCCGCTTGCAGCTGTTCGGACAGCTGCTGATGGACATAAGGCGTCTTCGCGATGACGACCAAGCCTGAAGTATGTTCATCAAGACGGTGAATCGGCCTGAACCTCACGGTCTCTCCCCGTTCACGCCAATAATGGACAACGCCGTTCGCCAGCGTCCCCGTGTAATGTCCGTGAGTCGGATGCACAATGATTCCCGGCGGCTTATTGACAACGAGCACGTCCTCGTCCTCGAACACCACGTCAATCGGGATCGGCTCCGGCAAAATATCGTCCGACGATTCCTTCTCCATCCGTATCGTCACGACGTCACCGGTACGAACGATATCCGACGTAAAGACGCGTTTATCGTTGACCGTAAGTCCAAGCTCTGTCAGCTTCAGCTTGGACAGCAGCTTGCGGGAGACGCCGAGACGGCGCTCGAGCACCGTCCGCACCTGCATCCCGTCCTCCCGCTCCGTCGCCTTAACGGACAACGGACGGTAATAGTCCAGCTCGCTCATGAATCACTGCGCGTCTTGAACACATCGGCGCTGCGTACATACTCCGTATCCGGCACGCCAAGCGCCGCATTGGCGGAACGCGCCGCCGCGAAGAAATAGTCGGACAGCCGGTTAACATACTTCAGCACTTCTGCCGGCACCGGATGTTCAGCTCCCGCCGTCACGATGCGGCGCTCCGCTCTCCGGCATACGGTGCGGCATACATGAAGCGAAGCAGACAGCGGACTGCCTCCTGGAAGAATAAACCGTTTGATCGCGGGAGCCGCATCGCTGTGCGCATCGATCCAGCCCTCGAGCCGCACGATCATGTCAGCTGTCACTTTGTAGTGCGGCTCCGCCGGAGCGGAGAACGCAAGATCGGAGCCGCAATCGAACAACTCCTGTTGAATCTCAACCAACTCCGCTGCAAGCGCTTGAACTTGCGGCAATGCAGCTGCTTGCGCCGCTGCAATCCCAACGCAGCTGTTCAGTTCATCAAGCGTCCCGTACGCCTCGACACGCGAATCATCCTTCGATACGCGCCCGCCTTTGAGCGACGTCTTGCCTCCGTCCCCTGTCTTCGTATACAGCTTCACGGATTGATCAGCCCTTTCATCGCTTGCTTGGACAACTCTTCATTCGGCGAAGTCGAAGGAACGACGAGATAGAGATCGTCCGGCGTGTAGCCGACGCCTTGGAACATCGCCGACTGCTTGACCGGAATGCCATACAGATGCTTCTCCTTCGTTTCTTCCTTCGTTTTTTCATTGTATACCGTTCCCGTCATAAAGCCATCCGGAAAATCTTCAGGCTTGAACAATTCATCCAGCGGCTCGACGCCTCCTTGTTCAACCATGGACAAGAAGAAATCTTTCGGAATTGCCAGAATGCTGCGTTCTCCCGCCACGAACTCTACAATCATTTTCTGTTCGTTATAGAGCGGACTGCCGAACACTTCGACCGACTTGTCGCCCATCTTCGTCTGCAGTTGCTCCTCTACCTTCCCGGCGACATCGTCAGGCATGCCATCCTTCGGGAATATGAACATCGATACATCTTTACCGCCGCCGCAGCCGGCAAGCAGCACCGCAGCCAGCATTAACGAAACGATAATGGCGCCTATTTTGGTTTTGCGCAGTGGTGTTCTGAACAACAAAATCCCTCCAACCAATGTCTTAATCTAACGATTATTGCAACTCGAAACAGACTGTTTCTACTATATCATAAACCGTCGTCCATCCAAAAAAATAAAGCCCCGGAAGGGGCTTCAGTCACAATTAATTCGATCATTGAAACGAGTATCGGTAATAGTGCATATACTCGTTGATTTTCACATCGAGCCGTTGGCTTAAATCGATGACGAGATCGGATTGAAACGTCTCTTCCTCGTCATACATCCGCTCCATCGCTCCGCGCAGCAGCATGATCTCTTCCTCCAGCAGCCGGATGGATGAGGGCATCTTGCGTCTGTTGTATGTCTTCCGTTGCTCTTCAAGCGTCGTACTAGACTCCGCAATCTTCAATGCCTTTCCTCCTTTAGCTGGGTCGTATGGCCTGCATCATGCTAGGAACATAAGCCATTATATGTGAATCTATTGCTAAATTATATCAAAATAGTTCAGTATTGAATATAAGCTTTTTTTGAGATCTTTTAGGAAACTTTGTCAATCATTCACGCTCATTCTTAAGTTTTTTGACAAAATCCCCGATCCGCTCGATCGCTTCATTCAATTGAGACACGCTTGTCGCATAAGAGCAGCGCAAATGTCCTTCGCCGCCAAGCCCGAATACGTTGCCCGGCACTGCTGCCACTTTGCCTTCCTCAAGCAGCCGCTCTGCAAACTGTTCCGACGAAAGTCCCGTCGACTTGATGGACGGGAATGCGTAGAACGCTCCTTGCGGCTCATGGCACTCCAGACCGATTTCCCGGAAGCCCTTCACGACGAGACGGCGGCGCTGATTGTACGACTCAATCATCCGCTCCATCTCTTCCATTCCGTTCTTGAGCGCTTCAAGCGCTGCAACCTGACCCATAATCGGCGCGCACATAACTGTATATTGGTGAATGCGAAGCATAGCGGAGATCAGCTCAGGATGTCCGCATGCGTAGCCCATCCGCCAGCCCGTCATTGCGAACGCCTTGGAGAAGCCGCTGACTAGAATAGTCCGGTCCTTCATTCCCGGCAGTGCTGCGAAGCTGACATGCTTCTGGCCATAGGACAGCTCAGCATAGATTTCGTCCGAAATGACGATCAGATCGTTCTCTTCCACTACCTTCGCGATCGGAAGCCAGTCCTCGTAGGTCATGATACCGCCGGTAGGATTGCTCGGATAACACAAAATAAGTACTTTGGACTTCGGCGTAATCGCTGCCTTCAACTGTTCCGCGCGAAGCTTGAAGGCATCCGCCGCGAACGTCTCGATGCCGACGGCAACGCCCCCGCTGAGCGCTGTAATCGGCGAATAAGAAATATAGCATGGCTCTGGGATTAAAATCTCGTCGCCTGGCGCAATAAGCGCCCGCAGCGCCAAGTCGATCGCTTCGCTGCCGCCGATCGTGACGAGCACTTCGTCCGCCGGATTGTAACTCACCTTAAACCGGTTATCGAGATAAGACGCAATTTCTTCACGCAGCTCCGGCATACCGGCATTGGACGTATATTGCGTCTTGCCCATCTCGAGCGATGCAACGCACGCATCGCGCACATGCCAAGGCGTCACGAAATCAGGCTCGCCGACGCCGAGCGTCACAATATCTTTGCGTCCGCTGACCAAATCAAAAAAACGCCGAATGCCAGACGGCTTAAGCGCTCTTGCGTTCGGCGCCAAATAGTCGGCAGCGGTTGTGCGCCGTTTCGCCGGCACCGTTTGTTGTTCATCCATAATCATGCCCCATCACCCTTTATGGCGAAATCATCAAGCGTTGGTCACCAACGGTTTCATCGAAGATAATGCCGTCTTGTTTGTATTTCTTAAGGATAAAGAATGTCTTCGTCGAAAGCACCGAGTCGATCGGCGACAGCTTATTGGAGACGAACGAGGCCACTTCCTTAAGCGTCTTCCCTTCGACCTCAACGAGCAAATCGTATGCACCGGACATCAGATAGACCGATTTCACTTCCGGGTACAAATAGATGCGCTCTGCGATGCCTTCGAAGCCACGGCCGCGCTCCGGCGTAATTTGCACCTCGATCAGCGCCGTTACCGTCTCATCATGTACTTTGCTCCAGTTGACGACTGCTGCATATTTTACGATCAAATGATCGTTCTCCATCTCGGCAATTTCCCGTTTGACTACGTCGACCTGAACGTCGAGCATCGTCGCGATCAATTCGGCGTCCCGCCGCGCGTCTTCCTTGAGCAGTTCCAATATCTTCATCTTCAAATCGCTCATCGTCACAGCTCCCTTCAAGCCTTCCTTCTGCGTAGTGTCGTGGAACAATCCTATAAATATTCAATAGTAAAGGATAAAGTTAATTTTACAATGAATCTGTGTCGACTGCAAAACAAAAAAACAGCAGCTCCGCCGCCTTGAATGCGGACAAAACGGAGTCTGCTGTACGTTCGTTAGCTGTAATAGGTCGGAGTCTGCTGCGGTTGCTGAAACTGCTGCTGGCTCGTATAGAACATCGGTTGGCGGATGATGCCGCTCAGTTTCTGCTGGACGAATTGATTCGTTTTTTGCAGCGTCTGATCATACTGCTTGCCTTGTTTATCGATCTCCTGGCGAAGCGCCGGCGACGATGTATTATACATTTGATTTTGCTGCATGACCGTGAAGAGCTGGCCTTGCATCGTTAGCGTGCTGTTCGTCAAATCGGTGAACAGCTTCCGGATTTGAGGACAGGTCGACTCCGTTGCGGCTGTCGCATACTCCCGTACAACCCGTTTCAGATCGGACAAAATCACACTTGCCAAATCCTCGTCCGGCAAAATCGATTGATGGTGCTGCATCTTCATTTCCTCCCAATCGTTGATCAGTTAGCCCTGCGGCTGGGTAGGCGCAACGCCGGAATGCTGATGTAACGTCTGCAACAGCGTCTGATAATGCTGCTGATGCGTCGAAATAAACTGCTGTGCGATTTGGCTGAGTGCCTGATTCGAGCTGGATGAAGCGAGTACAGCATTTTGCTTCAGCAGCAAATCTTCGTTCGACATCGAATCGGCAATATACTCCAGCTCTTTGGCGGTTATCGGCTGCGGCATTTCGAATCCTCCTATTGCCATTTTGAACACCTACCGTATTATGTCCGGCGGCTTCGCTGCATATGCATGCCAAAAAGGAGCTTCCCACATGCATGACATGAAAGGAAAGCTCCTTCGGCTCAGAGGTATATTCGCTCCGAGACTTTGGCCGCCTTGTTACGGCAGATGCACCGTCTTAACATGATCGAGATGGAGATAGATTGGCGTACCGCCCGCATTGGCCAATTCCACTATGTTCTGCTCCACGCTTTTTAATACGCCGATCTTATTCGGGTTCTCGCCAAGATCGAGGATTACGAATTCACCGACAAGCTTGCGCAGCTGTTGATCGAACGTACGGGCAAGCGTAAGCGGAGAAGGCTTAAGCGGAAATTGCTCGGCCGTCAGCGTATAGGGTGTGACATTCGGATTATAAGGAATTAAATATTTAAGATGGGTAAGAGAGACGACAACAGAATGATAAACCGGCGAATAGAATACGAAGAAATCGTTCATGACGCTTGTCAAATATCCATGTATGGATTGGTTGCCGGTAATGTACAGTTCCGAGAACATACCTTTGGCATTCATAAGCATTTTACGGTATGAAATCGGATCGTTAGGCTGCTCGAACAGCGTTTCCGGAACGTCGATTAATAAGCTTTCCTGCTTGCTGACCTCCCTCATCTGTTGAAGATGGATAATTGGCACATATACGAATTGCTGCCCGTTATGGATGACAAGAATATCCTGCCCCATATCAACCAACTTGCCTCGAAGCGCCATCGGTTTGCCTGAAATGTCGAGATCAACGAAGCGATTCATTAACGGATGCTGCTGTTTCATAAGATACGGCCCCTCCTTTCACTCTCGATAGCCTTTCGTCTACGAGGAGTTATAGAACGAAAAGCCGAGTCGGAACGGTTACCCGTCCGGCCCGGCTTGCGTTCACCGCCGCTTGCGCCGAATTAACGGCCGCTGCGGCGTTTGAGAGCCGTGCCTTTGTTCACTGGTGCTGCTCCGCGCCGTGTTGCCGTTTTATTGTTGCCTTTTGCATCAGCAGAGCCGCCGGATCCAGCAGAACCGCCGCTGCCGCCGCTCGTTCTCCGAGCTTCTACTTTGACTGTTTGAATGTGATCGATCGGGATATCCACTTTTTGGTGTGCCGAAACGACCAGAATGTGTGTGCTGCCAACGTCCGCGAGGAATCCTTCGACTTTCTCAGGCCCGCCCCAGTTCACTTGAACGAATTTCTTGTTCAGTGCGCTCAGCACGCCTTTGAAGTTAGCTGCTTTAATAAAGCCTGGTTTTTTGCCAGTGCGGTTTCCTGGCGAACGACCTGCCGAACGACCTGCCGAACGACCGCCCGTCGAACCGCCGCTGCTGCTCTGATCCAGATCCGTGATCGATTTGATATGGCTCGTTTTCACATAAGTTGTGCCTTCCATCGTCCGCACGACCAGATAGTCGCTTTCTACGGAAACCAGTCTGCCTTCGATCGAATTCGGGCCGCCGCGGTTGATTTTGACGTTCTTTCCTTGCAATTCGTCCAAGTAAGTGCGCTCAGCCGTTTTTTGAGATTTGTGAGAGGAACGATGCGGATGTTGTTTTCTGCAAGGATCAAAATACCAGTACATCATAAGATAATTCCCTCCAAAATAATGATTAGATAGATTTCCGTCGAGCAGAATCTGAGCAACCGACTACACTTCATTGCCTATCAGCTTCTCGCCAACCCTGCATCCCTGTTCGTGTTCCGCATCCCTCCATTACCGTCTTCGGTGCATCTATCCTTAGTGACGATTTATAATATATCTATATGTATCTCGTATACGTGCGGTACTAGATGATGAACTATTTTTGAAGAGTTTGGACGAACCACCCATCGCTTTTACTAGATTTGCGGTGAAGGTTCTGGAGGCCGCTCCGGCGGCGAAGACCGCGAAGGTTCCGGAGGCCGCTCCGGCGGTTCCGGCGGCGACTTGTAATCGAATTGGCAGTAGCATAACAGGCACCGTACGCATAGTGTAAATAGCACAAAAGCCTATCGATACCGATAGGCTTTATCTTTTGTCCGGAGGTGCCGACATGCCGTCTAATGCCGTCCTGCAGCGCTCCATCACAATTGAACAATCGGAATGGGATACGCTGAACGCAAATCCGCGCAGCAAGAACTTCGTTCAAGTCCAGGTCACGATTGACGGGAAGACGATGAATGCGGAGCTGCGACACCGCGGTGGACATACGCTCGGCTATTCGAAGAAGTCGTATGAGATACGGTATAACCGCAGCAGCGGCAGCGGCTTTCGAACGCTGCATTGGAATGCGGAATATGACGATCCGTCCATGATGCGGAACGCTCTTTCCTTTCACTTTCTGAACAAGGTTGGCGTATATTCGCCAAAGACGAACCATATGGAGTTGACTTGGAACGGAGAGTCTCAAGGCGTCTATTTAGAAATCGAAGCGGTTGACCGCCATTTTTTCAAATCGAGAAGCTTAGGATGCAAATCGCTCGTGTACGCCGTTAACGATAATGCGAACTTCAGTCTGACCGACCCCTATACTTATGAACAGAAAGAATCGTTATTTAAAGGGTATCAGGTTCAACTGGGGGATAATGACGTAAAATCGCGGCTTATTTTATTTATACGTAAAATCAATGAGCTTGAAGGCAATAACCTCGAGAAGCTGCTCTACAGCCGGCTGGATACGACCTTTTATTTAAAATGGCTGGCCGGTGCGGTGCTGACAGGCAATTATGACGGATTCGAACAAAACTATGCCTTATACGAAAGGTCGAATAACGGGAAGTACCGCATTCTGCCTTGGGATTACGAAGGAACATGGGGTCGCAATTGCTACGGGCGTATTTGTGATACGGATCTCGTAGATGTGAAAGGCTACAATAAATTAACGGAGAAACTATTCGGGTACCGTAAATACCGCGAGCGGTACAAAAAGATATTGCTCGAAATGTTGGAAACCGAGTTTACTCTCGATGCGCTGACGCCAACGATTGAGAACATGCACGAAGGCATTGCGGAGGCCATTCGGGGAGATTATACGCGCAAGCATCCATTCCAAGTGTTCGCCTCCGAGCCGTCAATCATGCGCCGCTACATTGTTGACCGCCGCGACATCGTGATGAACGAGCTCGAAGAGAACTGGAATGTTTGAATCAGAAGATGTCCATACTCAGATAGCGCTCGCCCGTATCGGGAGCAATACAGAGCACTCGCTTGCCGGGGCCTAACCGCCGGGCAATCTGCAGTGCCGACCAGACGGATGCGCCAGAGGAAGGACCTACAAGAATCCCTTCGAGACGTGCCAGCTTGCGCATCGTATCCAGTGCATCCTCGTCTGCTGCCTGAATGATCTCATCATAGATGGAAGTGTTAAGAATAGAAGGAATAAAACCAGGACTTGTTCCGACCAGCTTATGCGGTCCCGGCGCGCCGCCGGACAGCACCGGCGAGCCTTTCGGCTCAACGACCGCGATATACAGTTCGGGAAGCAGCTCTTTGAGCGCTTCCCCGGTTCCGGTTACCGTCCCGCCCGTGCCGGCTGTGGCGACAAAGGCGTCCAGCCGTCCATCGGTCTGTCTCATGATTTCATGAGCGGTCGTCGTACGGTGAGCATCCGGATTCGCAGCGTTATCGAATTGATTCGGAATATAACTTCCCGGTATTTGTTGCTGCAGCTCCTTTGCCTTGCGGATCGCGCCAGGCATCCGCTCGGCAGCAGGCGTCAGCACGACCTCCGCACCGTATGCGCGCAGCATTTGAACTCTCTCGACCGTCATGTTGTCAGGCATGACGAGAATGAGACGGTAGCCCTGAGCAGCTGCATTCATGGCTAGCCCAATGCCGGTATTGCCGCTCGTCGGTTCTATAATGGTTCCTCCGGGCGCTATCAATCCTTTACGCTTTGCATCCGCGATCAAGGCAGCTGCTGCCCGGTCTTTGACGCTGCCGCTCGGATTAAATTTCTCAAGTTTGACCAGCACCTCGGCGTCCTGATCCGTCGTTAATCGGCTTAGTCGAACGGCCGGTGTTTCCCCGATAAGCTCGATGATCGATTGTACGATTCGAGGCATATCCGCATTCCTCCCTCTTGCGTTTGCCGGAAGGCCGCTGCCCTCCAGCTGTCGTATTCAATAAATGTCTGGTAGCGAACCAGCCCAGAATCGGCATGCTGCCTACTGTAAAGAGCAGCCACGTGATGGCGGCAGGCGACTTCGTCCGCGACAGGACGATCAGATATGCCGTCATACCGATGGCGCGACCCAATGTAAGCGCAAGCTCCCGCAGTACGATAAACTCTTCCCGCTGCCGCACCGACAGCTCCGTCCGTCCGATCAAGTCAAAGACGGTGGACGTCATCGGAATCATATAGAGCGGAATAAACAATGACGTTCCGATGCCGAATACGATCAGCATGGAATAATGAACTCCCCAGAATAATGGAACGATGACTGCCGACAAACACAGCACGCCTGCCAGCATCGCTCCGCTTCGCCGGTTCGTTCGCATCATCCGTCCGATTAGCCAAAAGCTGACAAGCGCGACAAAAGAAGTGATTAGGGCATAATTGCCAAGCTTCTGCTCGTTGCGCGTAGCCATATATACAGTCAATCCGACCAGAAACATAAAGACGCCGTCACGGACACCTTGCATCGTAATCGCGAACGCGAACCGGCGCCAAGGGTTGCCGCGTTGCCGCAGCTGCTTGGCAGCATGCATCCAATCATAGCGGCCGCCGCTCTCCCGGTTTCGAAGGCCGAAGGAGCAAGCAACAGCAACGGTCAACACGACGAGCGAGGCGGTGAAGATGATTCTGTAACCGAACTCATCCTTGTTCGACGTAATGATAAGACCGGATAACCAAGGGGCAATGATGCCGGCGGCAGAGCCGAGCAGACCTGCGATTCCGTTATACCGGTCGCGGTTGTCCGGTCCCGTTACTTCGAAGTACACGATATTATAGGACAACCAGAACAAGCCCAGCGCAATGCCGTCCAGTATGCCGATCGGCACGACCCACCGGTAGGCGGAAGGCCCAATCATCAGCACCGTGAAATAGAAGCAGCCTGCGAGCACGATGCCGAGCCGCAGCGCAATCATTTTGTTATGCTCCTTCACCCATTTGCCGGCCAGCCAGAATAACAGACCGCTCACAACATACTGGCTAAGACAGAACCAGCCGATGCTGGCGAACGATTCCTTCGCTTTCCATAAGTACACCGGGATGAACGTACCAGACAACGCACTTGCCGCTGCATACAGGCCATGAACAGCCATTAACATACGGGATTGACCATCCAGCCGGCCTTGCGGACGTCCGCCGGCAGCTTCCGCACTCATTCCTCTTCCTCCCCGTTTCAAGACATGCTTACCTAAGGTGTCCCAAAACGGGAAGGAGCATGCCGCAGCTGCTCCTTCTCCTTTTATTGCTTATGGTTAGCCGATTGCTCCAAAAGGCTGGTCATCCGTTCGCGCGCTTGCAGCGACAGCTTCGTCGACGTTTCGTAGCAGACTGGGCATACGTACAGCACCGTCTCGAATGGAACCGGCAGCAGAGGCTGTCCGATCGAAACGGGAACGGACGGTTTATAGCTGTCGCCCGTTACGGTATGTACGCCTGCTTCTAGCATATAGCCTCTGCAGGAAGGGCATTCCGGCACCTCGAGCTGATCATCGAGCACCCGCTCGATCCGTTCTTCGATTGCGAAGCTTGAACGGCGCGCTTGGCGGAAGCCGTCTCCCGACTTAGCCGACTCCGTCCACTCGTTGGATTCATCCGACCAGTCCTCTTCTTGCTCCTCGTCATGCGAATGATCGTGAGCATCGGAATCTTCCATTTCTTCGTCGACCCCAATTTGGACCGTACGATAACCGGTCAGTTCGTTGCTGCAATGCGGACAAAATTCCTCAGGCCCGATTTCCTCATCCCATACGATTTCGGAATGGCACCAAGGACAGATCGTCCCGTTATCTTCATGTTCATGCTTGCTCATATGGCTCACCTCTAGTTAACGGATAAATAATAAACGCCTATTGCCACGAACAGAATAGCAAAGGCAAACAATGTTCCCCACAAATATTTCACTCTATCATCTTCTCCCGTTCGATTAAATAATCGTCGCGCCGATGACATACGAGAGCGATACGGATATGATCATCGCGATTAATCCGACCGCGCGGTTGTCCCGTTCGATCTCTTCGTCGATTCGGAATACAGGCGTTAAGAATTCGAACAGAAAGTAGGCGGCGAGCAAGAGAGCGAAACCGAAACTTGCCCACCCCATACTTTCATAGATAGATCCATTCGCATCAATGGAAAACCGGAATATGTTGCAAATGCCGAATATTTTCCCGCCAGTGGCCATCGCGACCGCCACATTGCCCTTCTTGATCTGGTCCCAGCAGTTATATCTCGTCACGAGCTCGAAAATGTACAAAAATACGAGCAGCGCCAGCACCGTGACCGATACATAAGCAAGGGATGCGACAAGAGGGTTGCCGATTATCCGATCGATTTGCTGCTCCATCCGAATCCTCCCGTCAGTTGAGCTCGGCAACCGTTACGCCGGTTCCGCCTTCCCCATACTGTCCAAGCCGATAAGATTTAACATGCTTATGTCTGCGAAGAAAATCTTGAATGCCCGTGCGGAGCACGCCCGTTCCTTTGCCGTGGATAAGATGAACACAACCAAAGCCAGCAAGGAAAGCCTCATCCAGGAACCGGTCAGCTTCGATCAATGCTTCGTCCAGCGACGCGCCTCTAAGGTCGAGTTCCATTGCGGCACTCTCATCGCGGGTCCGTTTCAAGCTTGCAGCCTGCTTCGGCTGCTGCTTCGCTTGCGCTTCGTTCGACTTCAGCAACTCCAGATCATCAAGCGATACTTTCATGCGCATAATGCCAAGCTGCACGAGCGCTTCGTTGCCCGCGAGCTCAATGACGCTGCCCTTCTGGTTCAAGCTGTATACGCGAACCTCGTCGCCCGGCGTAATGCGCACCGGCTTGCCGCCGGCGCGGCTTGGCGCCTTAGGCTTGTGAAGCTCCGGCGACGCTTCATCCAGCCGCCTGCGCGCTTCAATCAGCTTATGCTCCTTGACCGAAGCGCCTTCTTCCATCGCCAGCTTGCGAAGATCGGCGATGATTTGCTCCGCTTCCGCCTTCGCTTTGCGTACCGCTTCGCGTGCATCTTCCTGCGCCTTCCGAAGCAGCTTATCCCGTTGCTCCTCGAACCGCACCATCTCCGCCTCGTGCTTCGCGCGCTGCTCCTCGAGCTGGCGGCGGAGCGCCTCTGCGCTGCTGCGCTCGGATTCAGCGCTCAGCCGGTCTTCCTCGAGGGACGCAATCATGTTCTCGACGCGCATGTCGTCTTCGCTTACTTCGCCGCGTGCATGATCGATAATCTGCCGAGGCAGACCGAGCCGTTCCGCAATCGCGAACGCGTTGCTTCGTCCCGGAACACCGACGAGCAGACGATAAGTCGGACTGAGCGTCGCTACGTCGAACTCCATGCTCGCGTTGATGACCCCTTTGCGATTGTAGGCATAAGCCTTCAGCTCGCTGTAGTGGGTCGTTGCGATAATGCGCGAATCAAGACGGTGGATATGCTCGAGAATGGCAATCGCAAGCGCCGAGCCTTCCGCCGGGTCTGTTCCCGCACCCAATTCATCGAGAAGAACAAGACTCTTCGGCGTCATCGCTTTCAGAATGCGGATGATATTGGTCAAGTGGCTGGAGAATGTACTTAAATTCTGCTCAATGCTCTGCTCATCGCCAATATCGGCATATATCGCATCGAACACGCACATTTGGCTGCCGTCCTCCGCCGGAATGAACAAGCCGGACATCGCCATTAAGCTAAGCAGTCCGACCGTCTTGAGCGATACGGTCTTACCGCCCGTATTCGGACCAGTCACGATAATGGCCGAGAACTGATTGCCCAGCTCGACATCGATCGGCACGACCGCCTCAACCGCAAGCAGCGGATGGCGTCCGCGCTTCAGCTTCAGGAAGCCGCGGTCGTTCATCCGCGGCAGCGATGCCTTCATCTCATGAGCAAGTCTCGCTTTCGCGAATGTGAAGTCCAATATGCCGAGCCCTTCGGCATCATAGGTCAGGTCTTCGCTAACGTCCGCCGTGAGGGCAGTCAGCTTTTGCAGCACCTTCTCCACTTCACGCTCTTCGGCGGACCGGAGCTCGCGCAGCTTGTTGTTCATCGTTACAATCACTTCCGGCTCGATGAACATCGTCGCCCCGGAGCTGGACTGGTCATGTACGATGCCGCCAAAATGCGAACGGTATTCCGACTTTACAGGAATAACATAGCGGTCATTACGAATCGTAATAATCGCATCTTGCAGCATCTTCTGTACCGAGCTGGAACGAATCATCTGGTCGAGCTTCTCTCTAATACGCGACTCGCCGCTGCGAAGTTCCTTTCTGACAGACGCCAGTTCCGGACTCGCCTGATCCATCACTTCCGCATTCTCATCGATGCAGCGCAAGATCGCATCTTCCGTCTGCTTGTGTTCGGACAGCGGTTCTGCCAAGTCCGCCAATAGCGGAATTGGATCCGCTTCATGCAGCACCAATATATGTTTCTTCACCCTGCGGCCGGCCCTTATCGTTTCGGCAATCTCAAGCAGCTCTGCCGCATTGAGCGTTCCGCCGATCCGGGCACGCTTCAACGATGCGGATATATCCGCAATCCCGCGAAAAGGAGGCGACCCCTTAAGCCGGTCCGCCTTATATGCTTCATCCGTTCCCTGGAGCGAGTGCTTGACAGCATCCAGATCCGAGCTTGGCTTAAGCTCGTTGATCACAGCTTTGCCGAGCGGCGTCGCAGCATGGACCGCTAATTTATGAATGATTTTATAATAATCCAATGTGTTAAGAATTTTATGATCCAAAGCTCAGAACAGCTCCTCTCAACGTACATTATAGCCGATGCGCGAACTGGATGCCATGACGTAACCTTCCATACATGCAAAATGCTTTGCAGGACACGCTAGTAGTGAACATCCTCACGTCCGGCACAACCGGCACTGAGATACCCCAATCAAGGAGGTTACACCATCATGCATTTTCTGGGCCATGTCGTACGGTTCGTTGTAGCGGCGATTGTGCTTATGCTTGTTGGTTTCATTGTACCCCAGTTTAGTGTGGGGGGATTCTGGAGCGCTCTGTTCCTTGCGATCGTTATTGCGGCGCTCGGCTGGATCATCGAAGGCATTTTCGGCAAAAGAGTTACGCCTTTCGGCCGCGGCATCGTCGGCTTTATCGCTAGCGCCGTCGTCATCTGGGTTGCCCAGTTCATCGTGGGCGGCGTCAGCGTAACGTGGCTCGGCGCCATTCTGGCCGCGCTTGTCATCGGGATTATCGACTTGTTCATCCCGGTCAGCACGCCATTCGAAGCAGGACGGAACGAACATCGCGGCGGCGATTACCGTTAACTTGCTGCACAGCCTTGCCCGCAAGAATCCCCTTGCTTCCGAGCAAGGGGATTCTTTATGCCTTTGAAAGCTTCACCAATTTGTAACTGCGAACGTATTGGCGTATCGTATACAATGGAACTGATAAGTCATCTTTTTGCAATGGCATATTTCGTATATTGAGGGGAGTTTCCAGGAATGAAATCAACAAAACTGCTGCTCGCAGGCACGTTGACGATTATGCTCGTATTGGCGCTCAGCGCTTGCGGTGCGAGCTCGACACCGATGAATGCGAACATTTCCGAACCGAAGGAAGCGACGAAGGAACTAACGATCCAGGCGTCCAACTGGGAGTTCGACCAAAAGGAATACCATGTTAAGCAAGGCGAAGCGGTCAAAATATCCGTTGCCTCGTCTTCTGGTTTTCATGGTGTCAAAATCAACGACACAAGCTACACCATCAAGAGCAACGAATCGAAAATTCTTTCGTTCGACAAAGCCGGTACTTACGAAATTCACTGCAACATCGCTTGCGGTTCCGGCCACACTCGCATGAAAGCACAAATCATCGTCGAATAACGAAACAAGGACGGCCGCCCGGGCCGATAGGAGTACTGCTCCCATCGCCAGACGGCCGTCCTTTTGTTCTAGAGCGGATCTTACCGCTAGCTAGCTCTGTTCAATCAGCTCGATCCACTCGTTATATTCGGTTTGCAGCTTCGAATATTCTTGCTGCAGCCGGTGCAGTTGATCCTTCAACTGCTCCATCTCCGCCTCTTGCTCCGAACTTGCTGCTGCAGATGCTGCCACTTGCTTGTACTGCTCCAATTCATCTTTCAAGGCTTCCAAAGTTGTTTCGCGTTCTTGCTTCAAACGGTTCAGCTCCGTTTGGCGCTCCTGTGCCAGCTCCTCCAACTGAGCCGACCGTTCCTGAGCCGCCTGCGCAGTCCGTTCCAGCTCTGCAATTCGGCTGCTCATTCGGCTCTGCTCCTCTTGCTGAATCGCAAGCAGTCTCGAAGCTGCCGCCGCTTGCTCGATATGCTGCTCGAAATGATCGCTAAGCTGCTGCAGCTCTTGCTCATGCTTGCGGGCCAATTCCGCTTGCCGATCGCTTTCGATACGTACGTCCTTCAGTTTATCGCGCTCAGCTGTCAGTTCAGCAGCCAGCTGTTCACTACGCTGCGTCAACTGCTGCAACTCGTTCTGCATGGCGCCGGAATGATGCTCTTGGTCATTGAGAGACATTTCCATTCGAGCGATCTCGCTTCGCAGTGATTGCTCCGTCTCCAGAAGCGTAAGCAATTGCTCTTCCGATTCTCCCAGTCGCTGCTCCCATTCCTTATTCGATTGCTCGAGACGCTTGCTGCCTGCAAAGTTCTGCTCCTCCAGCTTGCGCTGCAAGCCGACCATCTCTTCTTCCGCAGCCGCAATCTCTGCTTGATACTGCGTGAGCACTTGCTCGTGATCCATGATCAGCACCGCTACATGTTCCGAATGCTGCTCAATCGCCTGCTCGCGCTCTTCCCGAAGCTTCGCCATTTCAGCCTTCGCTGCCGTATCGGCCGCTCTAAGCTCCTGCAGCTCCTGCAAACGCAGCTCGAGCTCTTCCCGATATTGCTGTTGCAGCTCCGCATAAGAATTGTCATGCTGCTGGGCAAGCTTCCCGTTGAGCTCCTTATGACGGTCATTAAGCGTTTCAATAGAATCAAGATGCTCTCTTTCGCGGGCAGCAAGCGCCTCGCGATGACGAGCTTCCAATGCTGCGACCATATCGCGGTGCTGAGTCTCCATCGATTCCAAATGCTCGATGCACTGACGCTCCAGCGTCTCGATTTGACCGGAGCGCTCTTGCTCCGCAGCATCCAGCTTCGCTTGGTGCAGCTGTCTCAATTGCTCCGTTTGCTCCGCAAGGCGCGCTTCGAACGAAGCCTGTTGTTCCGCGAGCTTCGCCCCGAAAGATTGCTCGTATTCCTCGAGCATCATCTGATATTCGGCTTCGCGCTCTTGAAGCACGGCCTCCAACTGCGTATCCCGCGCAGCTAGCTTCGCTTGGAATGCCGCCTCACGCGTAGCAAGCTCCGCTTCCGCTGCCGCTTGCTGCTCCTCAAGCAGCGCTGCTGCTGCGGCATCCTGCTCCGCCAACAGCAGCTGGTACTCTGCTTCGCGTTCCGCGAGCTGCTCCGCTATTGCTGTGCGCTGCTTGGCAAGCTCTGCCTCTGCAGCGGTTTGCTGCTCGTCAAGCAGCGCCGTTGCAGCATCTTCCTGCTGCGCCAGCTTCATTGCGAGCGCTTCTTCACGTTCCGCATGCTGCGCCATTTGCGCTTGCAGTGCTGCTTCGTGCTCGATCAATTGCATCTGCAACGCCGCTTCACGCTCGGCCAGCTGCGCCTGCAGTACCGTTTCACGCTCCGCCAACAACGCCTGCAATGCCGTTTCGCGCTCCGCCAGTTGAGCCTGCCACGCCGTTTCACGCTCGGCCATATTCGCTGACAATGCCTTACGCTGCTCGGCAAGCTCTGCTTCCGCAATGGCTTGCTGCTCCTCGAACAGCTCCGTCGCTGCTGCCTCTTGCTGGGCCAGTTTCAACTCGTACGCCGCTTCGCGTTCTGCCTGCTGCGCCAATTGAGCTTGCATCGACGCTTCATACTCCGCAATCTGCATTTGCAATGCCGCCTCACGCTCCGTCAGCAATGCCTGCAATACCGCTTCACGCTCCGCCAACTGCATTTGCAGCGCGGTTTCGAGCTCGACTTGCTGCGCTTGCAACTCTGCTTCACGTTCAGACAGCTGCAACTGCAGCGCTGCCTCACGCTTCTCCAGCTGCGCTGCGGCAGACGACTGCTCCTCGGTTATCGCCTCGATGGCAGACTGCTGTTCGGAGCGCAGACGCTCCAGCTCAGCTTGATGTTCCAGCGCATTCAGCTCTTCTGCTTCTTTCAGTTCGGCAATAACCGCATTCAACTGCTGCTTCTCTAGATCTAACTGCTGCTTCTCTAGATCTAACTGCTGCTTCTCTTGATTCAATTGTTCAGAACGCGCTCTCATCCGGCTTTCCAGCTCTGCACGCTGCTCTTGGACCCGCTTCTCCGCCGCATTGCGCTGTTCTCCCAGCAGCCGGTCAGATGCAGCGCGCTGCTCCTGCAGCTTGCGCTCTCCTTCCGTTCGGACCGCTGTTAGTTGTTGTCCAAGCTCTTCCTTCTGTGCGCTGAGCTGATTGTCGAACTGCTCACGCTGAGCGGCCAGCGCTTCCTCCTGCTCTTTGCGGAGCGCTTCCAGCTCTTGCTTCGCAGCAGCCGCTTGCTCTTCTCTCAGCAGTTCGCTCTCGAGCATCGCCTCCGCAAGCTTCCTGCCCGCTTCGTCGGCAGCTATCTGAAGCAGCGTCTGCTGCTCTCGTTCCCACTCAATCCGCGCTTCGCTGGTTGCCTGCTCAGCCAGCAACGCGCGTTGCTCCGCTTCCGCCACGAATCGTTGCAAAGCCTCTGCATCTGCCCGCAGTCGTTCCACTTCTTCATTCAGAACCGTGTTCCGAGCCTCTTCGACGAGCAGTCTATCATTCTCACGCTGGAGCCTCATGACGTCTTCTGCCATATGTACCGCCGCTAATACAGCGATCTTCGGCATATCAAGACGCGGATAGCCTTTAGCGAGCTTATGCATATTTTCGTCGACCAGTGCCGCGATCCGTTTGATATAGTCGGTACTGGAACGACCCGTCAGTTTATACTGATGACCGTATATGTCAACCGTTACGCGTGTCCGATCGGCATCCATCAATGCAATATCCTCCTAGCTGTTTTAAAGTCGCATTTCATGGTGTAAGGGGCGTCTTCCAACTAGACGACAGTCGATAATGGAAAGACTTATCAGGTAGCGACTCACTTGAATAGGCGAAAAAAAACCACATCGCTGTTCCTTTCGGAACTATTTCGATGTGGCTTTGAATGTTTCCTGCCTACTTCCGTAATTCCGCGCCAAAAGTTTGCTCGATTTTCACAACAACTGCCCCGTGCAGTTCTGTAATTTCCTCATCGGTAAGAGTACGCTCCCGATGGCGATAGACGAGCGACAAAGCAACGCTCTTCTTGTCTGCACCAAGTTTTTCTCCCGTGTAAACGTCGAATACGCGAATCGACTCAAGCAGTTCGCCAGCGGTCTCGCGAGCCGTCTCGGTTAGACGTCCAGCTTCGACGCCTGCATCCACAACGACTGCAATGTCCCGTTCCATTGCCGGGAAGCGAGGCAGCGGTTTATATACAATGGCGAAATCCGCATATTCATAAAGTGGAGCCAGATCCAATTCTGCCACAAACGTATCGGCAAGATCCGACTTCTGCTGCAGTTCAGGATGGAGCTGTCCGACATAACCGATTGCAACCCAACCCGCTTCCGTGTGAAGCTTGATTGCAGCCGTTCTGCCTGGATGGAATCCTTCCGGCTGTGCCGCCTCGTAACGTACAAGATGGTCAATGCCAAGCGATTGAATCATCGCTTCGATAACACCTTTTGCATGGTAGAAATCATAAGCTTGTGCTTTCTGATTCCACGAAGCCTGCACCGCATTACCCGTGAACAGCAAGCCAAAACGGTGCTTCTCGTTCGGAAGCGCCGTTAGCGTTTCCTCCTCCGTATGGAATACGCTGCCGAGCTCGAACACAGCGAGATCATAATTTTTGCGGTTGCGGTTATACGACGCCATCTCGAGCAATTGCGGGAGCAACGATGTACGCAGTACGCTGCGCTCCTCGCTCATTGGCATAGCAAGACGGATCGGACGGGAATTGCTCGTCAAAGCCGGGAACAGCTGTGCGCGCTCAGGACCTGTGAACGAATAGCTGATCACTTCATTCAGACCGGAATTCGTCAGCTTCTTACGCAGCTCGCGGCGGATCGCTTGCGCTTTCGTCAACGCGCCTGGCGTCGTACTGCCTTCGATCGGCGTTGTCGGAATGTTGTCATAGCCGTATAAGCGGGCCACTTCTTCGATCAAGTCAACATCGCGAGTAATATCGCCGCGGCGCGTAGGCACCGTGATCGTGAATACGCCATTGTCGTCAATCGAGCCTTCGAAACCAAGCCGGACAAAAATCGCCTCAACCTCGAGTTTGGACAGATCCGTACCAAGATATTGGTTAATTTTCGGCAGCGATACTTGAACGACAGCTGGCTCCGGACGGGAAACGACAGCTTCGACAATTCCTTCCGTTACATGGCCGTCGGCATGTTTCTCAAGAAGCGAAGCAGCGCGGTTCAACGCAGCAATTACGCGGCCTGGATCGACTTCTTTCTCGAAGCGTGCGCTCGACTCCGAACGAAGACCAAGCTGACGTGACGTGCGGCGTACCGTGCTGCCGTCAAAACGTGCGGATTCCAGCACAATATCCGTCGTATCCTCCGTTACTTCGCTGTTGGCTCCTCCCATAACACCTGCAAGAGCTACCGGTTTCACAGCGTCGGCGATAACGAGCATTTGCGGCTCAAGCTTGCGTTCTTGGTCATCCAGCGTCGTCAGCATCTCGCCAGGCTGCGCATTACGAACGACAATGCGTCCGCCTTCCAACTTGGATGCATCAAAAGCATGAAGCGGTTGGCCGTATTCCAGCATAACGTAGTTCGTTATGTCGACCACGTTATTGATCGGACGAACACCCGCTGCCATCAGACGGTTTTGCATCCACAATGGCGATGGTGCAATTTTGACACCACGGATGTAGCGTGCCGAATAATGTGAACATTGATCTTTCGCCTCAATCGTCACCGACAGATGAGAGGAAGCTTGATCGGAAGAATGCATAACCGACGTATCCGGCAGCTTCACTTCGCGTCCCGTAAGAGCGGCAACTTCGTATGCTGCGCCAAGCATGCTAAGACAGTCCGAACGGTTCGGCGTCAGATCAAGCTCCAGCACTTCATCATCAATCCCGAGCGTAATGCCGATCGGTTGACCGATTGGCGTATCAGCCGGCAGCACCAGAATCCCTTCCTGCTGCTCCTTAGGCAGAAGCTTCTCTTGTAATCCAAGCTCTTTGGCCGAGCAAATCATACCTTGCGATTCGACGCCGCGCAGTTTCGCCCTTTTAATATGCAGATCGCCAGGCAGCTTCGCTCCGACGAGAGCAACCGGCACCTTTTGGCCAGCATCGACATTGCGTGCTCCGCATACGATTTGCAGCGTTTCGCCCGTACCGGCATCGATTTGGCAAACGTTCAGTTTGTCAGCATCAGGATGTTTCTCTTTCGAGACGACATAGCCGACAACTACGCCCGATACCCCTTTGTTCAACGATTCCACGACATCGATCTCGATGCCGCCGCTCGTCATGCGCTCCGCAATTTGCGAAGCTGTCATATCGGTGACCTCAATATATTGATTCAACCATTGGTAGGATACTTTCATCTCACTAACGTTCCCTTCTGTCCCGTATTTCGCAGCATCTGATATGCTGCACCCGTTTCATCACATGCGTGCGAACTGATTCAAGAACCGCTGATCGTTCGTGTAGAAATGACGAATGTCATCGATGCCGTATTTCAGCAGCGCGATCCGCTCGACACCCATGCCGAAAGCAAAAGCGCTCACTTCGTTCGGATCGTATCCGCCCATTTCGAGAACGCGCGGGTGAACCATGCCGCAGCCGAGAATTTCAAGCCAGCCGGTTTGCTTGCACATCCGGCAGCCATGTCCGCCGCATTGCGAGCAAGTAACGTCGACTTCCGCGCTTGGCTCGGTGAACGGGAAGAAGCTTGGACGGAGACGAATTTGAGCTTGCTTGCCGAACATCAGTTGAACGAACTGCAGCAGCGTCCCTTTCAAATCGCTCATCCGAATGTTCGGACCTACAACCAAACCTTCGATCTGATTGAACTGGAACGAATGCGTCGCATCGTCATCATCGCGGCGGTATACTTTGCCCGGGCAGATGATTTTGACCGGCGACTTGCCGTTCATTGCTTTCATCGTCCGAATCTGTACCGGCGATGTTTGCGTGCGCATCAGAATGTCTTCCGTAATGTAGAACGAATCCTGCATATCGCGAGCGGGATGGTTCTTCGGCAGATTGAGCGCCTCGAAGTTGAAGAAGTCCGTTTCAACCTCTGGGCCTTCCGCTACCGAGTAGCCAAGACCGACGAAAATATCTTCGATTTCTTGTACAACCTTATTCAACGGATGTACAGCCCCCGCAGGAAGCGCCTGACCTGGCAGCGTAACGTCAATCGTTTCTTCACGCAGACGCGCAGCCGTCTCTTCTTGACGGTACGCCTCTTGCTTCTCTTCGATAACCGATTCGATTGCAGCGCGCACCTCATTACCCACTTGGCCGATGATTGGACGCTCTTCTGCACTCAAACCGCCCATTCCGCGCAAAATTTCAGTCAATGCGCCTTTCTTGCCCAAATATTTAACCCGTAAATCATTAAGCTGCTGTTGTCCTGCAACCTGCTGCAGCTCCTGCAGTGCCTCCGCCCGCAGCGCTTCCAAACGTTCTTTCATGCCTCTATCCCTCCATCGTCAATGAAGCTTTGCAACCGCAAAGCCATGCAGCTGTTGAAGCTTTAATAAACACAAAAAAGCCCTTTCTCCCCGCTAGGGACGAAAGGACCGTGGTACCACCCTAATTCAAGCCGCAAGCTTGCCCAATTGCATGGCAACTTAACGTCTTCTTAATCCGGATAACGGCCGGCACCGGACTTCCTACATACGGCCTTGGTTTAATCACCGTCAGTACGACTAAAGGCACGCGTTCACAAGTCAGCTCAGGAGTGAACTTCGGCAGACCAACATCGCAAAGACGCTCTCAATCTCCGGCGTCTTCTCCCTGTCCGTTCGGCGCTGCTTACTCTTCTCCGTCATTGCAATACAAGTATTAATCGTTATTATACCCAACGTACGCACAGCAAATCAAGGACTAAGGGATAAATAGACGATTATTCCGGGTGATGCCCTTATCCGGCATAACGATACCCGTCTGCCGCGATATTCAAAAGCTCCGCGGCTCTTTTTCTCCGCGACGAGGCTCTTCCCGCCGGATAACTCATTCTAAAATGATACTCATCATAATAACGCTGCCAATTCCGAACATTACGGTACAACATCGAGATCTGTTTTCTTGCACTGCTCTTCGCCATTCCGAGCGCCTCTGCAACAATCCCGGTACGATATGCTTCAAGCAGTCTCGGCCGCCAAACCTTCTTTTCTTCCCGATTATCTATCGTTCGAACCCCATCAACACCAATCATTAATCCCTCCGCTTCTTCAACAGGCAACACAACGCTGCCCGCCAATTCAGCATCAACCTCACGCTCTTTCACCAAGGCGCCGCTTGCAGTTACGGCTTCTGTGTCTGTTGCACTTACAACCCGCTCTGGACCTAAATCCTCTCGAATGTCCGCCAGTCCGGCAGATGCGTCTCCAATACGTATTGAAGGAACCTCTGCCGTCTTCTCTTTATTTACAGCTACTTCCTCGGATGTAGCTGCGACTGCATTGGACGGTTGAGCCATTTCCCATCTGATGTCCCCGCTCATCATGGGGCTGCCGCATGACCACTCTTTCATCGTCTGTCTAACTATATTTAACATCCGAAGTGCGGTGCGATAATGAATTTGGAGCAATGCGGACAGTTTTCTCGCAGAACAATGCTCTCCTCCACTGGCAAACCAATGAAATACAAACAACCAGTACGAAACAGGAAGCTTCGTATTGTGGAACATCGTTCCTGAAGTCAGCGATACCTGGTGTCTGCACATCATGCATTGATATAAATTGCGAGTCTGTACGAAACAATATTCGTCATTGCCGCATTGCGTACAAACAAACCCGTCCGGCCAGCGCAATTGAAACATGAATTGCCGGCATTTCGCCTCACTATCATAGTGTGCCATGAACATCAGCAACTCTTGCATCCATTCCACCCGCCTCTATTTTAGTTTCTTATAAGCCAATTATAACGAACATATGTTCTTGTGTAAATGGTTAATTGTTAAAATATAGATGAAAATATATAAAAAAAAGGATTTTATAACGGTACATCCAGACCATTCATACGACCTATCTCTCCAAAAACTTGAGATAGATGCCTATAGCGTATGACGGTCGTCGTATAGGCATCTGGCTCAGCTGGCTTGTTGATTGGAGTGTGCTTAGTTGCTGGCGTTGCGGGCGAATCAAGATTCCTGAATCATATGGGCGCTCGGCTGCCGATATAGGCATCTGGCTCAGCAAGGTTGTTAATTGGAATGTGCTTAGTTGCAGTTGAGTTAAAATGCCTAATCATATGCGGCGCTCTGCTTCTGGTAGTGGCTACTGCCTCGGCGGGGTGTTGATTGGAGTGTGCTAAGTTGCGACATAATCAAGACGCCTAATACACAAGCGCGCTCGGCTATCGATATAGGTATTTGACTCAGCTGGGGTGTTGTTTCGAGTACACTTAATTGCAGCCCCAATCAAGATGACTGTATCATATGGCCACTCGGCTAATGGTATAGGCATCTGGCTCAGTTGGAGTGCTGTTTCGAGTACGATTAATTGTGGGCCGAGTCAAGATGCCTGCATCATATGGTAGTTCGGCTATCAGTATAGGCATCTGGCTCAGTTGGAATATTGATTCGAGTATGCTTAGTTGCGGCTTAATCAGATGACTATACACATGGCGCTTGGTTGCCGATATAGGCATCAGGCTCAACCAGGATGTTTATTCGAGTAAATATAATTCTAGTGGAACAGCTATCGAGTTGAGTACTTGATACGAGGGCGGGCGGCAGTTTCGAGTCAGCGTGGCAATAAAATGTTGGCATTAGCTGCCGGACGTCGTTGGACATCCTTGCAAAGTGGACAGCTCATCGCAACCGAGGCGCTCAATTATCTTTAAACATTAATTATAAAGACCGCAGACAGCGGCTGATCTTCTTAACACGATCATCCGCTGTCTGCGGTCTTATTTAATTGATCCAATCTTATCGTTTCTTGCGAGCGAGCGATACGATCAAAGACAAGGCGCCAAGAGCGACGGCGACGATGGACAAGATAAGCGGAAGATTGTTGTCCGATTCATCGTTATCGTTAGCATCATTGGATGCAGCTGCACCTTGACCGTGACTGTCGGCAGCACCTTCTGCAGGAGCAGGAGTCACTGTCGTTACAGAAGCCGGTTTGTCGGCGCCTTCTCCGCCTACCCATTCTACAAGCGTTCCGTCGCTGTAAGTTTGGTAAGCCTTCCATTGAAGCTGCTTCGCGTCGTCCGCGACTTTGCCGCTTACGCGGAATTCCGTAAATTCCGTTTCGCTCAGTCCGACTTCTGAAGACCACGTGATGGAAGTGATTTTGCTGTCGGCATCTTTCTCGAGCTCGTATTTCCAGCCTTCCTTGGGCTCGACACGGCTTACGTTAATCTCAGCCGGAACTTTCACTTGAACTTTAACCGTATTAACGCCTTTTTCTTCGCTTGGAACCCTTACAGCCATTACTTGATAAGTGCCTGCTGCAACTTGCGGGGGCTGTACCGTTACGTGAGCACTAGCCATTCCTGCGAACATGAGGACACATAGCGCTACCGACAGGAGTGCAGCAGCATTCTTAAATGTACGTTTCTTCGTCATTTGAATCATAGGGATGTTCCGCCTCTCTATACCTTATCCAATTCTTCACATGGATCAGTATAGCGCTCCTTCCATGCTTACCGCATGACTCGAAAGAGCTATCGAATGTGACAAATTGTTGCATAGTTAAAGGCAGTTTGATGAACAACCGTTATGATCGTTCGTGGAGCCCTTGCTCCAGCGCATATCTGGCAAGCTGTACGCGATTGTCAAGATGCAGCTTCTGAAGGATATTCTTGAGATGGTTCTTCACTGTATGCTCCGAAATTCCGAGCTTCAGTGCAATCTCTTTATTCGAATCGCCGTAAGCGACGTGTTCTAAAATATCTTTCTCGCGATCCGTCAGAGGGGTAGAGGATTGCGACTTCGATCCTTCCGAACGGCCAAACCTTGTTGAAGCCGTCGACGATACCGCTGTCGATGATGCTGGCCGCGAAGAACCTGCCGATCCGGTAAACTCCTGAAGCATCCTTGCTGCCAGCTCTTTGGACATCGGAGCCTCATCATGCGCGACGGCATGCAAATACTCCAGCCATGCGGACGGCGTTAAATTTTTGAGCAAATAGCCTTGCGCCCCTCTTTTGATCGCTTCGAACAAATCCGTAATCTCGTCCGATACGGTAACCATTACGATTTTGACAGCAGGCCAACGGCTCTTGATCTGGTGCGTCGCTTCCAGCCCCCCCATCCCAGGCATACGGATATCCATAAGCACAAGATTCGGCTGCTGTTGCTCGATACGCTCAATGGCTTCTTCCCCGCTCATAGCTTCAGCCACAATCGTAAAAGAAGGGTCCGCGCTAATAATATCACGCATCCCCTCTCTTCCATGAGGATGGTCATCTACAAGCATCACACGGATGGCAGTCTGGCTAACGTCCATTGTTGCCTCCTTGATTCTTCACTATTTTCACAGTCGTTCCGCCGTTCCGATCTGTAGCGCCCGCCTCACCATTCACCGAAAAGGTCCATCCCATTGCTTCCGCACGGTCGCGCATCATACGGATGCCGAACTTCCCTTTCTTCCATAGTTGGTCCGGCGATGCGCCGGTTCCATTATCCTGGATCAGCGCGCGAAATCCGCCTGGAAGCGGCTCGCCCGTCACTGTCAGTTCCGAAGCATGCGCATGCTTGCGTACATTCATAACCGACTCGCGCAATATGGCTAGCAGTTCTACTTGTTCCTTGCCGGTCAATAGACCGTCGGACAACCGCCAATCAAGCTGTACCTGGAGCGCTCCGCCCGCGCCTGCCTCCTCGGCTAGCTCCCGAATCGCATTCATCCAAGGCACATCCGTCGTTACGGGAGCGTGGCGCAGATTAGCGATCGATTGCCGTACATCCTCATATACGTGGCGAACGGTTCCACGAATCTGCTGCGCAACGACAGCCCGGTCGCTGCTTTCTTCCGTCTGCTCCAGCTTATCCAACTTAACAGACAACAGAAATAACGACTGCGAAATACCGTCGTGCAGTTCGCGGGCAAGCTGCTCTCTTTCCTCGAATGCAGCTTTCATCGCTTTCTCCCTTTGAAGCTGATTCAGCGTATCCTCAAGCTTCCCAAACAGCTTCGTAAGTACCGTTAGCGTAACCAGAAGGACAAGGACTGGCGTCAAAATATTCCCCAGTTCCATGGATACATAAGGAAGCAGAAACTGATGACGCGCATATTCCCATACGCCGAGCGTAACGGTCGGGATGAGCAGGATAGACCATTTTATTTTGTTATAGGACATAGGGCGCGCCTCTCGTTAATAGTTCCGGAACTCGGTAGTTTCGACCAGTTCATTATCGTTCTTATCCAAGACGCGAATCTCCGCCGTCCATTTGCCCGGATGCGGAATATACGGCCCGGTCGCACGATAAGTGAATTTGCCGTAGCCTTCGAAAGCATCGATCTCGTCATCGGTATAGAGCTCGAGCGGAATATTGATCGGCGCATCCGGATGCAGCTCCGAGCGGAACCGAAGCACGACCGACTTAGGATCGCCTGTTTGCTCAGGCAGCCATATTTTGAGTGTAACCTTATTGTCTCCAGGCACATTCGGCGTAACGCGCAGCGAAACGTGCATCGCCGCTCCCATCTGATGATAGGAGACGGGCTCATTGGCCGGCAAAGGACTAATGTACGTAAACAATGCGGTGACCACGATCAGAGCTGCCATCAGTACTCCGTCTGTTTTTAATAATGCAGCCCCTGGCAACTCTCCCCGTCGCACCCGGATTCTAAGAAATGCTCCTGCCGTTATGACCAGCAGCGCCAATCCCGCCTTGATCGTCAGCATGACGCCCCACGAAGTAAGCCAAAGATACGACAGACGCGGGATAAAGAGCATCGTCATCCCGATGCCGGACAGAACAAGCACAGCTAGCGACGCAACCGCGCCTGCGCTGAATTGAGCGGCAAACCGTCCAGCTTCCTTCCGGTCCTTAAACCAGAACACAAGCAGCAGGGCAAGTCCGCCCGCCCATATCGAAGCAGCCAGCAAATGGACGGCGTCGAGCGCAACGGTCAACGCCTTCGGGTGGTTCGCGCTTGCATGCCCGCTCCAGCTTTCTGCCGCCAGCAGAAGCACCGCCCAGACGATACGGACTACTCTGCCTCCGCGAAGGGCAGCAAAGCCGAGCAGCGATAATACGACGATAGCGAGCCATGTGCTTCCGACAGCCGTACGCGTCAGCAGCCGCCCCCATTCCGACAAAGGCTGGCCCTCCATCACTTCACGCGCATGGAAGAATACATACAGAATCGAGCCGAACAAAAACGTACGCACGGCAACAAGCGACCAACTGCGAACGATCGGCGACGTTTCCGCCCTGTTGAAATTAGCAAGTCCGGTCCATAGCATGATCCCCGTTGCCAAGAGCAGCCCTCCATAATAAAGAACACGGATAGCATACAGGACAAACTCTGCAGATGTTAACTGGGTTGATGCCGCACCGTGCCCAGTGTGGCCGAGATGGCTCTGCAGATCGAAAGTCGACGCATCTTTGGCTGCAGGCGGATTGCCGACAACAAATACATAGGAGCCGCTAATCGGGTGTCCGTCCTCGGAAACGATCCGATAAGAGACGGTATATATCCCGTCATCCAAAGCCGGCGGATCTATCGTTACGACCGTTCGGTCGCCGCTCGTCTTCACCGATTGAACGTTTACCTTCCTCGACAGCGAGTCCAATATATCGATCGCACCGACCCCGGTTTCGACCGCTTCATTGAAAACCAGCTTAATTTCTTCCGGACTGTGCGTCAGCCGGGCACCCGCATCCGGAACGGTCTCAAGCAATTGGGCATGCGCATCGGCCCGGGGAGAATAACTTACGAGCCAAACCGCAATAAGCAGCAAACTGAAGATGACTCTTAAATGAAATATATTTCGTCTTACGGTACCTTTGTTCGCTCCGATCGACAATTCCGCTCATCCCTTCTTAGTTAACGATGGAAATATATTATAGACGTTAAAGATAAGCTTACATATGAATTGCCCCATCTACTCGGTGTTAATTTGAACATTATCAAAACGTTCTCGAATAGGTCAAGCCGATAAAACCGAAGCTAGAGCCGTATACTGCTGATGGGAGGATACCATATGGATGAATATTTTGACAGTGCCTATAGTTTCGCGCATTTGGATTCCGTCGACGGAGCGGTCGAGGACATTCAGGCATTAGAGAAGAAGCTTTCGGAAGCATACGGCACGCCGGTTACATTGATTGCGTTCACCTCCGAGAACAATACTGCTGCTAACGCATGAACGACAAAAGGCCGCCGGCTTCATCGCTGGCGGCCTTTCGCTGAAAGGAGGCTAATTGAAAAAGAATGAATTTAGAAACTAGGAGAACGATTAGCGGGTAGTCTTGGCTGCATAAAAATCCGGCCAGTACGACTGACCGATCGCGGGAAAACCGCGATCCGAATCCCAGATGTACACCCAGCCTTCAAGATGATCGTGCACCAAGTCGGTCACCCATACCCGCTCGTAATCATTGCTCTCCTCGTACCCATAAAATTGTTCCAGCTCATCCATTGCCGCAAGCCCGGCTTCATCGACCGTAATCCATTGACCGATGACGAAGGTATTCTCATTGCTCGCCTTCAGGTCGCGGATAAGCGCAGGATACGGCCCATAATCCACTAACCGCCCAGCTACCTTTCCTTTTTCGGACCGAATGACAAAACGTTCTACGACGTGATGATTATGTTGATCCGGCAGCAGCGAACCGTAAATAAAAACTTGAAAAGTCCGTCTCATCGAGAGCCCTGCCCTTTCTTAAGGAGCTTGAACTTGAATTCCATTCTGTTCAAGTGCCGTTCGAATCGCTTTCGCCCACTCTGCGGCATGTGGTCCATCGCCGTGCAAACATAGCGTGTCGGCGCGCACATCAGCCTCTCCGCCGTCAAACGTCAACGCTTTGCCTCTCCGCACCAAACCAAGAGCTTGTTCGATTGCGTCTTGCTCCTTCGTCAGCAACGCATTGCGCTCCGATCGCGGCGTTAACGTTCCGTCAGGCGTGTAGGTACGATCTGCGAATGCTTCAGATACGGTTTCTAAACCGTGCGACCGACCGGAATCCAACAACACGCTGCCGGATTGGCCAAAGAGCAGCAATGCCGGATCGATATGAGAGACGGCGAGAGCGACAGCATCGGCAATCCCGCGGCTGCGGCCCGCCATATGATACAGCGCGCCATGAGGCTTCACATGCGCGAGCTTGCCGCCAGCAGCCTTTACGTAAGCTTGAAGCGCCCCGACTTGATACAAGACGAAATCGTAAGCTTCCTGCGGCGTAATCGCCAGCTCCCGGCGGCCGAATCCTAGCCGGTCGGGCAAACCGGGATGCGCGCCGACCGCGACGCCAGCCGCAATGCTTTTCTCCACCGCTTCCCTCATCGTATGCGGATCACCGGCATGGAATCCGCATGCAATGTTGACGCTCGTTACGTATGGGAGCAGCGCATCGTCCTGGCCGAACGAATAGGCGCCATAGCCTTCACCGAAATCGGCATTCAAGTCAACTTGAAGAAGCTTCATATAGTAAGAACCTCCATGTACATATGTGATTCGGCTAGCCTGATCGTTATGGAAGTTTGCAGCGTATGGCGGCCGCTAGCACTTGGAACGACTTCTCCCTCGCATAATCGAGACGCTGCGCTTCTTCTAGACCGATTGGCCGAAATTGAATATAGTCGCCCGGCTTCGCTTGCGCGAGCAGCGGCAAATCCACGGCGGCGACATGCGCGATCTTCGGATAACCGCCCGTCGTCTGGCAATCGGCGCCGAGCACGATCGGTTGGCCGCTGGCCGGTACTTGGACGACGCCCGGGACGATGCCGTGCGACAGCAGCTCGTCCCGGGCGTCACGCTGCAGCGGCGGCCCATCCAGCCGCACGCCCATCCGGTCCGAGGCGGCCAATACGCGGTAGCGGCCGCCATAAAAGCTGTCACGGGCAGACTGCGTGAACTGCCCGTGCTCCCGCCCCGGCATCGCGCGAAGCTCGATGCCGGCTGTGCCGTCGCCGCCGCCGTACGCTTGCGGCGGCGAATACCAGGCCGCCCGTGCGATAGCCGGGCGGCC
>NZ_BILZ01000028.1 GCF_004000825.1 Paenibacillus kobensis NBRC 15729 | reverse complement strand
GGGCGTCAACTCCGCAGCTGTCAGCGCAACGCCAGCAGGCACGGTAACGCCGCCTCCAGGCAACCTGGTCGTTCAGTACAAGGTGAACAACGCGAATGCGAATGACAATATGATCTACGCGACGTTCAACATTAAGAACACGGGTACGTCGGCGGTCAGCCTGAGCGGTCTGAAGCTGCGCTACTACTTGACGAAAGACTCGTCCAGCGCGGGCTTAAGCTTCTGGACGGACTACGCGCAAGTGGGCACGTCCAACGTAAGCGGCGCATTCAGCGCGATCAGCCCGGCGAAGACGAGCGCAGACACGTATCTGGAGCTGTCGTTCAGCTCGGCAGCAGGATCGATCGCAGCTGGCGGCCAATCCGGCGACATTCAGATCCGCATCGCGAAGTCCGACTGGTCGAACCTGAACGAGAGCAACGACTACTCGTTCGACGGCACGAAATCGGCATTCGCGGACTGGAACCAAGTGACGCTGTATCAAAGCGGTACGCTTGTATGGGGCATCGAGCCGTAAGCAGATGAACGTCTCGAGTAGAAGACAGGAGGGACGGCGCCTTCAGATAGATGGAGGAAGGCGCTCAGCCCTCCGAGCAATACCATTTTCGAAGGAGGATTTATTCATGGTACTCAAGGCCTCCCGTAAGGGATTGGCAATCGCGCTTAGCGCGGCACTGTCCGTATCTTCCATTGTCGGCGGAGCAGCTCTAGTAGCTCCTCAGAAAGCAGCTGCGGCAGCACCGGCGACTTCCGTCGAAGCGCAGCGCTTCTTGACGCTGTACAATCAGCTGACCAGCCCAACGAACGGCTACTTCTCGAAAGAAGGCATTCCTTACCACGCGATCGAGACGCTTCTGAGCGAAGCGCCGGATTACGGCCATATGAGCACGTCCGAAGCATACAGCTACTGGCTGTGGCTGGAGACGCTGTACGGCTACTATTCGGGTGACTGGACGAAGCTCGAGAAAGCTTGGGACAACATGGAGAAATACATCATTCCAGTCAATGAAGGCGACGGCAAAGAAGAACAGCCGACAATGAACTACTACGATCCGAACAGCCCGGCTACGTATGCGCCGGAGAAGCCTTATCCGGACCAATATCCAGTGCAGCTGGGCAATTCCAAGTCGCCAGGCAAGGACCCGCTTGACGCTGAGCTGAAAGCAACGTACGGCAACAACCAGACGTATCTGATGCACTGGCTGATCGACGTCGATAACTGGTACGGATACGGCAACTTGCTGAATCCTTCCCATACGTCGACGTATGTCAATACATTCTCACGCGGCGAGCAAGAATCCGTCTTCGAATCGGTGACGCATCCGTCCCAAGATAACAAAACGCTCGGCAAGACGAACGAGGGCTTCATGAGCCTCTTCACCAAAGAAAGCCAAGCGCCTGCAGCTCAATGGCGCTACACGAACGCCTCCGACGCCGATGCCCGCGTTATCCAAGTCATGTACTGGGCGAAGCAGCTCGGCTACAACAATACGACGTATTTGAACAAAGCGAAGAAGATGGGCGACTATCTCCGTTATGACATGTACGACAAGTATTTCCAAAAGATCGGCACGGGCAGCGGCTCTTCGACGCCGGGCACGGGCAAAGACGCGAGCATGTACCTCCTCGCATGGTATACGGCTTGGGGCGGCGGCCTCGGCGCGAACGGTCAAGGCAACTGGGCTTGGCGGATTGGCGCTAGCCATGCGCACCAAGCTTACCAGAACCCGGTAGCGGCTTATGCATTGTCGACGACGGCAGGCGGTCTCATTCCGACATCGCCTACAGCACAGCAGGATTGGAACACTTCGCTTACCCGCCAGCTCGAGTTCTATACCTGGCTGCAATCGAGCGAAGGCGCAATCGGCGGCGGCGCAACGAACAGCTGGGACGGTGAGTACAAAGCGTTCCCTTCGGGCACGAGCACGTTCTACGGCTTGGGCTATCAGAAAGCGCCGGTCTATCACGATCCGGATTCGAACCAATGGTTCGGCTTCCAGGCATGGCCGATCGAACGCGTTGCAGAGATGTACTATATCCTCGCATCGAGCGGCGATAAGACGAGCAACAACTACAAAATGGCGAAGCAAGTCATGGACAGATGGGTCGACTACTCGCTCGACTATGTATTCATTGACAAGAAACCAGTTACGGATTCGAGCGGCTACTATTTGAACGCAGCCGGCCAACGGATTAATGGCGGCGCTAATCCAGTTGTCGCAACGACGTCTGCGCCAGGCGAGTTCTACCTGCCAGGCACGCTGGAATGGACGGGTCAGCCGGATACGTGGACCAGCTTTGCAGCTTACACAGGCAATCCGACTTACCACACGATTACGCGTGATCCGAGCCAGGATCTAGGCGTACTCGGCAGCTACGCCAAAGCGCTCACCTTCTATGCCGCAGCTACGAAAGCGGATACGGGCGCTTACACGGCACAAGGCACACAAGCGAAAGACACGGCGTCGCAATTGCTTAATACGGCATGGAGTCTCAATGACGGCGTCGGTATCGTGAAGCCGGAACCGCGTTCAGACTACTTCCGCTTCTTTACGAAAGAGACGTACATTCCATCCGGCTGGTCAGGAACGAACGGTCAAGGCGCAGTCCTTCCAGGCACGAACGGCGTAGCGTCGGATCCTGCCAAAGGCGGCAACGGCGTCTACATCAGCTATGTGGACCAACGTCCGAAGATTACGCAAGATCCAATGTGGTCGTATTTGCAAAATATGTACACGACGTCGTACAACACGACGACGAAGAAGTGGGAGAACGGAACGCCAACGTTCACGTACCACCGCTTCTGGGCGCAAGTTGATATCGCAACGGCTTACGCCGAGTATGACCGTCTTATCAACAGCGGCGCGGCCCCTACGGTTCCGGGTGCACCGGCAACGCTGGCGGCAGCGGCAGGCAATGCGCAAGCAACGCTGACGTGGGCAGCATCCTCCGGCGCGGCAAGCTACAATGTGAAGCGCGCTTCGACGAGCGGCGGCCCTTATACGACGGTTGCGACGGGCGTAACAGGCACGACGTACACGAACACGGGTCTGACGAACGGCACGACGTACTATTACGTCGTTAGCGCAGTGAACGCCGCTGGCGAATCGGTGAACTCCGCTCAAGCGACGGCAACGCCGCAAGCGGTTGTCACGGTTCCGGCAGCACCAACGGCTTTGACGGCAACGGCAGGCAGCGCGCAAGCGACGCTGGCGTGGACGGCATCCGCAGGTGCAACGAGCTATAACGTGAAACGTGCAACGACGACAGGCGGACCGTACACGACGGTTGCTACAGGCGTAACGGGCACGACGTACACGAATACAGGTCTGACGAACGGTACGACGTACTACTATGTCGTCACCGCAGTCAATAGCGCAGGCGAATCCGCGAACTCCGCTCAAGCATCGGCAACACCGCAAGCGGTTGTCACGGTTCCGGCAGCACCAACGGCTTTGACGGCAACGGCAGGCAGCGCGCAAGCGACGCTGACGTGGACGCCGCAGGTGCAACGAGCTATAACGTGAAACGTGCAACCACGACAGGCGGACCGTACACGACGGTTGCTACAGGCGTAACGGGCACGACTTACACGAACACTGGCTTGACGAACGGTACGACGTACTACTATGTCGTTTCCGCTGTGAATAGCGCAGGCGAGTCCGCGAACTCCGCTCAAGCGACGGCAACGCCACAAGCGGTCGTGACGGTTCCTTCGGCGCCTGCAGGCCTGACGGCAACGGCAGGCGACGCACAAGTGGCGCTGACATGGACGGCATCGTCCGGCGCAACTAGCTATAACGTGAAGCGTTCGACAACAGCTGGCGGCACGTTCACGACAGTTGCTACAGGTGTAACGGGCACGACGTATACGAACACGGGTCTGTCGAATGGCACGACGTACTACTATGTCGTTTCGGCTGTGAACAGCGCGGGCGAGTCTGCGAACTCCGCATCTGTAAACGCGACGCCGGCCGGCACAGTGACGCCTCCTGCAGGCAACCTGGTCGTTCAATACAAGCTGAACAATAACAATGCTTCCGACAATATGATTTATGCAACGTTCAACATTAAGAACACGGGCACGTCGGCAGTCAGCCTGAGCGGACTGAAGCTGCGCTACTACTTGACGAAAGATACGACGAGTGCCGGTCTGAACTTCTGGACGGACTACGCGCAAGTCGGCACGAGCTCGGTCAGCGGCACGTTCAATGCAATCAGCCCTGCGAAGACGAATGCGGACACGTATCTCGAAATTTCGTTCAGCTCTGCTGCAGGCTCCATCGCGGCGGGCGGACAATCCGGTGATATCCAAATTCGTATTGCGAAGTCCGACTGGTCGAACTTGAACGAGAGCAATGACTATTCGTTCGACGGCACGAAATCGGCATTCGCAGACTGGAACAAAGTGACGCTGTATCAAAGCGGTACGCTCGTATGGGGTATCGAACCGTAAGCTAATGGTTCCAAGGATTCGGGAGTCCGGCCAGCCGGATTCCCGGTCTTCAGGGATAAACAGCAATTACAATCAAAAGGAGATGAAACATCTTGTCTAACGTAATCACGAAACGCACCTTGAAGCTCTTCCTCGTGTTCGCAGTCGTATTCAATCTGTTTGTCGCATTCGGCGCTGCTACAAGCTCCGCAGCTGAAGCGCATGTCGACAATCCGTATGTCGGCGCTACGCAATATTTGAACCCTGATTATGCCAATCTGATCGACACGTCCATTGCGCAAGTATCAGACCCTGTTCTGAAAGCGAAAATGGAAACGGTTAAATCATACCCGACAGCGATCTGGCTGGACCGCATCGCGGCTATCCAAGGCGGCGATGTGAACGGCGGACGTAAGAGCCTGGAGCAGACGATGGACGCTGTTCTTGCAGCGAAGCAAGGCAATACGCCGATCGTCGTGCAATTCGTTATCTATGACCTGCCAGGACGCGATTGCAAGGCCCTCGCTTCCAACGGCGAATTGCCGCTGACGGCCGCAGGCCTCGCAACGTACAAAACGCAATATATTGATACGATTGCGTCGATTTTCTCAAATCCGAAGTATCAGGACATCCGGATCGTTGCGATCATCGAGCCGGACTCGCTCCCGAACCTCGTCACGAACTTAAGCGATGCGAACTGCGCGGCTGCCAATTCGTCTGGCATTTATGTCGAAGCATCCCGCTACGCGCTGAATAAGCTTCATGCCATTCCTAACGTTTATAACTACATGGATCTCGGCCATTCCGGCTGGCTCGGATGGGATTCGAACCGCGGTCCTGCGATCGATCTGATCACGCAAGTCGTACAAGGCACAACAGCTGGCCTTGCAAGCGTAGACGGCTTCATTACGAACACGGCGAACACGACGCCGCTCGTTGAGCCGAACCTGCCGAACTCGGATCTGTCCGTCGGCGGTCAACCGCTGAGATCGGCTTCGTATTATGAATGGAACCCTTATTTCGACGAAGCAGATTTTACGGCTGCGCTCTACTCCGGCTTCGTAGCGAAAGGCTGGCCGGCTACGCTCGGTTTCCTCGTCGACACGTCCCGTAACGGATGGGGCGGTCCGAACCGTCCAACGGTTGCGAGCGGTTCCACGGTAAGCGCATACGCGGACTCCGGCCGTATCGACAGACGCTCGCACCGCGGCAACTGGTGTAATCCATCCGGTGCAGGCATGGGCGAACCGCCTACCGTAGCGCCTACAGGCTACGCAGGTTCGCATCTGGATGCGCTTGTGTGGATTAAACCTCCGGGCGAATCCGACGGCTCGAGCTCGGCTATTGATAACAACGAAGGCAAAGGCTTCGATAGAATGTGCGACCCTACGTATATCGCTGCAAGCGGCAAGCCTACCAATGCGCTTGCGAACGCACCGGTATCTGGCCACTGGTTCCATTCTCAATTCGTTGAGCTTGTAACGAATGCTTATCCGCCAATACCACAAGGCAACACGAACCCAACGGTTCCTGCTGCACCTGCTTCACTGACGGCAACGGCCGGCAACGCACAAGTTGCTCTGAGCTGGGCAGCATCGAGCGGCGCGACGAGCTACACAGTTAAGCGCGCTACGACGAGCGGCGGTCCTTACACGAACGTAGCGACGAATGTAACGGCGACTAGCTACACGAACACGGGCTTGACGAACGGTACAACGTACTATTATGTAGTCAGTGCATCGAACAGCGCAGGTACAAGCGCGAACTCGGCGCAAGCTTCGGCAACGCCGCAAGCGACTGTATCGGTTCCAGCAGCACCAGCCAACTTGACGGCAACGGCAGGCAACGCGCAAGCGACGCTGACGTGGACGGCATCGTCCGGCGCAACGAGCTATAACGTGAAACGTGCAACGACGAGCGGCGGTGCTTACACGACGGTTGCTACAGGCGTAACGGGCACGACGTACTCGAACACGGGACTGACGAACGGCACGACGTACTACTATGTCGTAACGGCAGTCAATAGCGCAGGCGAGTCCGCGAACTCGGCACAAGCTTCGGCAACGCCGCAAGCGACGGTTACGGTTCCGGCAGCTCCAGCAAGCCTGACGGCAACGGCTGGCAACGCACAAGCGACGTTGACTTGGACGGCATCGTCCGGCGCAACGAGCTATAACGTGAAACGTGCAACGACGAGCGGCGGCGCATACACGACGGTCGCAACGGGCGTAACGGGCACGACGTACACGAACACAGGTCTGACGAACGGCACGACGTACTACTATGTCGTATCCGCAGTTAATAGCGCAGGTGAGTCCTCGAACTCGGCCCAAGCTTCGGCAACGCCGCAAGCAACGGTAACGGTTCCAGCAGCCCCTGCATCGCTGACGGCAACGGCAGGCGACGCACAGGTAGCACTGACGTGGACGGCATCGTCCGGCGCAACGAGCTACAATGTGAAGCGTTCGACGACGGCAGGCGGCACGTTTACGACGGTTGCGACTGGCGTAACGGGCACGACGTACACGAACACGGGTCTGACGAACGGCACGACGTACTACTATGTCGTGACGGCAGTCAACAGCGCAGGCGAGAGCGCGAACTCCGCAGCAGCTAGCGCAACGCCAGCTGGCACGGTGACGCCTCCTGCAGGCAACCTGGTCGTTCAATACAAGCTGAACAATAACAATGCTTCCGACAATATGATCTATGCAACGTTCAATATTAAGAACACGGGCACTTCGGCAGTCAGCCTGAGCGGGCTGAAGCTGCGCTACTACCTGACGAAAGATTCGTCCAGCGCAGGACTCAGCTTCTGGACGGACTACGCGCAAGTCGGCACGGCGAACGTAAGCGGTGCGTTCAGCGCGATTAGCCCAGCGAAAACGAATGCAGACACGTATCTGGAGCTGTCGTTCAGCTCGGCTGCAGGCTCGATCGCAGCAGGCGGACAATCCGGCGACATCCAAATCCGTATCGCGAAATCCGACTGGTCGAACCTGAACGAGAGCAATGACTACTCGTTCGACGGCACGAAATCGGCATTCGCGGACTGGAACAAAGTAACGCTGTATCAAAGCGGCACGCTTGTATGGGGTATCGAGCCGTAAGCAGCAACTGTAGAACAGCAAGATAACAATTGGATAAGGCACATGTATCGGAGCGCCCTCTAAGGGCGCTCTGATACGGTTCCGACAGCAAATGCGGTTCTTTGCGCCTATAGCAAAGCCCTATAGCAAAGAGAAGCGAATACCCGTCAGCAATCCATGGCAGCTTAAGCAGTTGATCTGTTGGAAGGCGGCGCTGCTGCTTTTGGCTGCTTCCAAACCATCGCCGAAAGGAGACAATTACGTTGAAAAAGAAGATAGGCATCGCCTCCGTCATGAGCACGGCTGTGCTGCTGTCCACGCTCGTCCCATTGGCGCCGTCCGCGCTTGCGGCTCCGGTCAATGTATCCTTTACCGTGAACACGGGATCGGAGAGAGCGAATATCAGCCCGTATATTTACGGAACTAATCAGGATTTCTCCAATGTTGGCGACTATTCGGCTCGCCGCTACGGCGGCAACCGGCTGACCGGCTACAACTGGGAAAACAACGCTTCGAATGCCGGCAGCGACTGGCTGCATTCCAGCGACGACTTCCTGTGCAACACGACTGTCAGCGGCTGTAATGCTCCAGGCGCAGCGGTAACCCAATTCCATGACATTTCGGTTGCGAATGGGAACTACTCGCTTGTGACCCTGCAGATGGCGGGATACGTCGCTGCGGACAAGAACGGAGCCGTTGCGGAGAGCGAGGCGGCGCCTTCGGCAAGATGGCGGCAAGTCGTGCCTGCGAAAGGCAGCGCTTTCTCGCTGACGCCTGATACGAGCGATAACAAGGTTTACATGGACGAGGAAGTGAACTTCCTTGTTCAAAAATATGGTTCTGCAGCGACAGCTACAGGAGTTAAAGGCTACTCGCTCGATAACGAGCCGGCGCTATGGTCATCGACACATCCGCGCATCCATTCCGCCCCGGTAGGCGCCAAAGAGCTGGTCGACAAATCGGTTGCGCTGTCGAAGGCGGTCAAAGCAGTCGACCCGGCGGCAGAAATTTTCGGCCCTGCGTTGTACGGCTTCTACGGTTACTATGCGCTGCAGGATGCGCCGGACTGGGCATCGGAGAAAGGCAGCTACAACTGGTATGTCGATTACTACCTCGATAAGATGAAGCAGGCTTCCCAGACGGCCGGCACACGCCTGCTCGATGTGCTTGACGTTCACTGGTATCCCGAAGCGCAAGGCGGCGGTCAGCGCATCGTGTTCAACGGGACCGGCAATGCGGATCTGCAGAAGGCCCGCGTTCAGGCGCCGCGCTCGCTGTGGGACCAGACGTATCTCGAAAGCAGCTGGATCGCGCAGTCATTCGCCAGCTATCTTCCGATCATTCCGAAGCTTAAATCTTCGATCGATACGTACTATCCGGGTACGAAGTTAGCGATTACCGAGTACAGCTACGGCGGAGAAGGAGATATTTCGGGCGGTATCGCACAAGCGGATGCGCTCGGCATTTTCGGCAAGTCCGGACTTCATTTCGCTTCGTTCTGGAAGACGGAGACGAACTCCGACTATGTGAACTCGGCGTTCAAGCTTTACCGCAACTACGACGGCAACGGCTCGAAATTCGGAGATATTCACGTCAAGGCCGATACTTCGGACGTCGCGAACAGCTCCATATATGCGTCAGTCAAGGACAATACCAATGGAGAGCTTCATTTGATCGTATTGAACAAAAGCTTCGACAGTCCGATGAATGCTGCTATTCAAATCGCGGGAGACAAGTCTTACACGTCCGGTACTGTGTACGGCTTTGACGGCACTAGCACGTCGATTACGCAGGTTGGCGCAATCTCCTCCATTAGCGGTAACCAATTCACGTATACGGTTCCGCCGCTCACGGCTTACCACATCGTGCTCAAAGCAGGGACGGATACGGTTCCTTCGGCACCTTCGGCTCCGGCAAGTCTGACGGCGACGGCAGGCAATGCGCAAGCAAGCATAAGCTGGACGGCATCTGCGGGAGCAACGAGCTACAACGTGAAACGTTCGACGACAAGCGGCGGACCGTACACGACGGTAGCGACGGGCTTAACGGCGACGAGCTACACGAACACGGGTCTGACGGGCGGTACAACCTATTATTACGTCGTCTCTGCCGTGAACAGCGCGGGCGAGTCGGCGAATTCAGCACAAGCAAGCGCGACGCCGGCAATCATTCTTCCTTTGCCAGCGGCACCAACGAACCTGACGGCAACTGCAGGCAATGCCCAAGCGGCGCTAAGCTGGAGCGCATCGTCCGGAGCAACCTCGTATAACGTGAAACGAGCGACGACAAGCGGCGGACCGTATACGACGGTAGCGGCAGGTGTGACGTCGACGAGCTACACGAATACGGGCCTGACGAATGATACGACGTACTATTACGTCGTGTCGGCAGTGAACAGCAGCGCGGAGAGCGTGAATTCAGCACAAGTGAGCGTGACGCCGTCGGCGCCGATCATGCCTCCTAGCGGCTTGCAGGTTCAATACAAGCTGAATAACAACAACGCTTCGGATAACATGATCTACGCGACGTTCAACATTAAGAACACCGGCACGTCTCCGGTCAGCTTGAACAATCTGAAGCTGCGCTATTACTTGACGAAGGATACGACGAGCGCCGGTCTGAACTTCTGGACGGACTACGCGCAAGTCGGAACGAATACGGTCAGCGGCACATTCAACGCCATCAGCCCGGCGAAGACGAACGCGGATACGTATCTCGAAATTTCGTTCAGCTCTGCAGCGGGATCGATCCCGGCAGGCGGACAGTCTGGCGATATTCAGATTCGAATCGCGAAGTCCGATTGGTCGAACTTCAACGAGGGCAACGATTACTCGTTCGACGGCACGAAATCGGCGTTCGCCAATTGGAACAAAGTGACGCTGCACCAGAGCGGCATCCTGGTGTGGGGCGTTGCGCCTTAATGCTCAAGGAGGGAGCGGCTGTCGCCGGCCAACCCGGCTCCGACGGACCGATTGTCAGCGGTTTCATTCCGAACCTGCCTGCTCCCTCTCCATTTTGAACAAAGGAGAGGAATTGCGACATGTATATTGCGGCAAATCGCAAAGGACTTCTCATGCTGCTCGTGCTGACGCTGGTACTCAGTTTGCTGCTTCCGGCAGGTCATAACAAGAGCTACGCGGCAGGACCGATCGTACCGACATACGGTCAAATCAAAGTGTCCGGCAATCAATTGGTCAGCGCATCCGGACAGCCGATCCAGTTGAAGGGAGCCAGTTCGCACGGCGTTCAGTATTACGGCAATTACGTGAATAAGAACGTCATCCAGTGGCTGCGGGACGATTGGGGGGCAACGGTATATCGCGTCGCTCTCTATACAGAGGAGAAAGGATACATCACGAACCCGGCACTGAAGGACAAAGTGAAGGAAGCGGTGCAGGCGGCGATTGACCTGGGTATCTATGTCATCATCGACTGGCATATCTTGTCCGATGGCGACCCGAACAAGCATAAGACGGAAGCGATCGCCTTTTTCAAAGAAATGGCAACATTGTACGGCTCTTATCCGAACGTACTTTATGAAATTGCCAACGAGCCGAACGGCGTAAGTTGGAGCACCATCAAGACTTATGCGCAGGACGTCATTCCGGCGATCCGCGCGATTGACCCGGACAACATCATCATCGTCGGCACACCGACATGGAGCCAGGACGTCGATCAAGCGGCGGATAGTCCGCTGGCGTTCAGCAACATTATGTACACGATGCACTTCTACGCAGGTACGCACGGCCAATATTTGCGCGACAAAGTGAACTATGCGCTTAACAAGGGCATTGCGGTTTTCTCGACGGAATGGGGAACGAGTACGGCAACGGGCGACGGCGGTCCATATCCGACCGAATCGACGCAGTGGCTGGACTTCCTCAACAGCAAAAAAATCAGTTGGGTGAACTGGTCGATCGCGACGAAGGCCGAATCTTCGGCTGCGCTTCTGCCGAGCGCGAGCACTAGCGGCGGCTGGGCGCTCAGCGATCTGACTTCTTCCGGCCAATATGTCCGGTCCAAAATGCTCGAGGGCTCCGTGACGCAGCCGACTGTACCGGCAGCGCCAGCCAACCTGAGCGCAACGGCGGGCAATGGGCAGGCGACGCTTACATGGACGGGCTCCACGGGCGCGACGAGCTATAACGTGAAACGTTCGACGTCGAATGGAGGGCCTTACACGACGGTCGCTACGGGCGTCTCGGTCACTTCGTACACGAATACGGCGCTGACGAACGGCACGACGTACTACTATGTCGTCTCGGCTGTGAACAGCGCGGGCGAATCGGCGAACTCGTCGCAAGCAAGCGCAACGCCGCAAGCGTCCGTTACGGTTCCGGCAGCACCTGCGGGTTTGTCGGCGACGGCGGGCAACGCACAAGTGGCGCTGTCTTGGACGGCATCGTCAGGCGCAACGGGCTACAATGTGAAACGTTCAACGACGGCAGGCGGCACGTACACGACGGTAGCGACGGGCGTAATCGGCACGTCGTACACGAACACGGCGCTGACGAACGGCACGACGTACTACTATGTCGTCTCGGCTGTGAACAGCGCAGGCGAATCGGCGAACTCGTCGCAAGCGAGCGCGACGCCGGCCGGCACGACGACGCCTCCGGATCCGACAGGCGCGCTGGCGGTCCAATATAAAGTGAACAATGCGAACGCGACGGACAACATGATCTATGCGACGTTCAACATTAAGAACACGGGTACAACAGCTGTTAGCCTGAGCGGACTGAAGCTGCGCTACTACTTGACGAAAGATTCCGCGAACGGCATGAGTTTCTGGACGGATTACGCGCAGATCGGCACGTCCAACGTAAGCGGCGCATTCAGCGCAATCAGCCCGGCGAAGACGAATGCGGATACGTATTTGGAGCTGTCGTTCAGCTCTGCGGCGGGATCGATTCCAGCCGGCGGACAATCCGGTGATATCCAGATCCGCATCGCGAAGTCCGATTGGTCGAATCTGAACGAGAACAACGACTACTCGTACGATGGCACGAAGTCGGCATATGCGAGCTGGAACAAAGTGACGCTCTATCAAAGCGGTACGCTGGTATGGGGTATCGAGCCTTAATCGGTAACAAGAATAATCGGTAACAAGAATGCGGCGGACCGATGAGTTCCCGCCCGCTCGCAAGGAGCGGACGGGGGCATCGCTTCCGTACGGCTAAACTAGGGAGATGAAAGGTAATGGCAACGACTTCGTTCAAAAAATGGGGCATGATGCTGCTTGCTGCAGCTCTGATCTGCTCTATGCTCGCAGTGGAAGGCGTCCGCAAAGCGAACGCTGCAACATCACTCGGCTACTATCATACGTCCGGCAGCCGGATATTGGATGCAGCCGGCAATCCAGCTGTTTTCAACGGGCTGAACTGGTTCGGCTTCGAGACGGCGAACTACTCGCCTCACGGTCTGTGGTCGTATTCGCTTGACAGCTTTATGGACCAAATCAAGCAGAAGGGCTACAACTTGATCCGTCTTCCATACTGCAATCAAATGTTTGATGCGGGCAGCATGCCGACAAGCTTGAACACGGCGACGAACCCGGATCTGCAAGGCATGACGCCGATTCAACTGATGGACCGCGTTATTCAAGAGGCAGGCGAGCGCGGCATTCAAATCATTCTCGACCGTCACCGTCCGGATTCCGGCGGCCAGTCGGAGCTGTGGTACACATCCAAATATTCCGAAGCCCGCTGGATCAGCGACTGGGTCATGCTGGCGAAACGTTATGCGAACAATCCGACTGTAATCGGCGCGGACCTGCATAACGAGCCGCACGGTACGGCTTCGTGGGGAACGGGCGATACGGCAACGGACTGGCGCCTTGCTTCGGAACGCGCCGGCAATGCCATCTTGGCAGCTAACCCGAACTGGCTCATTCTCGTCGAAGGCATTCAGACGAACGTTCAAGGCGAGACCAGCAACTACTGGTGGGGCGGCAACCTGAAAGGGGTGCGCAACTATCCGGTTCGTCTGGATGTCGCGAATCGCCTTGTCTACTCGCCGCATGATTACGGTCCGGGCGTAGCGACCCAAACGTGGTTCGAGGATGCATCGTTCCCAAGCAACATGCCTGGCATTTGGGATGCGCACTGGGGTTATATCAGCAAAGAAAATATCGCGCCTATCCTCGTCGGTGAGTTCGGCGGCCGCGGCGTCGATCTGACGAGCAAGGAAGGCATCTGGCAGAACAAGCTGGTCGATTATATTAAAGCTAACGATTTGTACTGGACGTACTGGTCGCTCAACCCGAACAGCGGCGACACCGGCGGCTTGCTGCTGGACGACTGGCTGACGTGGAACGCGCCGAAGCAAGCGATGCTCGACCGCATTATGAAACCGATCGGCACGAATCCTCCGGTGACGACTGTACCTGCTGCCCCTGCAAGCCTGGCAGCAACGGCAGGCAATGGTCAAGTAGCACTCAGCTGGGCGGCATCGAGCGGTGCAACTAGCTACACCGTCAAGCGCGCGACGACGAGCGGCGGTCCTTACACGAACGTGGCGGCGAACGTTACGGCAACGAGCTACACGAACACGAGCTTGACGAACGGCACGACGTACTACTATGTCGTCAGCGCAACGAACAGTGCAGGCGAGTCCGCGAACTCGGCGCAAGCAAGCGCTACGCCGACAGGCAGCACGACGCCAACGGTTCCGGCAGCACCGGCCGGTCTGACGGCAACGGCAGGCAATGCACAAGCGGCACTGTCATGGACGGCTTCAACTGGCGCAACGGGCTATAACGTGAAACGTGCAACGACGGCGGGCGGACCTTACACGACGGTTGCTACGGGCGTCGCAGGAACGACTTATACGAACACAGGCCTGACGAACGGCACGACATACTACTATGTTGTCTCTGCAGTCAACAGCGCAGGCGAGTCCGCGAACTCCGCAGCTGCAAGCGCAACACCAACCGGAACGGTGACGCCTCCGACGGGCAGCCTGGTGGTGCAATACAAAGTGAACAATGCGAACGCAACCGACAACATGGCTTATGCGACGTTCAACATCAAGAATACGGGCACGTCGGCAGTCAGCCTTAGCGGTCTGAAGCTTCGTTACTACTTGACGAAAGACTCGGCGAACGGCCTGAGCTTCTGGACGGACTACGCACAAGTCGGCACGGCGAACGTAAGCGGCGCTTTCAGTGCAATCAGCCCTGCGAAGACGAATGCTGACACGTATCTGGAGCTTTCGTTCAGCTCGGCAGCTGGATCGATCGCAGCTGGCGGACAATCGGGCGACATCCAAATCCGTATCGCGAAATCCGACTGGTCGAACCTGAACGAGAGCAACGACTACTCGTATGACGGCACGAAATCGGCCTTCGCGGACTGGAACAAAGTGACGCTGTATCAAAGCGGCACGCTTGTGTGGGGCATTGAGCCATAATTCCGTGATTTTTTAGCAACAGTGCCGGTTCGCCTTCAGAGTGTCGATGTTATCTTCATCATCGGAACTTGCGCGGGCGGCCGGCATTGCTGCGATTACAGTGTTCTATAAGGAGGGACAATCGTGAGGACAACACAAGGTACGCGCGTTGCCCGCATCGTCCGCAATTGCGGAATCGTTGCGCTATGCGCTGCCGCATCGATCGTTTCGTTGGAAGCAGGCGTACGGCCAGCGCAGGCTGCAACGACGCCGGTCAAATACAATTATGCAGAGGCTCTGCAGAAATCGTTGTATTTCTACGATGCCGAGAAGTCGGGACCAGGCATTACCGGAGGCCGACTGGAATGGCGCGGTAATTCCGATCTGTCAGACAAGACGGTCGGTCTAGGCATTAACGGCAGCCCGTCGAACCAGACGAATATGTCTGCCGCATTCATCCAGCGCAATAAAGCGGTGCTGGATCCGGACGGCAACGGCACCGTCGATCTGAGCGGCGGCTTCCACGATGCCGGAGACCATGTGAAGTTCGGCTTGCCGCAGACGTATGCCGCTTCGACACTTGGCTGGGGCTTTAACGAATTCCGGGATGCCTATATCGAGAGCGGGCAAGAATCTCATATGCTGGAAGAGCTGAAGTGGTTCAGCGATTACTTTCTGCGGTCTACGTTCCGCGATGCTAGCGGCAATGTTATCGCGTTCAACTACATGGTCGGCAACGGAACGGTAGACCATGCTTATTGGGGTCCGCCTGAGCTGCAGGATCCGGCTGCCTATCCGCGCCCTGCGACGTTCGCCACCGCCGAAACGCCGGCAAGCGACCAGGCTGCGGGCGCCGCGGCAGCTCTTGCAATCATGTATTTGAATACGAAGGATACCGATCCGCAATACGCGGCATTGTGTCTGGACAATGCGAAAGCGCTCTATACGTTCGCCAAGACGTACCGCGGGCTCGGCAATTCGGACGGCTTCTATAACTCCGGTTATGACGAGGACGAATTGTCTTGGGCGGCGGTGTGGCTGTATGAAGCGACCGGAACGGCTCAGTACATCACGGATATTACGGCAGCGACGGCAGGCGGCGCTTATACCGGATATTTGAAGAAGATTATGAACAGCACGGCTGATACATGGCAGAATCAATGGGTTCACAGCTGGGATACGGTATGGGGCGGCGTATTTATGAAGCTGGCGACGTTGTTTCCAACCAACAGCCAATACGACTATTACGCGCGCTGGAACTTGGAATATTGGTCGGGCGGAGCGGTGAAGCATCAGGATCTGAGCGACACCAATTATTTGGCGAAGACGCCGGGCGGGTATGCGTTCCTCTCGACATGGGGTTCGGCGCGTTATAATACGGCGGCACAGCTATGCGCACTTATTTATAGCAAGCATAAGAACCGGACCGATTTCGCCGAATGGGCCAAAGGTCAAATGGATTACATTATGGGCGACAATCCGATGGGCTACTCCTACATTGTCGGCTTTCCGACGGTGGAAGGGTCGGCGAAGCATCCGCATCACCGGGCGGCGCACGGCTCCAAGACGAACAGCATGCTTGTGCCGGCTGACGACCGGCATACGCTGTGGGGAGCTTTGGTCGGCGGGCCGAACGCGAACGATGTCCATAACGACGTGACGACAGATTACATTTCGAACGAGGTGGCAGTCGATTATAACGCTGGCTTCGTTGGCGCGTTGGCCGGACTATACGACTTCTATGGTCAAGGCCAGCTGCCGCTTGCGAATTTCCCGCCGAAGGAAGCTGCTGTGCAGCAGTATTATGCGGAAAGCAAGCTGGAGCAGGAGAACGCGGAGCGTTCGCAAATTACGATCACGGTACACAACGAGTCGGTGCATCCGCCGCATAACGAGTCGGGCATGAGCGCCCATTATTATTTCAACATCAGCGAGCTTACGGCGGCGGGCCAATCGATTAACGACGTGTCGATCGCCGTCTATTATGACGAACAGAAATCGGCGACTGGCCAAGCGGTGAAAATTACGGGACCGCTGGCAGCCGATGCGGCGGCAGGCATTTACTATTATCAATTCGATTGGTCGGGGGCGTCTATCTACGGCGACCGCGATCTGCAGTTCGCCATTATGGCGAAGCAGGATTCGGCTTTCAAGAGCAATTGGAATCCGGCGAATGATTGGAGCCGTCAAGGCATTACAGCAACGGCTGCGATTAACAACCGCGTTCCAGTCTACTTGAACGGCGTGAAAGCGTTCGGCGAAGAGCCGGGCGGATCGACGCCTGTGCAGATTCCGGCGGCGCCAACCGGATTGACGGCTTCGGCAGGCAACGCACAGGCAATGCTGACATGGACGGCTTCGGCTGGAGCAGCGAGCTATAACGTGAAGCGGGCGACTGTTAGCGGGGGACCATACACGACGGTCGCGACGGGATTAACGGGCACTTCGTATACGAACACGGCGCTGACGAATGGCGCGACGTATTACTATGTCGTTAGCGCAGTCAATACCGCTGGCGAGAGCGCGAATTCAGCGCAAGCAAGCGCGACGCCACAGGCGGCCGTAACGGTACCGGCAGCTCCAACTGGATTGACGGCGGCAGCAGGGGACGCGCAGGCGGCACTGACGTGGACGGCGTCTGCGGGAGCGGCGAGCTATAATGTGAAGCGAGCGGTTGTAAGCGGCGGCCCGTACACGACGGTCGCGACGGGCATAACGGGCACGACGTATACGAACACGGCGCTGACGAACGGCACGACGTACTACTACGTCGTTAGTGCGGTTAACACCGCTGGCGAGAGCGCGAATTCCGCGCAGACAAGCGCGACGCCAGCAGGGGTGACGACGCCGCCAGAAGGTACGCTGGCCGTTCAATACAAAGTGAATAATGCCAATGCGACCGACAATATGATCTATGCCACGTTCAACATTAAGAATACGGGCACGGCTGCGGTTGGTCTGAGCGGTCTGAAGCTTCGCTACTATTTGACCAAAGATGGTGCAAGCGGAATGAGCTGCTGGACGGATTATGCGCAGGTTGGCTCGTCGAATGTCAGTGGATCTTTCGCGTCCGTGTCACCTGCTAAGACGACCGCCGACACGTATGTTGAGCTGTCGTTCAGCGCAGGTGCAGGTTCGATTCCAGCGGGCGGCCAATCCGGTGATATTCAGATCCGCATCGCGAAATCGGACTGGTCGAATTGGAATGAAAATAACGATTACTCGTTCGATGGAACGAAGACAGCGTATGCAAATTGGAGCAAAGTGACGCTTTATCAGAATGGCACGCTTGTATGGGGCCAGCAGCCGTAACGTCATTCTTCTGTTGGCGGCAATACAGCGTACAACGTCAGGTTAAGGCCTGATGCCGCTAACCGGCCAGCGCAAAGTCTCGGCGGCTCCGCCTGAAGCCGCCGGGGCAGCGCTCTGTGAACGGCATGGCCCGCTTGCATCCGTAATAGACGGAAATTATTGTACGCCATACCCAAAATTTGATAGACTAATAGGGGGAGCGTTATGTGCTTCCTGACAGAAGAATCTCCTTATTCGCATCCTGGATGAGAAGGGGGTATCGATGATGTATCGGCTTCTGGTCGTCGATGATGAAGCATTCGCATTGAAGAGTGTAGTGGACACCATTGATTGGAGGTCACTACAGATCGCACAAGTGTTCGCCGCATCCGATGCGGAAGAGGCAAGAGAACTGCTTGACGGACATGCAATTGACGTGATGATATGCGACATCGAGATGCCGGGAGAAAACGGACTGGAACTGCTAAATTGGATGAGGAAAAGAGGCGTTGCGACAGAGACAATCTTTTTGACCGGGCATGATAAGTTCGATTACGCGCATACGGCGCTGCAGATGGGCTGCTTCGATTACTTGCTGAAGCCGATCCGGCACGAGCGGTTGAAGGAAACCGTTATGAGAGCGTTATCAAAACTGGAAGAAACCAAACAGAAGCTTTCGATGCACAACCGGGTGGAGCGTTACGAGAATTTGCTTCGCACGCAGAAGCATATTCTGGTTGACCGATTCTGGACCGATCTGATCGAGCCGGGCGGCGAAACGTATGACACGGAACCGCATACGACCTATCTGTCGATGATTCAACCGGAGTTCTCGCCGCATGATGTGTTTATGCCGGTGCTGCTCAGCGTCGATCGATGGAAGCAAAGTTTCGGAAGCCGGGACGAGCATATTCTTGAATATGCGATGATGAACTCCGCCCGAGAGACCGTGCTGCGCAATTGGCCGGGAACGGTCGTGAAATGCAGAGGCGGTGCGATCTTCATCATCATCTATGAAGCGGCGTCGGTAGAGCGCGAGCTGAAGGAACTGGAATGGCGGTGCCGCCGGTTTATAGCAGATTGCAATCAGTACTTTTACGGTCATGTGTCCTGCTATATCGGATCTGCGGGTCCGATCGACCGGATTTCATCCACCTGTGCTGAATTGCTCGATATGGAGAGGCGCAACGTGTCCAAGTCGGATTCGATCTTTATTAAAGGCGAGTTCTACGAGGATCAAGGGGGCATGAATGCGGTTGCTTGGCCTTCGGAGCTGTCGGTTCTGTTCGAATCAGGCAAGAAAGATGAGCTGCAGAGGCGGATAGACGAGATGTTCAGCATTTATGAGAATCAGAAGTCGTTATCAAAGGAACATTTGAAAGCGTTTTACTTTCATTTCGTTTCGATGATCTACCAGACGTTCCATAAAAGTGGTTTCTCCGTCGATCATGCTCTGGAATCGCTGAGCCGGCAAGAGGATATGGCGCAAGCGACCAAATCGTTATCGCAGCTGCGAGCCTGGACGAAGCGGATGACCGACGCGGCGATGAATGCGGTCGATAAGCGGCGCAATCGCGAGCCTTCCGTTATCGAGCTTATCGAGCAGTATGTGCAGACGCACATCTCACAAGATTTGACGCGCGAAGACATAGCCGCTTTTCTCCACTTTAACCCGGCTTATTTGTCGAGGCTGTTCAAGAAGGAGACCGGCTTATCCTTGTCGGACTATATAATGGACCAGAGGATGAAACAAGCGAAGCGGCTACTAAGCGAATCTGATCTGAAAGTAAGCGATGTGGCCGAAATTACGGGATACCGGAATTTCTCCTATTTCTCGAAGCTGTTCAAGAAGCAGGAAGGGTTTACTCCTCAAGAGTTCCGCAAGCGAAACAAGCGGTAGCTGCTGGAATCAATGGCAGCTTGAAGCTCTATGCGGTTGCAGCCGGCTTTGTTACAACGGATGACAAGAACGATGCCAGGCAGCATAGTGCTGCCTGGCATATTCATTTTCTGAACAACGTTGTTTGTTTTACATATGAAACTATGCGAAAAGGTGGCCGTCACACATACGAATTGATGCTCATCAGAACTTTTGGAACATCGAACGGGGCGATCTTGGCTGGCTTCAGCCGGGCACGGTATTATACGGCAGTTACTTGCCGGAGTTGCTTGCGCCAAGATTGGACCGCCATAGCATCGGCGGTACGATTGTCGTGAAAGAGGAGCGTTCGCACGAGGAAACCGATTATTTGCTGAGGCCATACTTCGTGCTCGTTGCATTTTGTACAATGAAATCGGCCAGTAGGTGCTCGAAATTAGGGTTCATTGTAGTTTCTGCAATGGAAAAAGACGCAATCGCCGAAAGGGGCCATTTATTCAACAAATTTAGAAATTATCGTTGTATAGAATGCAACGAACTCTATCATTTCGAACCAACCTGCTAGTTATGGTTGTATGAAATACAATGAAGGGATCATGCTCCGCAGGGTACATTGCCGTTAAGTCGCTGTGGCAGTCACGGAGGAGTAGCAGTTTGTAAGGTGGAGGCCATACTTCGTACTCGTTGCATTTTGTACAATGAAATCGGCCAGTAGGTGCTCGAAATTAGGGTTCATTGTAGTTTCTGCAATGGAAAAAGACGCAAATGCCGATAGGCTCCCATTTATTTCGCAAACATAGAAATGTTCGTGGTATAGAATGCAACGAACTATATTATTTCGAACCAACCTGCTAGTTATGGTTGTACGAAATACAATGAAGGGATCATGCTCCGCAGGGTGTGATCCCTTTCATCAGAGCAGTCGTTGATGCATCTCATGCTAGAGCAGCCTTTTCCGCTCTATTGCCATGCCCAGCACGCCGCACCACTCAATTAAAAAGGATGAGCAGAAAAGGAAAATTTCTGCTCATCCTTTTTGGTGTTCCCTAGAACATGCTCCAGTCGCATTCGACGGACATCGTCTCGAGCAGCCGGATGCCTGCGACGCTGTTGCCGCGGCTGTTAAGCGCCGGACCGACGACGCCGATGCCGTACCGGCCGGGGACGACGGCCAGGATGCCGCCTGCGACGCCGCTCTTCGCCGGAATGCCGACGCGGATGGCGAACTCGCCCGATGCGTTGTACATCCCGCAGGTGAGCATGAATGTTTTGGCGATCTGAACGTAGCGTCTTGGCACCAACTGGCGCTCTGTCAGCGGGTCGAATCCACCGTGGGCGAGAATGAGTCCCATTCGGGCCAGGTGATGGCAGGTGACTTCGATTGCGCAATGGTTAAAGTAGACGGACAGCACTTCCTCGACGCTCGCATGAGGAGACAAGACGCCGTTCTCTTGCAAGAAATAAGCGAGGGAGCGGTTGCGGTATGCGGTAGCCGATTCCGATTCGCTTACCGAGCGGTTATAGTCGAGCGAATCGTCACCAGCCATAAGCCTCATAAAGGCAAGGACGCGTTCGGTCTTCTCATCCGGGCTCGCACCTCCGATCAGCGAGGTGACTGCAATGGCGCCTGCGTTAATGAGCGGATTGAACGGAATGCCCGGTTCGACAAGCTCGAGTTTCAGTATCGAGTTGAAATCGTCGCCGGTCGGCTCCATGCCGACTTTCGAGAACACCGCTTCTTCACCGTTATCAATGAGGGCAAGCAGCAGCGTGAACACTTTGGAGATGCTCTGCATCGTGAACAGCATGCCGCTCTCGCCCCCAGCAATGATGCTGCCGTCTGCGCTTAGAATCGAAACGCCGAGCGCATCCGCCGGTGCGGCGGCAAGCGCCGGTATGTATGCTGCGGCTTTGCCGTCCTTAGCGTAAGGGCGGCAATCGCTCAGCCATTGCGGAACATTTGCCGATAAATTCATCCATTGCTCATTCATAGCTATCACTCCTAAACCTTGTTCGCGTATCGATAACCGTCAGTCCAACCATTTTCTTCTGATACTGTTAGTCTAATCTTGTCAGCTTAAGCACGCAATAACATTCCATTTATGGAGGCGGAGCAAGGAATTAGATCGTATAGGGTCGAATAAATAGAAATAAAGAGAGAGGAGCGGAATCATGTTGATCATTGATCTAACACACTGTATCCGGGACGGTCTGCCTGTATATCCGGGAGACGATCAAACCGTGCTCACGCATTCCAGAACATTCAGCGCTGACGGCTACAACAACCACCAGCTGTCAATCAATATGCATGCCGGAACGCATATCGACGGTCCGATGCATCTGCTCGATATTCAACAGCGGATTCATGAAGTGCCGATCGACCAGTTTATCGGCGATGGCGTCCTTCTCGACGTTCGGCATGCGTCGGTGGTTGATTATGAGCCGTCCTATGAGCAGATGATCCCGGAGAGAAGCATCGTTATTGTCTGCACCGGCCACGGAGACAAGTTCGGCAGTCCGGAATATTTCTCCGGGCATCCGGAGCTGACGCCGGCTTTCGCTGAATTGCTTATCCGCAAGCAGGTGAAGCTCGTCGGTTTGGATTTTCCGTCGCCGGACCGTTACCCGTTCCAAGTGCACAAGATGCTGTTCACCAATAACGTATTGATCGCCGAGAACTTGGCTAACACCGAGCGGCTGATCGGCATTGGGCCGTTCGAAGTGATTGCCCTTCCGCTTCGGATCGAAGCAGACTCATCCATTGCCAGAATTATTGCCCGAACAACCGCGTCTGTGCCCGTGCAACCGAGCGGCAGCTAAACGCTTCATGGAGCGGGCTAGAATCGTTCGGAGTAAGGCCCGCGAATCGATCGGTGACATTGCCGTTAATGGTTAATATTGTGATATGATAGAGTGCAAGAATGATAGCATGAATTGGGATATGGGAGGATGCAAGATGATCGGAAAGTTTCTGCTGTTCGGACTGCTGTGGTCGATATTCGGGAATCCCTTTATCGCTCTAATAGTCCTGGTCGGTATTCTGTATGTGATTGACCGACGGTTTATCGGGTTGTCGCCAAGCTTAGTGAAACCGATCCGCCGGTTCAGCCGCATTCGCCGGCTGCGGCAGGAGCTCGATATGAATCCGAACGATCTGACGGCGAAGCTCGAACTTGCCAAGTTGCTTATTGAGAAGCGCAGCTTCCGTCAAGCCAGAGAGCTGTTGGAGCCTCTCCGCGAGCGGGAAGCCGTCGAGCAGTCGGCGGAATATTGGGACGATCTTGGTACGGCGCTGCTGCGTACGGGGGAACTCGAAGAAGGCGAAGCGGCGGTACGCCGTGCGCTGGAGATCAATCCGCGCGTCAAGTACGGCCAGCCCTACTTGCGTCTGGCGGCAATCATTGGAGCGAAGGATCTCCCTAAGGCACTGCGGGATATGGAAGCGTTCCAGCAAATTCAGACGTCCTCCTGCGAAGGCTATTACCGGCTGGCTAAGCTGAACATATTGCTTGGCAGGAAGGATGAAGCGAAGCGTGCACTTGATGAAGCAATCCGGCTGTACCGAATGCTTCCTAAATATAAGAAAAGACAGGAGAGACGCTGGATGCTGCTTAGCTTTGTCGCCCGGCGCACCGTTTAACGATTTCAGTCGCCTCTCCATTCACCATAGAACGGCTTGCGATGGAATAGCGATCGTCGCGACATTACTTCATAGAGGAGCAACGAATTGATGAAGCGGCGCAATAGTATATTGTTGACGATCATATTGCTGGTTGTCTTAATCGGAATAAACAATGCCGTCTATTATTTTATGGCTAAGCGGTCGCTGGAGAACGGCATGCGCCACGAAATGATGGCCGTAGCCAAGCAGATTCAGTTGTCGATCGAGCAGTCCCGGTTGGGCGGAGAAGTATTCCAGGACCAGATCGGCCGCGAGCTTCGCGCCGTATCTATAGCGGCTCAATATGCGCTTGATCCGGACATCGATCAAGTGACGAACGAGCAACTGAAGGAGCTGGCAGATAAGCTGGATGTGACGCATATCTCCTTATTCCGCCAGAATGCGGAGAAGGATGATATCATCATCGAGAAATCGTCCGATCCGAAGGAGCTTAACCGCGGTTCGAAGACATGGGACCCCTGGTATAAGGCGTTCCAGCAGCTAATTGCGTTGGAGCCGGTATCCGTCAAATGGGGACAGACGCTTAAGCAGTTCTGGACCGGACCATTCGAGAGCGCATCGACCGACGTCGAGAAAATATACAAATGGGGCTATTATTACGACGGTTCGACCAACTATATGATTGATCCGTATGTAAGCAACGATATGATGCACCAATATGAGGAAGCGACAGGCGTCAACCGGATGATCAAGCGTGCGGTCGAGGAGAATGCGTCGCTTCTGGAGATTACCGGCATTAATCCCGAGACGTTCGCGCTCGGCGGGCCGGTACTGACGAAGAACGAGGTCGGTGAATGGGTCGAGCATATTACGCAGCAGCCGATTATATTCGGCCAATATACTTATCGAACGAGTGATGACGCGGCAAGTGTAGAAGAAGCGTACAGGTCGAACCGGACCGTGACAGTGAATACGCATACGAACGGCAAGCACGTATTGAAGACGTACATCCCGGTCGAAATCCCGAAAGGATCCAGCATATTGGACAAAGATGGGGAATCGATCGAGCGGTACATTTTGACCATCGTATCCGATTATAAGTTCGTCCAAGACTCGCTCGACCAACAGTTCCTGAATATTGGGCTTATCATTACTATTATTACGACGCTTAGCGTGCTTGCGGTTATGATGACCGTCAGTTATCTCCGGCGCTCGCGCGACAAAGTAGCGAAGGATGCACAGCTGACTTACGTGGACGAAATGAATCAGCTGTTGCTGTCGGTTAAGGCGCAGCGCCATGATTTTCTGAACTATGTGCAGACGATTCAATCACTTGCCGACCTTGGCAAAGTGGCCGAGCTAAAGTCTTATACGCGCGAGCTTGCAGGAGACATCCAACTGACGAACGATATGATCAATATCGGCAATCCGGCGATCGCCGCGCTTCTCCGGTCCAAGCTGGCGCAAGCGAACGAACGCAAGATCCGGTTCGAGACGGTATTCCGGGGACTGGACAAGCTGGACTTCGGCATCAAGTCGCTCGATTTGACGCGCATGATCGGGAATCTGATTGACAATGCATTCGATGAAGTGATGAGATATTCGGAGGAGCGGCGGCTGATCCGGCTTGAAGGCGTTCTTGATGGCGGCCAGCTCGAGTTCGTCATCCGGAACACTTGCGACGATGCAGAGAAGGTCATCGCGGAGAGTAGGCTGCTTGAGCAAGGTTATTCGACAAAGGCGGAAGGGCATCAAGGGCTCGGGCTGTCGATTGTCAAAGGGATCGTCGAGTCGTACAAAGGAACGCTGCAAATAAGCGCCGATTCCGGCGGATATATTATATTTGCGGTTAGGCTGCCGCATTATTAGAAATCATAGTCGCAACCGCGACAAGTGAATGAAGGCTTCCGCCATCCAACGGGTGACGGGGGCCTTGTTCGTTGAACCAACTTACAGCAATAACCCTGCTGCTTATGTTATAATGAAAAGAATGTAAGATGAACGGAGTGAATGAATGGACTCCTTATTTCAAACCGAACTTATGCTGCTGCAAACGTTGGAGTCGGAACTTGCGGATCATCTGCCGCCGGCTGTCGCGGAACGCGGCTGGGATTATTATAGTAAGGGCCGGGTACAATCGGTCAAACTAATGGACGGCGATACGCTTATCGGCGCTGTACGCGGTACCGATATGTATAGCATCATGCTCGACGTCAGCCATTTTGCCTATAGTACATGCACATGTCCGAACAGCGATTATTGCAAGCATATGGCAGCTGTTTATTTTGCTGCATGCGCGAAGTCCGGCACGCGCTCACCGGAGGATGCAAGACGCAGACTGATGGGGCTTGCCGCTCCGGAAACGGCTTCTGCCAACGGCAGACCGGCCGAACTGACAGAGGACGATTACCGGCGGATAACGTCACGGATGGAAGAGTTGTACGGCGATGCTTGGAAGCAATGCCGCTACTCGCTTCATCCGCTGCAGTCCGTTCTGCTTGGCTTGAAGGGACTTGCGAGAGATTGGGATAAATCGATTCAAAAGTATGAATGGATGCTGGCGATACTGTTCACTTTGCGCCAAGCGGAGAAGGCGTTCACGCTGGTCGATCCGTTCAGCAAATATTATCAGCAAATGAGCTTCACTCGCATGGCGGAGCCGTGGATCGAGCAGTACGAATCGATTGCGGCGGATCAGACGAATTGGCGCGAGTGGTCGGCACGGTCGTCCGAATGGTTCGATACGGTTGCCGAGTACGCGCGCAATCAAGCGGCAGACGGAGTGAATGAGCTGTTCCGCTGGGACTTTCTTTATTTGAGCTTGACCTCCGGCCGGCTTGACGATGACAAATGGCGCGCCGCGGAGCGGGCAAGGCTGGAACGGAAGAAAGAAGAGGCGGCTGCGGAGCAGGGTAAGTCGGCTTATCCGAAGCCGTCGCCTGCCGCTGGCGTTTCCGAGGCGATGCAGGCGGCTGCGGAACAGTCCAAGCGGAGAAATTATTTCGCGGAGATCGGGCTGGCTGCACTCGATATGTTCGAAGGACATGATGTGCGTGCCGCAGCCCGGTTGGAGGATGCTCCGATTGAACCGATCGAGCCTCTTATTCAAATGTATGCGCAGACGAGATTGACGCAGCGGAATTGGGAAAGCTTCGAAATATGGATGCAGTTCTTCTTCGAACGGCGGTCCCAAGGAGCGAATTCGCGGGCGATCGTTCCTTTCCTTTACTTATGCAGGCAGGCCGATCTCGTTCAGCCGGACAATCCGCAATGGATTGGCTGGATGATTGCGCTGCTTCCCTATTCCTACAGCGAACTGGCGGACCATTGGCTGGAGCTCGGCAAGTTCGAGAACTGGGCCGATTTGCAGTTGCTGATGGGGCTGTCGCCTGAGGATCTGGATGCGAAGGATGTGCGCGAAGCAACGAAGAGCGCCCCGCAGTCGCTGCTGCCGATTTATCACCAGGCGATCGACGATGCGATCGGCGCACGCAACCGGCAAGGGTACAAAACTGCGGTCAAGCTGATGAAAAAGCTCGAGAAGCTGTACAAGACGTTGAATCAGCAGGAGCAATGGGAACGGTACGTCGGACTTCTGTCCGACAAGTATCATCGTCTGCGTGCGCTGCAGGAAGAAATGGCGAAAGGAAACATACGCCCATGAGAGGAATAGACATCAATCTGCCGCTCGTACTTGATGCCCGCTGGGCGCCAGGCGAAGGCGTATACGTGATGGAGGAGCGCCAAACGGCTTACGGTGCCCGGCTCAAAAGGCTTCTGTTCGCGTGGCACTCCTCTTCCTGGTACGGCTCGGAGATCGAGAACAAAGAGGCTTTCGGCAGAACGACGCTTCTGCTGCCTCCTCTGCTCGCGATCGATTACTTGGCCGGCCCGAAGCATGTCCGGCTGCTGAACATCGATTGGACGGATGACGGCAAGCGTGTGCTTGAGACTGGAGAGAAACTGCAAGAGGTGCTGGAGCGAGGATGGTTCGTGCCCGACGGCGTCAGGTGGACAGCAGAGCTTCCAGCTTGGCGGCTCGACGTGCCGGAGACGGAGCAGAACGGGCAATGGCGCAGTTTACTTAAGCGATGGGAGTCGGCTGGACAGGCGGGTGCGCCCGATGAGTGGCTGACGCTTGCTGTCAACAGCTTGATCGATTCGGATAAGTCCGTTGCAGCGGCATGGCATCAGGCGCTTGCCAGCATCGGATCGGCTGTGCTGAGAGGCGGCGCTGCGGACGAAGAGGATTGGCTCGTTGCAGCCGGCATCCGCAAGGATCTGTTCCCGTTCCGTCTGGCGCTGCAGCTCGCCGAGCCAGACGAGGAACATGGGTGGCGGCTTCGCCCCGCTGTGCAGCACCGGGATGGCGGCGCATGGATTCCGCTTGCCGTGGATGGTCAGCTTTCGCCTGTTGGCGAGGAGGATCTGCCGGCTGATTGGCTGCCGCTTATGGCTGAGCGGCTGGAACGGGAGCGGCTCAAGTGGCAGATGTCCGCACCGGAAATATTGCAAGAAGACGGGAGCATCCGGTCGGAATTGACCGATCCTGAAGCCTATACGTTTCTGGAATCGACGAGCCTCAAGCTGCTGCAGGCTGGTTGCCCGGTGCTGCTGCCGTCTTGGTGGGAGACGGTCCGTTCCCGCAAATTCCGGCTGAAGGCGAAGATGAAATCGTCGGTCGGCTCAAGCGAGCAGCCGATGTTCGGCTTGAACGAGCTCGTACAATTCGATTGGAAGCTTGCAGTCGGCAATATCGATTTGTCGGAAGCTGAATTTATGCAGTTGGCGGCAGACAATCGGCGGCTTATGCGAGTCGGAGGCGAGTGGGTTCATCTGGAGCCGGCCGACGTCGAACGGATTAAACGATGGATGAAGCAAGTCGGCAAGCGCAAAGGCTTGACGCTGCGCGATGTGCTTGAAATGCACTTGCGAGGCACCTCTCCGCTTGCCGAAGGAGAAGAGGAGGACGGGATTTCGCTCGCTGCCGAGGTAGAGCTGAACAGCCACTTGTCGAAATGGCTGGAGCAGCTTCAGCAAGGAGGAAGCATTCCGGATGTCGAAGTGCCGGAAACGTTCCAAGGCCAGCTCCGTCCGTATCAGCTTCATGGCGTGTCATGGCTTGCGTTTCTGCGCCGGTTCGGACTGGGCGGCGTATTGGCCGACGATATGGGACTAGGGAAGACGGTACAATTCACGGTTTATTTGCTATACGTCAAGCGGTTGGCGGAGCAGGGAACTGGCAGAAGCGGGCCGTCGCTGCTCGTCTGCCCGACTTCGGTCATCGGCAACTGGGAGAAAGAGCTCGAGAGGTTCGCGCCGGACTTGAACGTTATGGTTCATTATGGACCGAAGCGCGACAAGGGCGAGTCGTTCGCGGAAGCTGCGGCTGCCGCGGATATCGTCATCACGTCTTATTCGCTCGTTCCGCTCGATGAAGAAGAACTCGATAAGGTCGATTGGAACGCTTTATGTCTGGACGAAGCGCAAAATATTAAGAACGTCAACACAAAACAATCAGCCGCGATTAAACGGCTGCATGCTTATCACCGCATTGCGCTGACTGGTACGCCGATGGAGAACCGGCTGACGGAGCTGTGGTCGATCTTTGATTTCATTAATCCCGGCTATCTGGGCCGGCTTGGCGAGTTCCGCCAGCATGTCGTAGCGCCGATCGAAAGAACGCGCGATGAAGAAGCGATCGCAGGGCTGCAGAGGTGGACGAGGCCATTCATGCTTCGCCGGGTCAAGAGTGATCCGGCAATTATCGACTCTCTGCCGGATAAGAGCGAAGCGAAGATGTTCGTGTCGTTGACCGCTGAGCAAGGCGCACTCTATGAGAACATGGTCTCGGATCTGCTTGACAACCTGGATAAGGAAGGGCCGATGCGGCGCCGCGGACGGATATTGTCTGCGCTAACGAAGCTGAAGCAGCTGTGCGATCATCCGCAGCTTCTGCTCGGCGACGGCGTGACGGGACCGGAATGGGATGTCGAGCGTTCGAATAAGACGATGCGCATAGTCGAGATGGTCGAGGAAATTGCGGCGGAAGGCGAACGCTGCCTTATCTTCACCCAGTTTGTCGATATGGGCATGATGCTGCAGCGGCTGCTGGAGGAGCGAATCGGCTTGCCGGTGCCGTATTTGCACGGCGGCGTGCCGAAAGCGCAGCGCGACGCCATGATCGCGAAATTTTCCGATCCGAACGAACCGGGCTGCGCCTTCGTCTTATCGTTGAAAGCGGGCGGAACAGGCCTCAATCTGACGGCAGCGAATCATGTGTTCCACTTCGACCGTTGGTGGAATCCGGCCGTCGAGAATCAAGCGACGGACCGAGCGTTCCGGATCGGCCAGACCAAGAAGGTGCAAGTGCATAAGTTCGTTACGCTGGGCACGCTCGAGGAACGGATCGATCAAATGATCGACCGGAAGCAATCGCTGAACGACCAGATTGTCAGCCAATCGGATCAATGGGTAACGGAGATGTCGACCGATGAACTGCGGGAGCTGTTCGCTCTGCGCCGGGATAGGTTCGGCCGGTAACGAATCGGCTGTTGAGGAGGGAAAGCGATGGAACGTGAACGCGATGATATAGAGCAGGCGCAAGCCGAACAAGTGAAGAGCGGTCAACCTGTTCAGGCGGATGCGGATGAGGAGATCGGGCCAGCCGATGCGCTGCCGGCATGGCGTCCGTTCTACGCGGCAGTACGGGATGCGGTACGCAAACTGCGGGAGCAGTAAGCGGTGCAGGAGATTGGTATTGAGGAATCGAAGCTTGAAGCGGAGGTCAATAGCCTCGCTTCAAGCTTTTTTTGCCGGGAGGGCACTATTATCTTCTGTGAACGGGCTTGTACGGATGGATCGTTGATTTTTACCCCTCTTCATTAATGTTAAAATACATAACATAATTCAAGTAAGACAACCTGTTTCTCGTTGTGTTCTAACGAACAAATGACGTAGATGTGTTGTTTTTAAAATGAAATCGCTACATTTTTATTGTAAACGCTATCAAAATGTTATATTATATAACATCAATAAATCAAAAGTATCCGTCCTACCGTGAATTTTTACCCCTGATCATTCATCACAATATAAAAGTCTCCCTGCCTCATGTTTTTTTCAACCTCCTTGGGGTGCTGGCCTCCACTTATAATCAGAAGTGTAAGAGGCAAACAAGAATTAAAGATAAACCATTTATCTAGGAGGTCTTACGATGAAGAAAAATCTGACCCTGATTGCCGCTACACTACTTAGCTGTTCGGTGTTCCTCGCAGCTTGCGGATCTTCCGACAAAGAAGAGAAGAAGCCTGCTGACACGACTAGCAGCACGACAACGACGACAACGGAAGAGAAGAAGGAGGAGCCGGCACCAGAGACAAAGAACGTCACGCTCAAGCTCCGCCATACACAAATTAAAGAAACAAGTAAAGTACGGCTGAAAATTTTCCAAGATGTCGTCGCGAAGACGGAACAAGAAAATCCAGGCCTGAAAATCGAAATGGAAGGCATCGACGAGGTCGTCAACCGCGACCAGAAGCTGAAAGCTGAGATGGCAGCAGGCAACCCGCCTGACATCTTCGAAGTATTCGGCGGCGCTGACCTGAACCTGTACGTTAAAGCAGGACGCATGCTCGACCTGACGCCGATCATCGAAGAACTCGGCATCAAGGACAAATTCGCAAGCCTTGACGAGTTCACGGTAGACGGCAAAGTGTACGGCCTTCCGTTCGGCGGCTACAGCGAAGCTGTATTCTATAATAAGAAAATGTTCGCGGACATGGGTCTGACGGTTCCTACGACGTGGGATGAGCTGATCGCTACGGCTGACAAAGTGAAAGCTAACGGTAAAACGCCGTTCGCGCTCGCAGCGAAAGACGCATGGGTTAACGGCATGCTCTGGAACACGGTAATGGAACGCAACGTCGGCATGGACGCTCTGAACAAAGTCGTAACAGGCGAGACGAAATGGACGGATGCGGACTTCATCAAAGGTTTCGAAGCGTACTCGACACTCGTTAATAACGATTACTTCACGAAAGGCTCGCTGGGCCTTGCTTATGCGGACCAAGGCGCGAAATTCCTCGCGGGCGACGCAGCAATGCTGTTCACAGGCAGCTGGGATGCGAACCGCTTCACGAGCGACGAAGCTGGCGATCTGAAAGGCAACATCGGCTACTTCTCGTTCCCTAGCATTGCAGGCGGCAAAGGCGACCAACAATCGATCAACGCAAGCTACTCCAATGGCTTCGGTTTCTCTGCTAGCCTGAGCGAAGACCAAGTTGCCATGGTTAAGAAATTTATTGCGAACTTCTTCAACGAAGAAGTGCAAAAACGTACGTTGATTGAAGACAAACTGCTGCCTTCGATGAAGTTGACCGACCTGTCCGGCGTAGATCCGCTGATCTCCGACGTATTGACGGTCATGAGCAACGCTTCGAGCTCGTGGAAAGCGTTCGACGCAATCGTACAGCCTAGCGTAACGGCTGATATCGGGGTAGGTCTGCAAGAGCTGATCGGCAAAGTGAAGAAGCCGGCAGATGTAGCGGCTCACATTCAAGCAGCGCAAGAGAAAGCAAACGCTCAAAAATAAGCGACAGCAATAGATGGACGAGAGGGTGTCCTTCCTTGGAAGGCACCCTCTTCCTCTAACTGCACCCGCTTGCATGGCATGTTTATTGGAAGAACAGGAGGCTGACCACATGAACAAAGCGCTTCGCAATCCATGGATTTACGCCGCTTTCATCGCACCGACGCTTGCGTTGTACTTGTTGTTCTTTTTGTACCCGGTCGTTCAATCGCTGTATTACGGCTTCTATCAATGGGACGGCATTACGGACAAAATTTATATCGGGTTTGACAATTTCACCAGATTGCTGCATGACAAAGTGTTTATCAAGTCGTTCTGGAACAACATGTACTTCCTAGTATTCTCGCTTGTTATCAACATTCCGCTTGTCGTTCTTATTTCGATTCTCATTAGTAAAGTCAACCGTCTGCGCAGCTTCTATAAGTCTGCTGTGTTCGTGCCGGTCGTCATCTCGACCTCGACGGTTGCGATTCTGTTCGGTGTGCTGTACAACTACGAATCGGGCATGATTAACCAAGTGCTGCGTTCCATCGGCTTGGATAGCTGGGCGCAGGAATGGCTGTCCGATCCGAAACTTGCTATGCTGTCCATTCTTATTGCGAACGCGTGGCAAAATATCGGCTTCTTCATCGTCCTGTGCTTGGCCGCCATCTTGAATATTCCCCGGGAAATTGTCGAAGCAGCGAATATCGACGGGGCAACGTCATGGCGCGAGACGAGGCTCATTACGCTGCCGCTTATTCGGCCGGTGATGTTCGTTATGCTGCTGCTATCCGTCTCCGGTACGATGAAGGTGCTCGATATCGTTCAAATTATGACGAATGGCGGGCCGTTCCAATCGACGGAAGTCATGTCGACCTATATGTTGAAGGTCGGCTTCCGTTCCATGGAGCTTGGCTACGGCAGCGCAATCGGTGTGGCCATGTTTATTATCATCCTAGTTATGACAGGCATTCTACAACTCATTTCGAGACGTCGTGAGGAGGTGCAGTACTAATGGCGAAAACAATGCAAAGCTTGCCTTCGGCACAAGGGAATATCGGCTCAGCCCAAGGATCATCCGGGTCGCTATGGTACCAAATCCGCCAGAAGCGTCTGCCGTTCCACTTCACGCTATGGGCCTACATTCTCGTGACGCTGTTTCCGCTCGTCTGGCTGTTGATGTCTTCGTTCAAGACAAACCGGGAAATTACGGTCAACACATGGGCACTGCCCAAATCATTCAACTTCGATAATTATAGAGCAGCCTGGGAGAGCGCCAACATCGGCGGCTACGCATTCAATAGCTTGTATATTACGATCGTCTCTTGTTTGCTGACGCTGGCCCTTGCTTCGGCTACTTCTTTCGCGATTGCGCGGATGAAATTTAAGGCGCTGAACAAAGCCGTGTATCAATTTATTTTGCTCGGATTGCTCGTGCCGGCCAGCGCATTGTTCATTCCGCTCTATCGCCTCATTAATGAATTACATTTATATAATAACCACTGGTCCTTAATTTTGGTATACTGCACGTATGCGCTTCCGATTACGGTATTTATTTTGCATGCGTTTATGATCTCAATCCCGAACGAGCTTGAAGAAGCGGGCATTATGGATGGTATGAGTGCAGCGGGATTGTTCGTCCGTGTCATTCTGCCGCTGTCTATGCCTTCGCTCGTGACGGTGACGATACTGAACTTTATCGGGAACTGGAACGAATATATTTTGTCTCAGCTGTTTATTTCCTCGGAGGCGAAGCGGACGCTGACGACCGGTATGGCAACGTTCAACGACGGCTACCGGACGAACTTCGCTTCGCTGTCGGCGGCGGTTATTATGAGCGTTATTCCGGTACTGATCGTCTATCTGTTCCTGCAGCGGCAAATTATTGCCGGCATGACGGCAGGCGGTGTGAAGGGGTAACAGAAACAGCAGTCGTAACGAGGGGTAACAGCTCTGAGGCGGAAAGGCCTGGCGGACATGAACTTAAGACCGAAGCTGCTCGTCGCATTCATCATCCTTATCGTCGTGCCGATTTTCTCGCTCGGCATCGCCTCGTTCTTGAATTCGGAGAGACTTCTGGAGAAAAAGTATAACGAGCAGACGGAGCTGACGCTGACAGCGGTCGGCGGCAACATTCGTTATTTCTTCAAAGAGCTTGACCAGCTGTCGGATTCCAGCGTAACGAGCAGCACGGTGCAATCCATTCTTAAGTCGAGCTGGCAAGGACCTCAGGATGCCAGTTACCAGATTCGGCTCAGTCTGGCGGAGAAATCGATCAGCGCCAACTTGTTCCAGCATCAAGCGGTCAGTCTGATCGTGCTTTATGCGAAGGACGGCATGATCTTTCAGTCGTACCGGAGCGATCCGACAACGTACCGCCCTATCTCGTACGACCTTCTTCAGAACCATTCCGTATTTAAAGAAGTGACGAAGCGGGCTGGCCGCCCGTTATGGATCGGTCCTTATGAGCATCAGGAAATTACGGGGCAGGACCCGCCGCTCTTCACGCAGCTTCGCATCGTGAAAGATTTGGATACGCTGAACGATATCGGAGTCAGCGTTATGCAATTCAAGACATCGGGTGTAGCCGACATCCTGCAGACGTTCGGCAATCCTGTACTGGATGACGAGCATTCGCGTTATATGCTTGTCAACAGCAGCGGCATGGTGATGCTCGACAGCAAGAAAGAGATGAACGGGCAGTTGCTCAGCGAATTGACGACGATTGCGCCGCAATTAACGGAACGTTATGCAAGCAACCGGGCGGAGTTCGGCGGCAAGGACAGCCTTGTTTCGTCTTATAATCTTGAGATGAACGGCTGGGTGCTCGTATCGGTCAAGTCGTGGGAATCGCTGACGAACGAGAACGTCCGTTTTATTAAATGGATCGCTTCCATCACGATTATTTGTTTGCTCTCGGCTATTTTGTTCAACCAGTTCTTCGTTGGCCGGGTTGCGAAGTCGATTATACGCGTCGTCCGCAAAATGCGTCTCGTCGAGCAGGGGATGCTCGAAATCCGGATTACGGCTGGCGGCAAGGATGAGACGGTCATGCTGGCGAACAGCTTCAACAGCATGGTCGACCGTCTAGGGAAGCTGCTGAACGAGGTGCGGCAGGAGCAGGAACGGAAGCAGCGCGCGGAGATGATGCTGATGCAGGCGCAGATCAAGCCGCATTTCCTGTTCAATACGCTGGAATCGATCAACGCGCTCGCCGCGCAGAACGAAGGCCATAAAATTATGCTGATGGTCCGCAGGTTAGGCAATTTGCTGCGAACGAGCATGCATGAGAACGAAGAAAATACGGTTTATCAAGAAATCGAACATGTGCGCAGCTATTTGGAAATTCAAAAATACCGGTTCGAGGAATTGTTCTCTTACGAGATTGACGTTCCGGAAGAAGCGCTCGAATATACGATTCTGAAGCTGACGCTGCAGCCGCTTGTCGAGAACAGCATCCAGCATGGGTTCGACGGCATGGATGGCAGCGGCATGATTCGCATTCGCGTTACGCTGGAGCCGCACCGGATCGTCTTTATGATCGAGGATAACGGCGTCGGCATGACGCCGGAAGTATTGAAGCGGCTTGACGACGGACGCCACGAACGCGATAAGGACGAGGCGTCGTCGGAGCTTGGTGAGCGGCGCGGTCTTGGACTGCGCAGCGTCGCAGAGCGGCTTCGCATTCATTACGGTCCGTCCTATGGATTATGGATTTGCAGCGAGCAAGGTCAAGGGACGACGATCCGGTGCACGATACCGAGAAGCAGAGGTGGACGGTTATGAACGGCAAAGTCATCATCGTCGACGACGAACCGCATATTTCACGCAATCTAGAGAAAGTCATCCCTTGGGAAATGCTTGGTCTTGAAGTGGTCGGCACGGCGAGGAACGGGGCGGAGGCATATGAGCTCATTCAGTCTTTGTCCCCCGATTTGCTTCTGAGCGACATTCGAATGCCGGTCATGGACGGTCTTGAGCTCGTCAAACGGATTCGTGAGGAGGAGCTTGACGTCGACGTTATTATGCTGTCCGGTTATCAGGATTTCGCGTATACGCGGACAGCCATCCAATATGGGGTGAAAGATTATATATTAAAACCGATTCCTTACGACGAGCTGACCGGCGTCATTGCCCGCGTCATGAGCGAGCAGCGGAACAAGCGACGCCAGCGGAAGGAAGAGGAACGCAAGCTCGGCCGAATGATTGATATGGCCGGAGAGAAGATGCTGTACGATATTCTAATGGACTACACCGATCCGTCGTCGGACCATTGGCTCATGAATGGCGAAGAGCAGCGTCACGCCGACCGTTCTTACATGCTTGCCCTATTCAATTACGACGTTGGTTCGGAAGCGGCGAAAGATTGGCGGGAATGGACCGATAAGGAACGCAAGCTGTGGAATTTCGCCATCTACAACGTGCTGCGCGAATCGATGCAGCAGCCGGGCCAGTCGCATGCCGTCATTCAGATGCGCGACGGTGAGTGGTGCGTGCTGGTCGAGCGGACAGGCGAAGGAAAACAGGATGCGGAGTTTGACCGCGAGGCTGTCCGGGAATGGACGCTTGCGCTGCTTGAACAGGTGAAGAAGCATGTGAAGCTGACGCTGGAGACCGGCATCTACCCGAGTTATGTCAGCATCAAGGAGCTGTCCGGCGCTTATAAGACGGTTCAGCGGGGCATGCAGCTTGCCGGTGAAGAGCAGCAGCTTAGCAAGAGCGAGCAATCCGTCCGTTTCTATGAAGACGACGCATCTGAGCAATCTGGCGCCGATCTTGCGATGTGGGGCATTGCGGAGCGGCTGGTCAGCGGTTTGAAGAGGGGCGATAAAGTGGTCGTCGAAGACGAGCTGCGGGAGATCAGCACGCAGATGAAGCGGATTGACGAGCCGTCTTACCGCCGGCTGCGTCCGATGATTCATTTTATCGCGTTGCATATGATGCGGGAGATGAAGGAGACGGGGCTGCTGCGCCGGGAACAAGAGGAGCAGCTGTGGCGCAAGCTGGATAAGCTGTACGGCGTGAAGGACTTGATCGCAATGATCCGTCTGCTAAGCGACGCCGGGCTGGAGCGGGACAACCGCAAGCAGTCGGAGCGCTCTATGCTTGAGGCTAAGGCTTATCTCGACCGCAATTTGTTCCGCGATATTAGCGTCGAGGAGACGGCTTCTCATGTCGGGCTAAGCGCTTCGTACTTTAGTCTGCTATTCAAACAGACGTTTGGGCTGACGTTCATCGAATATGTGACGCGTCAGCGGATGGAGAAGGCGAAGGCGATGCTGGCCGAGACGACGAAGAGCGTCGCACAGATCGCGAAGGAAGTCGGCTATTCGGAACGGCGTTATTTTACGAAGGTATTCATGAAGTTTACAGGGGAAAATCCGACCGATTACCGCAGCAGTTGCCAGCCGGCAGGCGTATCCTCCGCTCCGGAGGAACCGGAAGAGCCGGAGGCGTATCACCAGTAGAGCAGACTTGCATCAGCTTGCATGGGCGGCGGAATCGGAATCGCAAATTGTAAATGGCACCAAATCGAGAGCTTTAATGACGAAAGGGAGACGTCCTTATGGCAGAGCAGCAGCTTAGCGGCACGAGCCCGGCAGCAGGAGCGGAGCCGGAATGGAAGCAATGGAGCTTGAAGGAGAAGGCAGGCCAGCTGTTTATATTCGGATTCCATGGCTATCAGCCGGATGAAGAAGTATTGGCGCATATTCGTGATTACGGAGTCGGCGGCGTTATTTATTTCAGCCGCAACGTCCAAAGCGCGCAGCAGGTGCATGCGTTGTCGGAGTCGCTCGCACAGGCGGCCGGCGCTGCGGGCAGGCCGCCGCTTCTGGTCGCGATCGATCAAGAGGGCGGCATGGTATCGCGTATCGTAGACGGGGTCACGCTTATGCCGGGCAACATGGCGATTGGCGCGACGGGGTCGGAGCAATCGGCGTATGAGACGGCGCGCATATGCGGCGAAGAGCTGCTGAAGCTGGGCATTAACGTCAACTTTGCGCCTTGCTTGGATGTGAACAACAATCCGGATAATCCGGTTATTAATGTCCGTTCGTACGGCGACCGCCCGGAAGTCGTCGGACGGCTCGGCGTTGCGGCTGTTCAAGGCTATGCGGAAGCGGGCGTTGCGGCAACGGTGAAGCACTTCCCGGGGCATGGCGATACGGATGTGGATTCCCACCGGGATATGCCGGTCGTGGCGCATGACAGAGAACGGCTTGATGCGGTTGAGCTTGTGCCATTCCGTGCGGCAATCGAAGCGGGAGTCGACGTCATTATGACGGCGCATGTCGCGATGCCGGCACTGGAGCCGACAGGCTTGCCTTCGACGCTATCGAAGGCGGTATTGACGGGGCTTCTGCGGGAGGAACTCCGTTATGAGGGCGTTATCATAACGGACTGCTTGGAAATGAAGGCGATCGACGACGGCTTCGGACCGGAACGCGGAGCGGTCATGGCACTTCAGGCGGGAGCTGATCTGGTGCTCGTCTGCCATACGTACGACAAACAGAAGCGTGCGGTTGAAGCGGTTGTGGCGGCTGTGGAGCGGGGCGAGCTGAACGAAGAGCAGCTCGACGAATCGTTGGCGCGCGTCATGGCGCTGAAGGCGAAGTTCGGCGGCGGCGCAGCGATTGCGCCTTGGAGCAGCGTTCAGCCGGCGATCGGAACGGCGGCTAACCGCGAAGCGGCACGCCGCTGGAGCGAGGCGTCCGTGACGCTCGTGAAGAACGAAGGCGGATTGCTGCCGCTGCCGGCCGAATCGCGTACGCTTGTCTTGTGGCCGGACATCGTCGCCGTATCGGAAGCCGACGAGCTGCTGCAAGGCGACGGTACGCTTGGCGGATATTTGAACTTGTACTTGCCGAACGTAGAAGAGCGGCGGATGAGCGGTGAATCGCCGCTGGCGGACTTGGAGTCGTTCGAGCGGATCGTGCTCGTAACCTATGACGCCGTGAAGCATGAACTGGAGCGGCGTACGGCTGCAGAAGTAATCGCGCGCGCCGGTGACCGGACGGTTGCCGTCTCGGTGCGCAATCCGCTCGATCTGCCGGTCTATCCGGACGTTCGCGCATATGCTGCGGTATACGAATGCCGTCCGCTTGCGCTGCAATCGGCGGCGAAGGCGCTCGCCGGACAGCTTGAGCCGCAAGGCCGGCTGCCTTTGGACCTGTCGCCAGTTTATCCTTACGGCTGGAAATGCGAGTAATGCTAAGGCATTATCGATAGTATCGACGATGACTGGATGAGAAGCTGTCCCAGGCCGTTTGGCTTGGGACAGCTTTTTTTAGCAGGGAATACCGTCCTCGGGAGCGAACCTATTCTTAAGTTATGGCGTGTTTTCAGCGGCATGGCTGAAATAGAAGACAGCGAAACGAGGACGAACAGCAAATATGAGCACCATTATGTTTACCGGCGGCGGGTCCGCTGGTCATGTCACCGTTAATCAAGCATTGATCCCGCGTTTCCTGGATGAAGGCTGGAAGGTCGAGTATATCGGCTCGGAGAACGGAATCGAGAAATCGTTGATCCAGCCGATGGCCGGTGTACGTTATCACAGCATCGCGACAGGCAAGCTTAGAAGATATTTCGATTGGCGCAATGTGACCGATCCTTTCAAAGTCGTGCAAGGTGTCTGGCAAGCCTACTTCCGCATTAAACGGTCGAAACCGAATGTTTTATTTTCCAAAGGCGGCTTTGTGTCCGTACCGGCAGTTATCGGAGCGTGGCTGAATAACGTCCCCGTCATTATTCACGAATCGGACGTCACGCCTGGATTGGCGAACCGGTTGTCGATCCCTTTCGCGCGATCGGTGTGCACGACGTTCCCTCATACCGCGAGCAGCTTGCCGGCAACGAAAGCCTGTTACGTCGGGCCTGTCGTTCGAGCAGGTCTCGATCAAGGGAACGCGGATAGAGGGCGGGCATTGTGCCGGTTCACGGATCAGAAGCCGGTTCTGCTTATAATGGGCGGCAGTCTCGGCGCCAGATCGATCAACCAAGCGGTTAGGGCCGCACTTCCGCAGCTTATCCGTCAGTTCCAGATCGTCCATCTGTGCGGTAAAGGACAATTAGACGATACGATCGAATTTAGCGAATATCAACAGTTCGAGTTTATGACCGATGAGCTGACGGAGGTGCTGGCGATGACGGATATCGTCGTAACGAGAGCGGGAGCCAACTCGATCTTCGAATTTCTCGCGCTCAGCAAGCCGATGCTGCTTATTCCGCTGTCACAAGCGCAAAGCCGCGGCGATCAGCTGCTGAATGCAGACTTTTTCGAGAAATCGGGATATGCGGAAGTATTGTTAGAAGAACGGCTGACGCCGGACATGCTTCTGTCCAGCATTACGTCGCTGCACGATAACAGGGAGCGCTATATCCGCAGCATGGCGCAGGTTGAACAGTCCGATGCGCTGTCCCAACTTTTCGATCATATTAAACAGACGGCGAAAGCGCTGCGATAAATGGACAGTCGGCTGTGGCCGCAATGAGGAGGGATTCGATTGATTCGATATCCGATACTGGAACCGCAATCCACGATTGGCGTGACCGCGCCGTCATCGGGTGTTTCGCCGGCTCTGCATGATCTGGTCCATCTTGCTTGCGGCCGATTGAAGCGGGATGGCTATAATGTCATATGCGGTGATACGGTATGGACTCAGCGTAAGGCGAAGTCGGCGCCGGCTCAGATTCGCGCTGCCGAGCTTCAAACGATGCTGCAGGATGACCGAGTACAGATCATCATCCCTCCATGGGGCGGGGAACTCTTGATCGAGCTGCTGGAACATTTTGAGTTCAACCGAATGCCCTGCAAATGGATACTCGGCTACTCCGATACGAGCGGGCTGCTGCTTGCCATAACCTTAACGACAGGTATCGCTACGGCTCACGGTACGAATCTGATCGACCTGAGGGGACAATACTCGGACGAAACGACTGGCATGTGGCAATCCGTGCTCTCTACGAAAGCTGGGCAATCCAATGTCCAGCATTCTTCTCCTTTCCATCAGAAGGAATGGAAGCACGATTCGCCGACGCCGTGTGTTTTTCACCTGACCGAACCGACGTGCTGGAGTTCGATACCGAATATGGATATCAGGATGGCGGGGCGGTTGCTTGGGGGCTGCATCGATATTATCCGGCATTTGATCGGAACGCCATACGGGGATTTGCAGCAATTCCGAGAGAAGCACATCGGCAACGAACCTGTAATATGGGTTTTGGAAAATTGTGAGCTGTCCGCAACGGATCTGCGCAGATCGCTCGTTCAGATGAAACTGGCGGGCTGGTTTAACGGATGTGCGGGGATCATGTTCGGCAGAAGCGGCGCTAATCAACCGGTTGACGACTATACAGAAGAGGACGTTTACCGGGATCTGTCCGAAGACCTTGGCATTCCGATCGTATTCGATATCGACTGCGGCCACGTCCCGCCTCAGATGACGTTCATTAACGGCGCATACGCAGAAGTTGAAGTAGCTGGCGGCAAAGGAGTAGTAAAGCAGTATTTTAACCCCTAATTCAACCAGCCTAATACAATGAACTTAATAAAATAAAAGATAAAAAAGCTCCCATAACGATGGAGAGGCGCTGCCCGTGCCCCTGCTTCGTCGTGGGAGCTTTTTGCGTTTTGTACAAGACAACGGCAGCCGGCAGAATAAAAAGGAAAAAATAGCTTATTCTAACGAACAGAGCTTGGGCCAAATAATGGATGACGCCGGAAGCGGGATTGCGGTGGATGCGTAATGCAGGAGGTGCTCCTATGATGACTAGCAATGCGAATCCTTCCAGTGCGCAGCTTCTGAAGCAAGAGCTGCAGAAGCTGGGCAAACAGCCGGTCGGCGCTGAGCTTGAACACAGCTCGGAGCAGCTTCGCCAATTGTATGCCGGATGCTCGGACGTCGTATTCCGTCCTTTTTTAATCGGCGGCCAAACGAATGCGTTCCTATTGTACATAGATGGATTAAGCGATGCGGAAGCGATCGAGAAAAGCATAATCGCTCCGCTCATGCAAGTGCAAATGCAGCCGAGCGCAGCGGAGGGATTGCCGAAGCTTGTCAGTCAGACAATAACCGTCTCCAGCACGAAGCCGGTTACGACTTTCGCGCAGGTGATGGAAGCGGTCGCGAATGGAATGCCGGTCCTGCTGCGAGATCAAGAAGCAGGGGGCGTGGCATTCGGCCTGCCGCAATGGGAGAAAAGAACCATTGAGGAGCCTGGGGCCGAATCCGGCATTCGGGGGCCAAGGGAAGGCTTTACCGAAACGCTCCGCGTGAACACGTCTATGCTTAGACGGATCATCAAGAGTCCGCTTCTGAAGCTCGAAATGATGACAATAGGCGAGTACACGCAGACGAACGTTGCTATCGCCTACATTAAGGGACTGGCTGATGAGACGCTTATCGAGGAGACGAGAGCGCGGCTTAGCCGGATTCGGATCGACGGCATACTGGAGAGCGGCAACATCGAAGAATTAATCGAGGATTCGCCATGGTCGCCGTTTCCGCAAATGATGAATACGGAGCGTCCTGACGTCGTAGCTGCCGCATTATTAGAAGGAAGAGCCGCAATATTGATTGAAGGCACACCATTCGTGCTCGTGGCGCCGATTACGTTCTTTTCCTTGCTGCAGACACCCGAAGATTATTATCAGCGGTTTATGGTCAGCACCTTTATCCGCTGGCTGCGCTACATGTTCCTGCTCATGTCGCTTCTGCTTCCTTCCCTGTATGTGGCGGTGCTGACCTACCATCAAGAGATGGTGCCGGGCAGCTTGCTTGTCAGTATGGCGACGGCGAGGGAGCCGGTTCCATTCCCGGCTCTAATCGAAGCGCTCATAATGGAAATCACCTTCGAGGCGCTTCGCGAGGCAGGCATAAGGCTTCCGAAGCAGGTCGGCGCGGCAGTCAGCATCGTCGGCGCGCTCGTTATCGGCCAAGCGGCTGTGCAGGCGGGACTTGTATCCGCTCCGATGGTTATCGTGGTTGCCATAACCGGCATCGCTTCGTTCATGATGCCCCGTTATATCGCGGGCATAGCAGTTCGGCTGATGCGGTTCCCGCTAATTATGCTCGCCGGAACGTTTGGTTTGCTCGGCATTATGCTGGGCATTATTGCGATAGTGCTTCACATGTGCAGCATTCGGTCCCTCGGCGTGCCATATCTGTCCACGCTTGCCACATTCAAGGGCCGCGAGCTGAAGGACGTCCTGATTCGAGGACCGCTGTGGATGATGGATGAGAGGCCGCGCCTAACGGGCGATAGTGATGCAATCCGGCAGGCGCCGGGACAAATGCCAGGCCCGCAGCACGGAGGCGAGTAACCGGAAGGAGGTGCTGAAGCATGCTGGCGAATCAGAAAATATCGGCCCTGCAAATGGCGTTGCTGCTGTACTCGACCGTATTGGCCACCGGTTTTATGGTGCTTCCTTCGTTCGCGGCTCTGCACGCTTCGAACGATTATTGGATGACCGGTCTATTGGCCGGCAGCACAGGTGTGATTGCGATTGGCTTGGCCGTAAGTCTTCATACCCATTTTCCGAGGCAGACGGTCATTGAATATGGACGGCGCATTGTCGGCAAGGCAGCGGGGACGGTCATTGGGCTGGTTTATGCCATGATTTTAATGCACCTTAGCGGAGTGATTTTGCGGGAATACGCCGAATTCGTCAAAGGCAATTTCCTGTTCAACACGCCGGGCTTGTTCATCATGATCAGCATGATCGGGCTTTCTGCATGTGCGGTACGCGGCGGTGTTGAGGTGATTGCAAGAGGCACGATGTTGTTTACGCCGTTGTTTGTGATCCCGCTGTTTATTTTGCTGATGCTCATTCCGGATCTGAATCCAGGCAATATGCTGCCTGTGCTGAACCATGGTTTCAGGCCTGTCCTTCAAGGCTCGATCATGCCTGGCGCGTGGGTGAGCGAGATGTTTCTGATGAATTTTCTGCTGCCTAGCTTAGCTAATCCTGAGCAAGGTCGAAGATGGGGATTTATCTCATTGACAGCAATCGTACTCAGCATGACGTACATCAATTTCATCACCTTATTTTTGTTGAATGCTGACGCAGGCGACAAAATGTTTCCCGTACTCGTTGCGTTCCGGTATATAAGCGTCGGCGGATTTTTCGAAAATTTGGAGTCGCTGCTGCTCGCGATGTGGGTCATCGGCAGCTTCGTGAAGCTGACGGTTTTCCTCTATAGCGCGGTCGTCGCCTTTCACCAAAGCGCCGGATTATCAGAACACCGTTATGTAGCCATGCCGATTACGCTTGTTGTCCTTTTGTTCGCTTATTGGGATATGCCGAGCTTGTCGAGGTTGTCCGGCTTTCTAAGCAAGATGGTTACATTCGAAGTGCTGGTATGTATGATTGTGATTCCGTTATTCCTGTATACGGTTGCGAAGCTGCGCGGGCAGCTGAAGGAGGATAAAGGAGGGCTTGACGGATGATAGCGCGTTTAATGCGGTTATCCCTGCTCCTGCCGCTGTTCGCGCTGCTGTCGGGATGTTGGGACCGGATTGAATTGAATGATCTTCTACTCGTTACGGCGCTTGCATTTGATCAAGAGAAAGGGCAGGTCGTGACGACCGTCCAGTTTCTGCTGCCGCGAAGCCAGACTGCCGTTGGGGGGACGGGCGGAGGCTCTCCTGCGGCCAAGCAAACCTCCGTACGGGCGGGCAAGGGCTATAACGTTGCCGACGCGTTATCCAAGCTGCAGCGGAAGCTCCCGCGGAAGCTGTTCTGGGGACAGTGCAAAGTGTTCATTTTCGGAGAAGAGCTGGCCAAGTCGGGCATAAGGGATGAGCTTGATTTTCTCATCCGCCATCCTCAACCGCGTGAAAGATCGTACATGTTCGTCAGCAGAGGGAAAGCGGCGGATATGCTGGAGGTGTACCCTCCGCTGGAAAGGTCATCGGCCGAGGTGCTCAGAGAGTTATCCGATATGAGAATCGGCTATAAAGTAACGCTGCAGGAACTCAACATGAAGCTGAAAGGGGAATCAAGGGCGGTCGCATTGCCGCTTGTTAGTATTTTACAACCAAACAAAACGGCGGACCCGTTCCAAACGATATCTTATATTCATGGCACCGCGATATTTCACAAGGACCGGAAAGTAGGCGACCTGTCGGAGAAAGTATCGCAAGGCTTGCTATGGCTCTTGAACGAGGTGAACGAATTCACCGTAACCTTCCCCATCGGCGATTCGAACAGGCTCGTGTCGATCAGTCCTATTAAAGCGAAAGTCAAGCTGATTCCTTATATCAAGGGAGATCAGTGGACGATGACCGTTCGAGTCGAGGCGCAGGGCGACATGGTCGAGAACGACTCGAATTGGAATCCGACGAGCGAGAAATTGTTGGATCAAATGGACCGGGCATTCGAGAAGGAAGTGAAACGTTATATTGACTTAGCGGCTAATGATATTCAGCATCGCCTCAAGACAGACGTAATCGGGTTCGGCACGGCGTATCACCGTAAATATCCGAAGCATTGGAAGCAGGTGGAGGACCGCTGGGACGAGCAGTTTCAACAAATCAAGGTAGTGACGAAAGTGCATGCACGCATATTGCGTACCGGCAACGTAAGCAATCCCGGCGGTCTGCCGGAGGAAGAGATTAAACAAAAATGAACATTAGTCTGTTTATTACGATAACGTTGGCTGTGATCGCGATTTGGTGGTTGGATTGGCCGAAAATAAAGAAAAAGACAGGCAAAGAAAAGACGCTGTTCATTATGCTGCTCTTGCTTGGCTGGGTGTTGTCGATGCTGAACTTGCCGGATACGCCTGGGCCAACAACGCTGCTTCAATTTGTATTCAAGCCGCTGGAGCCTTTAGTTGAGAAATGAGAAGGGGGCGTCATCCCGATGCAGATGAAAGAACAAATATCGGCGTTCCAGATGGCGCTGATGATGTATCCGACCGTGCTGGCGACGGGTTTTCTTGCGCTGCCGAGCGTGTCGGCTCATTATGCAGGCAGCGATATGTGGCTGGCGCCTCTCTTCGCCTCGTTCTCCGGTTTCCTTGGCATATTCTGCGCAGTCAAGCTGCATCAGCGATTCCCGGGCCAGACAGTCGTGCAATATGGCGAACAGATCGTTGGACGATGGCTCGGGAAGTTGATTGGTCTGGGCTACTTTATTTATTTAGCGCATCGGTTGGGAACGATCTCCCGGCAATATGCCGAGTTTGTGGAAGGAAATTTTTTGTTTCGCACGCCTAATTTAATCGTAATTTGCACGATAGTATTGCTTGCGGGCTTGGCTGTACGAGGCGGCATCGAAGTCATGGCGCGTTCCGCAGTCATTTTTACGCCTATTTTTATTTTTCCGATTTTCTTTCTGCTGCTTCTTTTTCCCGACTTAAATTATCATCATATGTTTCCCGTGCTTGATCACGGTCTAGTTCCGGTATTACAAGGGTCGATTGCTCCGCAGGCGTGGTTTAACGAGTATTTTCTTATCTCGTTCATTCTTCCCAAATTGGCGAATGCGGGGGAAGGGGGAAAATGGGGATATATTTCGTTCTCAGCGGTGCTTGTGAGTTTAGTGTACGTCGATCTCATCTGCTTGTTTCTGCTTGGCGAAGATACGGGGAGCAAAACGTATCCGGTGCTTGTCGCATTCCGGTTTCTAAGCGTCGCCGATCTGTTCGAAAATTTAGAAGCGCTTTTGCTTGCCATGTGGGTGTTCGGTAACTTCGTTAAGATAAGCGTATTTTATTATGCAGCGGTAACATCGTTCACTCAATGCTTGAATCTGCAAGATTATCGGGTATACGTGCTTCCGGTCGGAATTATCGGTATCGCATTCAGTCTGTGGGATCTGCCTACTTATCCGTCGCTTGTGCAGCATCTGCGCCTAGCAGCGCCGTTCGAGATTCTGCTGTTTCTGTCCGCCATCCCGCTGCTTCTGCTTATTATTGCTGCCTTAAGCGGCAAAAGCAAAGCGGCAGCCCAAGGATCGTGATCCGATCCGGACTGCCGCCCGATGCAAGCATAAGGGTTAAAAATAGGATTTGCGGTTCGGTTGCTTGCTGCTAAGCTCGCGGTACCGGATCAGCGCATACCGCTGCAAACCGGCTGTCTTCTCGATGGCAAGCTCGCCGTGTTGTTCGGCTTTAGCCAGATCGCCCCGGCGAAAAGCCGCATCCGCTTCAAGCGCGTGGACAAGACCAGGATGCTCGACCAACCGTTTCGCTCCCTCGAACCCGTTCCAATCGTCTTGCATTAGTCGGATGATGGCGCGGCCGACATGCTTGACGTCGGTATGCTTTTGCTGGTTTATATGCTGCTCCGCTTCTTGCCAGCGCTCGCCCGCAATAGCCACATTGGCGCCGACTACAGCTCGAAGCTTATCATTTTTAATATTGCCCATTCGGTTTGCAGCCGATTCAACTTGGCCGTCTAACAGATCGTTCATCGCGGCATAATAAGGAATGGTCCGGGACAGTTTCTTAAGACAGCTCTCGACAGATGACATGTTGCGCGAATAACGCAGCATATAGTTGGTTCGCACAATGGCAGGTACAGCAAGGATAACGAAAACGCTAACGAAAATAAGGATCAGCGTCGCCGCGTTCCATTCCACGCCCTTGAAGCCCATCCACAAGCCTAGCAGCGCTCCTAGAACGATAATGATAGCCCATCTTATCCATCGCAAGTTTATAGTTCCCCCTTCTGTATCGTGTATCGCGGTGTATAAAGAGACCTATCAAACTATACACGACAAAAAGCAGGTTGAACCATATCCAATTGCTGGATGGAAACTATTCACTGCGGCTCAGCTCATCGAGCGTACGGCCAAGACCCGGCGCGAGATGATCGAGAAACCAAGTGACCTCAGGCATGTCGAGGCTGGCCAGCTTATGTTCAATCTCGGTCTTGGCTACAGCAAATTCACGGTTGCCTGATGCGACTTCGGATACGCATTTTAAATAGGCATCGAGGAGATCCGCTGCTTTGAGCATACGGCGGAGGTCGTGGTCGGGATCGTTCACGCCATTCGTCTCGGATCCGATGCCGAGCAATGGGGCGTATGTCGCGCGAAGCGGCTCCGGCACCATATTGTGCAGCCGTTCCGCAGCCATAGCCTCAATCTCACGGAAGCTGGCAAGCATCTTCGGATTATGATGTTTAACCGGTGTAGGAATGTCGCCTGTGAACACTTCGGTTGCATCATGGAACAGCGCCATCGCAGCCGCCCGGTCCGCGTTCAGAGATTGGCCGAACATCCGGTTGCCAATCTCGCACAGCATGTGCGCCAGCAATCCGACATGGAATGAATGCTCCGCGACGCTTTCGCGCGTTGTATTGCGCATCAAGCTCCAGCGCTCAATATACTTCAATCGGTACATATACGCAAAAAAATCGCTGTCCACCGCGTATTCTCTCCTTTTTCGTACGATTTTCCCGCCGATGCTTACGTACCCGTAAGCGGCTATCTATGCTATTATAAAGCTTAGTGAGTCAAGCGACCAGAGAGGAGCAATCGTACGATTATGCAGCATTTTGAAGATAGCGTCTATAAACTTATTGTCGAGACTTCTACGAATCTTCCAGGTGACGTTCGCGTCGCGATCCAAGCGGCGAGAGAGGCGGAGGACCGCGCTACGCGCGCTGGTCTGTCCCTGTCGACGATCGCTGATAATATTGAAATGGCGGAATGCAACGTGTCGCCGATCTGCCAAGATACGGGCATGCCGACCTTTGTCGTTCATACGCCTATTGGCGCGAACCAGATCGTGATGAAGCAGGCGATCCGCAGCGCGATCGCGCGCGCGACGAAAGACGGCAAGCTGCGCACGAATTCCGTGGATTCGCTTACGGGCGCGAACACGGGCGACAATCTCGGCCCAGGAACGCCAGTCATTCACTTCGAGCAATGGGAGAAGGAAGATGTCGACGTTCGTCTTATTCTGAAAGGCGGCGGCTGCGAGAACAAAAATATTCAATACAGCTTGCCGGCTGAAATCGAAGGCCTCGGCAAAGCAGGCCGCGATCTTGACGGCATCCGCAAATGCATCATGCATGCGGTATATCAAGCGCAAGGCCAAGGCTGCAGCGCTGGCTTTATCGGCGTCGGCATCGGCGGCGACCGTACGACGGGCTATGAGCTTGCGAAGCAGCAGCTGTTCCGTCACGTCGACGATACGAATCCGATCGAAGATCTGCGCAAGCTTGAAGAATATGTAATGGACAACGCGAACAAGCTCGGCATCGGTACGATGGGCTTCGGCGGCGCGGTTACGCTGCTCGGCTGCAAAGTTGGCGTTATGAACCGTCTGCCTGCCAGCTTCTTCGTCTCCGTCGCGTACAACTGCTGGGCGTACCGCCGTCAGGGCGTATTGCTCGATGCTCAGACTGGCGAGCTGAAGGAATGGATCTACCCTCAAGGATCGGAACTGCCGATGAATTCGACTAGCGAGGAGACAGAAGCGGTCACTGCGGCTTCAACGGATGAGGAACCGCGTGAAATTCATCTCAAGATGCCGCTTACGGAAGCGCAAGTACGCGAGCTTCGTGTCGGCGATATCGTCGTACTCGAAGGCGAAATGCACACGGGCCGCGATGCGCTGCACAGCTATTTGATTAATCATGATTCTCCAATTGATCTTAATGGCGGCGTCATCTATCACTGCGGTCCGGTCATGATGCAAGACCGGGATGGCGAGTGGCACGTGAAGGCTGCTGGACCGACGACGAGCATACGCGAGGAGCCTTACCAAGGCGACGTGATGAAGAAGTTCGGCATTCGCGCTGTAATCGGCAAAGGCGGTATGGGAGCGAAGACGCTCAAGGCGCTGCAAGAGCATGGCGGCGTCTACTTGAACGCAATCGGCGGTGCTGCTCAGTATTATGCAAGATGCTTCAAGAAAGTGAATGGCGTTCATTTCTTGAAGGAGTTCGGCATTCCAGAAGCGATGTGGCATCTGCAGACCAAAGGTTTTGCTGCGATCGTCACGATGGATTCGCACGGCAACAGCCTCCATGCCGACGTAGAGCAAGACTCCCGCACGAAGCTGGAGCAATTCAAAGAGCCGGTGTTCAAGTAATACCTGGGTGAACTCATATATTTATTGTTCGTGAAAGGCGCTCCCTCGGTGCATCCAAGCATCAAGAGGGGGGCCTTTCTTAATTAAACCGGCGGATGAAAGGGGAAGACAGCATGAAAATTAGTAAAAAGGATGCTGCCCATTACATTTGGGGAAATCAATGCGACGGATGGCGTTTGGTCCAAAATGAGGGGCTCAGCGTCATCCACGAACGAATGCCTGCCCATACTTCCGAGGTCAAACATTATCATGAGAAGGCACGGCAATTTTTCTTCGTATTATCCGGTACAGCAACGATGGATATTGGCGGAAAAGAGATTCAATTGAACGAGCAGGAGGGGATTGAGGTCGCACCATTAATCCCGCACCGGTTACTGAATCAATCGGACCGCGATGTGGAGTTTCTCGTGATCTCTGCACCTAACAGCAGAGGCGACAGAATTGCAGCAGAGGGATAAGAAAGCGGAGCGATTGATGAAATCGCTCCGCTTATTTTTTTATCCGTGCCGAAGCTGGAAATCGGTCATAAAGTCGGCTAATGCTTGGCATGCTTCGACAGGTACGGCATTGTAGGCCGATGCACGAATGCCGCCGACGCTGCGGTGGCCAGCCAGCCCCTCGAAGCCATATTGCTCCGACTCTTGCACGAACAGCCTCTCCAATTGTTTGTCCGCAAGCCGCCAAGTAATGTTCATATCCGAACGGTCAGCCTTAGCGATAATCCCTTGATAGAAGCCTCCGCTTTGATCGATTGCATCGTAGAGGAGTGCGGCTTTAGCACGGTTGACAGCTTCCAATTGCTTCACGCCGCCTTGCCGCTTCGTCCACTGCAGCACAAGATTGGTCAAGTATAATGCGTGTACAGGCGGCGTATTATACAGCGAGTCGTTGTTTGCGTAAGTAGCATACCGCCATATAAGCGGGATGTGCTTGGAGCCTCGCTCGAGCAGTTCTTTGCGGATGATGACGGCGGTAATGCCGGCAGGGCCGATGTTTTTTTGTGCTCCGGCATAGATCATCGAGAACCGTCTGTAGTCGATATCGCGTCCGAGCAGATCGCTCGTCATATCGGCAATAAGCGGAACGTCGCCCGTCTCCGGGAACACATTGAACCGTGATCCTTCGATCGTATTATTCGTCGTCATATGCACGTAAGCCGTATCAGCTTTCACTTGCAAGCTGCTCACATCCGGAGTGCGTTGCCACTGCTCATCCTTGGTGCTAGCGGCTTTCCGGGTGCTGCCGATAAACTGTGCTTCTTGCAGTGCCTTCTCCGAGAAACTGCCCGATAAAATATAATCCGCCGCAAGGCCTTCAGCCAGAAAGTTAAGAGGCAGCATGGCGAACTGAGCGCTTGCACCTCCGCCCATGAACAGCGCGCGATAGCGATCTTGCTGCAGCCCCATCAGTTCCAGGAGCAATTGCTCCGTTACAGCGGCCAATTGTTCAACCGGCTTGCTGCGGTGAGACATCTCCATGATGGAGATGCCTCGTCCGCCATATTGCACCGTAGTTTCCTTCGCTTCTTCGAGCACTTCAAGCGGCAGTGCCGCCGGTCCCGGATTAAAATTGTACAATCTTGTCGTCATTTCGCATTCCTCCTAGGCAAATTGGGTGAAACAAAAAAAGCGCTCCACATCCCATATTGGGACGAGGAGCGCATGCTCGCGGTGCCACCCAAATTCGAAGAACAGCAATCGTTCTCCATCTTTGATCCGCGGTAACGGGCGGACCCGGTTAGCTTAGGACAGAATGCGCATACGGCGCAAGCTTCTTGACGAAAACGCCTCGGAGTTGGATGCTCGTCATCGGCATAATGCGATAATGAAGTTCGAAGTTATTATATTCCTCTTATTGGGAGTGAGTCAATAGTAGTGTGCATCATTAACAAATGGTTTATAAAGTGATACAAAAGACTGAATATTTCGACTTTTATGTTCTCAAATAAAGGAAGCAGTGATACAATACGGCTTATCCAAGGGCATACAACACAGAGTTTCTGCCATCACGAGAGCACAACCATTTTCGAGTATGGGGTGATTAGGTGAAGAAGTGGAATCTGTTCATGTTGTCGGTCGTCGTGTTGGTCATGGTTGTGGTGGCGGGTTGCAGTTCCGGGTCTGATGATCCTGAACCGGAGAAGACGCCTCCGAAGGAGGAGAGCACTCAGGTCGACAAGCCAGCGGAGACTGTCGATCCTAATAAGCCGGTAGACGGCGGGACGCTTGTCATTAGCACATTCACCGATATCGTCAGCGTCAATCCTCTCTTTATTCAAGATACGGCTTCCGCTGATGCCGCTACTTTCATTTTCGCGAACTTGTACGATTTGGACCGTCAGGGCAACGTTACGGCGGAGCCTTGGTCGCTCGCCTCAGAGAAGCCGATTATCTCGGAGGACGGTAAATCATACACGATCAAATTGAAGTCCACGGCGAAGTGGAGTGACGGCCAGCCGGTTACAGCGGACGACGTCGTATTTACGATTAATGCGATTCGAGATCCCAAGGTGGCTTCTCCGGGAATAAGCCAATTCGACAAAGTAGACAAGGTCGAGAAGGTAGATGACTCGACTGTTCTAGTCACGCTGAAACAAGTATATGCACCTTTTCAGTACGCGCTCGCAAGCGCGGTTGTGCCGGCACACGTCTTGAAGGACGTGAAGCCAGAAGAGCTGCTGACTAACCCGTTCGGCACGGATCCGGCGAAGACGGTAACGAACGGGCCATGGAAATGGACGGAGTGGAAGCAGAGCCAGAGTATGAATTTCGATGCCGATTCGAATTATTGGGGGCAGAAGCCGCATATTCAGAAGATTGTGTTTAAACAGTACGCCGATCAGAATACGGAAGTGCAAGCGCTCCTCAAAGGCGATGTCGATCTCACACAGGCAATTCCGGTTACACAGGTTGAAGCGGTGAAGAACAAAGGCGACATCAACGTTATTCTGGCGCCGGGACCTGTGTACGAATATTTAGGGTTTAACTTTAAGGAGGATAATTTTAAAAATAAATTCGTGCCGTTCGCGTCACAGAAGACAAGACAGGCGATCGCTTACGCGCTCAACCGTCAAGGAATGGTCGACAACATTCTAAAAGGAACCGGCAAACTGATGAACGCCCCATTCCTGCCGGGCTCCTGGGCTGATCCTGGCGATGCAGTCGTCAATTACGGCTATGAACCGGAGAAAGCGAAACAGCTGTTGGCGGAAGATGGCTGGTTGCCGGGTGATGACGGCATACTTGTCAAGGACGGCAAGCGGTTTGCTTTCGAGCTGCAGTATAATGCCGGCAACAGCCGCCGTGAGCAGGTTGCAGCTGTCATTCAACAGAACTTGAAGGACGTAGGCATCGAAGTGACGCCGAAGGCGATAGATTTCTCGGCGTGGGTCGAGCAGAATTTGACGCCGGGCAAGTATGAAGCCATCCTGCTGTCCTGGTCGCTCAACAATCCGGATCCGGATGGCGAGTCGACGTTCTCGTCCAAATATTTCCCGCCGAACGGGCAGAACCAAGGCTGGTATAAGAATGAGAAGCTTGACCAGCTATGGGTCGACGGCTACTCGACTGTTGATCAGAACGCGCGTAAGCAAGTGTACGCCGAGGTCGGCAAAGAAATTTCGGCCGATCTGCCTTACGTCTTTATGTACCAATACGGACTGCCGGAAGGAATCGGACCGAAGGTGAAATTCGCCGAAGAAGACAAACCGGAGCCGACGCTGCCGTACGGATATTTCTACCGCATCATCAATTGGTGGGTCGATTCGAAGTAAGAAACCGGAATTGATCAAGCCGGAAAAGCCGCATAGGGGCCGGAATGAGCGCATCGATAGCGATGTACCGAACTCATCCGTCCCCTTCGGCTGCGCATGCAGCAGCGGGGGAGGATGACGGGAATGACCGAATATTTGATTAGGCGGTTGGTTCAATCGGCAGTGGTAATGTTCCTCATTACGGTGTTGACGTTCGGTCTAATTCATTCGGCTCCTGGCGGGCCGACCAAGGTGTTTCTGTCGCCCGGGTTATCGCAGCAAGCGGCGAAGGTTCAGGCGGAGCATCTCGGACTCGACAGGCCGATTCCGGAGCAATATTTGAAGTGGGTAGGCGGACTGCTTCGAGGGGATCTGGGCTATACGTTCAAAAATCATCTGCCGGTCGGAGATATTTTATGGCCGACAGTCGGACATACCATGGTGCTAATGGGTGCTGCATGGCTGCTGTCGCTTCTCATTGCAATTCCGTGGGGTGTTTATAACAGCACGAAAGAATACGGATGGTCGGACCAGACGGCATCGTTCATCTCTTATATTGGGTTCGCGATGCCGACCTTCTGGTTCGGCATACTGCTGCAGGAGTTATTCGCTCTTAAGCTTGATTGGCTGCCGCTGTCGGATATGTGGTCGCTGGACAAGGAGGGGCAGATCGGCGATTTGTTGCTTCATCTGGTTCTCCCGGTTTCAGTGTTGACGCTTGGCTTTCTTGCGGGGTATGTCAAATATGCCCGCACTAGCATGCTTGAGGTGCTGCAGCAGGATTATATTCGAACGGCACGCGCCAAAGGCATTCATGAAGTTCGAGTCGTGTACCGTCATGGGTTGCGCAATGCGCTTATCCCAATCATAACGATCATCGGGTTGGATTTGCCGATACTCGTAGGCGGGGCGACCTTGACCGAGAATGTGTTCAATTGGCCCGGGATGGGACGGTTGTTCGTCGAGATGGCGCTTGCCCGGGAGTATTCGGTCTTGATGGCTATTACGTTGGTGACCGCTTTTATGGTCATCCTTGGCAATTTAATTGCGGATTTGCTATATGCGCTTGTCGATCCTCGCGTACAATTGGGACGCAAAGGAGGCAGCACAGCATGAATTTAACGATTCGTGAACGCCAGCCGGAACCGGCGGCGGAGCCCGGCTGGAAAGGCGGTGCGAACATTAGCGGTTTGACTGTATCGAGGAGGCCTCCTGGGATGTGGAGGAACGGCGCCTCGAAGTTTATCCGCAATCCTTATGCAGTAGCCGGTCTAGTTGTACTCGTTTGCTTCATCATCTTGGCGTTGCTGGCGCGGGTCATCGCCCCGTATGATCCCGCGGCTATCGATCTGCTCGGCGCTAATTTGCCGGCGGGCGCAGGCAATCATTGGCTTGGTACGGATGAGCTTGGAAGAGATATTTTGTCGCGGCTGCTTGTTAGCGGGCAAGTATCGCTTCTTATCGGCTTCTCGGTCGCGTTCGCGTCCGTCCTGATCGGTACAATGGTCGGTGCCGTTTCCGGCTACTTTGGCGGTTGGATAGATGTATGTTTCATGCGGCTAGTCGACGTTATGAACGCTGTACCGCTCTTGTTTTTGAACATTCTTATTCTAGCTCTCTTCGGCTCGAAATTCAGTTATATGATTATCGTGCTTGCACTGACCAGTTGGATGGGCGTTGCCCGGCTCGTCCGAGGCACGTTCCTTCAATTGAGAGAGATGCAGTATGTCGAAGCGGCAAGGGCGATCGGCGTATCGAATACGGGCATTATCGTACGGCACCTGCTCCGGAATTCGACCGTTCCCATAATCGTGACGGCAACTTTAATGGTTGGCGGCGCCATTCTTAGCGAGTCGGCTCTTTCGTATCTCGGTCTCGGCATACAGGCTCCTGACACGAGCTGGGGAGTTATGTTAAGCAACGCACAGGAGTTTATGCTGATCGATCCGCTTCAAGCATTGTATCCGGGCTTATGCATTTTGCTAGTGGTGCTTGCCGTCAATTTCGTAGGGGACGGCATCCGGGATGCGCTTGATCCGAGAAAACAGACGCATCCGAGCCGGAAGGGAGTGGGCATATGGCGGAGAAACTCCTCGAAGTTCGAAGTCTGACGACAGGATTTGCGGCTGGTCAAGGGCTTGTGAAAGCAGCGGAGGGCGTAACAATATCGATTGATCGGGGGCAAACGATTTGCCTCGTCGGAGAATCAGGGAGCGGGAAGAGCGTCACTTCCTTGTCCATTATGCGTCTTGTAGAGTTTGCAGGCGGCATGATTTCGGAGGGAAGTATTCGACTTGGCGGAGAGGAACTGACGACCAAATCGCAGAAAGAGATGTCGCGCATTCGCGGCAATAAGATGGCGATGATATTTCAAGAACCGATGTCGGCGCTTAATCCAGTCTTCTCTGTCGGCGAACAGATTGCCGAGAGCATTCGGCTGCATCAGCGGACCAATGCCGCAGAGGCGCGGCGCAGGGCGGTCGACATGCTTCGTCTGGTCGGCATTCCCGACCCGCACATTCGGGCGAAGCAGTATCCGCATGAGTTGTCTGGCGGCATGTGCCAACGCGTCGTGATCGCAATCGCATTAGCATGCAGCCCTGATCTGCTAATCGCCGATGAACCGACAACTGCGCTCGACGTGACCGTACAAGCGCAAATCTTAGACCTACTTCGGTCGCTGCAGCGCGATCTCGGCATGTCCATCTTGCTCATTACGCATGACATGGGCGTTGCAGCACAGATGGCCGACCGAATTGCCGTTATGTATGCAGGTGTGATTGTGGAAGATGGTCCGGCTCAAGACCTCTTCGAGCATCCTGCTCACCCCTATACAATGGGTCTGCTCCGATCCGTACCTTCTATGGACGGCGAGCGGGAGGAGTCGTTATACACAATTCCAGGTACGGTACCCTCGCTGCATCAGCTGCCGCAAGGCTGCCGCTTCCATCCGCGCTGCCAGTCAGCGATGGCACGCTGTGCGGTGGAGTCTCCTCCTCTTGAAGGGGTAGGTCCCGATCATAAAACAGCCTGCTGGCTGTATGACAATAGTGCTGGCAGCAAGGAGGTGCTGAGCAAATGAATGCAGAGCGGGCAGTAGCGGCGTCAACCCATATTATTGAAGCTCGAAACGTTAGTAAATACTTCCCGATACGGCAAGGCCTGCTCAGCCGTGTCGTCGGTCATGTTAAAGCGGTCGACGGGGTTTCACTAGCGATCGGACGCGGAGAGACATTCGGTCTTGTAGGCGAGTCGGGTTGCGGCAAGTCGACACTTGGGCGAGTACTTTTGCAGCTTCAATCTGCCACGGCAGGGGAGGTGTTGTTCGACGGTACGAGCTTGCAGGAGCGTTCGGCAAGCCAGATTCGCGATCTGAGGCAGCACATGCAAATTATTTTTCAAGATCCTATGGGCTCGTTGAATCCGCGGTTCCTTGTTCGAGATATTATCGGCGAGCCGCTGCGTATTCATCGCAAGCTGAGGGCCCGTGAGCTTGACGAACGAGTAGCCTCTCTGATGGAGCTCGTCGGTCTAGATGCTTCCCGGCGTAACCGTTATCCGCATGAGTTCTCCGGCGGACAGAGACAGCGCATTGGTATCGCCCGGGCAATAGCATTGACGCCTTCTTTCATCGTAGCTGATGAAGCGGTTTCGGCACTCGACGTTTCTGTACAATCGCAAATTGTCAACCTGCTGGCGATGCTGCAACAGCAATTAGGCATCGCCTATTTGTTTATCGCGCATGGATTGAACGTCGTACGTCATCTGTCCGATCGTGTCGGTGTTATGTATTTGGGCAAGCTTGTCGAAGTGTCTCCGACCGACGAGTTATACCGGCAGCCGCTTCATCCCTATACGGTTGCTCTGCTGTCCGCCGTGCCAAGGCCGAATCCTAGCGACAAAAGACAACGAATCGTTCTGCAGGGCGATGTCCCTTCGCCCGCCAATCCGCCTACCGGCTGCCGGTTCCACCCGCGCTGTCCGTACGCTCAAACCCGCTGCCGGCAGGAAGAACCGCTGCTCCGCACCGTCAACAGCGGAGGTCATCAAGTTGCTTGTCATTACCATTTGTAATCGAACCTATCGAATCGAATCGAGCTAGTCTATCTAGTCTATCGAACCAATCGAATCAATCGAATCATTATTCAATGCTCCCTGCCTTTGCTCCACTATCCCCACAACTCAGGAAAAAACTACATGATTAAACAGGTATAAATTGTAAAATATGAAGCACAAGTTGCTTCGTTGGTTAGGTGATACGAAGTGAAAGTGAAAGTGAGACACGAGTAGCTTCGTTGGTTAGGTGATATGGAAGTGAAAGTGAGACACGAGTTGCTTCGATTGGTTTGGTGATATGGGAGTGAAAGTGAGACACGAGTTGCTTCGCTTGGTTAGGTGATATGGAAGTGAAAGTGAAACATGAGTTGCTTCGATTGGTTTGGTGATATGGAAGTGAAAGTGAAACACGGATTGCTTCGTTGGTTAGGTGATATGGAAGTGAATATGAGTCATGGATTGCTTCGATTGGTTTGGTAATATGGAAGTGAAAGTGAGACACGAGTTGCTTCGTTGGTTAGGTGATATGGAAGTGAATATGAGACATGGATTGCTTCGATTGGTTTGGTGATACGGGAGTGAATGATACACGAGTTGCTTCATTGGTTAGATGATACGGAAGTGAATATGAGACATGGATTTCCTCGATTGGTTTGGTGATATGGGAGTGAAAGTGAGACATGAGTTGCTTCGTTGGTTAGGTGATACGGAAGTGAATATGAGACATGGATTGCTGCGATTGGTTTGGTGATACGGAAAGTGATTGTGAAACACGAACTACTTTTAGGCTTGGTTATATGGAAAATGAATGTGAACACGAGCTGCTGCTTTGGTGATCAAGGCGTAATTATTGCTGAAAGTGAATATGCAAGTCGGATTTCTTTACATGAATGGTGCGGAAGGCGACAGAAGAAAGCGGATTGCAATAAATATTGAGTCTCCCTGTAGGATAGTTCTGGGCCGTTCACAAATGTCACTATGATATTCTATACTTTTGCGTTAATGATCGGAGGGTTGTAGGAGTGAGCTGGTTTGAGCATATTTGAAATATGCGAGCAAGCAAGGGTTGCCTCTGTTGGCGTGAGTTATAACGGAAGGTGAATTCATTCGCATACGCTTGCAAATATTTGCGTCCGAGTCCGTGAAACGTAAGATTTGCCCAACTGCTAAATTCAGCGATGCATCTTACAAGAGGACGAAAACAAGAACGATGCAGCCGGAATCGTACAGATTTCACTTCGGCCGCGGTTAAAGACACGGCATCCTTAATGAACTCTTGTTCGCCGTCATGGGAGATGTAGCCGTTGGGTTGAACATGCTGCGGGTCAATGATTCGGAGTCTTAAAACATCTACCTCGCCAGTATCGTGAACAGATCCTCCTGCGAGAAGCGGGTGGCGTTGCGGATCCTTTTCGGTATATGGATTAAATGGAGAGCCATATGCGCCGCCTTGTACGCGAACAATGCCGTTGAGAAGAGGATCACACTCAGCTTGATCCAGAGCATCACGGAGCTTATGAAGCATCAGCCATGCAGTCTTATAAGTGACCTGAATAGTGTGGCTTAGATTTATTGCACTAACGCCGTCCTCAGAGCTGGCGAACAAATAAATTGCGATAAACCATTTGCGGAGCGGAGTGCGGCTATTCTCCATGGCAGTTCCCTTCGTCAGAGAGTGCTGGTGTTTGCAGCTTGCGCATTCGAAAAGCGGAAGCCTTCGAGTCGTGACAGCATACGCCCGTCCATGATTACATTCCGAGCAACAAAAACCGAGCGGCCACTTCAATTGAAATAGGAAAGAAGAACAGATTTCTTCATTGTTATAATGATTCAAAAAAGACTCCAAGGAAGGGAACGGCATAGCGGATTCGCTCCTTTAATCGAACAAGAACTTGGTCGATCAAAACATGTGTTCTTAAGTAATTATACCGAACACTTGTTCCTGTTTCAATGTTTTTTTTGGTAGAAATCCGGGTGGCTTTTGATAACAATTTGGGTGATTATAGTAGAACTATTCTTTCCTGAGTTAAGGGGATAGTGGACCAAAGGGACAGCAAGGCGAGTGTGAAGCTATGTGAGGCTATGTGAAACTACGAGAACTACATGAGAACTACGAGAACTACGAGAACTACGAGAACTACGAGAACTACGAGAACTATGTGAACTACAGGAAACTGTGTGAACCATGTGAAACTACGAGAACTACGTGAACCATGCGACGCGTATCAATCAGAGCACCGGAAGTGATAAGGGAAACAAGCGAGGGAGCGTCCTAAATTTCGGGCGGTCTCTTGTTTCTTGTTCTCATTAAACCGTAGTATACTGAAACTTACTTATGAGTACCGAGAGGGGATATGGGGTTCGTGGCTTTTAATCGATGGTTTGAGAAATGGATGTTTCTGCTTATCCCCGGATCGCTCGTACTAGGGTTTCTATGTTCGTCGGCGCTGCGTCCGATGGTTGATGCGGTACCTTATCTATTCGCATTCGTTACGTTGTCGATGGCCATAGGCTGCGGTATTGGGGAGCTGCGGCAAGTGATGCGGCAACCTGGCATATTGGCATGGACGTTCGTGCTTACACATGTGGCGGCTCCACTGGCGGCTTTTGGTATTGGAGCGGCGCTGTTCGGCGCTGATTCACCCTATGTTGTCGGGTTGGTGCTGTTCGCGATTATTCCGCTTGGTGTTTCGTCCGTACTATGGGTCGGCATGTCGGGCGGCATTGTTGCGCTAATGCTGGCGCTCGTCGTCGTGGATTCCGCGCTAAGTCCGCTCGTTGTACCTGCAGGCTTTCACTTGCTGTTCGGCGCGGTCGTTGATATCGATACCGGCGGCATGATTCGCGATCTTGTGCTTATTATCGTTGCGCCGACTGCAATTGGCGTTCTGCTCCATGAGCTTTCGAGGGGGCGTATTAAAGGCATCGTTCAGTCCTATACCGCCCCTGTGTCCAAGCTGTGCTTCGTTGCGGTTGTCGCGTTAAATGCGGCTGCAATTGAGCCTTATGTCGAGCAGTTAAAGCATGATATGGTCCGTCTCATTCCAGTCAGCATTCTGCTCGTTGCTTTGTGCTATGCCCTCGGCTTCTTCGGCTCAATGCCTTACCGTAATCGGGAGCTGCAGGTCACAGTGTCTTACGCGTCCGGAATGCGCAATATATCGCTTGGCATTGTATTAGCGATGGGATATTTTAGCCCGCTATCGGCTGTGCCGGTCGTGTTATCCATACTGATTCAGCAGCCAATGGCGACGCTGCATCATTACATTTTACAAAAAATTAACAAACGGGATGCTGGCGCAACTGCTCCTATACATGTACGATAAAGTCGTATGCTGCCGAATGGCGACAGGAGATGACGTAAGGTGATGAACAATTTTCGCACACGGTTGACGCTTATTATGATCGGCATTATCGGGTTATCCGTACTAGCCTCCGGGCTTATTATGGCTAATATGTTCAAGAGCAAGCACATTCAAGGACTAGAGAGCAGTATGGTTCGCGAAATCTCGATTATTGCAAGCGGTATGAAGTGGGCTCCTCCGGGCGAGAACATGTCGGAGCAATTTGATTATTATACGAGATTGGCAGACGACTTGAACCGCGATACGGGTGCCCGCACTACCTTCATTCGTCCGGACGGGCTTGTGCTGGGAGATTCCTACCACGACCCGAGAACGATGGACAATCATCTACAGCGCAAAGAGGTGCAGCAAGCGCTGTCAGAAGGCACGGGCCGCACGATTCGTCTTAGCGATACGATGAATACGAACATGCTGTATGTAGCGAAAACGGTCCAAGTCGGGCAGGATAACTATGTTATTCGTCTTGCTATGAGTCTTGCTAGTGTAGATCAAAGCATTCGGGATTTGTGGACGGCGCTTATCGTATGGCTGCTTGTTCTGTTCTTGGTCGGCGCGTTAGTCAGTTTCCGGGTTGCGCAAGGGATGACGCGTCCGCTAGAGCAGATTACGGCAGTAGCGAAACGGATTCAACGCATGGATTACCGGGCGAGAGTTACCGTCGTGAAAAATGATGAAATAGGAGAGCTCGGAAGCGCGATCAATGCGATGGCGGACAGCTTGCAGGAGCAGATGGAGCGGATTCGCCGGAATGAAAGCCAATTGGAGAGCGTGCTCGATAATATGATTAACGGCATCGTCATGATTGACCGGACAGGCCGTATCGTGCTGATCAGCCGCAGAGCGGAAGAGATACTTGGCTTCTCGTCGAAAGAGCTTGTCGGCCGTCATTATACGGATGCGAGGCAGCAGCATGAGCTGACGCAGCTTATCCGGGAGGCGTTCGAGAAACAGTCTTACATTCATGATGAGATGACGTTCTACTATCCGGAAGAGAGGCTGCTCGAGCTCAACATCGTACCGGTTATGCAGGATCAAGATGAATTTACAGGCGTACTGCTCGTCCTGCAGGACGTGTCAGCGATCCGCCGTCTGGAGCGGATGCGAAGCGAATTCGTTGCCAACGTATCGCACGAGCTGAAGACGCCGGTTGCGGCAGTGAAAGGCTTTGCGGAAACGCTGCTCAGCGGCGCGGTTAAGGATGAGGAGACATCGCGCTCATTCCTTCAGATCATCTATGATGAGAGCGAACGGCTTAACCGTCTGATCGGCGACATTCTAGAGTTGTCGAAGATCGAATCCCGCCGCGTTCCGCTTCTGTTCTCTCCCGTCGAAATGGGCACATTCGCCGCGAAGACGCTTCAGTTGCTGGAGGCGGAGGCGGCGCGCAAAGCGATCGAGCTGAAACTTGTAGCTGACGGTGACATTTATGTCGAAGCGGATGAAGACCGTCTGCGGCAAATTATTATGAATCTGCTGGCGAACGGGATAAGCTATACGCCTGACGGCGGGAAGGTTACACTTATAGTCGAGCCGGTATGGCCAGCATCGTACAGTCATACAGCGCAATTGGACGATGAGGCGCGCGATGATTACGACCGGATCCGAATTATTATAAAAGACACTGGAATCGGCATACCGAAAAAAGATTTGCCGCGTATTTTCGAACGTTTCTACCGAGTCGATAAAGCGCGTTCGCGCAGCTCAGGCGGTACGGGACTAGGCCTGTCGATCGTCAAACATCTTGTCGAGCTGCATAACGGAACGATAGCTGTAGACAGCGAAGTGGGCGTTGGAACGACGTTCGTTATCGAGCTTCCTGTCATTCATCCCTAGCTTCTGTAAGAAAAGGGTTGACCGAAGTTTACGAAACCATGATAAAATAGTTGTAAAATGTAACTTGCGCAGATTGTCGCTTGCCGGCGATAAGCGAATTGGAGGTATCCATGTCGCATAAGGTGCTAGTCATCGAAGACGAACCGACTTTGGCCCGATTATTGTCGTATAACTTGACGCAGGAAGGCTATGAGACGACGGTCATCGATCATGGTGGAGAGGGACTGCAGACGGCGCTTCAACGAAGCTTCGATCTGATTATTCTGGATATTATGTTGCCTGGCATGAACGGCTTCGAGATCTTGTCGAAGCTGCGTCAGAACGGCGTTCGTACGCCGATCATTATTCTGACTGCACGCAACGCCGAAGAAGAAGTCGTTCAAGGTTTGAAGCACGGGGCGGACGATTATATCACGAAGCCTTTCGGCGTAGCCGAGTTGCTCGCTCGCGTATCCGCTGTTCTGCGACGTACGCAGCAGGACGAAGGCAAAGCAGCCGTCGAGTCGAACGAAAAGGTCATTATGGCCGGCGATCTGGCGATTTATCCGGAGAAGTACGAGGTTGTGCTCAACGGTGAGACGGTGCCGCTGCGGCCGAAAGAATTCGAGGTGCTGCTCTACCTGGTACAGCGGCCAAGCATGGTTGTAACGAGGGATGATCTTATGAATATCGTATGGGGCTTCGATTATATCGGCGGCCAACGTACGGTGGACGTGCATGTCAGTTCGCTTCGCAAGAAGCTGGAGCTCGGTCAGCAATCCGTGCAAATTGAATCCATCCGCGGCGTCGGCTACAAGCTGGTGCTTCCCAAAAAACTCGGTTCCTTCAAGTGAGAAGGAGACCGGGTTTTTTTGTTGTGTTGTGCGTGTCCGTTATTTTTTAAACAATTATGAAGAAATAAAATGATCCGTTAATACTTTTTCTTCTTTCATTTTAATAATCTTGTTGTACGATTCGGAACGGCTATTACAAAGGGAATGAAACCTCGAACGCTACAAAATATCGTAAGGGAAGAGATAAACGAATGAAATCCAGCGGGTGTAACGAAAGCGGCTTAACGCGGCGGGAGTTTGAAGTCATCTCCTTAATCGTGTTCAAAGGCTGCACGAATCAGGAACTGGCGGACAGTCTGTGCATTAGCGAGAAGACAGTAAAAAATCATGTCGCGAACATTTTTAAGAAGATGAACATTACGAGTGTCCGGAAACTGATGTCCATCTGTATGAGCGCACTGCTCGTGGACGGCAGCATGTACAGCGACAACGCGGAATATTGTCAGGCGAGACTCGTGACGGCGCTTAACAGATGGAGCAAATAACGATGCCGGAGAAGGGTGGAGTGCGGGTGGTGCCGGCAGATGTCCGCGCGAAGCAGATGGCGATAGATAGCGTGTATCGAACAGAGGAACAAGGGCTGGTCTTTCAATTAAACGTAGATGTATTGCAAGGTATGCTGGGCGGATATTCAATATAGAGGGGGAGATTGCCCCCTCTTATTTTTTTACAAACTTGTAACCGACGCCCCAGACGGTCTTAATATATTGGGGCTCCTTCGGATTGTTCTCGATTTTCTTGCGGAGATTTGTAATGTGTACGTCAATGGCTCGTTCATTAATATAGGAATCGATGCCGCGTATTGCGTTGATGAGCTCTTCGCGGCTGAACACTTTGGCTGGATTATGGTACAACAGCTTCATAATTTCGAACTCGGAATAGGTCGTCTCAATCTCTTGTCCGTTGCAAATAAGAAGACGGCGAGCCATGTCGAGCGTCAACACCCAATCGTCCGCAGCTGGCGGTACGGCTGGAGCTGCATTGGCTGTATGTGCCGCAAAGGACAGTGAACTCGTGCGGCGCAGGACGGCTTCAATGCGGGCTTTCAACTCCTGCATGCTGAACGGCTTGCATAGGTAGTCGTCTGCTCCCTCAGAGAGGGATTGAATGCGTTCCGATACCTTCGTCTCGGCTGAGGTAACAATGATCGGGATATTCGTATATTCTCTTAGCAAAGCGCAAGCGTTAATACCTTCGGTGTCTGGCAGCATTAAATCTAGTAGAATGACGTTGGGCGGAAAGTCCGTAAGTGAACGAATCCCTTCTCCGGCACTTGGAACGCGAGTCACTTCATATTGCTCTTCCGTGAGATAGAGGCTCAACATGTCTCCAAAGATGTTGTCATCTTCAATTATTAGAACTTTAGTCATGGATGCTCCCGCCTTAATCAAACGAATGTTAGCAAAACTAATACTTTCCTAATATTTTAATCTCCATAATTATTATATTATGTCGAAATATGCCCGTCTATCGTTATTTAAGTATAATAGAGTAAGACTTACGTCGTTGTATGATGGCTTATCATCAGGAGGAATACAGACTCATGTTTGAACACTACATATTGAATTTAGCCTTGCTTGCGATTTTCGTGTTTATAGGCGTGCAGCTGTATTACCATCCGCTGGTGAGCCGGATGTCATCCGCCCTTCGCATTATATCGACAGGAATGTACTGCGGATTAACCGGTATTATTCTACATCGCTTCGGCGTCACTTACGGATCGGACTATGTGCTTGATTTGCGGACGATCGCGATGATGATCGCGGTTTATTTTGGCGGCGTCCGTGCCGGCATTCTCTCTATTGTGATTATGACGATTCCCGAATGGAATGATCCGTCCGTCTGGTTCAGATCGGTCGTGGTCGGTCTGATCAACTGGTTGATCGCCGATGTTACGATTCAATACATCCGCTCGTTCTGGTACCGGTGGCTTCTGCTGGCGGTTGTGCCGGCCGCCATTTTTACGCTGGCTGGCATTGTACTGGATGTGCCGCCCTTCGATCGACAAGTGTGGTCCTTCCTATTGGTAAGCTTGTTCGGCACTATGTTTATCGGCTCGCTGCTTCGTTATTTGCAGCGGGTGGACGAATGGCGTTCCGAATTGGAAGTGGCAAGAGACGAACTGCACAGCGCGTTAAGCTTGCAGCACGGGCTCACGTTCAAATTAGTAAAGGCAGACGGACAGTTTGTATATAAAATGATTAGCGGGAAGCTCATGCAGCGGGCGATCGGAATCGATCAGGATTATATGGAAGATTTGAAGGCGTTCAATGTACTCACTCACGACGCCGATATTGCGTACCTTGCTTCCAAGTATGAGAAAACATGGGAGAGCGGCCAACCGTGCAGTTTCGAAGGACAAATGGCCGGTTTTAACTTATGGGTAACGCTGGAGCCCATTGTGGAGGAGGGCAAAGTTACGTCGATCATCGGCTGCGTCATGGACGTAACCGATAGCAAAAGAGCGGAAAAAAGAATAAGCGCGAATGAAGCGCGCTACCGGTCGCTTGCGGAGAATCCGCAGGATTGTATTCTGGAGCTGGATATGGACGGGAGAATCCGGTTCGCGAACAGTTACTTCGGCCAAGTCGTCGGCGTTGAGCCGGAGAAGATTGCGGACTGCGGACTCGGGCTGTTCGATTTGAATTGGACGATAAATGAAAGCCAGTGGCGGAACAAGCTGACCGAGCTTGTCACTTCAGGCAAGAAGAAACGGTTCGAGACGAGCGTCGTGGAGGCAGACGGACGGCATAGTGAGTATTATGTTACGCTGTCGATTATTACCGGAGCCGCCGAAGAAGGTCTGTCGCTTATATGCAGCATGCACGAAATTACAGATTTGAAGCTGGCCGACCGGGAAAGCCAAGCCAAGAGCCGGTTTCTCGCGAGGGTCAGTCACGAGATTCGCACACCGCTGAACGGCATTATCGGCATGTCGCAGTTGATGAAGCAGACTGAACTGACGGATATTCAGCAAGATTATGTGCATAAAATACTGTCTTCCTCCCATCTGCTTCTTGGCATCATTACCGATATTCTCGATCTGTCCAAAATTGAAGCCGGCAAATTGAACATGGAGCGGATCGAATTTCAAATGGATGAATTGCTGTACGAGCTGACGAGCACGCTCGGCGTGTTGAAAGGTATTAAGCAGATCGAAGTCATCCTCGATTCGGAAGCAGGGCTGCCGGACCGGGTTGTTGGAGATCCGCTCAGGCTGAAGCAAATCCTAATGAATTTGTGCAGCAATGCGATCAAGTTTACGGACGAAGGGCATGTCCTCATACGCGTTCAACGGGTCAGTCAAACAGATAACGGAGTAAGGCTCCGGTTCACGGTAGAAGACACTGGTATGGGCATGTCGGACGAACAGGTCCGCATGGTGTACGAGCCATTCTGGCAAGCTGAGCATGACAGCGGCAAAACATTGTCCGGCACGGGGCTCGGGCTGCCGATCGTGAAGGAGCTCGTGGCATTGCTGGGCGGAGAAATGTGGGTCGTGAGCGAGTCTGGCGTCGGGAGCCGGTTCCAATTCGAGCTTGATTACGCCGTTACGAAAGACTGCGAGCTGCGGAATTGGACGATTGAGACGGGGAACGGTCCTTTCCACGTTCATCTCGTCGAAGATAGCGTGATTATGCGGGATTTGATGGTTCGGTCGATCCAATCGTTCGGATGCCGCGTTACGACCTCGCCGACATGGGAGCATCTGTATGCTTTCATTGAAGGTGCGAATAACTCTGGCTATCCGGTAGATTGCGTCTTACTCGATATGGAGATGGATGATATGTACGGTGAACATACATGGAATCGGTTGATGGGCTCGATTGACGGCAAACCGGTCTCAGTTGTCGCTACATCGTCTGCATACGCAAGAGAAGAGATTATGCAAATGATGGACGGCCGGCTGCCGGATGCGATGCTCAATAAGCCGACAAGCCGGCTCGAACTGTTCCGGACGCTGCAGCGAATTGCGCAGCGGAGCCCGGTGACGGCTGCTGCTGAAATGGCGGCGGACGGTATTCCCGGCCAAGATGCGGTTCAAACGGCGGGTACCCGGGTGCTGCTTGTCGAGGACAATATCATTAATCAGCAAGTGGCGATAGAGCTGCTCCAATACCGGGGCTTCGACGTCGTCGTCGCAGGCAACGGACTCGAGGCGCTTGAACTGCTGGAGGCAGGCGGAATCGATATCATTCTGATGGATATGTATATGCCATTATTGAACGGCTACGAGACGTCCAAGCGGATTCGCGAACAGGAAGCGTACAACGACATCCCGATCATTGCACTGACTGCCAATGCCATGCAGCATGATCACCAGACGTATTATGAAGTTGGCATTAACGATATTGTGCTGAAGCCGCTCGATGCCGAATTGTTAAGCCAATGTATGGACAAGTGGCTGAAGTCCGTTCGGCTGCACAGCAAGAAGGCGGCTGAGCGTGCATTAATACATGATATCCGGCTCAAGGTGAAAGGCGTCGACATGGATGGTGTGCTGCAACGGCTGGAAGGAAGAGGCTCGATTCTGGTTCACATTTTGCAATTGTTCAAAAAAGAGTACACGGCATTCGCCGACCGGCTTATCCGGCTGATGGAGGAAGGCCAGCAACGGGCGGCGGAGCGCGAGGCGCATACGCTGATCGGCGTTGCCCGCAATCTGTCCGCTCACCGGCTAGCCGTTGCGGCCATCCAACTGGAGGCGGCGCTGCTCGACAATCCGTCCGCCTACCGTCCGGCGCTGGACGCCGTAATGGCTGAAGTCAATATGATCATCAGCTCGCTTTCAACCATAGAAGCAATTGAATAAGATTGAATGAGAGAAAGCACGCATTCGCCGTCTGCTCCCCGACATGGAGGCAGGCGGCTTTTATATTTATTGCAGCAATATTAATAAACAGCAAATACATTCAGAAGAACTTTCCTAATAATTACTGTTTATACTTCGTTGTAGATTGAATGAGCGCGGAGGTGAGAGCATGAATTTGCTTCCTTATTACAGGAGCCAATTCGTTGCTAATTGTTTAAAACATGAAGAAGATTGGGTCGAATCGCTTCTTGATGATCATATCAGCCATTGGCACCGCGACCGATTGAAGTGCCATGAATTTTTTCGAATGACGAACCATAACGGCCTGGCCTGCTTCGAGTATTCTGTTACGCTCCCGTTTGAGTATTTCAGAGCGGAACGCCAGGAGCAAGCCTATCCGCGCGCAGTGGCAAGCGAATTGGAATTCCGAAGCAACGAGCAATACGTGTTGATCACGTATTCGATGAAAGCCGAGAACATTAATGGCTCCGTGCTCCGTTTTCTATTCAAAGCAAGGAGCGAGGCTGCTCAATCGATTGACTTCACCGGCGGATCCGTACGCAAGCATCAAAGCGCCGGGCATGGAGCGTGCTGAAGCACATGCCTTACCGAATAAGATCAGGCCGCTCAGCTGCAGCCTGATCTTATTGTTATGGATGCTGAAATGCCGGAGATGGACGTATACATTCAAGCTGTACCGGTGAGCTGTTCGGCATCCAAGCAAGCCATACAGGGAGAAGAAATGAGCGCTGCAGTTCATCGGACTGGATCATTTCAAACTAGTGAACGAAACATACGGGGACGATGCCGGTGACCAGCTTCTGATGAATATGGCCCGCAAGCTGCAAAAGCTTGGCGGTGAGAGCGCCCGTACAGTACGAATGGGCGGCGATACGTTTGCTTATCTGTTCCCATACCATTCCGAAGCAGAAATCGAGGTCTTCGGCCATGCTGGAACAAGAAGAGTTGAACAGCAAACCAAGGTAATTCCATGTGAGAGGCAGTGGAGAAGCGGTGAAAAATGCTCGTTTCAAACAAATGTTCCAAATTCGCAAATTGTCCACGCGGCTTATGCTCGCTACTTTCTTAATTGCGGTCGTCATTATCGCATCTATGGCGTTCTCGTTGTTTATTCCGAACTCTGCGATGTTCCAGAAGCAGATCAAAAAAGATCTTGGCTGGCAGACCGATATCATTGCTCTGAAGCTGGATCAAGAAATCCAATCCAAGTTCGCGAAGCTGGAAGCTGCGGCGAATATCGGGATGTCGTACGGGACGGACGCGGCAAAGCATCAGGCGCTTGTTACTGCTTTCGCGACAGGCAATCCGGAATACACGGTTTCCGCCTATTCGCTTGATTTGACCGGCAAGAACAGCTTTGATCAAAACGGGAAGCTGCTGGACTTGGCGAGCCGCCCTTATATTCAAGCAGTTGAGCAGGGCAAGCCTTTTATTTCCGATCCGGTGCCGGCGCTTAACGATTCTTCGAAGCTCGTTGTGACGTTCGCGGTGCCGCTGTTGAAGAACGGTATGCCATTCGGCTTCTATGCAACGAGCTACTCGATCAGCGAAGCGGCTAAAAGCGTCAGTGAAGCGTCCATCGGCAAGACCGGTTATGCAGTGCTCGTAGACAGCCAAGGCATTGTTCAGAGCCATCCGAAACCGGAGCTGATCGGTACGAAGTTGGCCGATCTAGGCATGCCGGAATCGCTTGCGGCGTTTCAAACGGTCAGGAACGGGAACAAGGATGTCAGCTACAATTATACGTTCAACGGCGTACATAAGATTGGACATTCCAGCGCGACTAAGAACGGCTACGTCATTCAGATGGCGGTGCCGGAGACGGAACTGACAGAGCCGATCACGGACATGATGCGGACGACGCTTATTGCCGCCGCACTCGTAACGCTGGTTGCTATTGCGATCACATACGTGTTCACAACGAGATTGGCCAAGCCGATCGTCTACATAACGGAAGTTGTGCAGCAGCTGTCCAAAGGCGACTTCCGTCCGCGGCTTCGCATCAAGACGAAGGATGAGCTTGGGGAACTCGCTTCCCACATGAACGGTATGCTGGATTCGTTGTCATCGACGATCGAGCAGGTGAATGCGGCTTCGATCAGCGTAGCGGCTTCCGCCGAAGAAATTACAGCAAGCACCGATGAGGTGGCAAGGGGCAGCGTCGATCAAGCCGACCGCGCGCTTACGATGTCCGATCTGTTCGATGATTTGGAGCGGGCCGTGGAGCTTGTATCGAATAACGCGAAGCAGGCACGCGATTATTCCGGCGATGCGGTTCAGATTGCTCAGCAAGGCATGGACCAAATTAACGGTTCGATCGACACGATGGAGCAGGTCAATCAGAAGATGGAGACACTGGAGCGGGATTCGAAGCAGATCGGCGACATCGTGCAAGTCATTAACGAAATTGCGGAGCAGACGAATCTGCTTGCGCTCAACGCGGCGATCGAGGCGGCGAGAGCGGGCGACCAGGGACGCGGCTTCGCCGTCGTGGCCGGTGAAGTCCGCAAGCTCGCGGAACGAAGCGGCAATGCGACGAAGCAGATCGCTTCCATCATTCACGGGATGCAGGACAACACAACGACGTGCGTCAAAGCGGTCAGCGAAGGCGTGCAGCAGTTCGCACAGACACGGCAATCGTTCGACGGAATCGTCGTGAAAGTGAGCGAGGTATCGGACAAGGTGAACGATATTGCCGAATCGAGCGCAGAGCAATCGGCCAAAGCGTCCGATGTGCTCTTGGCGATCGAATCGGTCGCGGCAGTCAGCGAGGAGGCTGCGGCTGCAGCGGAGCAAACGGCGGTCGCCTCTCAAGAGCTAGCGACGCTGGCGGAGCGTCTGCACGAGTCGATTGAGGTGTTTAAATATAAAAGGTAACGAAAAAAGCAAAGCGGTTTAAGGTTGAGCGGCTCGTGAAGCCGCTCAACTTTTTATTTGGATGGATGGAAAATGGACGCGCTCGAAGGATGTCGAAATCTCGTTGCTTTTGCGCCTTTGGGCATGCTACCATCTTTTTGCAAGGTCAATATCGTTCAATAGGAGCGGGTCATGATGAATATGAATGTTCTCATCTATTTCAGCCAGTACAGCACGCTGCTGATCGGGATGATCGTTGTGACCAGGTGGATCTACCCTTACTTGTCTTCCAAGACGGTAATTGGGTGGAAGAAGGTGAGCTTTGGCTTGCTGTTCAGCTTACTGGGGTTGCTTATTATGCAGATGCCGCTTGCGACCAGCCACAGTCTGCATATGGATGCCCGGCTTGTCAGCGTTGCGCTGTCGGGCATATTCGGCGGACCGTGGGCCGTGCTAATTACGGCGGCTGTTATAGGCGGTTACCGGCTGACGCTCGGCGGAGCGGTCATTTTTCCATTGGGAGCGCTCATTTGTACGTCTTTGATAAGCATTGCCGGCTATTATCTTCGGATGAAATATGTTCGATGGTTCATATGGATCGCTTGGTTGATCGGGTTCGCGGTAGGGGGCAAACGGTTCTATGGGCTCTCTTAGCGCCGGCCGAGGGAGTCGAGTTATTCTTCCGCGAGTTCGACCAAACGTTTATTCTTTTTCATACGGCAGCTGTACCGTTGTTTTACTCCGTCATGGCTTATGAGATTAAGAGGTACGAGACGGAGCAGACGCTCATGCATTACAAGAATCATCTGGAAGAGCTCGTCGAGCAGCGAACGCAGGAGCTGGAACACAACAACGCGCTGCTAGCGGACGCGAAGCAGTCGGCAGAATCGGCGAACAAGGCGAAGAGCGAGTTTTTGGCTAATATGAGCCACGAGATACGGACGCCTATGAATGCTATTATTGGTCTTAACCATTTGATGAGGCGGACGGAATTGACAGAGCGCCAGCAGGACTATTCGAACAAGATGATGCTCTCCGCTAACAACCTCATTACGATCATTAACGATATATTGGACTATTCCAAAATCGAAGCGAACAAAATCGTGCTCGAGCAGATCGATTTCGACCTGTTCGAGGTGCTTCATAACGTTTCCAGCGTCATCAACGTGAAGGCTTACGAGAAAAGGCTCGACCTTCATTTCGCGATTCATTACGAGGTTCCGCAGATGCTCGTCGGAGATCCGCACCGGTTGAGCCAAGTGCTCATTAACTTGCTGAACAATGCCGTGAAATTCACCGACCGGGGAGAAATTACGGTTGAGATTGAGCGTGAGCATTCGCCGCAGGAGGATATGGCTGCAACGCTTCGCTGTTCCGTAAGCGATACGGGAATTGGCATGACGATGGAGCAGCAGACGAGGCTGTTCCGGCATTTTACGCAAGCGGATATGTCGACAACCCGCAAATATGGAGGAACAGGACTCGGCCTCGTCATCAGCAAGGAGCTCGTTGAACGAATGGGCGGAGAGATGTCGGTCGAGAGCGAGCCAGGGCAAGGCAGCTGCTTTACGTTCACGGCACGGTTCGAATTGTGTTCGCGCACATTCGTCAACATTCAGAAGGACAGTCCAGTCCGGTTCTTGAATGTGCTTCTGGTATGCGACGAGCCGGATATGCAGAAGGTGCTTACATGCCAGTTGGAGCAGTTCCAATTCCAAGTCGCCATAGCGGATTCGGAGGATGCTGCCGCTCAGCAGTTGTATTCAGGCGCAAGGTTCGATCTTGTTATTGTCGATTGGAAGCTCAATCATGATGATCCGATTCAATTGGCCGAACGAATCAATCAATATGGCTCTTCGCCGATGCAGGTTATTGTGCTCGTCAGCGCCTATCACGATCTGGAGTTGCAGCAGCGTATCCGTTATACACCGATTGAGAAAGTGCTGTATTACCCGATGAGCCAGTCTCAGCTTTATAACGAAATGGTGGGCTTATTCCATAAGCATGTATTGGACAAGCAGCATATCGGCAAGGAGAAGGAGCAGCAGATCCATTATGATGCGCTGCGGGAAACGTCGATTCTCCTGGTTGAAGATAATGAAATTAACCAGCAGGTGGCCTTGGAGATGTTGAAAGGGATTGGCGCCACGGTCGATATCGCATCGAACGGCGCAGAAGCGCTGGAGCTGCTGGATACCAAACGTTATGACATCATCTTGATGGATTTGCAAATGCCGGTGATGGACGGGATCGAAGCGACCCGCCGCATTCGGCAGCGGGAAGACGGGAAGGATGTACCCATTATCGCGATGACAGCCGATGCGATGAAGGGCGTGAAGGAGAAGGTGCTCGAGAATGGGATGAACTCGTACATTACGAAGCCATTCGAACCAGCACAGCTGTATGCGCTGCTGCAGCGTTTCGTGCTCAGCTACCGTCGAGCGGCGGTTTCTCCGGCTGGAGAACGCCCGGATATGCCGGACCGGCTGCCGGGGCTTCACCTGGCGGAAGCGGTCGAGCGGCTGCGCGGCAACCGGGCGTTCTACCTCGGCATTCTGACCCGGTTCGCAAGTGACCATGCGAATGCCGCTTCGGAGATCGCCGAAGCGGTTGCGGCCGGCGAACGCAAGCAGGCCGAATTGTTCGTCCATACGTTGAAGGGAGTCGCCTCCAATCTTGGCGCGAAAGAGCTGGCGGAGACGGCGGAGGCGGTGCAGGCTTGTCTGACGGGTGAGGACGGAGAGCAGCTTCGCTTGCGGCTGGAGAAGCTCAGCGAAGAGATGTCGGTCGTCCTGCAGTCGATTCGAATTGCAAGCCCGATGCTTGAAGACGCCGTGTGACCGGACGGACTGGCTAAGGACGTGTTCCTGAAGGAGCGACTGCCTGTGAGTATTTTGAAGGAACTGTCATCCCAAGTCGGCGAACGATCGCAGGATGCCAATCGCGCTGCCGCGCAGCGGTGCTTGGATGAACCGGCGCTGCTTGCGGAAATAGCGGAAGCGTTCAGCGGCCGCGATGCGGCGCTGCTGGGCGATTGCTGCGAAGTGTTGACGAAAGTGGCGGAATCGAGGCCGGAGCTGGTTGTTCCTTATTTGACCTTATGCGTGCCGCTGTTGTCTCATAAGACGACGCGGGTGCGATGGGAGGCCATGCATGCCATTGCTCTGACCGCGCATCTTATACCGGAGACGGCGAGCGTTCTGTCTGCGATGCTTGCGGTGACGATTCGCGAAGATTCGAGCACGATCGTACGCGATTATGCGGTGGATGCGCTCGGAGGCATAGCACGGTCAAGCGAGGCTGCTGCAGCAGCGGTGTATCCGCTATTGAGGGATGCGCTGACCGCAGCGGACGGCAAGCACGCGGGCCGGGCGCTCGCGGCGCTGCGCCGCGTCGTCGAAAGCGCGCCAGGCCTGGCCCTTGAAGTGCTGCAAATTGCGCACGACTATGCGGATCACGGCAAGCCCGCTGTTCGCAAAGCGGCAAAGATGCTTCTGCATGATTTGCCCGGCGGTCAGGCAA
>NZ_BILZ01000027.1 GCF_004000825.1 Paenibacillus kobensis NBRC 15729 | reverse complement strand
CCGCCATATCTATGCGATAGGCGGCAACCCGGAAGCGGCTCGTCTGTCAGGCATCAACATTAAGCGCCGCATTCTGCTCGTCTTCGTGCTGTGCAACACGCTGGGCGCAATTGCTGCTCTCGTCTTGACGGCAAGGCTGAACGCAGCAACGATGAGCGCAGGCCAGAACTATGAGCTCGATGCGATTGCAGCGTGCGTCATCGGCGGCACAAGCTTGATGGGCGGCACCGGCACGATCGCAGGCGCCATTATCGGCGCGCTCGTTATGGCGAGCCTCGATAACGGCATGAGTCTTATGAACCTCGAATCGTTCTGGCAGTATATCGTCAAGGGCGGCATCCTCATCCTGGCGGTGTACATCGATATTTATACCCGGCAGAAGAAGAAAGCTTAATGTCTTCGACAACCGGAGCAGAAGCTGCTGTGCAGATCGTCAAGTGACGGTTAGCGCGGCAGCTTTTCTTTTGTGCGGGATTCGGCTGGAAGGTGCAATAAAAAGCCCCCGAGAGCTCTCGGAGGCTTATAGTTGTATGTTGTTCAATTAACGAAGGTTCGGAATGTCGACTTCCGGATTCGTATCCGCTTCGTAGTTGATGCCGTCTGTCTCGAAGCCGAACAGTTGGAAGAACTCTTTGCGGTAGCCGAGCAGATCGGACTTCTCGTACACGTTCTCCGTCGTCAGATCCGCCCACAGCTGAGCGACTTCGGCTTGCACGTCATCGCGCATTTCCCAGTCGTCGATGCGGATGCGGCCCTTCTCGTCGAGTGCCGCTGGCGCAGCGCCGTACAGACGCTCGCTGAACAGGCGGTACATTTGCTCGATGCAGCCTTCGTGCAGTCCTTTTTCTTTCATGACCTTGTACAGCGCGGAGATGTACAGCGGCACGACAGGAATAGCCGAGCTCGATTGTGTAACAAGCGCTTTGTTGACCGAAATGAACGAACGGCCGCCGCTAGCTGCGAGTTTCTCGTTCAGACGCTTCGACGTTACTTCGAGATCGTCCTTCGCTGCGCCGATCGTACCTTCCTTGTAGACCGCGTGCGTAATTTCCGGTCCGAGGTACGAGTAAGCGACCGTTGTTGCGTTGTCAGCCAGCAGGCCAGCCTTTTGCAACTCGTCGATCCACATCTCCCAGTCTTCGCCGCCCATGACAGCGATCGTCTGGCGAAGCTCGTCCTCCGTCGCAGGCTCGATCGTCGCCGTCGTGACTTCTCCGTTATGGAAGTTGACGGTTTTGTTGGAGTACGTCTCGCCGAGCGGCTTAATGACCGATGCGAACGATTCGCCCGTCTTCGGATGCGTGCGGCGCGGGGATGCAACGCTGTATACGACGAGGTCGATCTGGCCGAGCTCGGTACGGATCAGGTCAAGCGTCTTCGCTTTGATTTCGTCGGAGAACGCATCGCCTACGATGCTGAACGATTTATTGCCTGCTGCCGCAGCCGCTTGCTCGAATGCAGCGGAATTGTACCAGCCTGCCGATGCCGTGCGTACGCCTTCCGCCGCTTTGTCGAAGTATACGCCGATCGTGTTGGCGCCCGATGCGAAAGAGGCTACGATGCGGGAAGCGAGGCCGTAGCCGGTCGATGCGCCGACGACGAGCACGTTGCGCGGACCGTTGATGGCAGGCTTGCTTTGGACATATTCGATTTGACGCTGTACTTGGCTAGCGCAGCCTTCCGGATGCGCCGTCGTGCAAATAAACCCGCGTGATTTCGGTTGAATGATCATTAGAACGTTCCTTTCTGTATGTAGCTTCCGAGTATTTCATCTGATGCTGCTAGGCAACTCTCTCCTATTTTATATGATAACTGCCTCTGAACGAAAGGGCGGCTTTGAAAATAGTTACATGAAACGGCTTTTCAGGCATACAATGAACTGCATTTGCCTATTGTGAAGGGGGCGGATTATCCGTTATGCAGGCAAGAAGCGCTGGCAATGCGCAAGGAATCGATGTGTCCCATTATCAAGGGAGCGTCAATTGGTCCAAGGTGAAGGCGGATGGCATTGCGTTCGCTTTCCTGAAAGCGAGCCAAGGGCAGAGCTACCGCGATGACATGTTCCAGTCGAATGCGTCAGGAGCGCGGGCGGCAGGCGTCCTTGCCGGCGCGTATCACTTCGTGGACGCTGCGAGTGAAGCTGATGCGAAGCAGGAGGCGGCGAATTTTGCTGCGGCGATAGCGGCGGCAGGCGGCGCCTCGTCTTTTCAACTGCCGCCCGTGATGGACTACGAGTCCGCTGCGGCAGGGATGGGACGGTCTGAGGTGACGAAGGTCGCGCATGCGTTCTTAGAGGAAGCAGAACGGCTCATCGGCGTGCGGCCGATCGTGTACTCGTATCCTTATTTTGCCGAAACCTACTTTGACGACTCGCTGGCTGCTTACGAACTGTGGATGGCACGGTATGCGAACGATCCTCCCGAGGATTTCGGCGCATGGACCAGTTGGACGTTCTGGCAGTACAGCGACGGTTCGCAGGGCGGCGTGCGGCCGGACGGCACCCGGTCGGTTGACGGTATTAGCGGTCCGGTCGACTTGAACGAATATAAAGGAACAGAAGCGGAGCTGGCGGCGGCTTATGGCTCGGAAGAGGATGGGGAGGGACAGCCGATGACGGATGCGGAGAAGCAGCAGATGGAAGATTTGGCGAACCGGGTGGCGGCATTGGAGCAGCGCGTGAATATGTCCGGCAATCAGACGCCGCCAGCTTGGGCGAACGATGCGATCGTCGCTGCGAAAAGCGCGGGCTACATTACAACTTCGAACGACAAGGGCCATGCGGAACTTGTTATGATCCAGATGCTGTACAACGCGGGCTTGTGCAACGACGAGCTGGTCGCGTTCTTCCGCGGGTTCAGCGCCGAGACGAAAGCAGCGATCGATGCGCTTGTGAAAGAGTAACAGACGAAGTCATCCGGACTGCAAACGGACGTCCTTGTCCTTGCCATTTGAGGGGGAGGAATTGCTTGTCTGCGAATAGTATCTTTTCCATGCAGCCGCTCCTTAGGAGCGGCTGCGGCGCTTTGTCAGCATATTGTCATATTACGGGAGCCGAGCGGGCAAATTCGGTCATTTTCGGCGTGAAAATATTCCGATATGTGTGCTATGATAAGGGACAAGCCTATTTCTCCCTTATACGTTAAGCTAAGGAGAGGAATGCCGGAATTTAATATCGTTATTGAAGGAGCGAAACTGAATCATGGCTAAAGTTCTTGTATTCGGACATAAAAACCCGGACACGGATACGATTTGCTCGGCTATCGCATATGCGGAGCTGAAGAAACAACTGGGCGTTGACGCAGAAGCGATCCGCCTTGGCGAAGTAAACGGCGAAACGCAATACGCGCTGGATCAATTCGGCATCGCAGCACCGCGTCTTGTTGAAGCGGTTGCAGCTGAAGCGAAAGAAGTTATTCTCGTCGACCACAACGAGCGTCAGCAAAGCGCTAACGATATCGCGGACGTACGCGTACTCGAAGTTATCGACCACCACCGGATCGCGAATTTCGAAACGTCTGACCCGCTGTACTACCGCGCTGAGCCAGTTGGCTGTACGGCGACGATTCTGAATAAAATTTACAAAGAGAAAGGCGTTCAAATCCGTAAAGAAATCGCGGGTCTGATGCTGTCGGCAATCATCTCCGACTCCCTGCTGTTCAAATCGCCTACCTGCACGCAAGAAGACGTTGACGCAGCTCGTGAGCTCGCGGCAATCGCAGGTGTGGACGCAGACAGCTACGGTCTGGCTATGCTGAAAGCCGGCGCTGACCTGAGCGACAAATCGATCGCACAGCTGATCTCCCTCGATGCTAAAGAGTTCTTGATGGGCGGCGCTAAAGTCGAAATCGCGCAAGTGAACGCAGTTGACACGAATGACGTAATGTCCCGTCAAGGCGAGCTGGAAGCTGCGATGAACGCGATCATCGATGAGAAAGGCCTTGACCTGTTCCTGTTCGCCGTAACGGACATTCTGACGAATGATTCGGTCGGTCTTGCACTCGGCCGTTCCGCTAATGTTGTCGAGCAAGCATACAACGTTACGCTGTCGAACAATACGGCTGTCCTGAAAGGCGTCGTATCCCGTAAGAAACAAATCGTGCCGATTCTGACTGACACGTTCAACAAGCTGCAAGCGTAACGCGACCCGTTGTTGCATTCGCTCAAGCCGCCGCCGCTGTCTGGCGGTTCAGCAGGGCCGTCCTATGCCGTATGGCGAAGGACGGCCCTGCTTTTTTTTGGAATGGGCGAGGAGTTGTAGTTGTCGTACTGGTGAACGTCATGGGTAGGGATCCCGGATGTAATGCTTACTCATTGCACTTTGTACAATGAAAACGGACAATTTGCTCGATTCGATGTGCTTGTTGTATTCTGTACAACCGGATAGCAGCATTTTATTGGAAAGACCAGTTTGTGTCCTGCTAGGAAACCTATTCTGTTGTATAAAGTGCAACGAAGCGGGGACGAGAAGAGGGCAGAGCCGATTTCATTGTACAAATTACAATGAAGGAAGGCTTGCCGCCGATGCACGGAACGGTTGGCAACTTCGTTGGAGCGGGTTGCTAGAAGGACAAACTCTATCTATTGAAAGGCATGAGATGGCCATTTATATGGTTGTTGTTTTCTGTTGTTTAATGCCGAAATTCGATATAATAGCAATAATAGATGACCGTTTGACGGGATTATTAGGAGGAATATACGATGTTCGCCCCACATCGCCGGGAACAAATATTACAGCTGTTGCAGCAGCACAAGCAAGTGATTGTCAAAGAGCTGGCGCGCCAACTTCACGTATCGGAAGGCACGCTGCGCGCCGATCTGAGGCAGATGGAGGAGGAGGGACTGCTCGAGCGGACGCACGGCGGAGCGGTGCCGGTACGGGCAAAGAAGCCGTCGTTCCAAGATTTGCGCGTTACTTACCGGACCGAGCTGAACACCGAGCTGAAGCAAGCGATCGGCCGCAAAGCGGCGGAGCTTGTTCATCAGGGGCAGTGTATTTTGCTCGATGCGAGCTCGACCGTGCTGGAACTTGCAAAGGCGCTCGTCGATTGCGATTATTTGACCGTCGTTACGAACGGGGTGGAGGCGGCGCTGACGCTGAACCGCAATCCGCGCATTAACGTTATCCTAATCGGCGGTGTGCTGCGGCCGGGATCCGGATCGGTCGAGGGTGTGCTTGGACGGACGATTCTGGAGGAGATTCATGCCGACCTGTTCTTTACGTCTTCCTTAGGTTTTACGCTCGAAGAAGGGATGACGGACTTCAGCTTGTATGAGGCGGAGTTGAAAAAGCTGATGGCGGCCAACGCCTCGCGGATCGTTGCGCTGCTCGACCATACGAAGCTCGGCCGCCGTTCCATTGCGACGAGTGTACAGACCCGTGCGGTGAATACGATCATTACGGACGATGGTGCAGACCCTGCTTTTTTGCGGGGCATCAGCGGAATTGACATTCACATTGCAGATAGTTTTGTCGATTATCGTCATTCGACAGATTAATATAACGACAAACGATTGTTTAACGACAAATTTATGATGGTCAAATGTTAATAAACAACGATCATAAGAATAACGAATACAAACGTTAATAAAAGTAAACAATCGTTGACATTCGAATGCTGGGAGAAGGAAAATAGTAGAGTAAGGATCGCCTAACGTAAGCGATCGCAATAGGTTCGCGGGAGGCGTGTTCCATCGATGATAGCAACGGCATTGGACGGATTTGTCATAGATTTGGACGGCACGGTGTTTCGGGGAGACTGCATTATTGACGGTGCGCCGGAAGCGATAGCAGCGCTGCGTCAAGCAGGCAAACGATTCGTGTTTCTAAGCAACCGCGGCAATATTTCGAGAACGATGTGCCAGGAAAGGCTTAGCCGTTACGGCATTGAGGCTTCAGAAGAAGAGATTCTGCTGTCGTCTACGGTGACGGCCCGATATTTGCGCGACCGGGAGCCGGATTGTCAGGTGTGGACGCTCGGCGATGCCGGGCTGCGCGAAGAGCTTGCTTCTTTCGGCATCGCGCATGCGGACCGGCCCGAGGATGCTGATTGGCTCGTCATAACGCTGCATGAAACGTTGACTTACCGTGACCTTAACGCCGCATTCCGCGCGGTAAGGCATGGTGCGCGCATCATTGCGACGAACGAGGATCGTACGTTCCCTGGTGCGGACGGCGATCAGATCGATGTCGCAGGCATGATCGGCGCGATTACAGCATCGACAGGGGCGAAGGTCGAGGTCGTCGTCGGCAAGCCTTCGGCTTACATGGCTGAAGCGGCACTCTCGGCGCTGGAGCTGCCGGCAGAGCGCTGCCTTGTCATCGGCGACAGCGTTGAATCGGATATCGGCTTGGGCAAACGGGCCGGCATGAAGACAGCGCTCGTATTGAGCGGCTCGACGGTTCAATCGTCTGATGGTTTATGGCCGGCAAGACCGGATTGGGTATGGCCTTCGATTGCGGAGTTGATCAGGTTAGTTGGGAATAAAGGAGAGGGAACGGATGAGTAATGTGTATCAAAATTTGAAGGCGGCTGCGCCGGATCTCGACGATGCTGCGCTTGGTTCGATTATGATTGATCCGATCGTGATCGAATCCGGCGCGCTTTGGAAGGTGGCGCCTTATTTGCTCGACCGCGGCTTCCGGCGCGTTCTGATTGCTGCTGACGTTAATACGCACGCAGCAGCGGGTACGCAGCTGTGGCCTCGGATTGCTGATGCAGGCATTTCGGTGCAGACAACGCTGATTAAGCCGGATTCTCAAGGCGACGTTATCGCCGACGAAGCGTCCCTCGTTCAATTGATGCTGGATATCCGCCAGACAGGAGCGGAAGCGGTAATTGCTGTCGGTTCGGGAACGATTCACGATATTGCCCGTTATTCGGCCTATACGACAGGCATTCCATTCATTTCGGTTCCGACCGCACCGTCCGTAGACGGCTTCAACTCCAAGGGGGCGCCGCTTATTATCCGCGGCGAGAAGAGAACGTTCGCAGCGATTGCACCGGATGCGATTTTTGCCGATCTTGACGTTCTGTGTGCTGCTCCAGGTGCAATGGCGGCCGCCGGTTTCGGCGATATGCTTGGCAAATACACGTCCTTGTTCGACTGGACGTATGGCGCAGCAGCAGCGAACGAGCCTTATGCGGATGCTGTCGCTGCCATTACGAAGCAAGCGCTGCACAAATGCGTCGAGCATGCGGAGGCGATCGGCCGCCGCGAGCAGGCCGGCATTCGGGTGCTGACCGAAGCGCTGATTGAATCGGGGCTGGCGATGCTGCTGTTCGGACAATCGCATCCGGCCTCCGGTGCGGAGCATCACTTGTCGCACTATTGGGAGATGGAATATTTGCGCCTTGGCCGCCGCGCGCTGCTGCATGGCGCGAAGGTCGGTGTCGCATGCGCGGTCATTGCTGACCAATACCGCCGTATTGCGGGCGAGCAGACAGAGTTGCTGGCAGCGGACCGGCACCGTCTGGAGCAGGCCATCGCCGAAATTCCGTCCTCCGAGGAGCTGCAGCGTCTGCTGCAGACGGCGGGAGCTCCGTCTACTCCGGAAGAGCTCGGCATTGACGGCGGACTGCTCGCGCGCAGTCTGCGCGAGGCGCATCGCGTAAGAGCTAACCGCCATACGCTGCTTCGCGCGTTCAACGAAGCGACGGCTTCGGCGGGTTAAAAGGTTGATCGTATAGCAAGCGGTTGGACAGGACGTTACGGCGTCCCGTTCAACCGCTTTTTTTGGCTGTACGTCGCACAAGTAATAAGCCGCCTAAAAAGGCGGCTTTATTCGTAAAGTTTTCGTTTAGTAACATAGAAACTCGCCGACTTCCGCGTTTCAAAATTCACCGGCTAAGATAGCGGCTGATGAGAGTAATGATATGCATCTACTCCTTTTTAACCACATATACTTGTAATGCTTTATCCAGGTTAAAAAGATGAGGTGTGCATTCATGTATTCAAACTATCCATACTTTAAGTACGTACGATCTCTTTAGAGGTGCTTTAGTTTACGTAGCCATGCGCAAATATCAGATTATATGCAATGGCATATCGCTTGATTCCGCCTCGAACATAAGAATGGGAACTCAGGCAGGTGCAATTATCCCATCAACCGTAAAGGGGTAAGGATATGAATCATTCTAAGTCCCTTGCTTGGCGGAACCAGTGGGTTCGGTCGAATACGACTTCAGGCCTCTGGTCACATCCAACAGGATATTGGTACTTTGACAAAAGTCAGCTTATGGCTTATTACGATATCAATACTAAAGGGTGGAAGATGTACGATCGTTTTCAAAATCAATGGTATAAATACTCTGCGAACGTTTTCTTTTGTCAGAATCCGGTTGATAAAGGAACTCGCCAAAAAGAAACTGAAGAAGAAATCGTATACTACGAGCCATATTATAAAGTGGTTGCAGCATCACAATTACTACAGGATAAAGTTTTGCCATTACTTCAACAAGGACAAAGCCAATTGCCAAATGATGATGCTGTTGAAAAGACCATGAGAGCCATAAATGCTGCATTCGGAGAAGCAGGTATTATACTAAACCAAAATGATCCAAAGACATGGGAGTTATCTAGGTTCATAGGCATGATTCAATCATTGGGCTTTCTTCATCTTTTACAATTTAAGCCGTCCGAGGCTTGGCGAGAGTTTGCAGAAATGGCCAAAACAGCCGTAGAAATTTTTAAGGTGATTGCGCCAGGAACGGCTCCTTCCCATGCGGTACCCGTTTTTGCAATGCGACAAGGCGGATTGCTTACTTTTGCTTTGGCTTTACTTAGTGCTATGACAGTGGTATTTGTTAAATCAATGTCCGATCCAGATAAAATGAGGGAATACTACAACAAATATATTGTTCCTATGAATGATTGCTTTAAAACGTATGCTCATTTAATGCTTCCTGAGGAATTGAAAATCAATGTGGAATTGAGTCCCGGTTGGAAACAGGTAGAGAATTGCTTGAAAACTAAACATGGTAAGACTCAAGAAGAGGTAGGACTAATCTTGGCTGCGCTTAAAGAGGCCTATCCAGAAGGGCTTAAGGGACTGTATACACCAATAACCGCGTGGAAACTTAGACTTTGCACAGATGGAACTTGGACGGGTGCGAAAGAAATCCAAGCTAATCCGGCATGGACGCGGCCTTCGTGCGGTTCGTGGGTGTGGTCAACGGATGAAAAAAGTTCTTCGGCTAAAGTAAGCAATGGATTCAGAATTAATGATGTTGACAAAGTTATAACAGCAACCCTTCATTTTTCGGTGGATAATTACGGTTCTGTTACAATCAATGATCATTCTGTCATTCATGATACGGCCATACCTAATCCCTCCTATTTCAATCCAGGGAGAGATGTTCCTATCCCACGCGAATTTCTTGTAAAAGGATGGAATACAATTGCTATTGAGGGGTATAATTATCCGTCCAATACTCCCGTCACTTCTTCAAATCCTGCTGGAATTTACGCAATAATCTCTATTGTTCACTCTTGAACTCAGAAAGGGAACCATCATCATTGCCATACCTGAATAAGCGTCAAATAGCTCTCATCTTGATTACAAGGTATAGCTCCATTCCATAAAAAAGAGCGCCTCTTGGGGCGCTCTTTTTTATGGGTTACTTCTTCAGCATTTGGAACACTTGCTCGACGTCTTTGTCGCCGCGGCCGGACAGGTTGACGATGAGGATGCTGTCCTTGCTGAGCGTTGGCGCCAGCTTCTTCGCGTGAGCGACAGCATGTGCGCTCTCCAGCGCTGGAATGATACCCTCGGTGCGCGATAGCTCCTGGAACGCTTCGAGTACTTCTTCATTCGTCACCGTCACGTATTCCGCACGGCCGCTTTCTTTGAGATAGCTGTGCTCCGGTCCGATGCCCGGGTAGTCGAGGCCAGCGGCGATCGAGTAGGTCGGCTTCGGATTGCCCTGCTCATCGAGCAGCACGAGGCATTTGAAGCCGTGAATAATGGCAGGAACGCCTTGTGTCAGCGACGGTGCCTGATCCGGCTCTACGCCGATGAGGCGGACCGACGGCTCGTCGATATAATGCGCGAACGAGCCGATCGCGTTGCTGCCGCCGCCTGCGCAGGCGATGACTGCGTCAGGCAGACGACCTTCTTTTGCAACAATTTGGCGTTTGGACTCTTCGCTGATGATGGATTGGAAATGTTTCACCATCGTCGGATACGGATGCGGACCAACGGCGGAGCCGAGCAGGTAGAACGTCGATTTGTAGTTCGCCACCAGATCGTTCAGTGCTTCGTCAACGGCATCCTTCAGACGGCCTTGGCCTTTGTCTACGGCTACGACTTTCGCGCCGAGCAGCTCCATGCGGAACACGTTGAGCGCTTGACGGCGGGTGTCCTCAGCGCCCATATAGACGATGCACTCCATGCCGAACATCGCGCATGCCGTTGCTGTTGCAACGCCGTGCTGGCCTGCGCCTGTCTCCGCGATGACGCGCTTTGCGCCCATCCGCTTCGCGAGCAAAATTTGCCCTACGACGTTGTTAATTTTATGAGAACCGGTATGATTCAGATCTTCCCGTTTCAAATACACTTTCGCGCCGCCCCACTGCTCGGTCAAATGCTCGGCATATGTGAGCGGATTCTCTCTGCCGACATATTCACGCATATAATACTGCAGTTCCTCGTTGAACGCCGGATCGTCCTTGTATGTACGGAATTGCTCCGCTAAGTAATCCAGCACTTCTTGCAGCTCGGGAGGGACGAAGCTTCCGCCGAATTGCCCGAAGTAGCCTTCTGCTGCCTGTTGTTCTGCTGCCAATGAAACCGCCTCCGATTAGATTAAGGAATAGAGGGCCGAGCCCTGCTCTTATCCTACCACAAAATTTACCGGGACAAGTGCAAAGATCTATACGTGAAGTGCAAATGGCGGCATCAAAAAATGGACGAATGCATCGGACAACCCCTCCCCCGCCTGCATATAGATAGAGTAGGTTACCGATGCTGTGCGGTTTTGCGCAGCTAGGGATACTTTACCGTACATTTGTACGCATTATGAAGGAGGGGGGGAATATGCAGCTTGCTTGGTTTAATTCGGCTATTGCCTGCATCGGCACGATCGCTACGTATGCTTTCGGTGTGTGGCCGCAATCGCTTAGCGTACTGCTTGTAGCGATGGCAATTGATTACGTGACCGGCATCGCGGCGTCGCTGAGGGAGAAGAAAGGGCTCAACAGCAATATCGGATCATGGGGGCTGACACGCAAAGGGTTGTCGCTGTTAATTGTACTGCTGGCCCATCAGATCGATCAGCTGCTTCAAATCGGCGATGCGACTATGTCGGCCGCAATCTACTTCTATTTGGCGAACGAACTCATCTCGATTACCGAAAACTACGGACGGATCGGATTGCCGCTGCCCGACAAAGTAAGACGGATCATCGAGGTGCTTAAAGATAAAGACAAGAGCAACAAGTGACGGGAGGCGCACGTAGCGAGAATCCAGGATGGTACAAACTGCTGTACAAAAGGCGAAGGTCCGCTTGCATAAGCGGGCTTATTGTCGTTATAATAAGAACAAATGTTCTTATCTGGAGGGTTTGCCGATGGCGATTATGAATAAACAGCCGGCGCCCGCGCCCCGAGCGGCCGCGCTTCCGCCTATGCAAAGCGAGGCAGAGCTTGAGCTGGTGAAGCGGTACGAACTGCTCGGCATCGTTATGCGCATATTGGATCATGATATACGAGTCGTCAGCCGATCCGGCATGAAGCTGCCCCGGCTGTATGAATCGATTTTACGGGCGGTACAGGACCGGGTGCTGCTTGACTTGGCTGCCCTTCGCAAGCAATTCCGCGATGCGGGCATTAAGATTTATGAAGAGCTTCAAGAGAAGGATGGTCTTCATGCGAAATATGTATGCCGCGGCTACCACCACCAATTCTCCATGGTATGGGGATTTGTGAAGGCGGAGTCGGAACGGCTGATGAAAACGTATTTTCGTGAATAAAACGTTCAAACATTTGTCACATTCCGTAGAAAAAAGTTTGTTCTCAGCCGTGTTTAAGGTTGAGAACATTGGACGAAGTTGGGTATTATAAGGAGTAGACAAATGCCTGCAAGGGGGAGCACAGAATTATGCACAAATGGACGATGTTCGTCGTCTTCGCGGCGGCAGCCTTACTGAGCGTCTACTTGCTCACGTTCGGTCTTCCGGAGAAGCCGAAGGACGAATCGGCAGGACTGCCGGAAGGAACACAACTGCTTAAGGTTCAAGCTTCGAACTATGAGTTCAACGAGAAGGAATATCACGTGAAAGCCGGCGAGCCGGTACGTATTATTCTGCAGAACAAGAGCGGTCTCCACGGACTCGAAATCAAAGAAGCTAACGTGAACTTGAATCAAGAGAATACGCAAGCTGACGTTACGTTCGATAAACCCGGCACTTATGAATTGCATTGCTCCGTACTGTGCGGTTCCGGACATGCCGACATGAAGTCCGTACTGATCGTGGAATAAGAGAAAAGGAGCCGAGTTGGCTCCTTTTCCTTAGTTAGAGCTAATAACGCGAACGTCTTGCTGCACGCTGCCGGTTAATGACTGCATCCACGATAAAGCCAAGCGCAGCCCATGTCAGCACCGTCCATACGTACAAGGACATAACGCTGACGTTATGGATATCGAACAGCAGCTCGGCGATCCAAGCAGGGATGCTGAGCATAAAGAAAACGAAGTTATGCGGATCGTACCCCGTTGAATTGAACAAGCATATGGCCAGCCCGATGAGGGCGGCCGCAATCGTAACCGTAAAGCGCATAACGTTGCCAAGCCCCTTTATTCGTCAATTTGGCCTGTATCGGTAACGTTATTATGCGACAATGGCCGTCCGATCATGCGAGGGGCGAAGGGCGGCTGAATGACATAACAGGAGTGATAATAGCCAATGATAACGCACATCGTCATGTTCAAGCTGAAGGACCGCAGTCCGGAGAGCGTCGAGCGTACTGCACAAGTGCTCCGCGATATGGAGGGCAAGATCGAGGAACTGAAACATTTGGAGGTCGGATTGGACGTGCTCCATTCGGAGCGTTCGTATGATATTGCACTGATCACGAAATTCGAGTCTATGGAAGCGCTGGAAGCGTACCAAGTGCATCCGGTTCATAAAAAAGTAATCGAGCATATGACGCAAGCGCGCGAAGCATCGGTCAGCGTCGACTTCGTAAGCTAAGGAGCGGAAGACGCATGGGTGACGTATTCGAGCTGCTGACCTATCTTATCATTGTTATCGTCAGCAGCATTATTATGGTCGCATGGCTGAAACGCCGGGGACGCCGCTCGGACTCGAGCCGGGACGCGGAATAACGGAAAGCCGATTGCGGCAACAGAAAGGAGCAGCAGCCGAACATGTATTACGTGAACGTTGATCAGATCCGGCAGCGGCTGGATGCGATTCCGGCTATTGTGGAGACGCTGTCTGTCTTGTCTGCCCGTTGGAGCGGATCGCTGCTGGAAGGAATGGCACAGGAGAGGGCGCTTCATCTGGCCATCGAGACGGTGACGGACGTGGGCAGCTTTCTCATTGACGGCTTCATTATGCGGGATGCCAGCAGCTATGAGGATCTCGTCGACATTATTGCCGAGGAGAATGTATTGCCAGAGGGGCTGAGTGCACCGCTGTCGGAGCTTGTGAAGCTGCGTAAGCCGCTCGTGCAGAATTATTACGAATGGCCGCGCGCTGAGCTTCATCCGCTCTCGCCTAAGCTGCCCGAGCTGCTGACAGGCTTCAAGTCAGCGGTCGAGCAATATTTGGAGCGGGAACTGCGCTAGAATGTGAAAGCCTGCTGCCGGTATGCCGGCGGCAGGCTTTTTTTGCGGATCAAGCGCCGGTTACCCATACAATGCAAATTTACGAAAGCCGTAAAATCGGTTACAATGTGTCGTAAAAGCAGGAGAGGCGGTGGGGAGGATGAAACGAAGCGAACGCAGGGACGAAACCGGTCATCCCCCACTTCGCAGCGAACGGCCGACGAGGCAGACGATTATTGGACTGCTGAAGACGAGAGGCGCTCAGAGCGCCGGAGAATTGGCGGCCAGTCTCGGTCTGACAGAGATGGCGGTCCGGCGTCATTTGTATGCGCTGGAGCACGACGGGTACATCGAGCAGTCGTCCGTCGTACGGGGGGCCGGAAGGCCGAAGCATATGTATGCGCTGACGCCCGAGTCTGAGGAATTGTTCCCGAAAAATTATCACGGCTTAACGCTCGAAATGCTCGATGAGCTGTCTTCTGACGAAGAGACGGCCCCGCTGATCGATAAGCTGTTCAAGAGCCGCAAGGGCAAGCTGCTGGAGCGCTACGCTCCCCGCATGGAAGGCAAGGAGCTGGAGAACCGGGTATACGAGCTTGCCGCTATTCAGAACGCAGGCGGTTATATGGTGGAAGTCGAGTGTTTGGAGACAGACCAATCCTATCGTCTGCATGAATATAATTGTCCGATCGCTCAAGTCGCGAAGCCTTATCAGCAGGCTTGCGCCTGCGAGCTGCAGCTGTTCGCCGACTTATTGCAGACGAAGGTGGAGCGCACCGAATGTCTAGCCAAGGGCGGAGGCAAGTGCACGTACGTCATCGGGTCTGCAGCAGGCAATTGAACGAAAACAATATTGGATTACATTCATAGTTAGGCATTTACGGAACATCGCATCGTCCTGCAGAAGGACGTGCGGTGTTCTTTTTTTTGTCTGGCTCCTGTCCGCTTGCTGTGTCGTGACGAGCCCAATGTGCTTATACTGTCATTACAAAATAGGCATTCGTCTATTTCCACCGGAGAGGCGACGCGGGAAAGGAGCGAAAGGTCATGATAACGGAATGGTGCTTAATTGCCGCAACGGTCATATTCGCCGTTCTGACGGCAGGTCTGCTGATCGGACTTAAAAACATCGTGAGCCGAATCGTGCTCATGCAGCAATCATCTCAGCGGTTGGAGCTGGATGTGCGGACGCTGATGGTTAAGCTGCAAGGGACGACCGAGCGGGCGGATAAGACGCTGGCGCTGGTCAGCGATCAACTGAAGGCAGTAAGCGGCTTGTTCCAAGCGGCTTCCCTGTTCGGCGAATCGGTCGAGAACGCTTCGGCAGCCGTCAATTCGATGACAGCGGCATTGTCGAACAAAGCGAGGCAGCAGGCGGAGCGAATCGAGAACAAGAAGCTGCGCGGGCTCGATGAAGCGCTTGATTGGGCGGAAGTCGGCATGACGGCTTGGCAGCTGTGGCAGTCCGTTCGTGACAAAATTGCGAAAAAGCCCGCATGCTCCGGGGAGGGCGATGGGTACGATAATCGTGGAGGGAGCGATTCATAATGGCAAAATCGACAAGTACGAAAGGCTTTTTGCTCGGAGCGTTGGCAGGGGCGGTTGTCGGTTCGGTAACGGCACTGCTGTTCGCACCGAAATCCGGTAAGGAGCTTCGCAGCGACATCGCGGAAGGCGCGCACAAGGTAGGCGACACGACGTCGCGTTTCGCCCATCAAGTCGGTGAAACGACGGGCCGTCTGGCTAAGCAAGTGGGAGACGGCGCGTCGGAAGTGGCTGACCGGGCGAAGCAGGCTGCATCGAATGTCATGGCGAACGTCAAATCGTGGCGCGGCGGTTCGGACATTGAGGAAAAGCTGGAAGAGGCAATAGTCAGCACTCTGACAGCTGGAATCGAATCGTCCGAGCAAGAGGAAGTTGCGGCTAACGCGCTCGCCGTATTGGAGCCGGAGACAGAACAGATCGAAGAAGCACAGCCTGCCCAGGCACTGCAGACGATCGGTTACTAAACAAGCATGCGGAAAAAGGCGGCCTCGGCAAGGCGGCCTTTTTCCGCATGCTATGCTGCGCCAGACGACAGGGATAACCCTGGCTTCACCGGAAGCATGGCATGCAGCAGTAAAGAAGCATCGCTGTTGCTGCATCGGCCATCGGCCTGATTGTCATCCGCCGCTCATCCGCTGGGGTGCTGACAATATAGGTACATTTCATAGTGGAGCTTCATATGCTATTGAAACCTGTATAATTGTTGAACAGAAAGCGGTGTGGATGTGCAGCAGCCGATAGCAATATTAGATTCCGGGGTTGGCGGATTAACGGTTGCCAAGGAAGTTATGAGACAGCTCCCACGGGAGAGAATCGTCTATTTCGGCGATACCGCTCGCACGCCATACGGACCGAGGCCGGCCGGCGAGGTCGTTCGCTTCACGGAAGAAATCGTCGATTATTTGGTGCAGTATGATCCGAAACTGATTGTTATAGCTTGCAATACCGCAACAGCGTTCGCGCTGGAACATGTCAAGAAGCAGGTGAAAGTGCCCGTCGTCGGTGTGATTCATCCCGGTGCACGCGCGGCGCTTGGAAAGACGGATTCCGGCGTTGTCGGAGTGATTGGCACGGATGGTACGATTAAAAGCAGAGCATATGAAACGGCATTAAAGCAGCTGTCACCGGATGTGCACGTCGTCAGTCAAGCATGCCCCGCATTTGTACCGCTTGTCGAGCAGGGAAACTTCCGGTCGGAGGAAACGTATGCGGCCGTCCGGTCCGCGCTTTTCCATCTGCGGGAATATCCGTTCGATCTCGATTGCCTCATTCTCGGCTGCACGCATTACCCGTTCCTAGCCGAGACGATCAGCGAAGTTATGGGCCCGAGAGTAGCGCTTATTAGTTCGGCGGAAGAGACGGCTAGGGAAATTCGTTCCGTTCTGCAAGAGCAGGGAAAGCTAGCGGCAACGAGATTGATGCCGGTACACCAGTTTTTTTGCAGCGGGCAGCCGGTCATGTTCAAATTTATTGCCCAGCAATGGCTAGGAGAGCATATTGAGCTGACGCCTGTCGTATGGCAAGTATCGCATATCGGTTGAATAAAACAGAAGGGCAGCGGCAAAGCGGCCGGATGACGGCAGCTTGGCGGCATGCCCTTTTTGGGTATGGAATGAAAAGCATTTCGCGTTCGTTGCATGAGCGGTCCAGCTGGTGAATAACATGTATGGATAAGCATGTATTTGGACTGACTGAACGTGAAGGGAGGAAATCCCGTGCTTTCTTACACTGTCCGGCCTGGAGATACGCTGCTGCGCATCGCACGGCATTTCGGCATATCCGCTGCGTCAATGCTTGCTTGCAATCCGCGTCTTACGGAGGGCGAACCGATCCCTCCTGGCATTGTCCTGCGTATTCCGTCTGCCTCTGACGTCTGGTACACCTTGCAGGAAGGCGACTCGCTGGAGCGGCTGTCGTCTTTGTTCGGTGTCGCGGCATCCGCGATTGAAACATCCAACCGAGGAATTCCGGCCGGCGGCTGGACACCCGGTACACTGCTGCGCATTCCAGCAGGCCCGCCGAACCGAATCGTCGATGCGAGGGCGGAGTATGGACCTGAAGAGGTGGCAAGAGATTGCCGGCTGCTCGAAAGCCAATACAGCGGCTTAGTGGAGACGGTTGTAATCGGACAAAGCGTGCTCGGCAAGCCGATAGCGGCGCTTAAGCTTGGGAAAGGGGCACGTTGCATTCATGCGAACGGCTCGTTCCATGCCAACGAGTGGATTACTAGCGCGCTGCTCATGACATTCGCTGAGGATGCTGCCAGAGCTTATGGGTCAAGCTGCATGTGGCGGGGGGCTGACATGAAGCAGCTGCTTAACGAGGTGTCGCTATGGCTTGTACCGATGGTCAATCCCGATGGAGTAGAGCTAGTGCAGGAAGGGCTGCATACCGGGCACCCGTTGTACGATCAGCTGCTAGCGATGAACCGGGGCTCGCTTCGATTCGGGCGCTGGAAGGCGAATGTGAGAGGCGTCGACCTGAACGATCAATTCCCGGCCTATTGGGAAGAAGAGTGCAACCGGCGGGGGACGCCTGGACCCGGTCCGCGCGATTATCCGGGTCCTAAGCCGCTTAGCGAACCGGAAGCTGCGGCAATGGCAGCGTTCACCGATGAACGGCGGTTCGATCTGGTGCTTGCGTTCCATACGCAGGGACAAGAAATTTATTGGAACTATCGGGACTATGAGCCGGAGCAATCGGAATGGCTGGCAGGCAGGCTCGGCCAAGCGAGCGGATACTGTCCGGTGAAGCTGACCGGCAGCGATGCCGGCTACAAAGATTGGTTTATTCACAAGTACCGGAAACCGGGTTTCACGATTGAAGCGGGCATCGGAGTCAATCCGCTGCCGCTCAGCCAGTTCGACGACATGTATGACGAAGTTGCCAAGCTGCTGCTGGAGGCGATGAGCTGGCGGTTGTAGACGGAGCAGAGGATCGGATATAGCATGGAGGCACGGGCCGCTGAACAATAGGTTTAGCGGCCTTTGTGCGCGTGGTATACTGTATATAGTATAGGAAGGAGATGAGAACGGATGAACAAATGGCTGTCGCTCCGCCGTTGGAAGGGGACGCTCGTTCGCGTCTACCGGCTGTTGAAGGAGCCGCGCATTCCGCTTCGAGACAAGCTTATCTTTATTATTCCAGTCGGGCTGTATTGGGTGCTGCCAGACCTGTTGCCGATTCCATTCCTGCCGATTGATGATATTGCTGTTACACTGCTAGCGGCAGGCGGGTTCGCCGGATGGATGGAGCGCAAGCACGGCATTCATTAGACAAAGGCCAAATGCAAGCAAGCGGATTGCAGTTTATGGGTTGAACTTATGCGGTGCATTCTATACAATGATTAAGATAAACGTGCTTAGATCGTCACCAACCAAGATTGAAGGAGAGAATAACAATGAAATGCAAAATATCGCGCGCGGCAGCCAAAATGCTCCGCACGGAACTGGACAAGCCAGAGAACGAAGGCAAGCTGCTTCGCATTCATGTTACCCATGCGCATGGCGACCATGCTCACTATGGCATGTCGATTGACACGCCAGGAGACAACGATGAAGTCGTGGCGACGGATTCCGGCATTGATGTCATTTTGGAGAAAGGCGTCGATTTCTTGGACGGCGTACGCGTCGATTACTTCTACGTGCCGCAAGAAGGCTTTGCATTGTCGAATCCTTCGCGGGGCAACCACGGCGATCATTAATCGCGGCCGCCGAACATTATGCCTAACGACATACGTATTTGCGACAAATGCAAGCATATCCGCGTAAAGACGATGCTGCCGAAGTTGGCGAAGCTCGTCCCGGAATCGGAAATTAAAGTCGGCTGCAAGTCTTACTGCGGTCCTTGCGCCAAGTACCCTTTTATTTTTATTAACGGACGGTACTTGAAGGCGGCGACGGAAGACGAAGCAATCGAAGCAGCGAAGAAATACATTAAGCCTTAACAGGCAACAAGAAGGCCCATCCTCATTCCGCCGGGAATGAAGGATGGGCCTTCTTGCGCTTGTTAATAACGTTTGCTAGGAGTATTAATTGGCGGCAGGCGCGACGTTCGCGCTCTTCGCGTCCGCAGCGCTGCGGGCGTTTAACCGGCCGATAATGTTGTACGCCACCGTCTCGTCGGATATGCGAAGTTCCTCGCGTGCTTCCTTCGCACCGGCAATGCAGCCCGCGATATCGACTTGGCCGCCAGTGTTGGCGTCATAGCAGGTGCCGTGCTCGAGGATGCCGTCGGTCGGCGCCATGTAGAACACGTTGCCGTCCGTGAACGCTCCGCTGCGGTAGACGACTTTTTTGCCTTCGAGCGGCTTATCCAGAATGAGCGGCGTACCGACCTTATGCAGATCTGCACTGGAGATGCCAAGCAGATGCATAATCGTCGGCGAGACGTCGAGCTGGCCGCCGACGTTATGGTAAGTGCCCGCATGGCCGCCGTCCGGCAGATGGACGATGAACGGAACTTCGTGGAGCACCTGCTGGCGCTCGTTCTCGTTCATTGGATGGCCGATCAACTGCTCGAAAGGCGCCCAGTCGCGAATGGAGTTATCGTGATCGCCGTAGAACAGGAAGACCGTATTGTTCCATACGCCTTCCTCCTTCAGCTTCGTAATAAAGTTGCCCAGCGATTCGTCAACGTAATGAACCGCCTGCAAATAGTCGCCGAACATCGTGCCTTTGAACGACCCGACGTCGAGCTTCTGATAACGGGCAGGCAGCGCGTACGGATGATGGCTCGACAACGTAATCAGGAACGAGTAGAACGGCTTCTTCTGCTCACCCATAATTTCCGCCGACTGCCGGAAGAACGAGTTGTCGCCGATCGACCAGCCAAGCGGCTCGTCGTTGACGAAATGGGTCCGGCTGTAGAACGTATCGTACTTCATCCGGTAATACATCGTGTTGCGGTTCCAGAAGCCGGCATCGTATGCGTGGAATACCGAAGTCGAGTAGCCTGCCGCTTTAAGTGCCGCCGGCGTACAGTCGAAGTCGTTCTGCGCATACTGAATGAAGATTGAGCCGCTTGGCTGAGGCTGCAGTGAGCATTGGACGGCGAAGTCGGCGTCCGATGTACGTCCTTGCGACGTCTGGTGCGAGAAGTTGTCGAAATAGGCGCTCTCCTTGATTAAGGCGTTCAAGTTCGGCGTAATTACTTGTCCGCCGATCGAGCGGCCGATAACGAAATTCATAAATGCTTCGGCTTGCACCATGATGACGTTGCTGCCCTTATATTCGCCGAAAGTCGGATCGCTTTCTAGCGCGCGGCGGACGTCTCCGCGTTCCTTGAACCACTGCTCCGACTCGTTGATTTGGTCCTCTGTCGCTACCGCCTTATGAATCCAATGCTGATTCGCGTAACGGTATGCGTCGTAGCCGTGGAAGCCGAGAACGCCAGTCACATTGTAGATGGAGACGTTCCACCAATTGCCGACGAACAGGCCGACTGCCCACGTTTTTTTGGCGATGTTAACCGGAACGAACACAAGCGTCACGCCGGCTGCGAAGATGATGAGTGTCATCGAGAGGCGGAACAAAATCCGGCGAAGCATTGGCAACCGCTTCCGGCGGAAGCTTAAGCCGATGTCGGATTCAGGCTTGCGCTTGCGCAGGCCAAGGATCGTCAGTCCGATGAAGATCGGCCAGTCTACGAAAAACCAGATGTCGACTCCATACAAAAGCGAGTAGATACTGTCGCCGAGCGACTCGACTTGACCGGCTTGCATCAATACCGGAACCGAAATCAAATCTTGAAAATAACGATAATAGATGAGATCGGCGAATATGACGAACGTAAGAATAAGGTTAAGCAGCAGAAGAGCAATCATTCTCCCGCGCTTAGGCAGCAGCATCGTCCAGAACGATGCAAGCGCCAGCGAACCGAAGCCGATAATGACGTCGTCGAACGTAATCGTCATATTTTTTACGTTGATATACCGGTCGAACATGACTAGCTTCACGATCATAATCGCATAAAAGGCGATCACGTCTACGGCGATGAATCGCAGCGCAAGTCCGGCTGAAGCTTGCAACCCGCGCCGTGCCGCATTTTGCAACGATCTTTCCATTCCTTGATAAGCCTTCTTTCTTTAAACATGATTAATAAACATTACTCCATTATAGTCCAGTAGCTTGATAATGCAAGGTAAGGGAAGCTGGTAAAGGGATATGGATATTATTGTAGACAATTGTCCACGGGTTAATAGGGGGCTCTGGCGGAATGAATCACAAAAGACGCCCATGCGAAGGCATAAGCGTCTAAATATAACGGTTATTTGGTTAATAATTGCCTAGTAGGAACTTGTAACTTGTCGGCTAAATTAACGAGCTGAGCATGTGTAAACCGTTCCAGTTCTCCTCTTTCCAACCGGGATATTGGATTAGCGCTTTTATAACCAAGCTTTTCTGCCAAATGCTTTTGAGTAATGCCTAAGGTGCGTCGAATTCTCTCCACATTTAGTCCAATTATGTATGCATCGTGGTAGTCGTATGTTTCTTTGGAAGGGATGGTTTGAGCATCAGCCGCAGCTTCAGGGAGCGTATCGACGACCTCGAGTCCGTAATCTAAGCATAGTGCGCGCAAGCCACCAAAATATCCGTTACCGATCGGATTGAATTTCCATTCGCCTTTATATACATAAAGCTCTCCGGCAACGATAGCTGTTTCTCTGGTCAGATCTTCGCCGAATGAATAACTTGCGATTTCATGACCAGTGTGGAAATTTCGCAAGAGGATTCGAATTTCTGAGACTTGATTGAAATGATGGCCTTGTTCTTCTCCTTCGTAAATCGTAAGAGCGAAAGCGATCTTCTGAGTGACCAGGGCAATTCGATCGAATGCAATAATAAACTGCGACATATTGGAGTTTAATTTCGTATAGGCGACAGAACCGTCTCGATTATCAGGATTTCCGTAAAAGATACAATCATCATCTTTGCTGCAAATGCCATGTGCGTTTAATAGAAATGCAGAGCTGTCAATATCAAGATCGGGATTGAGCGAATCCCATTCTAAATGAACGAGAAGTTTGGGCATGTTGATCGTTTTAGTCACGTCAATTTTATGACCTCTGATAAGTCGAATTGATGGATGGGGCTGTTGAGTTGGCTGGACGGGATCTGGAAGAGCGGGAATCGGCGAAGCAATAACCATTGCCGTATCAGGCGTCATATCGGTTTGAATGGCGGATTGTTCCTTCTTCACTTTGTTTGCTGCTGGCGCCGAGAAAGGAGTGTACCCGCCTGTATGCATCCTGCCGATTTTAAATCCATAGGAAATGGATAAGGAAGCAGGGTCGCTGAGTTGGTTGTTATGTAAAAAGTTTATCATCAAAATAGCGCAGGCTTTGGCGTCATCGAGGGCGTCATGGTGATTGAGCGGTATAAAGTGGAGCTTTGCTAAATCATTTAACCGATAGGCAGGCAGGTCGGGAAGAAGTTTTTTGCTTAACAAGTATGTGCAATAGTACTCGAGAGTCGGATATGGGATTGCATAACGATCCAGACAATAGCGGAGTACGCTCATATCGAAAGAAGCGTTATGGGCAATAACACGTTTGCCTTCGAGCATTGGACGAATAGTAGGCCAAAGCTTCTGGAACGTTGGTTTTCCTCTTACCATCGCTGGCGTAATGCCGTGAATTCCAATGTTGAGGCTGTCAAAATGCTGCTCGGGATCGATTAGCCACGATTGATTGTTTACGATCATACCTCCCCGTATCTCAACAAGTCCAACCGAGCATGCACTGGAACGATTCGAATTTGCGGTTTCAAAATCTATGGCCACGAAGTCCATAATAACACTCCTTAACTAAAGTGAGCGATGACACTGAACATAAGTTTCGAGAAAAAGCAACAAATTCCTTCCATTTCAAGAAAGAGGAATTTGTTTAAATAAAAAACCTTCCCATATGAACTCTCGTTAAGAGGCTCATCGGGAAGGCTTGCTTGAACTATTCTTTATTTCTTGGGGGGAGCGGCCCCATGTACTGATACAGCTGGCATTCGATGCGGCCGTTATACAGCTTGCGCCGTTTGTCTGCGTTTCTCGTAAAATGCTGCTCGAAGTTCTTCGACGAGCTGATCGCGAACAGCGACCAGTTCTGCAGCATCAGATAGTTGAAGCCGAGCTGCTTGACCGCTTTCTCCGCTTCCTTCTCGTCGAGAAGGCGCTCGCCGTAGGGCGGGTTCGTCACGATGACGCCGTACGAGCCTTGCGGCTGCGCTTTGGCGACGGGCAGCACACGCAGCTTAATCTCTTTGGCGAAGCCGGCTCTCTTCACGGCTGCCTCGGCGACTTCGATAGCGGACGGGTCGATGTCCGAGCCTGCAATATCGAGCGGGATGTCATCCTTTACCGCGTCGAATGCTTCCTCGCGGGCCTGCGCCCACAGCTCCTCCGGCACGAGCGGCCAATGTTCGCTGTTGAACGAACGGCGAAGCCCAGGCGCGACGTTCCAGCCGATCATAGCGGCTTCGACGAGAAACGTACCGGAGCCGCAGAACGGGTCGTACAGCGGGCGGTGCGGGCCCCAACGGCTGAGCTGCAGGATGGCAGCCGCCATGGTTTCTTTGAGCGGAGCTTCCGTTACGAGCTTGCGGTAGCCGCGTTTGTGCAGGCCAGGACCCGTCGTGTCGAGCGTTAGAAGCGCGCGGTCGTTCAGCATCGTTACTTCGATAACGAAGCGGGCGCCGTCTTCCGGGAACCATTCGGTGCTGTAACGTTCCTTCATTTTCTCGACGATGGCCTTCTTGACGATCTTCTGGCACGCCGGCACGCTGGACAGCTGCGATTTGTGCGAGCGGCCTTCCACCGGAAATTCACCGTTGCCTGGAATCCAGTCCGGCCAATCGAGCGCCTTCGTGCCTTCGAACAGCTCGTCGAACGTCGTCGCTTCGAATTCGCCCATTTTGACAAGTACCCGGTCGGCGGTTCTAAGCCATATATTCGTTCGGCAAATGTCGGCGGGTACGCCGGTAAACGTTACTCTGCCGTTCTCCACTTGCGTATCCTCGTAGCCCAGCTCTTTCAGCTCGCGTGCTACGATCGCCTCCAGCCCCATCGGCGCCGTTGCGATTAATTGAATTGTACGTTCTGTCATAGTCATCCCCGTTTCGTATCCTAAAGCGGCGTCCCGCTCTTACAGTTGTGCGTCGCCGGTCAAAATCATACAATCAAGTATAGAATAAAAAGGTTACCTGTACAAACACGGAGTTGGAGGAACGGCAATGAAAGTCGATGGACAAGCGAAATGGAAAATGAATCTCGATGCAGGGCATACGGGCGGCGCAGGCTCGTTAGACAGGGATAAAGACGTGGCGGAAGCTCCAGGCGTGCTAACACCGGAGACTTATGTGGACGGATTGTTTGCGGCGGACGAGGACTGGGTTGGCGTGCGGGAACGGCTTGCGGCGAACGATATGCCCGACATCTCCGTCGAGCCCGGCTACGGCAGACTGCTGACGCTGCTCGTCCGGGCTTCCGGCGTACGCGATGCGCTCGAAATCGGCGCTCTCGGCGGCTACAGCGGAATTTGTCTGGCACGTGGAATGGCGGCGGGCGGTTCATTGGTATCGCTGGAGCTGAAGCCGGAATTCGCAGAGGTCGCGCGTTCCAGCATGGAAGCAGCCGGTTTCGGCGGCGTCGTTGAGTATCGGCTCGGGGATGCGAAGCTGTCGCTGGCGGCATTGGCCGAAGAAGGCCGAAAGTTCGATTTCTTTTTTATCGACGCGGACAAGGGCGGATATCCGGATTATTTGGAATGGGCGATCAAGCTGGCCAGGCCCGGCGCGATTATTGCGGCGGACAATACGCTGCTGCGCGGCAAAACCATCGACCAGACTCGCAACGGTCCATCGGTTCAAGCGATCCGCGCATTCAATGAGGCCATTGCGCGCGACGAGCGGCTGATCGGCGCAATGCTGCCCGCGTACGACGGGCTGGCGCTGGCCGTAGTGAAGTAACCCGCCGCAAGCGTAAGGGGCGAATAGAGATGAAAATCACTATATCGCCCTGCCGCAGGCGGAGCATGTGATAGTGGTATGTGTACGGATGAGTAGAGATGACCTCTCGGCTCATCCGTTTGTTTTTAGGTAGGAAATAGCACGAATGGGTCATCAATCGAGTTTGCACCACGAATAGAGCAGATAAACCTGCGTTATAGAGCCATAGAGTGAGGTCGGCGTCCGAATAGAGCAGATAAACCTGCGTTATAGAGCCACGGAGTGCAGTCGGCGTCCGAATAGAGCAGAAAAGTCTGCGTTGCTGAGCTAAAGAGCAAGGTTTGTTCATGAATCGTACAGAAATTTAAGAACGATTCTCTCTAAAAGAACCTGCGTGCTCCTGATGCTAGTCCTACGTTCGAGCGGCCGTGCGCTTGCCGCGAAGCAGGCTTTGGTACACCCATAGCGCGTTCGCGAACATCAGCACAGCTGACAGCAGGAACAGTCCTTCGATGCCGGTCCACGCGGACAGCACGCCGCCCGTAATCGGGCCGACCATGTTGCCGAGGCCAAGCGTGCTGCTGTTGAAGCTGAATGCCCGCGTCGCCATCCCTTCCGGCGCATATCGGCGGAGCAGCGCGTTCACCGATGGCACAAGACCGCCAAGGAACATGCCGAGCGCGAAACGGCACAGCAGAAGCTGCCACACCGTATGAACGAACGCCTGCGGAATGAACGCGACGGCTGCGCCGACGAGCGAGACGCCGAGTATCTTCTCCCCGCCGATCCGGTCGCTTAGCTTGCCAAGCAGCGGCGAGGCGATCATGTTGGACAAGCCGGTCACAGAGTTGACGAAGCCGGCGTAGAACGCCAAGTTTTCCGGCGTGCCGTGCAGCCGCTGCACAAACAGCGGGATAAGCGACATCGGACTCATCATCGCGAACTGAATGAGGAACGTCGCTGCCATCAGCGCCGGAATTTGCGGTACGCGGCTTAGCCTGCGCAGCCCTTCTGTAACCGACATCTGCGGCTTGGCTGCCGCCGCTTGCTTATCGAACTTTTCCTTCACGACGATCATCGACAGCAGCGAGGCAAGGAACAGCAGTACGCCGGTCAAATAGAAGATCGGGCGGAATCCGACCGCGTCTGCCAGCAATCCGCCGAAGAAGGGCCCGAGAATCGTCCCGGCTATGCCGCCGGATTGAAGCGTGCCCATCGCGAAGCCCATACGTTCCTTCGGCGTGTTCGAAGCGACGAGCGCAACGGCTGCCGGATTAAAGCCGGAGATGGTGCCGTTCAGCATCCGGAGCAGCAGCAGTTGCCAAGGCGTGGCTGCGAAGCCCATCAATACCATGACGACGGCCATCCCGAAGCCCGAGCGAAGCAGCATCGGCTTGCGCCCGTACCGGTCCGACAGTTTGCCCCAGAACGGCTGGAACAGAAACGAAGTAATAAAGTTGGCTGCAAAAATGACGCTCGTCCATAACGACACGTTGTGTTCGCCATGCACGCCGAGATCGCTCTGCAAATAAAGAGACAAAAACGGAATAATCATCGTCATGCTTCCGTTAACGAGAAATTGGCCGACCCCGAGGACGGCCAAGTTTATTTTCCATCGCTCCAAGATGATCCTCTCCTACTGATCTGGCCTAAATGGCAGTATGATTCATTCCGCTCTATGCGCATGTTCACTAAGTATAACATAATTCGACAAGAGGCCATAAAGGCAGCCAGGCCGAACGAACGGCTGCTGCAGGACATTCGAACGACTAATAGCGTTCACAAATGAAGGGCTGCTTCATACGATTGTCAAACTATTGTCAACGAAAGTCGAAGAGGGACGGTTGTTAGCTCCTTCTAAAACGGGCATAATGGAAACGAAGGGAAATAAGCAGAAATGGGGAACGGAAATGAGCTACAACGACCGATTTATTCGGGCCGTCCGGCAGGAGCCCGTTGATCGTGTGCCTGTATGGTACATGCGGCAGGCAGGACGTTACGACCCCGATTATCGGAAAATTAAAGAAAAATATTCACTGCTCGAAATATGCCAGCAGCCGGAGCTTGCTGCGGAAGTGACGATGATGCCGGTGAAGAAGCTAGGCGTCGACGCCGCTATTCTCTATTCCGACATTATGAATCCGGTGGCATCGATCGGCATCGATTTTGATATTGTGGCGAATGTTGGACCAGTGATTGCGAATCCGATCCGCTCCGCGGCGGATGTCGAACGTCTGAAGCCTATTGATGTGGAAGGCGATCTTAACCACGTGCTGGAGACGATCCGCATTCTGGACCGCGAGCTGGAAGTGCCCCTTATTACGTTCGCCGGCGCTCCGTTCACAATTGCGAGCTATTTGATCGAAGGACGACCGTCCAAAAACTATTTGCGCACGAAAGCGCTGATGTACAGCGAACCGGAAGTATGGCATAAGCTGATGCACAAGCTCGGCGACATGGTCATTACTTATTTGCGTGCCCATATGGCCGCAGGCGGCAAGGCGTTCCAGCTGTTCGACAGCTGGGTCGGCGCGCTTGCGCCGCACGATTTCCGCACATTCGTGCTTCCGACGATCGAGCGTATATTCGCAGAGTTGTCCGATTTGCCGCAGCCGAAAATCTACTTCCCGGGCGTTGCATCCGGCGAGCTGCTTACCGAGCTGCATGACGTGCAGGCGAATGCAATCGGTTTGGATTGGCGCGTATCGATTCCGGAAGGCAGACGTCGTCTTGGCAACAGGTTTGCTGTGCAGGGCAATCTGGATCCGGTCGTGCTGACGGCACCGCAGCAGGTAATCGAGGCACACGCGAAGACGATTATCGATCAAGGACTGCAGCAGCCAGGCTTCGTGTTCAATCTCGGACACGGCCTGTTCCCGGAAGCGTCACTGGACAAGCTGAAGGATCTGACAGCGTTCGTGCACCGGTATTCGGCCGAAGCGATTGCAGCCGGCAAGGCAGAAGGAGCGAGCAGTCATGTCTAACAAAATCGGCGTACTTGTTATGTCATATGGAACACCCCAAAGCATGGACGACGTAGAAGCGTACTACACGCATATCCGCCGCGGCCATGCGCCGACGCCGGAGCAGCTGGAGGAGCTGCGCGGCCGTTATGAAGCGATCGTCGGCGGCGTATTCCCGCTGCGCGAGAATACGGACCGGCAGGTCGCATCACTGCAGGATAAGCTGGAGCAGCTCGCTCCAGGCCGCTATGCATGCTATCAAGGCTTGAAGCATGCGCAGCCTTACATAGAAGATGGCGTTCAACGTATGGCAGAGGACGGTATTACCGAGGCGGTCAGCATCGTACTTGCACCGCACTATTCGATCATGAGTGTCGGTTCTTATAACAAGCGCGCGAAGGAAAAGGCGGCGGAGCTCGGAATCGCGATGTCGTGCGTTGACTCGTATCATCTTCATCCGAAGTTGATCGAGGCTCTGACTGATCGAGTGAAAGACGCTCTTCGTAAGCTCGCCGATACGGCGAAGCATGAGCGCGGCGAGTCGTTCGACGGACGGATGAAGGTGCTGTTCAGCGCCCATAGCCTGCCGGAGAAAATTCGCGAAATGAACGATCCTTACGAGCGTCAGTTGCTCGAGACGTCCGCAGCCGTCGCAGAGGCGGCAGGCGTGACGGACTGGCAGTTCACGTGGCAGAGCGCGGGCCGTACCCGCGAGCCATGGCTCGGACCGGATGTGCTCGATACGCTGCGCACGCTGCGCGAGGAAGGTTATGATGCGGCGCTTGTCGCGCCGATCGGCTTTGTATCCGACCATCTGGAAGTACTGTACGATCTCGACATCGAAGCGAAGGCGTTCACCGCCGAGATCGGCATGTCGATGGAACGTACCGCTATGCTCAATAGTGATCCATTCTATATGGAGACGTTGGCAGACTCGGTCGTCGAAGCGGCAAGCAAGATTGGCACCGAATAGCCGAATACTTGAATGAAATAACGCGAAAAGCGGAGATTGGCAAGGACGGTTCGTGTCTGCAGAAGACCGGACCGGCGGCCGGTCTCCGCTTTTTTGGTGCGGCCGCAAAGAGCGCTTCATGGACGATTCGAATGCTGGTATAATAGGGAAGTCTTCTGTTTGGAGTCTATTAGCGTGAAAATTTCGTCCGAGGTTAATAGCTTTTAGTCAATTGAATAGCTTACCTGCTTTACTGCTTAATTTCTCATCCTCGTTATCCGTGTTATTAGTTCATATCGGAGGTTATTCGATTATGTACGTGTCGCGCTCGGAATCGCACCAGCAGAATAAGAAACGCAAGCAACGCCGCATACGCAAGATTGCAATATTGAATTTGGCTATGATCGCCGTCATTCTAATATTGGCGGCCGTATTCTGGTCTACGTTGTTTCCTGCCGATTCGACGACTGAACCGGAGAAGCAGAACGAAACGGCTGGATCGATCGGCAAGACGCCGGAATCGGAGCCGCCGAATGCCGGCAGTCCGATTGAAGACGGCGGGACGGAGCAGACCGATGATCTGCAGACGGACAAGGGCGGTGCATCAGGGGAAGGAACCGGAGATCAGCAGGGTCAAGCCAGCGGGGAAGGCACTTCATCACCGGGCACTGGCGAAGAGCCGGAGGGCGACAAGGAGTCATCTTCTTCGGATGATCAAAGCGCTTCTTCCGGTGATACAGTGAAGCTTGCCTTCGTTGGCGATATTATGTTAGGTTCCACCGTAGAGACGACGATGCGGAGCAAAGGGCTTGAATATCCGTTCTCCGGCGCTGTCGATTATTTGGCATTGGCCGATTTGACGGCAGGAAATCTGGAGAATCCGATCACCACCAGAGGTACGCCGGCACAAAATAAACAATACGTCTTCAAGGGTGCGCCCGACTTGCTTCCGCCGCTTAAGGATGCCGGCTTCGACGTGGTGTCGGTTGCCAACAACCATACGCTTGATCAAGGCGCCGAGGGACTGCTCGATACGATCAAGCATCTGGATGAAGCCGGAGTGCCGAGCGTGGGCGGCGGCAACGATGATACGGAAGCATATGCTCCTGTCATATTGGAGGCGAACGGCATTAAGGTTGCCTATCTGGGAATAAGCCGTGTGCTGCCAGTGACGGAATGGAAAGCGGATAAGAATCATCCAGGCGTTGCCGAAGGGTATGATCCCAAACGTGCGGTAGCGGCAATTGAGAAGGCGAAAGAGCAGGCCGATCTTGTCGTCGTGATGGTGCATTGGGGCGTTGAGCGGGCGGAGAATCCGGTCGACGAACAAACCAATTTAGGCAAGCAAATGATCGATGCGGGAGCCGACCTGATCATCGGCAGCCACCCGCATGTGCTGCAGGGGTTCGAACAGTATAAGGGCAAGTGGATTGCCTACAGTCTAGGCAACTTTATATTTAACGTCACCGCGACGCCGAGGACGAAGGATACCGGCGTATTGGATGCGGTGTGCACGAAGAGCGGAGAATGCAAGCTGGCCTTCCATCCGATGGTTGCGGATCAATCGAGGCCTGCGCCAGCCGAGCCGGACAAAGCAACGGAAATTATCGATTATTTAAGCCGCATATCCATTGGAGCCAAAGTAGACCAAGACGGTTACATCACTGCACAATGAAGCAAAGCAAAGGGAGTGAAACTGTGCGGAATCCTTGTGTAGCCCATCGGGGATGGTCCGGCCAAGCGCCGGAGAATACGCTCGCGGCGATTCAATTGGCCATGAAAGAGCCGCATCTGTTCTGGATCGAGATCGATGTGCAGCTGTCGAAGGACAACGTTCCGGTGGTCATCCATGACTATACACTCAGCCGTACGACGAATGGGCGAGGCGAAGTAAGGGTGCATACAGCGCAAGAGATGCAGCAGCTCGATGCGGGCAGTTGGTTCGATGAGTCGTTCAAAGGCGAGCCGGTGCCGACGTTAGAGCAGGTACTGGCGTTAACTTGCGGACGATGCCGGCTTAATATCGAGCTAAAGACAGACGGCCGGTATGCGGGATTGGCAGACAAAGTATTGGAGCTCGTGTACAAGTACGGTCTCCAGCATGATACCGTGCTCACTTCGTTCCATCCGCCATCTTTACGGGAGGTGCGCGAGCGTTCGGCGGAAGTGTCTATCGGTCTAATTATCGACGGTTGGAGAGAATCGTTGATTCAGGAATTGAAGGCCATGAAGGGCGATTTCTTGTCGCTTGGCTATCCCCATGCGACGCCAAAGCGGTTAAAGGCGCTCAAGGATGCAGGAATCAAGACGATGCTCTGGACGCTGAACGATACGCGGACGATCAAGAAATATGCAGCATTGGATCCCGATGTTATGATTTGCACGAATTACCCCGACAGATGGCGGGAAGCGGTGCTGCCGAGCAAGAAGTGACGTAACTCTGCGCTTCGATCGGACTGCCATAATACAGGCCTGAAAGGCAAGGCGAGTTTATATGTGGAGCGAATGGTATGAAGGACTGCAATCGACGGCATGGCTGTTCGGTGGAGCGGAAGGACTGTGGGCAAGGGCGGCGATCGGTTCGGCGGGCGGCGTAACGGTTGCCATCCTGGCCGTTCGTTCGCGGTCGCTGACGCGCTGGGGCGCGGTATCGGCGGCCGTTATGGGCACGGGCTATACAGCGCTAGGGGGCTTGCTCTGGTTCGGCGCTCTGCTCGTGTTTTTCTCGACGTCCACGATGCTCTCCCGTTGGAAAAGGAAGCATAAGCGGAAGGCGGAGGCTGAGCTTCTGTATGAGAAAACGGGAGCACGCGATGCTGGTCAAGTGTGGGCGAATGGAGGTGCCGGCTTGGCACTGTGCGCCGCGCATGCCATATGGCCGCATTCAGGCTGGCTGTACGCGTTCATCGGCGTCATGGCGGCTGTCAATGCCGACACATGGGCAACCGAGCTCGGTTCGCTTAGCCGAGTTCAGCCCGTCTCGATCCGGACGGGCAGACGCGTACCGGCAGGGACAAGCGGAGGCATAACGGTTGCCGGCAGTGCGGCCGCGGCGGCCGGAGCGCTGACCATTGGCGTCTTCGCCGCATGTGCGGCGCTTGTTCCCGGCGCTTGGTCGGAAGAGGGACAAACTGGCGCGGTGCTCGGGACGATTGTATTGACGGCGCTGCTTGGCGGCATCGCAGGCGCTTTCGCGGATTCATATTTGGGTGCGACCATGCAGGCCATGTACCGGTGCGAAGGTTGCGGGAAGGAAACAGAACGTCTTATCCATTGCGGCCGCCCGACGTCTGTCGTGCGCGGATTTCAATGGATGAGCAATGATGCCGTCAACATTTTGTCTTCGATCGCTGCAGGCGCTGCGGCACTTGGAATCAGCCGGTTGATCGGCTGATTTTTTGTGCTGCTCGCATGCTTCGCCCCTTTTGTGCTCGGCTTGAATAGGGGACGTGTTCCGAATAATCCTATCAAACAAGCCGTTGCCGCAAGCAAATTTGCAATGGTATACTAGGATGGATTAGGACAGGGAAAAATAAGGAAACATTCACAGAGTATCGATGAGTCGGCTTTGATAGAACTGAATCGAGAGCGGCGCTGCAGCCAATTGCGGACGAACGCTTAGAATAATGGATAACTTACGAAAGACGAACAGAGTTGCTCGGCATATAGTCATTCGTCATTCGTTCGCTCGGCACAGCGGATAAAGGGGCGTCTAAATGACGGCCCTTTTGTGCTACCGGCCCGGGTTCGGCGTGTGGCGGGCACATAATGAAATCATTCCGATTTAGATGAGGTGATGGCTGTGGCTTCGATTACAGATGTGGCCAAGCATGCGGGAGTTTCGGTTACGACCGTATCGAAAGTAATCAACAATTACACCGACGTTAGCGAGAAGACGAGGAAGAAAGTGAACGAATCGATTCGTCTGCTCCGGTATGAACCGAACGTGGTTGCCAGGGGACTCGTGAAAAGAAGGTCGTGGACGATCGGCATTTTACTTCATAATATCATGACTAATCCATTCGTATCGGAACTAATGGCCGGCATGCAGAAAGCACTGGAGTCCAGCGGTTACGATCTGCTGCATCTGACGGCCAATTTCAACGATCCGGACTATTCCGTCGTTCGACACTGCTCGAGCCGCAATGTGGACGGAATGGTCGTGTTCGGCGTGAGCAGAGACCATAAAATCGGCATGGATCTGGTGAAGGCGGAGCTGCCGACGATGTTCGTCGATACCGATCTGATCGGCCGCCGGGCCGGTTACATTACCGCCGACAACCGAAACGGCATCCTGCAGGTCATGGAGCATCTTTACGAACTTGGCCACCGGAAAATTGCGTTCATATCCGGCTATCTGGGCTATGTTGCCGGTCGGACGCGGTTTGAAGGTTATCAACAGGGATTGCGCCAATTCGACCTCCCGTATTATTCTAATTATGTCGAGATATGCAACTTCGATATAAACGGCGGATACGGAGCGATGCAAAATTTGTTAAAGCTGTCTGACCGGCCGACGGCAATTGTCTGTACGTCGGATGTGATGGCGATTGGTGTCATGAATGCGGTTGCAGACGCGGGACTTCGGGTTCCAGACGATATTTCGGTCGTCGGGTTCGACAATACGGCATTCGCATCGATCGTGAATCCAGGGTTAACGACAGTGAATCAGAACATCGTATCGATCGGCGCAAGAGTGATCAAGCAGCTGATTGAGCTTGTCGAGAATCCGGACCAGTCCCCGCCGGTGCTCGTCGAGGAAGTCGAGCTTATTATCCGGCAATCGACAGCAGCCCCTCGGTAAAATTATTGCTGCATATGAAGAAGGAGGGCAGGCAGATGACGGCGCCACTAGTGCGTGAATCGATGGTAACAGCCGATAGAGTTACACGCATATTCGGCAAAGGCGAAGGCGCAGTGACCGCTTTGAACGCGATCAGCTTTACGGCACAGAAGGGAACGATCACGGCACTGCGCGGACGCTCGGGGTCGGGGAAGACGACGCTTCTTAACATTATCGGAGCGCTCGACCGGCCTTCGGACGGCAAGTTATGGCTGCAGGGCGAAGAGTTGACCGCGATGACGGAGAAACAGCGCAATGCGCTTCGCCGACAGCGGATCGGACTTGTGTTTCAGTCTTTTGGATTAATGCCTTTGATGTCAGCCTATGAGAATGTTGAATTCGGACTGCGCATTGCAGGCGTGCCTTCGTCCCGAACGAGAAGGATGGCCGAAGAAGCGCTTGAACAAGTCGGCATGAAAGAACGCATGAAGCATCGTCCCGGCGAATTGTCGGGCGGCGAGCAGCAGCGGGTTGCAATTGCAAGGGCAATCGCTCATCAACCCGTGTTGCTGTTAGCGGACGAACCGACTGCGGAATTGGATTCTAAGACCGGATTGACGGTTATCCGGCTGTTCCGCGAGCTAGTGGAACAGCTTGGGACGACTATTATTATGACCACGCACGATCTAAGCGTGCTCAGTATGATGGATCAGACGATCGCACTGGAGGATGGGCATATTGGTAAGATCAATGTCGAGTAGTATAAGAACGGCTGCGCTAATCTTCGGAACGTTATGCCTCATAATTGCAACGTTGTCAGGATGTTCTCTTTTACCTAACGAAGAAGAACCGATACCTCCACCTCTCGTCAAACCGGCGGAACAGAAATTTGATGTCATCGAGGTGAAGAAGGGCGACCTGTCGACCTACTTCAGCGGTACGGCGCCCGTCGTTTCGAAATCGACGAAAGATATTTATTTCAAGCAGAACGGTGCCCGAATTTCGGATATTCTGGTCTCCCAAGGTGACGAAGTAAAGAAAGGACAATTGCTCATTCAGCTAGAGAACGAAGATTTGAAGCTGCGGCTTGAATTGCAACAAATCAGCTATGAGCGCACTCAGTTAGACGTACAGAAGGCGATTAAGGGAGGCAATTCCGAAGAAATCAAGTCGAAACAGCTTGATCTGAAATCGGCCAAGCTGCAGCTTGATGCACTGGAATCGCAGTGGGAGCGCACGCGGCTGGTCTCACCGATCAACGGCGTCATTATTTACATAGCGGATATTAACGAAGGCCAAAATGTAAACGCATACGAGACCCTGATGACGATCGCGGATCCTTCCCAGACTCATATCGTTTACCAGTCGAATAATCCGGCGGAGCTTGCAAGGCTTGAAGTGAATATGCCTGCCGAGGTGACGATAGATGATGTGAGTTACAATGGCAAGATCGTACAAACGCCCAATTCCTTGTCCGGTGATCAGGATTTGAACGAGAACAACATCAAATCGTTAATTATCAATACGGACGGGATGAAAGCCAAAATCGGTGAGCTGGCTGATATCAAAGTGTTTTTGGAGAAGAAGCAGGGCGTACTCGTTCTTCCGAAGGTTGCCATCCGCAATTATTTGGACCGCAAATACGTGCAGGTGCTCGATGGTGAACGACGTAAAGAGGTTGACGTGGAGATCGGTTTGACAACGACGACCGAGGTCGAAATTGTCCGAGGTTTATCGGAAGGCGACAAGATCGTTCTTAATAACTAACCGGTCATAGGCCGGCAGAAGCAGGTGATGTTGTGGCCATTGTGACCATGATCGTTCGGAAAATGCGCAAAAACGGCTGGCTCCAGTTCAATCTGCTGATCGGTCTTCTTATATGTGCCGCATTGTTCAGTTCGATGCCGATGTATACGGATGCCATCATGCAACAGACGATGCAGAAGCAATTGCAAGGATTACAGCAGCAGAAAGTCTCCTATTACCCGGGTTGGTTAAGCGTGTCGACAACCGTTATGGGCAAAGTGGATCGTTTGCCTGAGCGGGTCTCGGCAGCGGATCAGTTCATGGACCGGCAGTTCCAGCGTTTCGGTATGGATGTCGTGTCCTACCAGAAAGTAAGAGAATCCATCGCTTACTCAACCATCGCCGATGGGATAATGGAGTCCGAGCGGAAGTTTCGGAACAGGACGGCTTCCATCGTTGCGATCTCGGACTTAGAAGATCACATTAAGCTGCTGGATGGGCGCATGCCGTCTGCCGATCCGGTTGACGGTGTCGTTGAAGTGCTCGTCACGCAAAAGTTTCTACTCGAATTCAAACGCGACTTGGACACCGTATTCCTTGTACGCAACGATAAGACGGGCGAGACTATGCGCTTTAAGGTTGTCGGTCTCATTGAGCAGGAAGAGAAAGGTAATGCGGCCTATTTGCGTTTTAGACTGGAAAGTACAGGCTTTGCGATGTATGCGCCTTATGACTGGTTCGAGCGCGAGATTGTCGGGGCGTCCCGATTGCAGCTTTATTCGTTAAAGTATCAGGCCGCGCTCGACTACACGGATTTGAAAGTGTGGAATATGGATACGTTCCTTGCTGAGGCGGGACGACTCGATAAATACTTTCAGGGCCGGCTAGGCACAGGGAATTTCGAATTTCCGGCCGTATCCGTATTAAAGAGTTTCGGAGATACGCAGGAGCGCTTGTCCAGGCTGCTATGGGCATTGTATGCGCCGCTTATGATGATGCTCGTATTCTACCTGCTGCTTATTTCGAACAAAATGATCGAAGGCCAAAAGAACGAGATTTCGGTTCTGCGGAGCCGCGGTGCAAGCAGGTGGCAGATTGTCGGCATCTACGCGATCGAAGCGTTCCTGCTTGCAATGCCGGCGCTCGCAGGTGGATTATGCGCCGGATTGTTCTTCACGAAGGTGCTCGGTTCAGCGAACGGTTTTCTGCAATTCGTCAATAGGTCCGCTCTAGAAGTCCATATGTCGGAAGAGGCTATAAAATTCGCCGCCTTCGCAATGGCAGGAGCGATCATTCTTGTGCTTATACCTGTTATTCTTGCTGCGAGCGTATCGATTGTCGACCGGAAGCGGAACGTATCCAGAGGCGAAGGGACATCGTTGTGGCATAAACTTGCTCTTGATGTTGTGTTGCTTGGCGTTACGATTTATTTGCTGAACGGCTTCCGCAACCAATTGAAAGGCTTTAGTAAGCTCGGACTTGACAATCAAGCGATGAGCATCGATCCGATGCTGTTTCTGACGCCGGCGCTGTTTGCGTTCGGGGCTGGATTGCTGATGCTTCGGATCTACCCTTGGCTGCTGCGGCTTATTTATTGGCTAGGACGAAGATGGTGGCCGCCGGCGCTCTATTCGGTGCTGACGCAAACGAGCCGGTCGTCCAAGCAGTTTCTGACTATTCAACTGTTCCTTGTGCTGACAGTCGCTACAGGTTTGTTCAGCGCACACTCCGCGCGGACGATCAACAATAACCTGGAGGACAAGATTAATTACTCGATGGGCAGCGACATCGTCTTGCAGGAGCAGTGGCAGAATAATTCTCCGCCTCCTTGGGTGGGACAACCGGGAACGACTGAGCCGCTCTCAACGGCGCCGTCGAAGCGCCTCCAATACCTCGAGCCGGACTTCTCTGTGTATCAGCAGCTCCAGACGGTGGAATCAGCTGCGCAAGTATACCGCAATCCGAATGCTCAAGCTTCCGCCGGCAGCGGGACAATCAGCGTTGAGCTGATGGGGATTAAGACGGACGAATTCGGCAAGGTGACGGGATTGCGAAGCGACTTGCTCGACCATCATTTGAATTTATATTTGAATTTGATCGCTCCGGAGCCGACGGCTGTACTAATCTCGCGGTCGCTTGCGAAACAGAACGGCATCAAGGTGGGCGATACGATTGACATTAACTTGACAGATCTTACTCCTGCATCCTTCGTCGTATACGGCATTGTCGATTATTGGCCGTCGTGGAATCCTTCCGTTCAAGTGACGAAGGACGGAAAGTCGGGACAGCAGCCGAAGCTTATCATCGCTCATTTGGACACGATCCAGAACCGGCTGGCAGTCGAGCCTTACGAAGTATGGCTGAAGAAGAAGCCGGAGAGCTCGATCAGCGACGTGTATGCTGAGCTTGCCGAGAAGAAGTTGAAGTTCGTAGAGATTTCGGACCGCGAGTCGGAGCTGATAGCATCGCGCAACGATCCTTTCCGACTTGCGATCAACGGGGTCATGACGCTCGGATTCGTCATTTCGATGTTAATTTGCTTGAGCGGCTTCCTTCTGTTCTGGATCTTGACTTTGTCGGGCAGAACGCTTCAGTACGGCATTTTACGTGCGATGGGCATACCATTCGGACAGCTCATTGGCATGCTGGTCAGCGAGCAGGCTTTGACTTCAGGCGTCGCCGTGCTGATCGGTCTGTTGTCCGGCCGCATAACAAGCCAATGGTTTGTACCGTTGTTCCAAATGTCATTTGACACGAAGGTGCAGATCCTTCCGTTTCGAATTGCGCATGACCCGTCCGATTACGTCCGGTTAATGTCCATTGTTCTGTTCATGCTGGTCGTCGGATTGGCCGTGCTCGGCATTAGGCTGTTCCGCATACGCGTTCATCAAGCGTTGAAGCTGGGAGAGGAGTGATCGGATGATTCGGTGTGACGGCCTGGTAAAAATATACAAATCTTCCGACCTTGAAGTCGTCGCGCTTCAAGGTCTCGACCTGCAGGTGGCTGACGGCGAGTTGATGGCGATCATCGGGTCGAGCGGAAGCGGCAAGTCTACGCTGCTCAACATGCTGGGCGGTCTTGACCGCCCTTCGGCAGGCAAGCTGTTTGTCGACGGCAAGGATATGCTGACGATGTCGGACCGCGCATTGATTCGTTATAAACGGGATACCGTCGGCTTCGTCTGGCAGAACAATGCCCGTAATCTTATCCCTTATCTGACCGCGCAGGAGAACGTTGAACTGCCGATTCTGTTAAAAGGGAGAAGAAAGAAAACAAGGGCGCTGGAACTGCTTGATGCAGTCGGTCTTCAGCATCGGCGGCATAATCGGCTGAGCGAGCTGTCCGGCGGCGAACAGCAGCGTGTCGCGATCGCCATCGCGCTGGCGAACGAACCGAAGCTGCTGCTGGCTGACGAGCCGACGGGCTCGCTCGATTCGAAGACGGCGAATCAGGTGCTTGATCTGTTCAGGCGGCTGAACCAAGAGTTTGGACTTACGATCGTGATCGTTACGCACGACCCGCAGTTAGCCCGTAAAGTAGACCGGGTTGTGGCGATACGGGACGGCCGGACGTCGTCGGAGATGATTCGCAGCGCAAACGCAGAGGAGAATGCCGCATCGGACAAGCAGGAGGAATCGGCAGCCGAGTCGCATGTCGAGTATGCGGTCATCGATAAAGCAGGCCGGCTGCAAATACCGGCAGCGTATCTGGACAATGAGGCGTTCAAGGATCATACGAGGGTACGCGTCGATTGGGAAGACGGGCGCATCGTATTGACGCCGCCGGAGACGGTGAAGGCAGAACGGTGAATTCGGTAATTGATCGATAACCGCAATAATAAAGGCTCCGCTGAATGACGTGAACACGTCATTCAGCGGAGCCTTACGTTCGTTATTTCGTTAATTCTTCCATCTGTGTAATCAAATCTTCGAATACGGCCATCGCTTGCTCGATCGGTTCAGGCGACGACATGTCCACGCCCGCACGTTTGAGGATGTTGATCGAGTAGTCGCTGCCGCCGCTCTTCAGGAAGCCGAGATAACGCTCGACCGCTGGCGCGCCTTCGTCGAGTATTTGTTTCGCGAAGCTGGTTGCGGCAGAGAAGCCGGTCGCATATTTGTATACATAGAAGCTCGTATAGAAGTGCGGAATCCGCGCCCATTCGATTTCGATGTCTTTGTCGACGACCATTCCTTTGCCGTAATAGAGCACGTTCAAGTCGTAATAGATTTTGGACAGGTCAGCCGGTGTTAGCGACTCGCCTGCCTCTGTACGCTCGTGAACGATTTTCTCGAATTCGGCGAACATCGTCTGACGGAATACCGTCGTCCGGAATTGATCGGCGTAATAAGTGAGCAGATACATTTTTTCCTTCGGATCAGTCGATTTCTTCAGCATGTAGTCCATGAGCAGCGCTTCGTTGAGCGTCGATGCGACTTCCGCCAGGAAGATCGTATACTGCGCATCGCGGTAGTTCTGCGTCGTGTCCGAGTAGTACGAATGGAGGGCGTGGCCCATTTCATGCGTCAACGTGAACATGCTGTTCAAATTGTCTTTATGGTTGAGAAGCACGTACGGATGCGTGCCGTATGCGCCCCAGCTGTAAGCGCCGCTGCGTTTGCCTTCGTTCTCGTATACGTCGATCCAGCCGTTGTCGAAACCGTCCTGAAGTACGTTCAGATAGTCGTTGCCGAGCGGCTTCAAGCTATCTTTCACGGTTGCTTTCGCTTCGTCATACGTAATGTCTAGCTTGAACTCATCGACAAGCGGTGCGAACAGGTCATACATATGAAGCTCATCTACGCCAAGCAGCTTCTTGCGCAGCTCCATGTAGCGATACATGAGCGGAAGATGCTTGTGGATCGTATCGATCAGATTCGTATAGACTTCCTTCGGAATGTTGTCACCGAACAGCGACATCTCGAGCGTAGAAGGATATTTGCGCGCACGGGAGTAGAAGACGTTCTTCGTAACGTTAGCATTCAGTGTCGATGCGAGCGTGTTGCGAAGCTTGCCGTATGTATCGTACATCGCCTTAAAAGCGTTCTGCCGAACTTCGCGGTCTTTGCTCTCCAGGAATTGGATGTAGCGTCCGTGCGAAAGCTCGACTTCTTCGCCGTTCTCATTCTTTACTTTCGGGAACTTCATGTCGGCATTGTTCAACATGCTGAAAATCGTGTTCGGCGCTTGGCTGATGCTGCCGACTTGTGCAAGAAGCGCTTCTTCCGATTTGGACAAAATGTGCGCTTTCTGCCGGCGCATTTCTTCGAGCGTCTTGCGGTAGACGGCAAGATCCGGATTGTTGATGAGTGCATCAAGCTGCTCATCCGACAAGCTGAGTACTTCCGGCGTTACGTACGATAGCGCCTCGCCCGTCTCGACGCTAAGTTTCTTGGATTTGTCGGACAGCGCTTGGAATTCCGGCTCTGCTGTATCTTCGTGGTGCTTCATATTGGCATATACATAAAGGCGTTCTACATGCAGCGACAGCTCGTCCTCGAGCTCGAAGCATGCTTTCAACTGCTGAGGATCGGCAAGCTTTCCTTCGAACTCTGCAGCTTGCTTGATTTGTTTCTTGGCGGTTGCATATTCTTCATCCCAAGCCTGCTGGCTGGCAACAAGATCCTCAAGCTTCCAACGGAATTCGGTCGCGGTTTCGGAACGTTTCGGTACGCTAGACATCGTATTCCTCCTTGATTGGGAATTAGGCTTCGATTTCATCTGGTACGATGAAGCTGGTAGGCTTCCGCCAGATGGTAAGGAACGAACCTTGTCATTCAATGATTCGCCGGTTAACAACACAGCGGGCAGCATCACGGACAGAAGAGCGGGCAGCCATTTCATCGACGAACACCTCGCGGCACAGTTTGCCACTAGTATGCATGTTCCTCGCTCGGCGTATCCGTTGCAATCGTCCAATCACGGGCAGCTGCTAGCTGCCCATGGTGGTCAAGCTGTACACAATAAGGAAAAAGGCAAACAAAATAAAGACGATGGCAGCCATGGCAAGCGGTCGGCGGAGAGGAGTTGGAATCGAATTCCGGTACATAATGATGACACCGCCGAGAACGAATGCCGCGATGACGAAAATAAGTGTGGATTGCGTATTCATCGACAACTTAATCCTCTCGTAGAAACTTGTATGCGGAAGCTGTAACCGATATGTTCGCCGCAGCTTAGGGAATTCCTTCCTTTAATGCGGAGCGATAAGGATTATACTTCCTTGAATGCGTTCATAATGGATTCGCGTTCTTCTTCACGGCCTGTGAACTGGGAAGCTCTGAAGCGGTTCTCTGCCCAATTCATCATCTCTGGACGGCTGACGAACGTATGGCATTCCTCGCCCCATTGATCAGAAATTTCGCGAACAACAAGCGTTTTGCCATGTACTTCGACAGTAAGCATGTTGTATTTGTCAGTTTTATAAATTTGATGCTTCTTGATCATGGGCACATGTCCCCTCTCTAACGGTTTGCATTCATCATAGCCAAAAAAAGGGGTGGAAATCAACTAGATCAAGTGGTAATATTAGGTATCCGGCAAGTGCGGCGGCCTGATCGCCCGGCTCCGGTGTAGAAGAGTTGAGAGAAGGGGACGAGAAGAGATGAGCGAGAAACGTCAAGAAGTGTATGAACAGGTTGGAGTAGCGGCAACATGCCGGGGATATGATGAATACGTGAGAATGTTCACGTTGAACGGCAGTTTGGAAGGCAAGAGCATCTTGGATATTGCCGGAGGGGCAGCTTCGTTCACGGCGGATTGCCGATCGCGGGGTATCGATGCACGCGCAGTCGATCCGCGCTACGGTCTCGATACGGAAGCGGTGCTGGCGGATGCCAGACAAGAGATCGAGACGTCCACGGATAAGATAAGAGCGATTGCTCACCGGTTCGATTTTTCATATTACGGCAACGTTGATCTTCACCGGGAAGGGCGGTTGCGTTCGTTCGCCCGATTCGCAGAAGATTTTACTTCTCCAGACAAAGAAGAGCGATACATTGCAGGTTCGCTGCCGGCGTTGCCATTTGCGGATGGTTCGTTCGATCTTGTCCTATGCAGTCATTTTTTATTTCTGTACGCAGATCAGTTTGGACCTGAATTTCATGAGCAGGCCGTGTTAGAAATGATCCGATTATGCCGTCCAGGCGGAGAGGTGCGGATCTATCCTCTGAAGTCGCTGCAATGGGAGCCGTACCCGCATATGGAGGCGCTGTTTGCCTCGATTCGGAAGGCAGGAGCTGCACCATTCCTTGCGAAATCGGAACTTCCATTCATACCGGGATCTTCCGAAATGCTGGTTATTCAGCTGTAATTGCTTTTTGTCATTGGCCTGTGTATAATGGAGATATTCGCCGTATACGGCGATTAAGTTTAGGAGGTTGTTCAATTGAAAGGAACAGTTAAGTGGTTTAACGCAGAAAAAGGTTATGGCTTTATTCAAGTAGAGAACGGTGAAGACGTATTCGTACACTTCTCCGCTATCCAAGGCGACGGCTTCAAAACGCTGGACGAAGGTCAAGCCGTAGAATTCGACATCACAGACGGTAACCGCGGTCCACAAGCAGCTAACGTCACTAAATTATAAGATAAGAGCTTCTTATAATAGATGCCCTAGCACGTCGAAGAGACTCCCTGCCATGCAGGGAGTCTTTTTATATTGTGAGACACTCGTAACGCCCCACGCGCGCTGGGAGCTGCTCGCGGTGCAGAAAGCCGTTGCTCATCTGTCTACTTGTTGCTTCTTATCCAACGTTCGTATACGTGAGTACCCATAAACTAACTATTGCTGTACCTCAGCAGTTAGCTAATGGCAAAGAGTTGACGCAGTCAACGGATAGCCTTTCACAGCTACTGCGAAGCAGAAGAATTTCATGAATTAGCGAAGGCGCATACGGATGTATGCCGCAGGAGCGATATCGCATAAAAAAGACGGGCTGCGGGTGCCCTCCTCGCAGTCCGTCTTGTGTTATTCGAGTATCAGCCAGCAGCGGAGCGGGCGAATGATTTCCGAAGAAGCGTCAGCGTCCGCCTTTGTAGCTGGATTCCCACTTTTGGATAGTGGAATCGAAGGAATCCGGCTACAACAGCGGTCGTAGGAAACATTCGCTTGCGCAGCGATAGTGGTGTAACGAGGTTTCCGTCTTGAATTCCTTGCGCAGCGATAGTGGGTGTGATAAGTCTTCAGCATTCGATTAAGAACTACGCCGCTCCACAACATACTTCGCCACAAATCCTGCTGCTGCGGCACACGCCAGCCCTGACGCAATCAAGAAGAAGGTTTCCCGCCCAAACGTCGTGAACACAAATCCGCCCATCAAACCGCTGATCACACCTGAAATACCGTTCCATACAACCGCGAATATGGCCTGGCCCGACGAACGGAAGTCATCCGGGATCAAGTAGGATATATACCGCAGCGACGTCGAGAAAAAGATGCCGAATGTTACGCTGTGCATCAGCTGCGTCACGACGACCAGCGAAGGATCGCTCATCTTGGCAACGATCAACAGCCGCACAGCATACAGTATGCTGGCGACGATCAGCAGCGGCAGTTCCTTGAATTTGTGGCCGTATTTGCCGAGCAGGAAGAAGATCGGGATTTCGCTGCAAGCCGACAGCAGCCAAGCGAGTCCGACGAGCGAATCTGATGCGCCCATCTGTCTAAGCGTTACGGCGAGGAAGCCCTCGTTCATCCGGTGAGCGGTGGAGATGACAAGCAGAATCGAGAAGAAAACGATAACTTTCGGCTTCCGCAGCAGCTTAAAGAAGCCGGAAAAGTTCATTTTGCGCACCGAGCCCTGATAGTCTTTCAGCAAAAACGTCAATAATAGCGTCACGGAGATCGTAATCAGCGCGAGCGGGAGGGTGTAAGTCGATCCCGTATGCTTCAGCACAAGACCGAATACGTATGCCGAGATCGCAAACCCTAACGAACCGAATATGCGAATGAGCGCATATGGCGTGCCTGTATAAGTACTCGATAACAGCAGCAGGCTGTCGCTTAATGGATTGATCGGCATCTGAAAGAAGTAGAAACAGAACATAACAAAGCAAGTAAGCGCGAATGACTCGATAGGAAACAGCAGCGATACCGTAACGAGCTGGCCGAACAACAGCAAATGCAGCAGTTTCTTTATCGTACGATACTTGTCGCTGGCGATTCCCATCAACAGGTTGGCGAAGATTGAGATGAACGGGCCTGTCGAATAAATAATGCCGATCTGCTGGCCGCTAAAGCCTTGATCCAGAAAATAAAGCGGGAAATAAGAGACGACAAGCGCCAGCGTCGCATAGGATGCAAAGCTGTAAGCGCGCAGTATATTTGTTTCTTTGGCTGCGTGGATCGTCGTCTGTGCTTGCATGGATGATGAAGTCGCTCCCATGATGAAAAAATTCACTCCTTGAATGTACAAGCGTACATCGCCCATTCTTATTATGTTGTCCAGTATAACATGGTTATGGAAGGCGTACGTACGCATTTTCAACCCCTTTCGAAGGCTAGATTTATACGATGCAAAATGTTAAATTAGGTAGGGAGGATTCGGAAGATGGACAAATATCGTTTTCAGTGGAATGATCGGCTCGGCATCCCGCTGCCGGTTCTTGAATTCGATTGGGACGCCTATTCCGAAGACGAACAGGCGCGCATTGTCGAGCAGTGGGAAACGATAAGAGGGGCTATCCCGGATCGGATCATCGCGCTTGAGAAGCGCATTCATATCGAGCAAGCCCGGCTTTATGAGGAAGACGATTTCGATACCAGCTGCGAGATCAATTACGAGATTGCAGAGCTCGCGAGCCGGATTAACGATTTACATATTTGGTACCGCATCAATCAAGAGATTGAACCGCGGCGTCATTCCTGACGAATCGGAAGAAGGAGGCGCCAGTGCATATCATGTCTCCTGCACGAAGAGGCTCAGCCAAGCCGATCGGGGCACTGCGCATGATGCATCGGGTATACAAACACGTGCTCCCGGACGTTCGGCTTGAGCTGGATAGATGGCGCACGAAGGCTGCTGCGATTCCGGATAACGAGCTTCGCACGCAGGCGATAGCCAGCATCAAGAGCAAACAATTTCATTGTCAAGGCGGCTCGGTCTATGCTGCTGCCAATCCGGAGTATCGCCACATACTCGTTGCGCTTATAGTCGCATTGCAGACGATAAGCGATTATTTGGACAATCTCTGTGACCGAAGCACGTCGCTTGATCCGAACGACTTTCGGCTGCTGCATCAATCGATGCTCGATGCTATCGATCCAGCCGGGCCGGTCGGATTCTATTATGAGCTTCGAAGCGAGCAGGAAGACGGTGGTTATTTGCAGGAGCTTGTTCGTACTTGCCAACAAGCGGTTAGGCAATTGCCCTCCTATTCCTGCGTACAGCCGTATGTAACGGAGCTTGTTCAATTATATTGCGATTTGCAAGTATACAAACATATTCAGACAGATCTAAGAGAACGAGAGTTGCTTGCCTGGCGCGAGAGGAACAGCAAGCTGGGACCGCATTTGCAGTGGAATGAATTTGCGGCGGCGACCGGCTCGACGCTCGGTATGTTTATGCTTTTTCTGGCGGCATCGTTGACCGATCTGTCCGAAGAAGAAGCGATTCGCATTAGAGACAGCTATTTCCCGCATGTTTGCGGTCTGCATATAATGCTCGATTATTTGATCGATCAAGCAGAGGATCGGGATGGCGGCGATTTGAATTTCTGCAGCTATTATCCGGACCAGGAGACACTCGTATCAAGGATTGTCATGATCGTTGAACGTGCGCGTACCGACGTGGCCGGACTGCCGGATGCCAAGTTTCACCGCCTTATCATTGAAGGGCTGCTTGCCCTTTATTTATCCGATCCGAAAGTAAAGAGACAAGGGGACGTCAAGCGGATTGCGCGCAGGCTAATGCGCGGCAGCCCTTGGACCCGGTTGTTTTTTTATTTCAACAGCATTTGGATACGAACCAGACATGCTTAGAGAAGCTAAGGAGGATACAATTATGTCAGAAGTTAAATCGATCGCTGTTCTAACGAGCGGAGGCGATTCGCAAGGCATGAACGCAGCTGTCCGCGCAGTCGTACGGAGCGCGATCTTTCACGGTATTGATGTTTATGGTGTACAACGCGGTTATCAAGGGTTACTGAACAACGACCTGCGCCCGATGGACCTGCGCAGTGTAGGCGACATTATTCAGCGCGGAGGTACGGTGCTGCAAACAGCCCGTTGTAAAGAGTTTATGACGGCGGAAGGCCAACAGCGCGGGGCCGACATTTTGCGTGAACGCGGAATTGACGGCCTGGTCGTTATCGGCGGTGACGGTTCCTATCAAGGCGCTAACAAGCTGAGCAAGCTTGGTATTAAGACGATGGGCCTGCCGGGCACGATCGATAACGACATTCCATTCACCGATTTTACGATCGGCTTCGATACGGCTGTCAGCATCGTCGTCGATGCAATCAATAAGCTTCGCGATACGATGACGTCGCATGAGCGTTCTTCGATCGTCGAAGTTATGGGCCGCCACTGCGGCGATATTGCGCTGTATGCGGGGCTTGCAAGCGGCGCTGAGACGATTCTCGTGCCGGAAGTGCCGTTTGATCTGGCTGAAGTTTCGACCCGTATGGCGGAGAACTTCCGTGCCGGCAAACGCCACAGTATTATCGTTGTAGCCGAAGGCGCAGCAAGCGGACAAGATATTGCTGACGCAATTACGAAGAACAACGGCATCGAGCCGCGCGTTACGGTGCTTGGCCATATCCAACGCGGCGGCACGCCGACGCATAATGACCGTATTCTCGCAAGCCGTCTCGGTGATTTCGCCGTTCGCAAGCTGATTGAAGGCGATTCTGCCAAGTCATGCGGCATCATTAAGGGCGAGCTGGTTGCCACGGATATCGATATGGTTGTCAGCACGAAGAAATCATTCAACATGGACATGTACGATCTGGCGCTGCGCCTGTCTCAATAAACGGCAAGAAAAAAGCCTTATGCACGGAATCGCTGTGCGGATTCATATCCGCCTGTGCGGTTCAGGATGCATAAGGCTTTATTTGTCGTTCCTTTAATGGTTCGTGTTTTGCAGAGATTGCAGTACGCCAATAATTTCTTCGGTCGGCCGGTTGCCTTTCTGAGCGAAGGCTATCTTGCCGTCGCGGCCAATGACGAAGACGACGCGCTGCTGCGCAATAAGTCCGAGCATTTTGCCTACGCCGAACGCTTTGCGGATTTCGCCTCCGCTATCTACGATGAGCGGGAAGTCGTACCCTTGCTTCTCGGCAAACTTGCGGTGATGCTCCAGCGAAGCGGGATTGACGCCCATGACGAGCGCGTCATACTGCGCGTAGAGCGCCCGCGAATCGCGAACGGCGCACAGCTGCTTCGTGCAGCCCGGCGTTTCGTCCATCGGGTAGAAAATAAGGACAATCGGCTGCTTGCCGATGTAGTTGTTCAGCTTAATCATGCCAGTGGTGCTGTCGGCTTCGAATAATGGGGCTTGCGTTCCGATTGGGAGCATACGGATCGACCTCCGAATTTAATATTTTACACAATTATATTGTATACTATTCAACGAACGAACTCAACGATAAAAGCCCGGACAAATCGACGGGTTCAGGTTGTGCCTGAAAGTCGACTTGTCCGGGCTTTCGCGTTAAAAAAATTAAAGATAAGTGCTTAATAGTTCGCATCTGGTGTGTAGTTGTTATTCGCGTTCCAGAGCAGGTACTCTTCGATGTTCGTATCTTTGAGCGCTTTCAGCTGCGCGTCGATTTGAGGTTTACCGTATTTGATATAGTGGCCTTTGCCGAGCCAGCTCGCCGTAAAGTCTTGAATCCACGGCCGGATGACCGGAGTATACGAGCCAAGCGGCGTAAGCTTCTTGTGCGTATCTTCCATAGCGCCCTTGATCGTAGCGTAAGGGTTCATGTCCGGTTCTTTCACATCGAACCAGCCGGTGCTGTAGTGGCTTGGATAGACCATTGGGCTAATTACGTCTACCTGTTTCGAAATTTTTACGAAATCCTGACCAATGCCTTCGGCAGCTGGTACGGATGCCGCATAGCCGAAAATATCGACCGATACGCGAACGCCAAGCGGTTCAAGCTGCTCGCGAGCGTATTTGACGAAGTCGGCGATGACGTCGACGCGTTTCTCGTCGGTCTTCTCGAATTTGAGCGATGCTTCCTTCTTCTCGAAGCCTTCCGGGAAACGAACGTAGTCGAATTGAATTTCTTTGAAGCCGAACTTCACGGCTTCCTTGGCGATCTGTACGTTGTAATCCCATACCTCTTTCAGATAAGGGTTGACGAAGCTGTCGCCTTTGCCATTCTCCCACACTTTGCCGTTGCTTGTGACATACGACATATTCGGATGCTTCCGAGCCAATACGGTGTCTTTGAAGACGACGATGCGGGCGATCGGATATACGTCATGCTCTTGCAACCGTTTCATCGTTGCCGGCAAATCTCTGATATACTTCTGCGGCGTTCCAAGCTTAAGCAGTTCCGAATTGTCCGTTGGATACGTAATGTACCCGTTGTCGTCCTTAATATCGATAACCATACTGTTCAGTTCCGTCTTGTCGAGCAAGTCGAGGAGTTTGCTCATCCTCGAGCCGCCTGCGCTGTGCGCCGTGACGTAAATGCCTTTGATCTTCGGCGAATCCGGCTGAGGATCTTTCTTCTCTAACACGTTGGACGGCTGTCCTTGTTCCGCTGCGCCGCTTGATGCGGAGCCCGGTTGGTTCTCTGCGCCGGCATTGTTATGTACGACGGCAGTCAGAATTTGCTTCGCGGAGGCGCTTTCATCGCCACTTCCGGTAAACAGGTGATTCAGTAGTAGTAACACGGTCAGCAAGATGTCCATAGTGCTCTCTCCTCGTATGTCGTTCTATTTGATTATAATGCAGAATCGTATAACGCAATAGACGTCTTAAGATCGATTTTTGATGAAATTAATAGAAATTTGTAGACGCTTACAATGCAAATGCCTGCAAGCTGCATGAAAAGAGCCTGCCGCCGAATGGCGACAGGCTGCAGGATGTTAAGAAGTGGCATTCGCCGCTTCCGCTTGGCTAGCTATTCAAAAAGTAAAGCATTAATGCAGACGTGCTTCTTTCTGCTGCTCGCAAATGCTTAACTGCACAATCTCCATAGCATCTTCCGGCTCCAAAACGTTAAGCCCATCCCGTAGCACGATGTTTAATTGCCGTTCGCGTTCCGTAAGGAAGGGTTCGAGTTCTGGCGCCAGCTTTTCCACTATCCGCGACAATTTGACGGTTTCCATATCCATCTCGCATCACCCTTTCATTAGTCATGTTCAGGGCAAAACATCAGGCTACTAGAAACGTAAAACGAGAAATCTACGGGATAGCTTTATTATAACAGGGGTGAAAACAAATGAATAGCGATTTCCATGGAAATCCATTCATGCCCGGTTTATGGCTGCGGCTTATGAAACTGCCCGATGACGCCGACCGTCTCGACAATATTGACGAACGCTTTCGGATCAAGCGTAAGAATCGTTTTGCGAAGCTCTGCCAGTTCATAACGGGTTGTCACTGTCATCAACATATCTTGCTCATGCTCGGTGAAGGCGCCTCTTGTACGAATAATCGTAATGCCCCGCTTAACCTCAAGCAGCTTCTTCACGAGCTGGTCGCTTTCTTTGGTTACGATAAAAGCTGTTATTTTGACATGCCGCACATGAATCAAATCGACAACTTTGCCCGCTGTATAGATGGAGAGGAGCGAGTAGAGTGCAATATCGGGATCTCGTGTGAACAATGCGAGCGCAGCGATGACGGCGCCGTTCAGGATGAAGATGAACATGCCGACCGGATAGTCCCGTTTGCGCGAGATGATGGTGGCAATGATGTCGAAACCGCCGGATGATCCGCCGAACCGAAGTGCAATGCCGCTGCCGAAACCGACAATGATGCCTCCGAACACGGATGCGAGCAATATATCTCCCGCCAAAGGGCGAATGGGGATGAATTGCAGCGTAAGTGTCGTGGCAACGACAGATAAGATGCTCAGCAGCACGAACCGTTTTCCGAGCTCAATCCAGCCCCAGATGAGGACGGGAACGTTGAGCACAAAATAAAACAAGCTAATATTGCCGCCAAATATGTATCCGATCATCATGGATATGCCGGATACGCCGCCGCTCAGGAGTTGATGCGGGATCAGCATGAGATTGAAGCCTGCTGCAACGAGCACGGCGCTTGCAACCGTAAGCGCGACAGCCGTAAGTTGACGGCTGACTCGGCGTGCGTAGAAAGCCATCCGCGTCTCACCCTCTTTCTTGACGAATAAACAGGAATTTTCCAACCCGCTGTCGAATAAGTCGAAATTACGTTTCTATGCCGCATCCGACAGAGGGAGACGAAGCTGAATGCTGTTTAATTCCTACCCGTTCCTATTCGCGTTCTTGCCGGTTACCGTGATGGTATACTTCTTGCTTGCCCGGCTTCGGCTTACCTTCGCGGCCAAATGCTGGCTTGTGGCTGCCTCGTTATTCTTCTACGGCTGGTGGGATTATCGCTATATACCGCTTATTGTCGCTTCGATTGGCTTTAACTATACGATTGGCCGGCTGCTCGGCGCCCGCAACGGGGACGGAACGTCCCGCATGGAGGGCGGACGCAGACGGACGGTACTGATCGGAGGCATAACAGCCAATCTGCTGCTGCTCGCCTATTACAAGTACGCCGATTTCTTCCTGACCAATTGGTCATCGGCTACCGGCGCACCCGTCACGCTGCTTAAGCTTGCGCTCCCGCTCGGCATCAGTTTCTTTACCTTTACGCAGATTGCTTATCTGGTCGACGTGTACAAGAAGAAGGCGCGTGAGGCGAGTCTTGTGCATTATGCGCTGTTCGTTACGTTCTTTCCTCATCTGATTGCAGGTCCGATCCTGCACCATAGCGAGATGATGCCACAGTTCGACCGTCTGCGAAATAAACTGTGGAGTTGGCGCAATGCGGCTGCAGGCATCTATTTGTTCGTGATCGGCTTATTCAAAAAAGTCGTTGTCGCCGACACGATGGCTTCCTACGCGGATGACGGATTTGCGAATGCAGTTCATTTCATCGACAGCTGGGTAGCGTCATTGTCCTATACCTTCCAGCTATACTTCGATTTCAGCGGTTATACCGACATGGCGATCGGACTGGCGCTGCTGTTCAATATCCGGCTTCCTCAGAACTTCAACTCGCCGTATAAAGCCGTCAATATTCAAGATTTTTGGCGCAGATGGCATATGACGCTCAGCCGGTTTCTGCGAGACTATATTTACATACCGCTTGGCGGCAACCGCAAAGGCGAGGTCCGCATGCTTACCAACCTGATGATTACGTTCTTGATCGGCGGGTTATGGCACGGGGCGGGATGGACGTTTATTTTTTGGGGGTTTCTTCACGGGGCAGCTCAGATGGTGCATCGGCTATGGTCCCGCTATGGACCGACAATGCCGCGGTGGCTTGCATGGTTCATAACGTTTCAGTTCGTGAACGCTGCCTGGGTATTCTTCCGGGCGGACTCGTGGAATGAGGCAGTTCGCATATTGCGCGGCATGACCGGTTTATCCGGCATCACGGTAGCAGGGCTCGAGACGATCGCTCCGGCAATATTGCTGATTGCCATTTTGCTGCCTGCGGTACTGCTGCTTCGCAACAGCAGCGAGAAACAGAAGGTGTTGCGTCCAAGCTGGCCGGCGGCTGTACTTGTCGGCTTCCTCTTCATCTACTCCCTGCTTTACTTTAACCGGATCAGCACTTTCTTGTACTTTAATTTCTAGGAGGCGCAGCATGACGAACAGGGCTAATTATGATTCTACTGCGGCATCCTCGCCTGCAGCGGGAATGCCAGTTCGCGGAATCGCACGCCTCCGGGAACGGCAATCGGCCAAGCAGGCCGCCCGCCGCATGGTGCTGCTGGCCGGCGTGTCCGCGATCGGATTTGCAGCGGCAGCCGTTGCGTTCTCATGGACGGTCGATCCGCTGCAGCATTACCGTAAAGCATGGTATCCGCCCGTCTATTCCAGCGAGGAGCGGTACCAGAACGCGGGTTTAGCTCGTAATTACAGCTACGATACGATCATTCTGGGTACGTCCATGACCGAAAATTTTAGTCCTAATGCGGTTGGGAAAGCACTCGGCGGGAAGGTGATGAAGCTGCCTCTGCGCGGTTCTGTCGTATCCGAGCAGTACGAGACAGCCAAGCTTGCTCTGTCGACAGGACAAGTGAAGAGGGTGCTGTGGGGGCTCGATTACTTCGCGCTTCGAGAGGAATCCGATACGGGTGAAGGGACATTCCCTGGCTATTTGTACGACGATAAGCTGTGGAACGACTATCCGTATTGGTTCAGTATTACGCCATATACGGAGTTGGCAAAAGGAGCGGCGAAGAAGCTGTTCAGCCATCACGGCACCGAACTGGAGACGCTTGACAGCTGGGACAGCTGGACGAAGTTCGACAAGCGGCTCGTTCTGAGCGATTACAAAGAAGCGCAGCAGACAGAAGCGTATTTCGGATTGAACGAGGACCCGCTTGCAGACGTTCAGGAATCATTCAACACTTACGTGCTTCCGCTCGTCAAAGAGTACCCTCAGGTGCAGTTCGATTTCTATTATCCGCCGTATTCGATCCTAAGACATGCCGTATGGCGCCAGACGAATCCGGTTCGGTATGACAATCAGATGACGATGCGCAAATGGATGTTCGAGCAATTGGACATGCAGCCGAACGCTTCTGTCTTCGACTTCCAAGCAGAAAGCCGCTGGACGTTCGATCTTGATCAATATAAAGATTTATCGCATCACCGTGGCAGCATCAATACTGAAATCGCAGAAGCGGTCGGACGCAAGGATGCGGCATATCTTCTTACGCGCGGCAATATCGACGAACACAATAGCCAACTGAATCAGCAGGTGCGGACTTTCGTGATCAGGGATGACGATTTCGTTACTTCCAATCCGGTACTTATTATGGGCGAGGAAGTCGATTTCACGTCTCGTGAAGAAGCGGGGAAGGATGAAGTGCTCGTTCCGGCCAAAGAGCTTGCAGCTGCGCTTAAGATGCAATTGGTTTGGGATGCTGGGAGCAAAACCATTACACTGCAATTTGGCAAGCATGTTGTAAAGATGACAACCGGGGAAGCGTTTGCAATAGTAGATGATCAAAAAAAGGAAGCGCCTTCACCCGCTAAATTGATCAAGAATAAGCTTCATATTCCGCTTATTTTTGTAACTGAAGCCGTCGGCTTGACCATTGATCAGGACGTGCGAGGGCCCGCCGTTACGGCATTCTTGGTTCATTAATGATATTAATTCATTGATAAAAATGCGTTATCCGCAAATCCTTCCAAGCCTTGCTCGCTGGTATTCGATGTTCAAGATGTGTTATAATGAACTGGATATTTTTAAGTAGGCTGAAGATAGAAGGAGTTTGAAGAAGTTTGAAAACATTTGCTGAATTCGGACTGGAGCCTAAAGTGCTTCAGGCCATTACGGAGCTTGGATTCGAGGAAGCAACCCCGATCCAGTCCAAATCGATTCCTATTGCGTTGACCGGTAGCGACCTGATTGGCCAAGCGCAAACGGGCACAGGTAAAACAGCTGCTTTCGGTATTCCGTTAATTAACAAAATCCCGACAAGCGAAGACCGGATCGTTGCACTCATCATGACACCGACCCGTGAGCTTGCGATTCAAGTAGCTGAAGAAATCGGAAAACTGACGCGCTATAAAGGACTTCGTACGCTGCCGATCTACGGCGGACAAGAAATCGGACGTCAGATCCGCGCACTTAAGAAACACCCGCAAATCATTATCGGTACGCCTGGACGGTTGCTCGACCACATTAACCGTAAGACGATCAAGCTCGCTGACGTCCAAACGGTCGTACTCGACGAAGCAGACGAAATGCTCGACATGGGCTTCATGGAAGACATTACTTCGATTCTCAGCCTGGTGCCGGAAGAGCGCCAGACGATGCTGTTCTCGGCGACAATGCCTCCGAACATCCAACGTCTTGCTCAACAATTCCTGCGCAATCCGGAGCACGTATCGGTCATTCCGAAGCAAGTCAGCGCTCCGCTGATCGACCAAGCATACGTCGAAGTGCATGAGCGCCAGAAGTTCGAAGCGCTTAGCCGCTTGATCGATATGGAATCTCCTGATCTTGCGATCATCTTCGGCCGTACGAAGCGCCGTGTAGATGAGCTGAGCGAAGCGCTCCAGAAGCGCGGCTATTCCGCAGAAGGCTTGCACGGCGACTTGTCGCAGAACCAACGCGACAACGTTATGCGCAAGTTCCGCGACGGCAGCATTGACGTGCTCGTAGCAACGGACGTTGCTGCACGCGGCCTCGACGTTTCGGGCGTAACACACGTAATTAACTTCGACTTGCCGCAAGATCCGGAGAGCTATGTTCACCGTATCGGCCGTACGGGCCGTGCCGGCAAAGAAGGTACGGCGTGGTCGTTCGTTACGCCGCGCGAGATCGATCATCTGCACTTCATTGAGCGCGTTACCCGCCACAAAATTACGCGTAAGCCGCTTCCAAGCATTGCGGAAGCGATCGAAGGCAAGCAACGCGTAACGGCAGAGCGCCTGATCGAGAACGTGCAAAACAACGACTTCCAAGAATACAAAGGCATTTCGATTCATTTGCTCGAGCAATATGATTCCGTCAACCTGCTTGCTGCAGCGATCAAGCTGCTTACGGGCGAGAAGAAGGACGTAACGATCGAGCTGACGCCGGAAGATCCGATTCGCGCGAAGAAGCGCCGTCCGGATGTACGCGCAAGCGGACGCCGTTACCCAGGCGGTTCGTTTGGCGGCAACCGTAGCGGTGGCAACGGCGGCGAAGGCGGACGCGGTGGTTACGGCGGTGGCGGCGGACGCAGCTACGGCGGCAACCGCAGCGAAGGCGGCAACCGCAGCGAAGGCGGACGCGGCGGCTATGGCGGCGGCGGACGCAGCTATGGCGGCAATCGCAGCGAAGGCGGCAGAGGCCGCAGCGGCGAAGGACGCAGCAACGAAGGTCGCAGTGGTGAAGGCCGCGGCGAACGCTCGAGCGAGCCGCGCCGTAAATATTCGGCATCTGAAGATTTCGTGAACCAATAAGACACAAGACCGGGGGATTGGGCAGCGCCGCTGGCGTAGCCGGCCTCCGGTCTTTCTTATTACGGGATGCTTCGCTTCTTACGTCATAGCATTTATGGCACCGCTTTCGTGGAAAAAGCAGAGTATATTGGAGGAATTGACATGGAAATGAAAGGCCTCATGGGAGGAATGTATCGAATCTCCGAATGGATCATGCGTCTTTCGGTGACGAACGTTCTGTGGGCAATTTGTTCGATTCCGTTTTTGTTTTTCGTTATGTCGGCGCTTTTCTTTAGCACCGACGGAGCTGTCCAGCTGTCGATGCTGTACACAGCGCTGGGGGTAGCGCCATTCACGCTGTTTCCGGCTACGGCTGCTTTGTTCACGGTTACGCGCAAGTGGGTTATGGGTGAAGTGGACGTGCCGCTGTTCAAGACGTTCTTCCGCGGTTACAAGGAGAATTATGTACAGAGCATGGTAGGCGGCCTGCTGTATGCCGTATTCTACGCTATTATCCTAGTCGACTTTAAAGTGTATTGGGATCAGCCGAACATGCAGCTCATCTCATACTTGTTCGTCGGCTTCCTGTTCATCCTTGTCGTCTCGATGTTCAACTTCTTCTCCATGCTCGTTCATTACCATATGAAGACGATGCAGCTGCTTAAGAACGCGATTCTCGTCTCGATTGGCAGACCGTTCCGGTCGATCAGCACGCTGTTGATGGCGGGCATCGTATTCTATTTCAGCTTAAGATGGACGTTCTTGTTCCCATTCTTTACGTTTAGCATTATCGGGTACATCTCGTACTGGAACTTCAACATTATTTATCAGAAGATGCAGGCTCAGTTGGAGGAAGATCAGAAGCGTGCTGCTGATCAAGACGAATCTAGCGAGATGATCGATGACGGTGCTAAGACGAAATAATGGACAGATATCCGGTAAAAAATAACGTCGAATAGAACGTTTACTTTTGCTTCTGATCCGTCTATAATAACGATACATCCTGCAGTGCTCGTTACGACTCTTCGTTGTTTTGAACCAATGGCTGTTTCACGGGAGACCTAGATTGGAACGCGGCTGACATGCCCCTCAAGCGGGGGATCTCAAAACCGTTCCTGCGGACACCCACCTGCGAGAGCGGGTTCAGAAACATGTGAGTCGGACGGCATTTGCGGGTTTTATTCAACAACAAGATCCTGGTTCCTCATCGGAACCGGGATTTTTTGCATATGTATACGTACAAATTGTCGGATGAGGCCTAATCGTGGTATGATAGTATTTAGTGTACATCGAAGCCGGAGGGGGAGATCTCGTTTGTTGAAGCGGACCTTGATCGGACTGCTGCGCAGTCAAGAATCAACGGGGGATAGAGCGAAGGATCCGTTAATGAAATCCCATTACTACAAGTTGTCTAAAGATAAAACTTGGGACGAAGTTTTGTCGACACTTAAGAAAGTTCAAGGCTACAAGATTGTTCACGAAGTGCCGACTGTAGGCGAGATTGTGCTGGAGAAGCGCACGGTTACAGGCCGTACGATGGATATAACCGTGTCGGTTATCGGTGTGAATGCATGGACAAGCGCGGTCGATATTTATTCGGCGTCCCGTGGCTCGCTCGGCGACCTCGGATCGAATTACCGGGTCATCCTGGCTCTTTACCGCATATTGGACAAGAAGCTGGCAGCCTACAAGACGACGCCAACCCAATAAAGCATACACACGAATCGGACATCAAGAAAAAAAGCGAGGAAGGAAGCTCCTTCACTCGCTTTGTCTATGAGAGGGGCAATTACAGAAGCGACTTAACGGCGCTGATTGCTGCCTCATAGTTCGGATGCTCTGTCATTTCGCCCAAGTACTCGACGTATTTCACTTGATTGTTCGCGTCGAGAACGAAGATGGAACGCATATCGAGTCCGAATTCTTTAATATAGACGCCATAAGCTTCGCCGAAGCTGTGCGACTTGTAATCGGAGAGCAGAACGACACGGTCGACGCCTGCAGCGCCGCACCAGCGGGCTTGAGCGAATGGAAGGTCGACGCTTACAGTGAGGATGACTACGTTGTCCCCGAGGCTGCTTGCTTCTTCGTTGAAACGGCGGGTTTGCGCATCGCATACACCAGTGTCGATCGATGGAACAACGCTGATCAGTTTAATTTTGCCGGCATAATCGTTCAGCGACACCGTTTCGAGCAAGTTTTTATTCAGTTGGAAATCTGGCGCTTGGTCACCTGCTTTGAGTTCTGGACCTACAAGCGTAATTGGATTTCCTTTAAATGCTGCATTGCGTTCTTGAGACATTTGAATATTTCCTCCCTCGGATAATTGGTGGATTCCACCCATTATTATAATCGTTTTGTTTCCGGCTTGTCCAATTGAAGCCAAGAGGGGGAATCAGCGTATCTATAGAGTGGAACGTTGATAGGGGTAGTACGGAAGGAGAGACTTGACGGGCTTAACATGGAACTTCGTCAGTTATACTATTTTGTTAAGGTGGCCAAGAAAGAGCATGTGACGCAAGCGGCCGAAGAGCTTCATGTCGCACAATCCGCTGTCAGCAGGCAAATCCATCAATTGGAGGAGGAGCTTGGCGTTAAGCTGTTTCTGCAGAAAGGCCGCAATTTGCAGTTGACTCCTGCCGGTCAGCTGTTCTTGAAGCGTGCGGAAGTTATTCTAGGCGACATCGAGCGCGCTGTCATCGAGATTCATGAGTTTATGGATCCGGAACGCGGGGAGATTCGGCTAGGTTTCCCGCACAGTCTAGGCATGTCGCTTGTACCGCAAGTCGTTGCTGCTTTCCGTAAGCAGCATCCGAAGGTGCAATTCAGGTTTAAGCAAGGGATGTATCCCAGTTTGTTGCGGGATATGGTGCAGGGCGACATCGATCTGGCGTTCATCTCGCCGTTCCCGGACGATCATCAAGCGGTGTGCGGTGAAGTGCTGCTTACAGAGTCTCTGTATGCGATCCTGCCGCCGAATCACTCGCTTGCCAGCCGCGAGGAGATCGATCTTGCAGAATTGAAGGACGAGACGTTCGTCATGTTCAGCGAGGGCTATTCGCTTCGCCCGATCGTCTGGGAGGCCTGTCATGAGGCAGGCTTTACGCCGAAGGTCGGGTTCGAGGGTGAAGAGACCGATACGATTAGAGGGCTTGTAGCGGCCGGTATGGGCGTTAGCTTGCTTCCGGATATGGCGCTGCGTCAGACGGGGCCGCTGCAGCCTGCGAAGGTGAAGTTGAAGTCGCCTAGCGTAACGCGCACGATCGGTTTGATTCACCGGACGAACGAGAAGCTGCCGCTCGTGGCCAAAGTGTTCCGCAACTTCTTGATCGATTACTTCAACCGTAACATGCACGACAAGTGAATAAGACGCACAGGCAGGCAATCCGTCGAGGAAGCCGATTGCCTGATGTGCGAACGCAGGGCCGCCCTGGAGCCGTAAGGCGAGGGGGCGGCTTTTTGCTGTTGTCATAGAATAAGAAAACCCCTTAGTCTGAGTATCGGAAATGATCTTCCTTTACTCGTTCTAAGGGGTGTTTAGTATTCATATGGTCAATTGAAAAGTTGACTGGTTAGCGTTATCTGCTGGGGCGATTAATCGTCGTTGTTGGACGATGTGAAAATGAGAATGTACTTAATGAGCTCCAACAATGAAATAAGCGCGGCTGCTACATAAGTGAGTGCGGCAGCGTTCAATACTTTGGCGACGCCGCGTTCTTCTTCGTTGCGGATGAAGCCTTCGGCTACCATTAAGTCGCGGGCGCGGCTGCTGGCATTGAATTCGACCGGCAGTGTAACGAGTTGAAAGGCTACCGCTGCGGCGAAGAAGATAATGCCTATACCGATCAGGCCTGTCGCTTGAAACAGAAAGCCAGCGATAAGAAGGAACGGTGCAAGACCGGACGCGAAATTGACGATCGGGAACATGCGATGGCGAAGCGTCAGCATCGGATAGCGTTTGTGGTGCTGAATTGCGTGTCCAACTTCGTGGCATGCAACCGAAATGGCTGAAATCGAACGTTCATAATAAACCGATTCGGACAGCCTTACGACGCGGTGGATCGGGTCGTAATGGTCGGAAAGAGTCCCTCGCACCGGTTCGATTGGAACGTTGTGCAATCCGTTCGCATCGAGCATCCGGCGAGCGGCGTCATAACCGGTCATTCCGCTCATGACGGGAACTTTGGACCATCGATTGAACGTACTTCGGACGCGGAATTGCGCCCAGATTGAAACAGCGAATGCAATCAAAATCAAAAAATCCATTGGGTGAAATAATAACATAGATGTATCCCTCCATACGAAGAGTGTGGACGATACCCGATCGAAACGAAGCTACATAAGATTGCTCTTGTTCATTATTAGCATCAGCGCTTCGATGCAGGCTGCCGTCTGAGGAAGCAGCCGGGTATACATCCTGTTAGCTTGACGCGGCTTTAATTGGTCGATGACCGGCTCCAGCTCTTTCACTTCCTTCTCCAGCTTCGCAAGCTGCTGCTGCAGTTCGCTAAGCTTCTGAGATACCTGCTCTTCCGGTGTTACCCGGTCCCAGTCGTGAAGTGTGCGCTTGATTTCGTCGAGCGAAAACTTGTCGGTCTTCATTTGTTCAATACGTTTCAGACGCATAAGCGTTTCGTCGTTGTAGAGACGGTAATTTTTGTCCGAGCGTCGTGCGGCTTCGATAAGTCCAAGCGAAGTGTAGTAATCGATCGTTCTGGGGCTGATGTTCGCTCGCTTAGCCAGCTCACCGATCCGGTACATTGATTGCTCTGCCACATTCGCACCTTCTTTCTTTCACATTCCTAACTACCTATATTCATGATAACGGGTAACGAACCGTACAGTCAAACGTAACGCTTTTAAGTTGCGCAAATTGTAATATTTGCAGTCGAAACGAACAGAAGGTATTTCATGCCGTGTATTCCGCTTACAAAAGGTAGGTTTGTTATAGAGATATATGTCGATTGTATATAGAACTCGGACTTCTTATGTTATCTAACATTACATTGATGTAAACGAGGATAACGATTGTTAGCTCATGTCAGCATTTTATGCAAATTGTGTATTGTCAAAATCGAATTTCCTTACTATAATGACCTTAAGTCTTTCGCTAGATGTTAGTTAACATGACATTGAGGGAGTGGTCGTTGTGGTCAAGAAGTTATTGTTATCGGTAAGTGCCTTACTCATGCTTTTCCCGGCAATGGCTTTCGCGGCGGATGAAGGTCCATCGACCTCCATGCTGAACATGGGGTTGAACTCGCTGTGGATCGTCGTTGCGTTCGTACTCGTACTTTTGATGCAAGGCGGATTCATTTTGCTTGAGACGGGCTCGACGCGAATGAAAAATGCGGGCCACGTTGCCGGCAAGACGATTTTCACAGTCGGCTTGTGTACGCTCATCTATTGGGCTTTCGGCTACGGCATTTTCAACGGAGGCGCTGATATTAGCGACGGCCTCCGGAAATTTATCGGCTGGGGCGATTTCTTCTTCAGCCCGACGAACTCGGCAGGCGAGGGTGATGCATTCCCAATCACGACGTTCTTCCTGTTCCAACTCGCATTCGCGACGATCTCGTTGTCGATCGCATGGGGCGGCTTCGCGGAACGCGCTAAGCTGTCGGTCTATCTCGTGTTCACGGTATTATTCTCGATCATTATTTATCCGGTTATCGCACACTGGATTTGGGGCGGCGGCTGGCTTGCCCAAGATGGAGCGCAAGACTATGCAGGCTCGACGGTTGTTCACTTGACAGGTGCGCTTGCTGCAATGGCAGGCACGATTTTGTTGAAACCGCGGATCGGTAAATTCAATAAAGATGGTTCTTCTAATGAAATTCTCGGTCATAACCAAGTATTCAGCGCTTTGTCGGTTCTCTTGCTGTGGGTCGGTTGGTTCGGCTTCAATGCAGGCAGCGCGCTTAGCGTAGGCGACGGTTTCTTCGGCTTCGTTGCATTCAACACCATGCTCGGCGCTGGCGCTGGTACGGTTGCTGCCCTGCTGATCTCGTGGGCAGTATCCGGCAAAGCGGATATTTCGACGACGCTCAACGGCGCGTTGGCAGGTCTCGTTGCCATTACCGCATCTTGTGCATTCGTAGATCCTTGGGCGGCGGTTGTTATCGGTCTGGTAGCAGGCGTGCTCGTATTCTTCAGTGCCAAATTGTTCGAGAAACTTCGTATCGACGATCCAATCTATGCTCTGTCGGTTCACGGCGCGGCAGGTGTCTGGGGTACGCTGGCGAACGGTATCTTTGCAACGGATGAGCTGGCGACGAAAGTTAACGTCGGCCGCGGCGGTCTGATTGACACGGGAAGCTGGCACCAACTGTGGGTTCAATTCGAATCGGTCGTCGTCTGCGGTGCATACGTACTGGTCGTTTCGTTCATCGTACTTGGCATAATGAAAGTCGTGATGGGACTTCGCGTTACGGAAGAGCAAGAAATTATCGGTCTTGACCTAAGCGAGCACGGCACGTATGGTTATCCTGAACAAATGAAAAAGGCACAAAACAACATTCAAGCATAATGGTTGAAATGATGGGACATTGACCGAGGGGAGAGGACGGCGCATGAGCGATCCGCATCGGTCGCAGCTGCTGCAGTCGATCGGCAATGCCGTCGACGCGGACGCGCTGCGCAGCCTGCGGGATCATGTAAACGCACGAATGGCAGCGGTGCTGTCCGAACTGCCGGTCGAACAATTTTATACCGAGCTGAACGAGTACTATGATGCGCTGATCCGGCGTTCCATAGCGCTCGCAGAAGCAGATTTGGCACGGGCTGGGATGGGTTTTCCCCCCGTGCCTTATGCGTATATTTTGTTCGGCAGCGGCGGAAGGGGAGAGCAGACGCTGTCCAGCGATCAGGACAGCGGTCTTGTCTATGACGACGGATCGAGCCCGGAAGAGGCGGAGGCGTACCGTCATTATTTTGCGGAGCTGTCGAAGCAGATCGTTATTCTGTTGGAACGGCTAGGGTTTCCGCGCTGCGAAGGGAATGTGCTCAGCGATCATCCAGAGTGGGGGATGTCGCTGGCGCAGTGGGTAGAGCAGCTAAACGGATGGTTTGACGAGCCGGCTTGGGAATCGGTTCGGCAATTGCTTATTGTAGCGGACGGGCGCTGTGTGTATGGTGCGGATGATCTCGTGGCGCGTTTGCGCGACACTTTTAATCATGACATGTTGAAGCATCCGGTCATTGTGCAACGTATGCTGGACAATACGATGCGTCACAAAGTGCTTATCGGCGTGTTCGGTCAACTGCTCAAGGAGCAGTACGGGGAGGACGCGGGCAGCCTGGATATGAAATACGGAGCGTATATTCCGATGGTGAACGCTATTCGGCTGTTGGCGATTCGGCAGGACATTCGCAGCACTTCCACATTGAAGAGGATGGCGGAACTGCGGGAGGCTGGCATACTGACAGAATCGGAGGCGGAATCGTACGAGCGTGCGTTTCGATTATTTCTGAAGCTGCGTCTGATGGCAACGGAGAAGCAGGAGATGGGGATGTATGCCAATAACGGCAAGCTGACCGTAAGAAAGTTGACACGCGACATGATTGCAGAGTTGAAAGAAGGATTGCGTGTCGGTCAGAGGTTGCAGCGGCGCGTCTTCAAACAGGCTTCAGGCAGGTTCAGGTAATTCGGAGGGGACGGAGAATGAAGGAACAGAAGGGCGCCGGGCGGATGTGGCATCTGTATAAAATGGGCGGAATTACACCTGCCATCGCATCAATGCTCGGTTCTCCTAATGCGCAGCAGATGGCGTTTATCCGTTCGATGGCAAAAGAGCAGCGTAAGCACTCAACGCTCGAAGTTCCGCTGCGCGAGTTGGAGATCGTCGTCTTCGATCTGGAGACGACGGGCTTTTACCCATATAATGACGATGAAATCATCTCGTTCGGCGGCGTGCTTATCAAGGGCGATGAAATTTACGAGAACGAGTCTTTCTATAGTTTAGTTAATCCGAAACGCCGTATTCCAATGCATATTACCACCCTTACCGGCATTACGAACGAGATGGCGGAAAACTCGCCCGATCTCATGCAAGTGCTGCACGATTTTATGGAGTTTATCGGCAGGCGGGTGCTGATCGCACATGGGAGCGGACATGATAAACAGTTTCTGAATGCAGCTTTATGGCGAACGTCGAAAGTGCAGCTGAATCACCGGTTGCTGGATACGATGATGATTGCGAAGTGGCTGGATCCAAAACGTCCAGACGGCTACGGCTTGGATGAGTTGCTCCAGAGCGCCGGCATTCCGATCCTTGGCCGGCATCATGCGCTGGAGGATTCGATGATGACGGCAAAACTGTGGCTGGTGTATTTGGAGCGTATTGCGGAGAGAAATGTTGTGACGCTCGGGGATTTGTATGCTTATTTGAGCAAATAAAGGGTTGGTATGTGAAGTGCAGAGTGAGGAGTAGGGAGCAGGGAGTAGGGAGTATGGAGTATGGATTGCAGCCGGCTGCGCGTGCGGTGTCGGTCTTTCGATCGCTGTTGTCTTCGAGTTGCTTGAACTTGTGAAACCAGAAATGGTGACAACTCGAGGACAAAGGCGAACACTCCGTTTCTACAGCCCGACACCGCACACTCCGCCTCCGTGCCTGCCCATCCGCTCCAATTCTAGGGAGATCATGATGGGCGGAGCGGTAATCCTTGCTCCTTTAATTGAATGCATTCTTAGGCAGCTCAAGTGAGCTGCCTTTTTATTGTAATTACTTTAATAAGTGCCGATAGCGCTTATTGCGGGACTCGTGAACGGAGTTATTTAGTCAATTATCAGATTGATCTCCGAAAGTATCGTGTCGGGATAAGCGCCACGCGTCAACTGGTATGCACGTGCTTCCGGTATGGGGGATGCGAAGGAGAGGATGAGCATCAACGCCGAGCCGGATCCAGGTAGGCCGGCAGCATCGTAGACGGACGGTATAGCTGGTGTGCTGGGGTGGCTGTGATAATAACCGATCACCTTCTGTCCGAGGCGGTCCAGTTCGTATATAGCTGAAGTCCAAGCCATAGGATCGAATGAAAAGGAATGGCGCGGCTGGGGATGGCGGTTCGGGATCGGAATGAACCGCTCAACGGCCAAGCTTGAACGGCTGCTAATTAACAAACCGCAGGCTTCATTCGGGAGATCGCTCTCGCAATGCGCTGCGATTGATATATAGATGTCGTGAGAAATCGTCAGCTTCATTTCGTTTGATGTTGCAGCTGGAACAACAGGTTCAGAATCGCGATGAGATGATGGGTTCATCGGTAAGTTTCTCCTAGCCGTTTGAATGAGATAGATATATTCCCTAAGTATACCTGAGTGTCGATTCAGGATAAACCTGCTGGACGAAGCCGACAATAACATGGAGGGGTTGAAGAATCGTGCTTTATCGCAGATGATTGTGGCATATTCATGAACTTCGCTTGTATCGGTTCCGCTGCTGCATACTGCTCGCTTGAGCTTGAGACTTAGAGCATGGTAACATGTTAGCAGTTATAAGATCGGACAAGCGTCATTAATGAAAGGATATGGACAGCATATGAAACGTAATCAAAAAACGTATTTGGCTATTCTCGTCATCCTCGGGCTGGTTGTTGTCGCCATTACGCAATATACGAACAAAGAGGCAGATGCGACAACAGTCGATACGAAGCCTAAGACGGGCTACGCTGCGCCAGTACTCGATCTGCCGGATTTGCAGGATGCGGATATTACGGTTGGCGGACCTCAAGATAAGCTGACACTTATCAATTTCTGGGCTGCGTGGTGCGGCCCGTGCGAGCTTGAGGCGCCGGAGCTTCAACAATCGTTCGAGAAGCACGCCAGTCAGCTGCAAATACTCGGCATCAATGCTACGAGCCAAGACCGTGAGCGGGATGCGCGGCAATTCGTGGAGGACCAGAAGCTGACTTTCCCGATTCTAATGGACCGCGACGGCAAGGCTATTGAGCAATATAAAGTCAGTCAGTTCCCAACGACTCTGGTCGTCGACAAGAACGGCATGATTGTGGAACGGGTGAACGGCATCATTACGGCGGAAGATATCGATCGTTTCGTACAACAATATGCGAACGGTTAAGATACACGCATCGGTTTAATAACAAGCAGCAGGTTGCCGTATGCAGCCTGTTGCTTTTTTGTTCTACCTAAATAAAACCTCCAGACAGCATCGCACGTTGTAACGTGCGGTGTTATCTGGAGGTTTCTTAGCATTCGCGTATTAGTGGTTCACAAGACCAAGCCGTTCGCTCGAGTCTGCATTCACCGGTTCGATCTTGGACATACCGAGCAAGGCGTAGCGGATACTGTCGACGAGCGCTTCCCAGCTTGCTTCGATGACGTTGCTGGATACGCCGACCGTGCTCCATGTATTCTCGAAGTCGGACGATTCGACGAGTACGCGAACCTTTGCGGCTGTTGCATCCTTCTCGTCGATAACGCGTACCTTGTAGTCGGACAGATGGATGTTCTTGATTTCCGGATAAAATTGGACAAGCGCCTTGCGCAGCGCATTGTCAAGGGCGTTCACCGGACCGTTGCCTTCAGCAGCCGTGTAAACGATCTCGCCGTCGACCGAAATCTTCACGATCGCTTCGGACACCATATGGCCGTTCGTCTTGTCGACGAGCATCTTGAACGATTCAACCTTGAACAGTTCGGTTGATTCGCCGTAAGCTTCGCGCAGCAGCAGTTCCAGCGAGGCGTCAGCGCCTTCGAATTGGTACCCTTGATGCTCGAGGTCCTTGATGCGGTTCATAATTTCTTTGGTCTTCTCGGTATTGGCATTAACGTCGAGTCCTAGCTGATGTGCCTTCGAGACAATATTGCTCTGTCCGGCAAGCTCCGAGACGAGGATGCGCTGCTTGTTGCCGACAAGCTCCGGTACGATATGCTCGTACGTCTTGGAGTCTTTCATAATAGCAGATACGTGAATGCCGCCCTTATGGGCGAATGCCGCGTTGCCAACGTAAGGCTGGCCGACTGGCATATGTACGTTCGCGATCTCGCTGATGTAGCGGGCCGTACCGGTCAACGCTTGCAGCTGCTGCTCGGAGATACAATCATAGCCCATCTTCAATTGCAGGTTCGGAATGATGGAGCACAGGTTAGCGTTGCCGCACCGTTCGCCGTAGCCGTTGATCGTGCCCTGCACTTGACGGGCACCGGCTTGTACAGCTGCGAGCGTATTCGCAACGGCAAGTTCGCAGTCATTGTGCGTATGAATGCCGATCGGAGCGTTAATCGCACGGCGTACTTGCGTCACAATGTCATGAATTTCGCCTGGCAGGGTGCCGCCGTTCGTGTCGCACAGGACGAGCCAATCGGCGCCGGCATCTTGCGCATGCTGCAATACCGAAATTGCATATTCAGGGTTGTTCTTGAAGCCGTCGAAGAAATGCTCCGCATCGAACATGGCTTCAATACTGTTGCGTTTCAAGAATGCGATGGAATCGAAAATCATCGACAGGTTCTCTTCGAGCGTCGTCTGAAGTGCGGTATGAACGTGGAAATCCCACGATTTGCCGACGAGCGTCGCAGCGGGCACACCGGATTCGACGATTCGGAGCAAGCTCGAATCTTGCTCAGCCAGGCTGTTCTTGCGGCGCGTGCTGCCGAAAGCGGTCAGCTTGGCGCGGAGCCCGAGGCTCTTCGCGCGTTGGAAGAATTCAATGTCTTTACCGTTGCTGCCGGGATTGCCGCCTTCAATATAATGAACGCCCAAAGCATCCAGCTTCAGCGCTATTTTGATTTTATCTTCCGCAGACAAGCTGATTCCTTCACCTTGTGTGCCGTCACGCAGCGTCGTATCAAAGATCGAAATGGCATTAGTCATAGCCGGGACGTCTCCTCCTTCAATCAATTACCGTAGGCAAGTCATAATTTCCATTATACCATTTGTGTAAACGAATGTAGAGAGGAAGCGCTATTTTTTTTGCAGCCGATGTTCGCATTGCCGTGAACTGGATTCGAATGTATGCTGAGGGTAACCAGTTGTCGGCAGCAGTACGAAGGTACGATGGAAGGGAGGCTTGCGGCATGGACGAAACTCAGCAGTATTATCCGGCAAAAGGACGCGTCATTCTTCATCTGGATATGAACGCGTTTTATTGCTCTGTACATGAAGCGGAAGAGCCGCATCTGTACCGGGATAAGCCAACGGCGGTCGCCGGAAGCGTCGAGCTTCGCAAAGGAATCGTCGTTACATGCTCCTACGCGGCTAGAAGGCGGGGCGTAAGGACGGGGATGACGGTCCGGCAGGCGACGAGACTATGTCCGGAGCTTATTCTGATCCAGCCGGACTTCGATCTGTACCGGAAATATTCGCGCGGATTTATGTCGGTTGCAACGCAATATACACCGCTAGTCGAGGCAACATCGATCGACGAGTGTTATTTGGATATAACAGGCTCCAAGCAATTCGGGACTCCGCTTGAGATAGCGAAGGTGATTCAGGAAAGAATACGGACGGAATGGTCGCTGCCGTGTTCGATCGGCGTGGCGCCGAATAAGCTGCTCGCGAAGATGGCGTCGGACATGCATAAGCCGAACGGCTTGACCATTTTGCGCATACGGGACGTTCCGAGACAGCTGTGGGACAAGCCATGCGATACGCTGTTCGGCATCGGGCGCAAGACGGCCGACAAGCTCCGCAAGCTCAACATTATGACGATCGGCGAGCTTGCCGCAGCGGATGAAGCGCTGCTCGCTCGGCAGTTCGGCGTCTATGGGGCTTGGATGAAAGCAGCGGCACATGGACAGGACGATTCCCCTGTGAAAGAAGGGCGCGAGAAGAACAAGTCGATCGGCCACACGACGACGCTCCCTGCGGATCTGACGAAGCGGGCGGACGCGCACCGCGTACTGCTGAATCTAGCCGATCAGACGGGACGCCGGCTGCGGCGGCAGAAGCTGATGGCCAAGGTTGTGCAGGTGACGATCCGGCGGCCGGATATGTCGACGATTCAGCGTTCCGCGACGCTGGATGTACCGTCGGAAGCGGCGGATATATTTTATAAGGAAGCTTGCAAGCTGTTCGATGCCAACTGGACGGCAGGCGAACCGGTCCGGCTGCTCGGCGTTACGCTATCTCAGCTGTCATCGCGCGACGAGACGGCGGTTCAGCTCGATCTGTTCGATTATGAAGAGCAGCCGAAGAAGGAAGCGTTGACCAAGGCGATGGATGCCTTGCGCGACAAATTCGGCGAAGGAGCAGTGCTTACGGCAGGCATGCTGGGCGATGATCCGTCTGCATTAATTCGAAATAAGCGAATTAGAGGGACATCCTTGCAAACAGACGAGCATATGTTATATAGTGATGATTGAAGGTTTTGACGATGCACAAGCTACCTAATTCGCATTATTACGATATAATGATGCCAGCCAGCTTACGCAATAAATAAGGAGGGTTCACGATGGGTAAATTTACTTGGGTCGATAAAGATACATGCATCGCATGCGGCGCTTGCGGCGCGACGGCTCCTGATATTTACGATTATGACGATGAAGGACTCGCCGAAACGATTTACGACGGCGACGGTAACACGGGAACGAAGGTAATTCCAGAGGATCTGTTCGACGACCTGCAGGATGCAGCGGACGGTTGCCCGACGGATTCCATCAAGATTGCCGATGATCCGTTCAATGCCTAATCCTTGTTAAGTGAACGAGAGCCTTGTCCGATGCGGACAAGGCTTTTTTTATTGGATGTTCGTACAGACTGGACGCTGCCGAACGGCCTAATAAAACGCTTTGAAAATTAGCCTTCCTTTATATGGAGCCTCAAACCTGGTCGTCAGGTGATGATTTTAAAAATTATCGAAATGCACCTCTCCGCCGATATAACTAATAGAGATTAGGTTATCCGCGGGGAGAGGTGTGCGACCATGGAGCCGATTCGGCATTCGGAGCATCTAAAACAATACGTAAAGAGACATCCCGACAATCAAATGGGCTGGTATTTGTTGGGCAAGTACTATGAAGAGCAGGGAAAGCTGGCGAAAGCGAATTATTGTTTCATTCAGGCAGGAGATATATTCGAAGCATTCGAGCAAAGGCGCGATCCGTTGTCAGAAGCTCAGGAACAAGTGCGGGCTCAAGCTGAGCATGCAATGGAATGGCTGCGCCATGCCCGCAAGCGCAGGCTGCTCTTTCGTTGGGGAGCTATTGCAGCGGTGCTGCTGCTATTGTCGCTGCTGTTGCCGCTGAGGCATGATAAGCAGGAAGAGGCTGCGCCGTCCCATACAAGGCCTCTCGATGCCGCCGCAGTAGGCGTCGTCTACGTCGATTCGACGGAGAATACGGACCTCGGCGCAGCGATGGTCAAGCTGACTGCAGATGAGAAGCGTGCGGCGCTGGGCATTGCGGCGAAACTTGCTCCGCTAGACAGCTGGCGCAATTGGAACGGAGCAACGGAGCTGTTGTTCGCTGTGGAGCAGACGACGCAGGGCGGCGTAATGGAGATGAATTGGTATGAGTCGCGGTTGTGCGATTGCACACCTGCTGACGCCGCCGAATCCTATGAAGCCTATGAACGGTGGAGCCAGGAGCAGGAGCAGCGCTGGACGCTGTCGAGTGCGATCCGCCAATACAATAATCGGACGGACAAGTGGCCGGCATCGATGGCAGATCTTGTTCAGCCTTATCCGAACAATACGCTTTCCGGTGATACGCCATTAATGCAAGCGATGTTCGCTCAGTTGCTTGCACAGATGCAGGATGCGGCTTCTGCCAGCGGATCGGGCGAAAAGGCGACTGGCGGCGGCAAATCCGGTTCCTCAGCCCAAGGAGGAGAGAAGGCTTCATCCCAGAAGCCGGCTAGCAGCAGTGGCACCTCTTCCGGCTTATCAGCTGATCCGCTGCGCATTATTGTCGATAAGAGCGCGCACCGGCTAGCCGTACTCAGCGGCAATGTCATCGTCCGGTCGTACAAAGTCGGCCTTGGCGGAGACCGGACGCCGAAAGGCACCTTTTATATTAGCGAGAAAGTAAAAAACCCGAACGGACGCGATGACGGTCCATTCGGAAGCAGAGGGATGACGCTATCGGATACCCGGTACGCTATTCACGGAACCGACGAGCCATTGTCTGTAGGAGCGGACGAATCGCTCGGCTGCGTCCGGATGAGCCGCGAGGATATTGAAGAGCTGTTCGACCTCGTTCCGCTCGGCACGAAGGTGACGATACAACAAGGGGGCTTGCCCGACGCTGTATCGGTTCCCGAAAGCCGATTCCGGCTGGATCCGAAGCAGGACGAGACAAACCCCCTACGTACGTATGCATGGCTGGACTGAGCCGCCGACTAGGCGTTGTTCAGAATGAGTAGAAGTGCCATACCGACGATAACTACGCCTACAATCGAACCTAGCCAGATCAGAAGCTTCTTGTTCACGGCTTCAACTGGCTTTGCTTTCATTGCTGGCGCTTTGCGTTTCGGTGCGCTCATGCCCATCACCCTTTCTATCGGACAATAGAAAATAATAAATCGATCACTAATATTGTAATCGTTTACTTGTCCGCCTGCAAGACAGAATGAAGAGCTGCGGGCGTTCGCGGCTCTTTTCTTTTGTTTAAGAAACAGATAAACTGAACGTTAGAGAATAAACGACCTGTAGCTTAATGAACGGAGTGAACACCATTGTTGTATACCAAAATTTTCAAACCTTTCATGTTCTCGCTCGATGCTGAGCGGGCGCATCATCTAACGATCGACGGGCTTGCGGCAGCGCCACGCATTCCGGGCGCGCTGGCGATGCTGCGCTCGATGTACGGCGTCAAGCCCTCGCCTGAGCTGGCTGTCAGCCTGCTTGGCTTGAACTTTGCGCATCCGGTAGGACTTGCGGCCGGTCTGGACAAGAACGGCGCAGCGACGGACGGCTTTGCGAATGTCGGACTTTCGTTCATGGAAGTTGGAACCGTAACGCCGAAAGGCCAGGCGGGCAACGATCTTCCGCGGCTGTTCCGGCTCCCTTCAGACGAAGCGCTGATTAACCGAATGGGCTTTAATAATGAAGGCGCGGATGCGATGGCGGATAAGCTGTCGCGCCGGCGCAACCGCAGCTTGCCGCTTGCGGTCAATATCGGCAAGAACAAAACGACGCCTAACGAGCTGGCGCACGAGGATTATCGCCTTTGCATCCAGAAGCTGTATGACTGCGGCGACTTCTTCGTCGTCAATATCAGCTCGCCGAATACACCGGACCTGCGGGCTCTTCAGCATGGCGACGAGCTTCGGCTGCTGCTCTCGACCGTTCGGGAAGAGATGGATAAGCAAGCCGCGAGTCGTGCCAAGGCGGTTAAGCCGGTATTGGTCAAAATCGCGCCTGACATGACGGATGAGCAGTTGGGTTACACGGTTGATACGATTGCGGGTAGCGGCGTATCCGGCATCATTGCAACGAACACAACCATCTCGCGCGAAGGTCTGACGCATCCGAACCGCAGCGAGACGGGCGGCATGAGCGGCAAGCCTCTGCGCGACCGTTCGACGGAGGTCATCTCTGCCGTATACCGCCAAACGGGCGGCAAACTGCCGATTATTGGTTCGGGTGGCATCTTTACAGCGGATGATGCATACGATAAAATTCGCGCGGGGGCGAGTTTGGTCGAAATTTATACGGCGCTCATCTATAAAGGACCGGATGTGTTCCGCGAGCTGACTGAAGGGTTGAAGGAGCGGCTTAGACGGGACGGCTTCCGTAACGTAATGGAAGCGGTAGGCTCCAGTCATCACTAATCGAATCAGGAGGCGGCCGGATGGATGGAAGAGATTGGAATTTTTTTCTGCAACCGTATGAACAGACTGTTGAAGAATTAAAGGTTAAATTAAAGACGATGCGGGCGGAATTAAAGATGCGCGAAGCGTACGCGCCAATCGAATTCGTCACAGGCAGAGTCAAAAAGATATCGAGCATCATGGAGAAGTCGAAGCGTCTGTCGGTGCCTCCGGATCAATTGGAGACGGGCATCGAGGACATTGCGGGCATCCGCATTATGTGCCAATTCGTAGACGACATTCATCGCGTCGCCGGATTGATCCGTTCTCGGCAGGATTTGTCGCTCGTCTATGAGAAGGACTATATTACAAACTATAAGGACAGCGGCTATCGAAGCTACCATATGATCGTGGAGTATCCCGTTCAGACGGCAATCGGCCTGAAGAAGGTGTTGGCGGAAATTCAGATTCGGACACTTGCGATGAATTTCTGGGCAACGATTGAGCATTCGCTGAACTACAAATATAAGGAAAGCTTGCCAGAGGACGTAAGGGAGCGACTGAAGAAAGCGGCGGAAGCCGCATCGCTGCTCGATACGGAGATGTCCAGCATCCGGGCAGAAATTCTCGATGCGCAGCGCGGGTTCGAGGAGAAGTCGAATGTCGTGTCCAAAGTATTGACCGGTATCCAGCATCTATACTTCTTCCACCGGTTCCGCGAGGCGGCCCAGTTCCAACTGAAATTCAACGAGCTGTGGGAGCAAGAAGACGTGTTCGGCTTGAAGCAACTGTCCGATGAGATCGAGACGGCGATCATTAGAGCGAAGCGCGGCAACCAACCAGCGGAATAAAGCAAGACAACACATGAAGACCGGGCCGGCCTTGCGGTGAGCCCGGTTTTCGTTATGGAGGCATGTCCTCCGATTGACCTTGATGACCAGCAGGAGGATTACGAATGATGAAGCAGCAATTGCCGGAGCTGTTCGTCCGGGAAATGAAGGAGCGGCTTGGAGATGAATTCGAGCTGTTCATGGCTTCCTACGATGCGCCAAGACTGTATGGACTTCGGTCGAACAGCTTGAAGATCGATTCTGCAAAGTGGCGGCAGCAGTCTCCGTTCCAGCTGAGACCGGTGCCGTGGTGCGGGACGGGCAGCTATTATGATGGAGAAGTAGACCGGCCAGCCAAGCATCCGTATTATCATGCGGGCCTGTATTATATTCAGGAGCCGAGCGCGATGGCGCCTGTCGAGCTGCTGGACGTCCAGCCGGGACACCGCGTGCTCGACCTGTGTGCAGCGCCGGGCGGCAAATCGACGCAGATCGCGGCGAAGCTGCAAGGGACAGGCGTGCTCGTCACGAACGATAATGCAACCGAACGGACGAAAGCGCTAGCGAAAAATATTGAGCTTGCCGGCGTACGCAACGCGGTCGTGCTCAACGAAGAGCCGGCATCGCTTGCTCCGGTGTTCGCTGGCTGGTTCGACCGGATATTGATCGATGCGCCTTGCTCGGGCGAAGGCATGTTCCGCAAGGATGAATCGATGATTGCCGCATGGGAGCGGCATTCGGTTGAGCGGTGCTCGACGATGCAGCGCGACATTATGCGGCATGCTGCGGCAATGCTGGCTCCGGGAGGCGTACTCGTCTATTCGACTTGCACGTTCTCGCCGATCGAGAATGAAGCACAGATTGCGAAGCTGCTCGTCGAGCATCCGGAGCTAGAGCCAGTGCCGGTGCGGCTTGCGCCGGGCTTTGCGCATGGCAGACCGGATTGGGCCGGAATAGACTGGCGCTTTACAGGTGATGCGGATGGAGCGGGCCAGGCAGATGAGAACGGCATCGCCAGCAGCGGGATGATCCGGTTGTGGCCGCATAAGCTGGATGGCGAGGGGCATTTCGCCGCAGTTATTCGGCGCAAAGACAATGCTGAGGCTGCTCTGGCGTCAGCGGATGATGGATCAGCGCATGATAATGGCCGAGAGGTACTGCCGGCGGGCGAATCACGCGGACGGCGCGATGAGCCGCGCCGCGAAACGCTTCGGATTAGCGGGCGGCAGGAGCGCCGCGACCGGGACGAGCGCGGCAAGCAGGCCGGCGGAAGGCGAGGCGGCGCTGCAAGCGGCGGTGCATTAAAGCAGCGAGGCGGCAAATCTGCCCCGGCTGGCGGATCTGCTGGCGCGGTATCACCTGCGGAATCATGGCGAAGCTTCGCTGCCGATCATCTGATCGGAGCGGAAGAATGGCAGGGCAGGCTCATTATGTACGGCTCGCGCGTTTATTTACAGCCGGAGCAGGTGCCGTCATTAGACGGGCTGCGTGTCGTACGCGCTGGTTGGTATTTAGGTGATGCGGGTCCGCATCGGTTCGAGCCGTCGCAGCCGCTGGCAATGGGGCTGAAGGCGGATGAAGCGAAGCGGAAGTGGAACGGATCAGCCGGTGACGCGGCGATCGTGCGATATTTGAAAGGCGAGACGGTTCATTTGAATGCCGATGAATTGACTGTTACGGACGGAAGTGCAAATGGTAAAGGCTACACTCTCGTATGTGTGGACGGCTTTCCGCTTGGATGGGGCAAATATGCGGACGGTATGCTGAAGAATGAGCTTCCTGCCGGATGGAGATGGGTGTAAATGGCAAAAAAAGACAAAGCGGGCGCACCTGCGCGGCTGCGGCTGGACAAGCTGCTGGCGAATATGGGCTATGGCACGCGGAGCGAAATTAAGAAGGCGGTCAAGCAAGGCATGGTGACGGTCGACGGCCGTGTCGTGAAAGACAGCGGTCTGCAAGTACAGCCTGATGTGCAGCAGGTCGTGTTCAACGGGGAGACGGTCGTCTACAGGGATGTCATCTACTTGATGCTGCACAAGCCGCCCGGCGTCGTTTCCGCAACAGAAGATACGCGTGACCGTACCGTCATCGACCTGCTGGCTCCGGATGATCAGGTATTGTCTCCATTCCCGGTCGGCCGGCTGGATAAAGATACGGAAGGGCTGCTGTTGCTGACGAACGACGGACAGCTCGCGCATGAGCTGTTGTCCCCTCGCAAGCATGTGCCGAAGACGTATGTGGCTCGGGTTCAAGGCGATATGCCGGTCAGCTTGCAAGACCGCGAACGGTTCGCCGAAGGCGTGGAACTGGACGATGGCTATGTGACGATGCCTGCACAGCTGACGGTCGATTCGGTCGAGCCGAACAGCGAAGGATATGAATCGCGAATTACGATTACGATTCACGAAGGGAAGTTCCATCAGATTAAGCGGATGTTCCAGGCGGTCGGCAAACAGGTCGTCTACTTGAAGCGGATATCGATGGGACCGCTGGCGCTCGATGAATCGCTGCCGATTGGCGAGTATCGAGAGCTGACGGAAGAGGAACTGGAGCTGCTGCGTGCGCATCGGTCTATCGAATCCTAAAGCTGTTATTAGGTGAGAGCAGGATCAGTCCGTTGCCAGAGCAGGCATTACGTAGGCGATCGGCTTGTAGCAGCCGGAACGGTGTGATAGGATAAGCAATAATCGTTCAAGGCTGGTTGTTGGTTGTGGAAGGATGAACGGCTGTTTTAACTTTGTTTTTAGCTGGAAGATGATGATAGAGGTGAAACGATGACGACACGGCAAGAGCTGCGCTATGAGTTGATTGCGCTCGATGTAGATGGGACGCTGCTGACAGACGATCATGAGTTAACGGAAGGAACGCGCGAAGCGGTGCGTGCGGCAGGATTAAGCGGAGCGCAAATTATGCTCTGCACAGGACGCGGGCCGAACGGCGCATATCATCTGCTGGAAGAGCTGGAGCTTGGCGGCATCATTATTACGCATAACGGTGCGGCTACGATCGATGCGGATGACAGAAGCGTTGTTCATCAATTCGATTTTGACCAGGAACAGGCCGAGCCTTATGTGAAGTATTGCCGGGAGAACGGCGTTCATTTCGATTTGAATACGGCATTTGATTTGTATATTTTCGAAGCGATCGATCAAGAAGGTCTCGATATGTATGCGAAATACGGCATTACGCCGATTCTTGTGGAGCATGGAGCGAAGCTGCCTGGCGGAATCGTCAAGCTGACGGCATTCGCCGATCCGAAGACGCTGGATAAGGTGGAAGCGGACTGGCGGGCTTGGGATACCGGATTGCAGGTCATTCGGAGCGGGGAGTATTTTATTGATATTCAACATCCTTCATCGAGCAAAGGCAGTGCGCTGGAACAATTCGCTCTGAAGCGGGGGATTGACCGCGAGCGGATTATGGCGATCGGTAATTACTTCAATGATATTTCGATGCTTCGTTACGCCGGGCTCGGTGTGGCAATGGACAATTCTCCGGATGAAGTGAAGCAGGCGGCCGATGCCGGGACGCGGTCGAATGCGGAGGATGGCGTTAAACATGCGTTGATGCATTATGTGCTCGGCAGCGGTGCTGAGTAGCAGACAGCAAGAAGGAAAAACAGCCAGGCAGCGTGCTGCCTGGCTGTTTTTGTATTGGTTTCGCATAGCTCTGGTGATTAGTACAAGATTCCGCGAGTAACAATTACCAGCAGAATGAACAGAACCAGGATGACACCTGCCGTCGTGAAACCTCCACCGCCGTATACACCGGACATGCGATATTCCTCCCTGACTCGAAATTCCGGCCCCCGAGACTTGCTGGTGTTGAGTTCTTATATCTCGTTGCTCGGTATACAGTATAGTATGAATTTCAGCCCTGAACGATTGGACATTTATCCCGTATTTCGCAAGAATGGGCGCCCGTAATCTTCGAAATTGCAGGTAAATCCGTCTCGAATTGCAGGATAAACGGCGGGGGAGTCTGCTTGTACGGCCGGAAAGGGTGGACATGCGGGCGATAAAATGGGCGGAACGTGCGCGGTTGATGCGGTGGGGGGACATTTGGTGCTGCGGGAACGATGGTTCTGGAGGGCGGACGTGAACCTGATTAAAGCAAAATAGAGCTAAGCGTCGGGCAGGACGCTTAGCTCTATTTCATGAGCGGGTATTTGCATATGCAGCTGCCCAAGTTCGAATGCAGCAGGCGGAGTGCTGCGGATTAGCTCATTCTGCGGAGACCTTTGGGCAAATGGTTTTTCAGTTGGTCATTGCTTGCTTTGGCCCAACCAATCGGGTAGCCGTCGACGGTGATGATTGTCCAACCGGTAAGACCGGTGTCAGCCTGCAGCGCCTCGCCGCGGAGATAAGCGGCGGTCTCAGGTGCGTCGGCCGAATAGGAGACAGTATTAGCATTGGCTGCTTCGTTCGAACGAAGAGCGACAGCAAGCGCGTGCGCGGGCTCGATTCGTTTGGTTTTGAGTTCGCCTAGCTGGAGTCCGGGACGAACGACCTTCAATCCTTCCATAGAACTGGCAGTGAAGCGGCCATCCTTGTCGTGCGGCAACCAGTATAAGGCATCGCCGAATCGAACGGGTTCGCCGGGACCCAATCGGAGTGCAGGAACGGTGTCCTTTGCGAATGCTTCAAATAATGATAGTTCCAAATCGAATCGGTTCGCCTTGCCGCCGGTTTTCGATGGTTTGCCCACTTTGCGGGATCGGGAGTCAGACTCTGGGCTTCGCAGCGCAGCTGCGTCTTCGGCTTCCGCTGATTTCGTCAATACCGCAACGAAGTGGCCTTCGCCTTTGCATTGATGCGGCCACAGCCGCTCCGTGTGCACCAGTGTGAACTCGGGATGCAGTGCGACGAACGTATTCATTGCCTTTTCATTCTCGGAACGGTTGAACGTACAGGTGGAGTAAACGAGCCGTCCTCCCGGTTTCAGCATGATAGCAGCATGCTCCAAAATGTCTGCCTGTCTAGCTGCACACATCTGGACATGCTCAGGCGACCATTCGGCAATCGCGTCAGGGTCTTTGCGGAACATGCCTTCGCCGGAGCATGGCGCATCGAGCATAATCCGGTCGAACATTGCCGGGAAACGTACCGACAGCTGATCGGGGGAGGCGCTCGTAACGACGGCGTTGCGGATGCCGCAGCGCTCGACGTTCTCGCTTAATATTTTGGCTCTGGCAGGATGGATTTCGTTCGCGATCAGCAATCCTTCACCGTTCATGGCGCCAGCGATTTGAGTCGTTTTGCCGCCTGGCGCAGCGGCGAGATCGAGAATCGTCTCGCCGGGCTGAGCATCGAGCGCTTCCGCTGCCGACATGGCGGAAGGCTCTTGGATATAGTACAAGCCTGCGGCGTGATAGGGATGCTTGCCGGGGCGGGTCGTCTCATCGTAATAGTAACCGGTCGCGCACCAAGGGATCGGCTGCAAGTCAAACTCTGATTTCAGCCGGCTAAGCTCCCCTTCGCTGAGATGAAGCGCATTTACCTTAAGCGGATTGAGCCGCAGTCCGTACGCGCGCGGGGCATCGTAGCTGGCGAGGAAAGCGTCTGCTCCGTCGCCGAGCAGTTCCCTCGTTTGCTTGATGTAGGATGCCGGGAGGGCGGGATGGGTTGTTAAGGAATCGGACAACGGATAACACTCCTTCTAACTGGAAATCGCCGCCGGCAAGCGATGAAGCTGCGCCGGCGGCGAGAATGGTCTAAGCATTGGTCCACTTAAGTGATGACAATGTTCGGGTGATTAGCGTCCTCGACGTCCGCCGCCGCCGTTCGAACGACCGCCGCTTCTGCCGCCACCGCGTGCGTTGCCGGCGTTGCCTGAGCCGCCTCGCTTGCCGCTTGTTGACGACTGGCTGCGGGAGCCTCGGTTGTTCTCTCCTTGGCGTGAGCTGCCGCCGCCTCGGCCTGTTGCCGCTACGTCGTCCCACGGGTTGCCGGTTGCTGCCGAACGCTTATCGCTCGAAGCAGCGAAACCGTTGCTGCGCTGGCCTGCCGCCGCGCCGCCGCGTGAGCCGCCCCGGCTTGGAGCCGCCGTTGGCGTCCAATCGCCGTCTGGATTCCAGCCGCCGCGAGCGCCAGCTGCGCCGCGCGAAGCCGCGCCGCTGTCGCGG
>NZ_BILZ01000026.1 GCF_004000825.1 Paenibacillus kobensis NBRC 15729 | reverse complement strand
CCAAGCACGATGAAACCACTGTCTAATGATAGTGGTTTTTTTGTTATTGAATTGACCCGCCTAAATGGCCATAATAAAAGCTGTCCAATCGATGACGAACGAACCGTCATCGATTGGACAGCTTAATTTTATTAACCTCATTAGCGTTTACTTATCTGTATCAATAACATTCACTCGCAGTTGGTTGTTCATGCTGTCGCCCGTTACCCGGACTAGCTTGTTGCCGACCGCTGTGATGTCATCTCCGCGGTTCAAGCGCAGCGGACCGATATCGGTCACTGGCTTCATAATCGTACCTTTATCATCAATCAACATATATTGTGTACTTACATATTGATCGGCTGTCCACTTCTCCCATACAACCGCATACTTGCCGCTCTCCAGCTTGACCAGCTTCGGGCGTACGGCGTTTTCTTTGTTCTTATCCGTAAAATCCGTTAACCAGACAACACCGACTTGCTTCTGATAATTGATTCCGCCGTTGAAGTCGTAGAAATGATTCAGCGGCGAGTCTTGTCCAACCGAATCAACGACATGCTTGCTTACGATATTCCACTGGCTGTCTCCGTCGTATTCTTCGGTCGATTGTTCGTTAAAGTTTTGCACAACATGAACGATGAACAAGTTGCGCGATTCGTTCAGATAGTCCGATGTTTTGTTGTTATCGAACGTTTTCTCGGAGGAGCCTAGTACGATATATCCGCTGTCCGTTTGTACGAGACCGCCTAGCTCGGAGTACGTTTTGTTATCGTTGGACCACTTGTAGGCTCCAAGATTTTTGCCGGCCGGATTGACGGGATCGTTGTCATGCTCCGTTTTGAACGTGAACACGACTTGGCCTGATTGCTGTTTGGTCAAATAAAATCCTCGCGGATAATTATCGGCCAGGTCAAGCAGTACAAAATCATGACCGTCATAGATTAACCGTTGATCGAAGGAGTGGCTTGCCGTCCAATGCATGGAGGCCTCTTCGTCAAGCGTCATCGCGTCGGTGTTCACGACGAACAAGATACCGCTTTGATGATTCAACCCATCCGAGGTATTCTTATGTTGGGTTTTGCCCATATGTACGGCAACTTGATGATTGCCATACGCTAATCGCGAACCCGCGTGGGAGATTGGCGTCATCACATCGAAGCCTGTCTTATTATCGGTCGGCAGATCGTATACGCCTGTCTGGCTCCCCGACTTGTCGAACTTAACGAGTTTAACGTTGGAGCTCATGTCCTCGTCTTTATTCGGTTTGGCATAGAGCACATAGTAGTTTCCTTGATCATCCTTCACCATTCCGCCGAACATCTCATACGGTTTCGCAAAGGATAGACTGGCGGCAACGGAATAGGAGTCAGTCAGTTCTGAGATATGAACCTCTTTCTCGTCGTCCCACGCCACTGTAATCCTCTGATCCGGATTCACATAGGTGATAATTTCAGGAGCGCTGCCATAATTGTTGCTCCAGCTGGAGGGGGCAATCTGGTCTGCCGCGCTTGCATCGTAAGGCGTCCCTTTCGAATCAAAGAGTGCGCTCGAGTATCCTTTGACCGATGCCAGTTGCTGCGCCATACGGTTGGTGAAAATAACGCTGTTCGACGTTTTGTCCCACTTCACGTCGTTGCCGGTCGACTCGCCGATGAACCGGAGCGGTACGTAGACTCTGCCGCCAATGGTTTCAGCAGATGCATCTAATTCAACCCAGTCGTCATTCACGATCGCGCCGGGATAGCCGACTGTAATTTCGATGTTGAGCTTGCCTTTGCTTGCTGTCACGGTTTTGCTCTCATTGTTCCATTGGACGGGAATATCCAGCGCTTTAAAAATAGGGCCGAAAGGTACAAGCAGGCTTCCTTTTCGGTTGATCGGTTCTTGCTCTAACGTATACGACTTCCCGTCGATAACGACAGAAAATTTCGGTGCCGCCCATACCGATGACATCGGCAGCAGCGCCAGTCCCAGCATGGACGCCAGCATTACGGATTTAATCTTGTTCATACTTTCTCCCTCTGCGAACCACCGAACTGTTGCATTACGGTCGATTCTCCACAATAATATGCATAATGGAAATATTATACGTTGGTAAATTTCATTAAGGCAATAAAATATTAATTTGTTATATAGGTTATTCAGGTGTGGATAACAATCATGCAGGTTAAGAGCAAGTTGATCCACATTTTATTCACGAAAGGGGATAACTAGCATGAACGTAGAGATTCGAAATATTCCGGAACAGCATTACGAGGATGCACTGGACTTATCGTCATTTGCCTTTCAGATTCAGTTAACCGAAGAAGAGCGGGCGGGACGGCGTGCAAAGTTCAAACCGGAGGAGCGCTGGGGAGCGTTCGAGGACGGAAAGCTGTTGGCGCAGCTCACGCTGCTGCCGCTTCATATTTATTTGAATGGCCGAAAATATGCGATGGGCGGAATTGCGGGCGTGGCGACATGGCCGGAATACCGCAGACAAGGGCTTGTCTCGAAGCTGCTGCGCCATTCGCTCCAGACGATGCGAGAAGCAGGGCAGACGGTGTCGTTGTTGCATCCGTTCGAGTTTTATTTCTACCGCAAATACGGGTGGGAGATGCTGACGGAATACCGGAAATATACGATCGCGTCGCATCTGCTGCCCGCAAGGGTACAAGTTCCGGGAACGGTCGAGCGATTGGCTAGGCCGGATACGGAATTGCTGGCATCTATATATGAGCCGTATGCCGAGCGCTATAATGGAATGCTGTCGCGATCTGCAGATTGGTGGACGGAGCGGATCTATGTCCGGAAGAAAGGGCAAACGGCTGTATACCGTTCGGAGGATGGACAACCGCAGGGCTATATCATTTATGACGTGAAAGAAAGCGTAATGACGATTCATGAACTGGTGCACAGCAACGAGACAGCCCGCCGGGCGTTATGGACATTCATTGCGAACCACGACTCGATGGCGAAAGAGGTAACGGTAATTGCGCCGATCGATGGCGATCTGGCGCTGCTGCTCGATAACCCGCGAGTGAAGCAGGAGATCGTCCCTTACTTTATGGCTCGGATTGTGGATAACGAAGCGTTCATTGCACAATATCCGTTCCTCTCCACAGGAAGTCCACATGATGTGTATATGCGCATACATGACCGGGATGCACAATGGAATGACGGATGGTTTCATCTACATGTGGATAACGTGGGCAGCGGAGTCATGTCCCGAGTTGCTGAAGTACAAGATGCGGAGCGGTTGGCGAACACAGTAGAGTGCGATATCCAGACACTTACGAGTATCATGTTCGGCTATCGAAGACCAGTCCGGCTGAAGCAGCTAGAGAAACTGACAGGAAGCGAGCGGGCAGTTCAATGTCTGGAGCAGCTGATCCCGACTGCGAATACCTTCTTATATGATTTTTTCTAAAAATAAAGGTCGGCTTCCTTCAGAGAGGGGAGACCGACCTTCGTTTTTAATCCAAATCAGATGCTGCTTCCAGCGGGATCGGTATGGCAGGCGCCTTCCAATCTATCGCAACGTCGCCCATGCCGAGCTGTTTGAGCGTATCAAGCGGTGCATATAAGTGATAATTAACGACACGGCTGTTCGTATCGTCGAGGGTCAGCCGGTGTTTCTGCAGCGACAGCTTGAACCGATAGGAAGAGGTATCGTTTCGCGTCGTAATCTCTTTATGGACCTGGAGCCCTAAACGCTCAACGAACGGTTCAACAGGGACGTATACCTTGTGGTCCGTACCGATGAAGGCAAGAGCTGCAGACATTTTCCACATGCCGCCGCTGTAATCACCGCCGAGCGTAAGCAGTGCTTCCGGCTCATATTCCGCACTTACTGGCGTGACAGGAAGATCGTCTACTTCAAGCGATGGGTTAGGAACCGGCCAGCTCTTCGGAGGGAAGCCGGTATTCATGTTGGTGTTTTTCGGTCTTGGGTCATTAGGACCAATGATGCGAGTCGTTTCGTCTTTCACGCGATATGCGAGCAACTTGTTGCTGCCCATTAGAGAGATCACGACTTCGTCGGACGTATCGGAATAATAGTAGGAGTAGCCGTCGGCGATCGGTTTCAGCTTGTACGTCGACGGGTCCGTTATGTAGACTTTATTGTCGATGTTGACGACCAGCTGCCCATCATTCGTGAACTCAGTCCGAATATAGCCTCTTCCGGACCAGAGCTCATGGATCGTACCGGAAGTCATATCTTTGAGGAACAAGGTATTGCTGCGCCGGGGCGTAAAGCCCTGTTCTCCGGTATTGCGTACCGGTACATAATGATTGAACATCAGATACCCGCTCTTCCCGGTCGGAGACATCGTATACGGCTGTCCGTCGATTAGCGTTTTGCGGGAAGGATCGTACATGAACCGCTTGTTGTACAGGAGCGGATTATCGGAATCGAAGTACACGAACGGATTGGTATACGGTTTATAGAACAGGTACGGATACTGCATGATCGAGACGTCAGAAAGTTTGCTCCATTGCCCTTGACGGTCAGCATAAATAACGGAGAATCCGTCCGTGCCGTCACGGTCATATATCTGATAAAAAGTTTCTCCGCTTCTCTTGTCATGATAAATCGGGTGAACTTCTTCGTATTCGCTGATTGGCTGTGCAAAAGCTCCGGCCGATGCGAGAACCGTCCCCGCTAACAAGCTGCCGCTCAGCAATGATGCGAGCTTTATTATTCGAAATGGCATGGTAACACTCCTTGAAAGTTAAAGTTTGAATGTCCGGATCATGATGATGTAACCGGATAGACGGACGATTCCGGACAAAGGTTGCGAAAAGAGGAAGAAAGGCACGTATAAACCGGACATGTACATCCAACCCTAATAAAGACGGACAGACGGGGAAAGACAAACTGTCAGACAATTATGACGAATATGTCTCCAACCTCTTGACCTTCGTGCAATAAGTCGTATAATGAGATTAAAGTCAAAGAAAGTCAAAGTCAGCGGCACAGGGTTCGCAGCCCGTGTTGAGGACGGATAAGAACGATGCAAGAGGCGGATACGCATACGCAGCAAGCACATTGAGGATTGGCTCGACAGTGCCTGCCGAGAGGTTCGGTTGAACGTATCGTCCGCACAATAGAAGTGCGGCGGCGTGAAGCTGAGCGCGATGCAGCTGACGCTACATCGGTCTTGCGGCTAATGCTTTGACCAGCTAACAAGCAGTACAATCCGTAATACCACGAAGCAAGCGCATCATGAGGGAGGTTGGTGCATGCGTAACATTTCCGATCTCATCGAACAATATTTGAAACAAATGCTTCAGGAGAGCAACGAAGGTGCGGTCGAGATTCAGCGCAATGACCTAGCAGACCGGTTCTCCTGCGTCCCATCGCAGATCAATTACGTGATCAGCACGAGATTCACGCTGGAGAAGGGCTATTTGGTCGAGAGCAAGCGAGGCGGAGGCGGATACATTCGCATTCAGCGCGCCGAGCTTCCTGCCTTGAAAACGATCACGCCGTACCTGAGCGGCATTATCGGGGACAGCGTCGATCAGAGCGCGGCGGAAGGGCTGATCTATCAGCTCGAGGAAGCCGAGCTCGTCACGAGACGGGAAGCACAGCTGCTGAAGGCTGCCGTATCTCGCGAGGCGATCGCTCTGAAGCTGCCGCTTCGCGACGAAGTGCGGGCGCGCATTATGAAGGCGATGCTCATCGCTTTGCTGACGAGGTCATAGCGGCTTGGCGGCAAGCGGCGGTGAGGGCAGTCCGATCGGCAAAGGAGGGAAGGCGGCTTGAACTGTCAGGAATGCGGCAAGAGGCCGGCAACGCTTCATTTTACGAAGATCGTGAATGGAGACAAGAACGAATACCATATTTGCGAATCGTGCGCCAGAGATAAGGGAGAAGGCATTCCCGGCTCGGCGAACGGCTTCTCGATTCACAGCCTGCTGTCCGGCTTGCTCGATTTCGAACGGGTAGGACAAGGCGCGAAGCAGGATACGCTTAGATGCGAGGATTGCGGACTAACCTATGCGCAGTTCAGCAAAATCGGCCGGTTCGGCTGCAGTTCCTGCTACCGCAACTTCGAGAATAAACTGGATCCGTTGTTCAAACGGGTTCATGGCAACACGGTCCACGTCGGCAAAATCCCGAAACGCTCCGGCGGCATCATCCAATCGAGACGAGAGATCGAACGGCTGCGGCGGGAGCTGCACGTCCGGATCGATAACGAGGAGTTCGAGGCAGCGGCTCAGATCCGCGACCGAATTCGAGAACTTGAACGGAAAGCCGAAGGGCTGTAAGCGCGAAGGGAGGATGTTCGATTGTGTCGAAGAGAAGGTTCGCCGAGCAGCCGCTCAGCGATTGGATGAAAGGTAAAGGTCCGCATTCGGACATCGTCATCAGCAGCCGCATCCGGGTAGCCCGCAACCTGCGGACGTTCCCGTTCCCGATGCTGGCGACGAGCCAGCAATCGCTTGAGGTGATGAACCGGTTAACGGGAGTCGTGTCGCAGAACAAGTTGGGCGAGCTCGGAAGGTTCGAGACCTACAAGCTGACAGAGCTCAGCGAGCTGGAGAAGCGAGTGCTGGTCGAGAAGCATTTGATTAGTCCGAACCTTGCGAACGAGTCGCGCAACGGTGCGCTTATTCTGAACGAAGACGAATCCGTCAGCATCATGATTAACGAAGAAGACCATCTGCGAATCCAATGTTTATATCCCGGGTTTCAAATACAGGAAGCTTGGGCGTTGGCAAGCAGCATTGACGATATTTTCGAAGAACAGGCAGATTACGCCTTCGACGAACGAAGAGGATACTTGACGAGCTGCCCGACTAATGTCGGCACCGGCATCCGCGCATCGGTCATGATGCATTTGCCGGCGCTCGTGTTGACGCAGCAGATCAATCGCATTTTATCCGCGGTTACGCAGGTAGGCCTTGCAGTACGGGGGATGTACGGCGAAGGCAGCGAGTCGCTTGGCAATCTGTTTCAAATCTCGAATCAAATTACGCTGGGACAGTCCGAGGCCGAAATAATCGACAACTTGTACAGTGTAGCGCAGCAAATTATCGAACACGAGAAGGCGGCGAGAAAACGGCTTGTAGCCGAATCGCCGATCCGTATCGAGGACCGGGTAAGGCGCTCCTACGGCATTTTGTCGCATGCAGCCGTAATGGATTCGAAGGAAGCCGCGCAGCGGCTGTCCGACATTCGGCTCGGCATCGATCTGGGGATGATCGAGGATCTGTCGCAGCAGGACATGAACGAGCTGATGGTCATGACGCAGCCGGGATTTTTGCAGCAGGTGTTCAATGAAGCGTTGAGCCCTGAAGCGCGGGATGTCCGGCGGGCGGAGTTGATTCGCAGCTTAATATCGCAGCACAACAATCATGGGGGTGTATCGCAATGATGTTCGGAAGATTCACGGAACGTGCACAGAAGGTGCTTGCTTTGGCGCAGGAGGAAGCAGTTCGACTTGGCCATAACAATATCGGAACGGAGCATATTTTGCTCGGCTTGATCCGCGAAGGGGAAGGCATTGCGGCGAAGGCGCTCATCGGTCTCGGTCTCGGACTTGAGAAAATCCAGGATGAAGTAGAGGCGCTCATCGGCCGCGGCCAAGAGCAACCTACGAATATCGCTTACACGCCACGTGCGAAGAAAGTCATCGAGCTGTCGATGGACGAAGCGAGAAAGCTTGGCCATACGTACGTTGGAACAGAACATATTCTGCTCGGGTTGATTCGCGAAGGCGAAGGCGTCGCTGCACGCGTGCTGAACAATCTTGGCATCAGCCTGAACAAAGCTCGCCAGCAAGTGCTTCAACTGCTCGGCAGCAGCGAAGCCGTATCAAGCAGCCATGGCGCGCCATCGAACGTTAGCACGCCGACGCTGGACGGTCTGGCCCGCGACTTGACCGCCTTCGCCCGCGAAGGCAATCTTGATCCGGTTATCGGCCGCAGCAAAGAAATCGAGCGCGTCATTCAAGTGCTGAGCCGCCGGACGAAGAACAATCCGGTGCTGATCGGCGAACCGGGCGTCGGTAAGACGGCAATCGCGGAAGGTCTCGCTCAGAAAATTATTGCAGGCGAGATTCCGGAGACGCTGCGCGATAAGCGTGTCATGACGCTCGACATGGGCTCGGTTGTAGCCGGTACGAAGTACCGCGGCGAATTCGAGGACCGTCTGAAGAAGATCATGGACGAAATTCGCCAAGCGAACAATATTATCCTGTTCATCGACGAGCTGCACACGCTGATCGGCGCAGGCGGCGCAGAAGGCGCGATTGACGCATCGAACATCCTCAAGCCTTCGCTGGCCCGCGGCGAACTGCAATGCATCGGCGCGACGACGCTGGATGAATACCGCAAATATATCGAGAAAGACGCTGCTCTGGAGCGCCGCTTCCAACCTATTACGGTTGACCAGCCTTCGCCAGAGGAAGCGGTCCAAATTTTACACGGTCTGCGCGACCGTTACGAAGCGCACCACCGCGTAAAAATTACGGACGAAGCGATCGAGCAGGCGGTTAAGCTGTCTGACCGTTATATTACGGATCGGTTCCTCCCGGACAAAGCGATCGACTTGATCGACGAGGCATCGTCCAAAGTAAGACTCAAAACGTACACGGTACCGCCGAACCTGAAGCAGTTGGAGAACCGTCTGGAGGACATTCGCAAGGAGAAGGATTCCGCGGTTCAATCGCAGGAGTTCGAGAAGGCGGCAGCTCTAAGAGATACGGAGCAGAAGCTGCGTGAAGAGCTCGACGTGACGCGCAATCAGTGGAAAGAGAAGCAAGGCCGCACCGATTCCGAAGTAACGCCTGAGGATATCGCACAGGTCGTCGCAAGCTGGACCGGTATTCCGGTCAGCAAGCTGGCAGAGGAAGAGACGCAGCGCCTGCTGAAAATGGAAGACATCCTGCATGACCGCGTCATCGGCCAGACCGATGCGGTGAAGGCTGTATCGCGGGCGATCCGACGCGCTCGTGCCGGCCTGAAAGATCCGAAGCGTCCGATCGGTTCGTTCATCTTCCTCGGCCCTACGGGTGTCGGTAAGACGGAATTGGCCCGCGCGCTTGCGGAATCGATGTTCGGCGACGAGAACGCCGTCATCCGTATCGATATGTCGGAGTATATGGAGAAGCATTCGACATCCCGTCTCGTCGGAGCGCCTCCAGGCTATGTCGGCTATGAAGAAGGCGGCCAATTGACCGAGAAAGTTCGCCGCAAGCCGTACTCGGTCGTCCTGCTCGACGAGATCGAAAAGGCGCATCCGGAAGTGTTCAATATCCTTCTCCAAGTGCTGGAGGACGGACGTCTGACGGATTCGAAGGGTCGCGTTGTCGACTTCCGCAATACGCTCATCATTATGACGTCCAACGTCGGTGCGGACCAAATCAAACGTAACTCGACGCTCGGCTTTACGGCTGTCCATGACTCGGGCCGCGAGTTCAACCAAATGAAGGACAAAGTAATGGGCGAGCTGAAGAAGAGCTTCCGTCCAGAGTTCCTGAACCGGATCGACGAGACGATCGTCTTCCACTCGCTCGAGCAGGAGCACATTGCGCAAATCGTGACGCTGATGTCCGATGAGCTGCGCAAGCGCCTGAAAGAGCAAGAGGTCGACTTCGAATTGACGGATGCTGCGAAAAACTTCTTGGCGAAGGAAGGCTTCGATCCGCAGTACGGCGCTCGTCCGCTTCGCCGGGCAATCCAAAAGCATATCGAGGACCGGCTGTCCGAGGACCTGCTGATGGGCAACATCACGAAGGGCGACTCGCTCGTCATCGACGAGAAAGACGGCGAGCTTGTAGTGAACCGCTCAAGCGAAAGCGGGCAGCAAGTAGACAATGCGGAGCCTGCGAATAAGTAACGAATAGAGACACCGTGCAGCCCAGTGCTGCGCGGTGTCTTTTTGTGGCGCATGCCGCGCTGCGCGTTAGTCTGCCGAACTCTTCATTTTGAACACATTAGCGCTTCTGGGAGATTCGTTAGTTCTTGCTGCAGCTCTTCTCTTATGCTCCAATGCTGTGAAGCCTAGCTTGCGGAGCACCAGAGAGCGTGATAGTCTGGTCATAATGATGGTCAATGGTCTTTCTAGAAACTATTAAACAAGGGAGAGGATCGAATGAACGAACTGGAGCAGCTTCGATTTCCGATCGGACATTATGAGCCAAGCGGGACGATTACGCAGGAGCAACGCAAGCAGTGGATCGAAGAGATCGGGCAACTTCCGGCTGAACTGTACACTGCAGTAGACGGGCTTAGCGAGGAACAGCTCGACACGCCTTACCGGGATGGCGGGTGGACGCTTCGCCAAGTTGTACATCATATCGCGGACAGCCATATGAACTCGTATACGCGGTTCAAGCTTGCTGTGACGGAAGATTCTCCGACGGTCAAGCCTTATTACGAGGATCGTTGGGCAGAGTTGGCTGACGGTGCGCATGCGCCGATCAGATTGTCGCTGTCGCTGATCGAAGCGCTGCATGAGCGTTGGTTTATTTTTCTGCAATCGCTGCAGCCGGAGCAGTTCGAACGCGGGTTCATCCATCCAGAGCACGGCCGGACGATGACATTGGGTTATGTAACAGGCATGTATGCATGGCACGGCAAACATCATGTTGCGCATATTACGAGTCTGAGAGAGCGCAAAGGCTGGTAGATGTACCGTTCAAAAAGAGGACTTAAGCCCCGTATCGGAATTTATTTCCGTGCGGGGCTTTTTAGCTATTGACGAGTGTGGAAGCCGATGGTAATATTCTAATCACACTAAGTCAATAGGAATTGTCAAATTAATGAGTTCAGCTCGTTGATTGCCGACCAGGCATCTGGAGGCCTTTACGACGGAGATAATCCGAGTAAAGGCCTTTTCGCGTATGCAGGTCACCCAAGAGAAGCATTAGGAGAGGACGTGACGGAGATGAGGAAGAAAAGCACGGCGACGAATAAATGGGCATGGACCATAGCGATTATGGCACTTGCAGGTGTGGTGATACTTGCAGGCTGCGGTAACGAAAGCAAATCGAAGGTAAGCGCTGGCAGCGGATCCGAGTATGAAACGCTGGAGCTTCGTTATCAGGGAAGCGTAGGGTCGGTTACATATCCGGAGCTTGCGGAAGAGCTTGGCTACCTCGCTCCGCTCAAGCTGAAGTGGATTGGCAACACGATTAGCGGTCCGCAAGATATTCAGACGGCTGCGACGGGACAATCCGATTTTGGCGGTGCGTTCAACGGGGCGATCATTAAATTGATTTCGGCGGGTGCGCCGGTGAAGGCCGTTATTGGCTACTACGGCATTGACGAGAATACGTACGGCGGATTCTACGTGCTTGATGATAGTCCGATTAAGACGGCGAAAGATTTGATCGGCAAAAAAATCGGCGTCAACACGCTCGGCGCACATTCCGAGTTCGTTATCAAAGAATACTTGCGCCGGAACGGACTGACCGAGGATGAGATCAAGCAAGTGACGCTTGTCGTCATTCCGCCGGTTAACTCCGAACAAACGCTTCGCCAGAAGCAAATCGACGTAGCAGCGCTCGGCAGCTTGCTTCGGGACAAAGCGTTGGAGCGCGGCGGCATCCGCCGGTTGTTCAGCGATTACGATCTGTTCGGCACGTTCACGGCGGGCAGCTACGTGTTCACGAACAAATTTATTAAAGACAATCCGAACACGGTTCGGAAGTTCGTCGAAGCGACCGGCAAAGCGATCGAATGGGCGCGTACGACGCCTCGCGAACAAGTCATCGCCAAATATAAAGAGATTATCGAAAAGCGTGGACGCAAAGAGGACGCGACCGCGATTCAATATTGGAAAAGCACCGGCATCGCAGGCAAAGGCGGCTACATCCGCGAGAGCGAGTTCAAGGTATGGACCGACTGGCTCGTCAAAGACGGCGAACTCAAGGAAGGCCAGATTAAATTATCCGATCTTTACACGAACGAGTTCAGCGCCTTCCAGAACGACCAAGAGAAAAAGTAGCTTAACGGGGAGCGTGAGTTCTACGGCCTCGGGTGAAAGACAGGCAAGACATAGGGAGTATGAGTGGATTAGAGATAGATAGAGACAAAGATAGAGATACGGCCAAAAGATAGAGATCGAATCGGGTAGGATACGGCGGGTTTAAAGATCGGGTTTAAATGGTGTCAGGATTTGTGTGGTCAAGTGTAACGAACCGTAGAAGCGTTATTCAGAGGAAAATGACTATTCTGAGTGTCTAACGAACTCAGTCGGCGTTATTCTGTCCTGATCCTATCCAAACAGGGTTAAACGGATTAAATAGCGCTTCTGGAGTTCGTTAGATTGTAAAAGTAACCAAATAGGATGCAATAGCGCTCGTACGATTCGTTAGCTAATTTATCTAACATCACCAATCTCGCCAACCAGGCAAAGCCGTCAGTAACTCGCTTTAGGCGGAGCCCGGGAACAATGGGCGGAGCTGTAGAGTGGGGAGCGGGTAAAGGAGAGCGGGTCCCGGAGGGACGGCAAGCGAGTGTCAGTGCGAATGATGCGAGGGGAAACGAACAGGTTGCGCACGTGAAAGCGTGGATAGATGCGGCGGAAGTGGAGCGGGTCCCGGGAGGGACGGCAAGCGATGGGGACGAACGGCGGAAGCAAGAACGGACTTAGCGGAGTCCAGAGGGCGCGAGCTCTCTGGGGCCCTCCCTTGCAGGGAGGGTTTGGGTGGGTAGAAAGAGGCCTTGAGGGTTTGGGTGGGTAGAAAGAGGCCCTGAGGGTTTAGGTGTAAACAAGAGTGTTTGAGGGGCGAAGCCCCTTAACGGGAGTCCAGAGGGCAGAGCCCAATGGAACTATCCCCCGCAGGGGGACAAAGGGGGCCACGACGATGATTCAATTTCAGAACGTCAATAAGTTTTTTAAAGTCCGCAACGCGGCGGCGGGAAGGGGCGCGTACTCCACTTTCACAGCCGTTAGGGACATTAATTTCGAAGTGCGTGACGGAGAATTTATGGTCATCGTCGGACCGAGCGGATGCGGCAAGTCCACGCTGCTCGATATGCTGGGCGGGCTGACGAAGCCTTCGTCAGGCGAGATTCTGATTGACGGCAAGCCCATTGAGGGGCCGGGCTTAGACCGCGGCATCGTGTTCCAGCAATATGCGCTGTTCCCCTGGAAGACGGCGAAGCAAAATATCGAATTCGGCCTGGAGGCCAAAGGCGTCCCGCGCAAAGAGCGCAGCGAGCGTGCGAGCCATTTTCTCGAACTGGTCGGTCTGGCAGGCTTCGAACAGCGTTACCCGCATGAGTTGTCCGGCGGCATGAAGCAGCGTGTAGCTATCGCCCGGAGCTTGGCGTACGACCCGGACGTTCTGCTCATGGATGAACCGTTCGCAGCGCTCGATGCGCAGACGAGGGAGACGCTGCAGGGCGAGCTGCTTCGCATCTGGGAGCAGACGAAGAAGACGATTATTTTTATTACGCACGGGATTGATGAGGCGGTCTATCTTGGACAGCGGGTCGCGGTGATGACGTCGAGACCGGGCACGATCAAGCAGATCATCGACATCCCTATCGATACGAGAAGCACGGAAGAGGATATCCGGTCGCTGCCGGCTTTCGGTGAGTTGAGGCACGAGATATGGGGACTGCTGCGGGAAGAAGTATCGAGAGCGGAGCTGCAGGAGCGAAGCAAAGCTCAGCCCGGCAATGCTGCCGCAGGCTCCCGCGCATAACGAAGAGCAGAGGAGGAAGAGAAGATGGCTGTATTGGACAAAACGGTATCTGTGCCCCTCGGCGGCACGAGAACGAACGCATTGTCGCTGCCGCTCGGTTTGCTGAACAAGGTGTTTAAACGCACCATCGCGATTATCGTCCTGCTGGCCGTATGGGAAGTAATCCCGCGAATCGGCCTCGTCGACCGGACGTTCTTCCCGCCGTTCAGCGTCGACATTAAAGCATGGTGGGAAATGCTCGTCAGCGGAGAACTGGGCACGCACTTTCAATCAAGCATCGCACGGTCATTAGCCGGATTTATTCTCGCGATAGCGGCTGCCATTCCGCTCGGCTTGCTGATCGGCTGGTATCCGAAGCTGTCGGAGCTGCTGACACCGGTGCTGGAGCTGTTCCGCAACACGGCTGCGCTGGCGCTGCTGCCCGTCTTCATTCTCATTCTAGGTATCGGCGAAACGTCCAAAATCGCTATCGTGTTCTACGCCTGCTCGTGGCCGATCCTGCTCAACACGATTAGCGGCGTTAAGAATGTCGACCCGTTGCTGATCAAATCCGCGAAATCGATGGGACTCGGACCGCTGCGGCTGTTCCAGAAGGTCATTCTGCCCGCATCCGTTCCGACGATCTTTACGGGGATCAGGCTGGCAGGAGCAAGCTCGATTCTCGTACTCGTTGCGGCGGAGATGGTCGGAGCGAAAGCAGGCCTCGGTTACCTCATTAACTATACGCAATTCAATTTTCAAATTCCGCAAATGTTCGCAGGCATTATTACGATCTCGCTGCTTGGCCTTCTGTTCAATCAACTGCTGGTGACGCTGGAGAGAAGATTCTCGTCCTGGAAGACGCAATCGCACGAATAAAGATCGAAACTAAGGGAGTGGACTATAATGAGCGAAACAAATCAATCCAACACGAACCAATCGAATCCTCCTGCCAGACGCAAACAATTGAAGCTCGGCGCGTTCTTCATGATTCCCGGCCATCACGTCGCGGCTTGGCGTTATCCGGACGCGGATGCGGCGAGCGTGCTCGACTTCAGCTTCTATAAGCAGCTTGCTCAGACGGCGGAGCGGGGCAAGTTCGATATGGTGTTTCTGGCCGACGGCTACGCGGTAGCGGAGCGGTTCCCGGAAGCGCTGGAGCAGACGGTCAACGTGCGTCCCGAGCCTTTCACGCTGCTGTCAGCGTTAAGCTCCGTTACGGAGCGAATCGGCCTGGCCGGCACGGTGTCCACCACGTATAACGAACCGTTCCACGTCGCGCGCAAATTCGCTTCGCTCGATTATTTAAGCTCTGGCCGTGCGGCATGGAACGTCGTCACGTCGGGGACGGATGCGGAAGCGCGCAATTTTAATCTCGAGAAGCATGTCCAGCATGACCTCCGGTACGAGCGGGCAGAAGAGTTCGTTGACGTTGTCACGAAGCTGTGGGACAGCTGGGACGATGACGCGCTGCTGTTCGATAAAGGAGCGGCTCGCTTCGCGGACCGAGGCAAGGTGCAGCCGATCAACCATAAGGGCAAATTTTTCAACGTACGCGGTCCGCTCAATGTCGCCAGGCCGATCCAAGGACATCCCGTCGTCATTCAAGCCGGCGCGTCGGAGCCGGGTAAGGAGCTTGCGGCCCGTACGGCGGAAGTGATCTTTACAGCTTGGCAGACGCTGGAGGAGGCACAACAGTTCTATGCCGACGTGAAAGGCCGGTTGGCCAAGTATGGCCGCAAGGCGGATGAACTCAAAATCATGCCGGGCGTATTCCCGATCATCGGACGGACGGAAGAAGAGGCGGCGGAGAAAAAAGCGCTGCTCGAGCAGCTCATCCCGGAGCAAGCCGGCGTAGCGCTATTGTCCAGTCTCATCAGCTTCGATCTGTCGCCTTATCCGGTCGACGGACCGCTGCCGGAGCTGCCGCACTTATCGCAAATTAACGGCGGCAAGAGCCGGTTCCAGCTGCTCAAAGATTTGGCCGACCGCGAGCAATTGACGATACGCCAGTTATATCAGCGCATCGCAGGCGCGCGCGGACACCGGGAAATTATCGGCACACCGTCGCAGATCGCCGACCAGCTGCAGGAATGGTTCGAGAACGGGGCGGCAGACGGCTTCAATATTATGCCGCCGTATTTGCCGGGAGGGCTCGAAGAATTCGTCGACCTCGTTGTGCCGGAACTTCAGCGCCGCGGCCTGTTCCGCGAAGAGTACGAAGGGAAGACGCTGCGGGACAATCTGGGCTTGCAGCGCCCTTCGGCCAACCGCCTTATTCCGCAGGCGGAGCCTGCCGTGAAGGTGGCGGAGTGAGAGCTGCGCATGCAGCGAACATCGGAGGGATAGACAACCGGGGAGGGCACCGCCTGCCAATGGCGGCGCTGTTCCTCGGTTCTTTTCTGTCCATTTATCACGTTGTGTCGCTGAACGCAGTGCTGCCTGGATTTATTTCGATTTTTCATACCGACTTACAGACGGCGCAATGGCTTATGACCGGATTTACGCTCGCTACCGGCATGGCCGCTCCGCTGTGCGCTTATCTTGAAGAGCGGTTCGGAGCCCGCCGGCTGTTTCTCCTATGCACGGTCATGCTGACGCTATGCTCGATTATATGCTCCTTCGCTTGGAACATTGGTTCGCTGATCGTCTTCCGCACGTTGCAGGGCGTATTCTGCGGTATTATGCAGCCGCTCACGCTGTCCATTATTTATGGGACGCTGCCCAAAGAGCAGCATTCGTCAGCGCTTGGCTGGTGGACGATGTCGACCATTTTGGGTCCGGCGTTAGCGCCGACCGTAAGCGGCTGGCTCTTGCAGTCGGATTGGCGGCTGTTATTCTGGGTTACCGTGCCGCTTGGCCTGCTCGTCTGGTGGATGGGATACACGTATTTGCCGCACCAGGCTGTCCGCGGCGCAGTGAAGCGGCCGGATATTCCGAGCCTATGCTATGTCATCGGCGGAACGCTGTCGCTGCTGCTCGTATTCAGCAATCTGAACCGGTGGGGGATCGCTTCGCCCGCCTTACAGGCGCTTGGCATTAGCTCGGTTTGCTTAATCACGTTGTTCATACGCCGGAGCCTGCGGATCGAACGGCCGCTGCTGCAGCTGCATTTATTCGCGAACCGAACGTTCACGGCAAGCTTGTCCGCTTCGCTCATTCTCATAACCGGATTGTATTCGGGAATTTACTTTATCCCGTTATTTCTGCAGCAGGTTCAGGGCATGACCCCTATGCACGTCGGACTCTTGTTGCTGCCGCCGGCCTTAACGATGACGCTGGCCACGACCGTTGCCTCCAAGCTGTACGCAAGACTCGGCGCCCGCAAGCTGCTCATCGCCGGTACGCTTCTCTTGCTGCTCGCGACTTGGCAGTTCAGCCGGCTGAATGAGCATTCCAGCCACGGTTTCGTAATGCTATGGATGGCCGTTCGCTATATGGGTATCGGCTTATCGATGACGCCGGCGATGAATGCGGGCATGTCGGCCGTCGAACCGCGTCTGTCGTCGCATGCCTCTGCGCTGATCAATTGGATCCGGCAAGCGGGGGGCGCGCTGGCGATTGGCGTGTTCACCGCTTATTTCTATGCGCGGACGAATGCTTATGGAGGTGACCCGGGACATTACGCTGCCGATGCACATGCTTATATTCGAGGATTAAGCGACGTCTTCGTGCTTGCGCTCGTGCTAACTTCGTTCGGCTTGCCGCTGTCGCTGCTGCTCCGGCGCCGCAGGAGAGCCGTATCTTCTGGTTCGAATGCGGCGGCGCAGGAAGCGGGAGACGCCGCACCATTTGTTTCGCGTTCTCTTGACTGATAAACTACTAGAGAGAAAGGCAGTCAAGCGATAAAGGGAGGCGCGCAATAATGATTATGGTGACGAATACGATCTCGATCCGCCAAGGCCACGGCCGGTCTGTCGCCGAGCGGTTCAAAAATCCGAAGGGCGTGCACAAGATGCCGGGCTTTGTGCGGATGGAGCTGCTGCTCTCCGAAGAGGGGGAGCAGGACGAATTGAAAGTGATGACGCTGTGGGAGACGAAGGAAGCGTTCGACGGCTGGGTGAACAGCGACTCGTTCAAGCAGGCGCATGCGGGCAGAGGCAAGCCGACGGCTACCGAGGGCGCACCTGCCCATGGCGCGGCCGAAGGAGGCCGCCCGGCTTCTTCCGAAGAAGGACCAGTTATGCTGGGAGCGAAGTTGTCCATTCATGAGGTGCTGTTCGAGCAGCAGGCGGAGGCTTCTGTCCAAGCGGAGGGCTAATTTCCGGACAACGCCCAATGATGGATCAAGTATTTGAGTTGCAAGGTCTTGCCTAAGGGACCCGCTTAGCCATACGTAATGGCGCGGCGGCGTCCCTTTTCGTCGTGGGCTTTATATTGCGTCTTGGAAATGGTAAACTTTGAATGATACCGTTTAACTGCTAGGGGAGCCGACAATGGCAAAAATAAAAGTAAAATTCGTATGCACGGAATGCGGCACCGAATCGCCGAAATGGCTGGGCAAATGCCCCGGCTGCGGCGCCTGGAACTCCATGGTGGAGGAGAAGGAGACGGTCGTCCGCACGGCAGGAGCGGCGGGAGCCGCCGTTTTTCAAACGAAAGAAAAAGCGCGTTCCATCATACACATAGAAAGTGATCAAGAACCGCGTGTCGATACGAAGCTTGGCGAGCTGAACCGCGTTCTTGGAGGCGGAGTCGTGCCCGGCTCGCTCATCCTCGTGGGCGGCGATCCAGGCATTGGCAAATCGACGCTGCTGCTGCAGACGTCTCACTCGCTTGCAGCCAGCGGATTGCGGGTCCTCTATATATCGGGCGAGGAATCGGTCCGTCAGACCAAATTGCGCGCAGACCGTCTTGGTTCGCTGTCGGAGCAGCTGTACGTGTTGTGCGAGACGAACGTTGAATCGATCCGCGAAGCGATCGAGTCGGTCGACCCTGCTCTTGTCGTCATCGACTCGATTCAGACCGTGTTCGATCCGAACGTGCAATCGGCGCCGGGCAGCGTTGCGCAAGTAAGGGAGTGCACGTCGCACTTCATGCGCATTGCGAAGATCAAAGGCATCGCGACCGTTCTCGTTGGACACGTTACGAAGGAAGGAGCGATTGCCGGACCGCGGATGCTCGAGCACATGGTGGACTGCGTGCTCTATTTCGAAGGCGAGCGGCACCATACATACCGGCTGCTGAGAGCCGTGAAGAACCGGTTCGGTTCGACGAATGAGATCGGCATATTCGAGATGGGAGAGTCTGGACTTCGCGAGGTGGCGAATCCGTCTGAGCTGTTCCTCTCTGAACGTCCGCTCGGCGTAGCCGGTTCGACAGTCGTGGCGAGCATGGAAGGCACAAGACCTGTACTCGTCGAGCTGCAAGCGTTGGTCGCATCCACGAATTTCCCGTCTCCGCGGCGTATGTCCGCCGGCATCGACCATCACCGGTTAGCGCTTATTATTGCTGTGCTGGAGAAGCGGATGGGCATGTTTCTGCAAAATCAAGACGCGTACTTGAACGTGGCAGGCGGCGTCAAGCTCGATGAGCCGGCCGTCGACCTGGCGGTCGCGGTCAGCATTGCATCAAGCTTCCGCGATGCGCCGACTCGTCCGTTCGACGTCGTGTTCGGCGAAGTCGGCCTGACTGGCGAGGTCCGCGCCGTATCCCGCGCGGAGCAGAGGGTGCGCGAAGCGGAGAAGCTCGGATTCAAGCGGGTTATCATGCCTGAGAATAGTCTCAAGGGATGGAAGCCGCCGTCTAACATCGAAATCATCGGCGTAACCACCGTGGCGGAGGCGCTCGCGGCAGCGCTCGGATAGAGGGGGCACATAATGAAGGAACAGAGAGAGCTCGAGGTTATGTACCAATTGCTGCAGCTGGTCGCACCAGGCACAGCGTTCCGCGACGGATTGGAGAACGTGCTGCGAGCCAAGACAGGAGCGTTGCTCGTCGTCGGCTATAGCCCGGAAGTTATGGAGGTCGTAGACGGAGGATTCTCGATCAACTGCGATTTCTCGCCGAACTACTTGTATGAGCTGGCGAAGATGGACGGCGCCATCATCCTAAGCGAAGATCTTAAGCGAATTCTATATGCGAATACGCAGCTTATTCCGGACAGCTCGATTACGTCATCGGAGACGGGCATTCGGCACCGGACGGCGGAGCGGGTGGCGAAGCAGACCGGCAAGCTGGTCGTATCCATCTCCCAGCGCCGGAACGTTATTACCCTATACCAAGGCAATTTGCGCTATGCGCTGAAAGATATGGGCGTTATTCTGACGAAGGCGAATCAAGCGATTCAGACGCTCGAGAAATATAAAGCGGTGCTGACCCAAGCGTTCACCAACCTGTCCGCAGCCGAGTTCGAAGAGCTCGTGACGCTGCAGGAGGTTGCGCATGTCATTCACCGGGTTGAGATGGTCGTTCGGATCAAGATGGAGATTAAGCGTTACGTGACGGAGCTCGGCACGGAAGGCCGGCTCATCGGCATGCAGATGGATGAGCTCGTCGGCGGCGTTGAGGAGGACGCGTGGTTCCTGCTTAAGGATTACGCGAAGGACAATTCGGACGACCGGATCCGGGAAATCCGGATGGCGTTAAAGAAGCTTAACAACGACGAGTTGATGGATCCGCCGCATATTCTTCGGCTGCTCGGCTACTCCGGCACATCGGCCGAAGAATCGGTCTCGCCGCGCGGTTACCGGCTGCTGCATAAGATTCCGCGTCTTCCGATCGTCGTCATGCACAACCTCGTAGAGCGGTTCCATCATCTTCCTCATATCGTGATGGCGACCTATGAAGAACTGGACGAAGTGGACGGCATCGGCGAGGTTCGCGCACGCGCAATCAAGGAAGGATTGAAACGGATTCAAGATCAAATGTTCATTGACAGGCAGATTTAAATCCCATAGAATGAGGGAATGCATTCGAGGCATCTGGTACTGGATGGAATTAATATGTCCGGTGTGTGTACATGAAGCAATTTTCTGGGCATAGTAGAGATGAGGTGGAACGAAATATGATCACAAAATCGATACCGAGCCTGTTTACGGTAGGCAATCTCTTTCTAGGCATTGTCGCCATCATCCTGGTGTTTAATGAAAAACCGGATCTTGCGGCCATGATGGTTATTATAGCGATGCTGCTTGACGGAGTGGACGGACGAATCGCAAGAGCGCTTAATGCGCAGAGCGAATTCGGCAAGGAACTCGACTCGTTGTCCGACGTTATATCGTTCGGCGTCGCGCCTGCTTTTATTATGTATGTGGTCGCTTTCCAGGATTTGAATCAAGCCGCGGCATGGATCATTACAGCGTTGTTCCCGATTTGCGGGGCGCTGAGGCTGGCTAGGTTCAATGTCATATCCGGCATGCCGGGCTATTTCATCGGTCTTCCGATTCCGGCGGCAGGCGGCGTACTGTCGACGCTTGCACTGTTCTACAAAGATATTCCCGTTGCCGTACTGATGGCGAGCACGCTGCTGCTGTCGTTCTTAATGGTCAGCACGGTGAAATATCCGAACTTCAAGAAGATCGGTATTCCGAAGAGTGCCGTGTGGGTGGTACCGATTATCGTCGTTGTTGCGGTCGTACTCGGCTACTTGTTCCCTAAGCATCTGTCCAAAATCATTTTCGTACCGCTGCTGTTGTACGCGCTGTACGGCTTAAAAAAAAACGTTAGAGCGCTGTTCCGCAGAACGGTTCGCAAGAGCCGCCGCCGCGCCGCAGAAGAAGCAGCGAAGTCGGAACATAGCGCCTAATCGCGCTGCATACAAGAGGGGTTGCCCATTGTCATCCATGATGACGACCGGGCAACCCCTCTTGTTATATATCCGATTGGTTTATACTTCAACCGACTCGCCGGCGCTCAGCACTTGGCCTTTCAGGCCGGCCTTGTTCATCTGCTCAGCCCATACGGCCGGATCTTGCTTAATAGGCGGGAATGTATTGTAGTGCATCGGAATCGTCAGCTTGGATTGGAGCCAGGATGCCGCTCTTACGGAATCCTCGATGCCCATCGTAAAGTTGTCGCCGATCGGGAGACAAGCGACGTCAATGGACGCCCACTCGGCAATAAGCTTCATGTCCGAGAACAGGCCTGTATCGCCGGCGTGATAAAGCGTCTGTCCGCCGACCGTGAGCAAGAATCCGGCTGGTATGCCGCCAACCTCGAATTGGCCGTCACCATATTCGATACCGCCGCTGTGCCAAGCCGGCGTCACTTTGACGCGGCCCCAAGGGAAGTTGAACGCGCCGCCGATTCCCATCGGGTGTACCGATGCGCCTTGGCGGGCGAAATAGTTGCCCAGCTCAAATGTCGTAATGATCGGGCAATCGTTCGCTTTGGCAATAGCAACGGCATCGCCTGTATGATCCCCGTGACCGTGCGTGACGAGCACGGCGTCGATCGACTCGAGCTGCTCCGGCCTCACAGCAGCCGAAGGATTGCCGGATAAGAAGGGATCGATAACAAATCGTTTGCCGCCAGCTTCGACAAGAAAGCAAGAATGTCCTAGGAACGTAACCTTCATTGCAGATAACCTCCTAATAATGTGTTAAGTTGATCGAATCGATTCGAGACGAGTCGTAACGGCGTATCAGACTGCTAATGGGACTTCTCTGCTGAAGCGTTTCGCGCCGCAGTTGGTGAGAAGGACAATCGTTTGAAGCTCCCAACTAGCAGAATAACATATATGGCGGCCGAAGCAAGCATGAGCCCTTGAAAGCCGATCGATTCAAGCGTGAGGCCGCCGCCGATGAGCAGCAAGGCATTAATGAGACCGAATGTCCGTTCCATCGAGGACAGAACAGCAGTGCGCACGGATGGATCGAGATTGGACAAATTTAATTGGCTGACCGTTAGCGGACGTACGCCGCCTGATGCAAGACCGAGCACGGCAATCGCGGCAAGCCCGGCAACAATATCGCTGCTGCTGCCGAACAGCAGCAGCGACAGAGCCGTTAAAAGAGCGGAAGCAGCGGCGATTTTCCGGTACCCGAATTTGCTGCCGGCTTTCATAATATGACGGGCCGCAACGAAGCCAAGCAGCGTAAACAGGCTGAGCACGAGCCCGAACAATTGCAGATCAACCTTGACGCTAACGAAGAAATAGTACGGCAGGAAGCCGGTGAAGACAGCCATGGCGAAAGCGCGCGTAAGCGAGTAGTAGAGCTTCCAGAACCGGCGCGGAGAGTTCTCTTCCGCCGTTTCCGGCGGCGCGGCTTGCTGCACAGTGCCGGAGCGGACATGAGCCGGTTCGCGGATGAGCATAACGGCTGCGGCTGCTATCGCATTGGCGAGAGCGGAGCTCCAGAACGCATAGTCGGCCGAGTAGCGGAACAGAACGCTGCCGACAATGCCGGAGAGAAGGAACGAGGCGAACGTATAGCTGCCCGATCCCGATTCTGCCTGTCCGTACTGCGCGGAGTCTCGGGCAATAGTCCTCAGCAGGCTGGAATCCGTCCCTTGTGCCAGACTATAGCCTAATCCGGACAACACTTGCCCGCCCACGAGCAGCGGCAAATGGCCGTCCGAGATAAGCAGCACAAGCCCGGCCGCTTTGACGAGCTCGCCGATTGCGATGACATGCTTATGCTTCATATTCAGCCGCTGCAGCAGGAATGCGTTTAGCTTGGAAGTCAGCAGCAGGATGACCGCATAGACGGCCAGCAGCAGCTCGATCTGCCAGACCGGCAGTTTCAGCATATAGAAGTAGACAAATAGAATGGATAGATGAAAGTACATGCGGGAGACGATTCGATAGACATAGAATAATCGGATATTGGCGGACATAGCGGCGTTCCCCCTGTTAACCTTGTAGGTTCGTATACGGACAGCTTGCGCCTGGCCAGGTGCTTGTGATCAGCTGTGATTCATATTGTAATGCAATGAAGTTGTTTGTCGTTATAGTCTTTGGCTATAAAACCATAGATAGCACATATTGGATATAGTCATCAGATAATGTTAATTTGATCATAACGAATCCAAAGGGGGAGTGAATCACATGAGCCAACGCCAACTGTCAAACGTACTGGAACCAAACGAGAACAATTTCCGAATCGCGGCTGAATGCATTGTCCAAGGAGGCGTCGTCATTGCGCCGAGTGATACGAATTTGGCGCTAACCCTGAATCCGTGGAAAGATGATGCGATAGACCGGGCCTTTGCCATTAAGAACCGTCCCGCGACTTCCGCATTAACGCTGTTTTTCCTGGAGACGGATGAATGGAAGGATTATGCGGATGCGCCGGACCTTGGCTTGGTACAAGCTTTCGCGGAAGCGTTCTGGCCGGGACCTCTGAACATCATTCTGCCAAGAAAAGCTTCGATCTCGGACCGGCTTGTATGCGGGGGAGCAACGGTGTCACTCGGCTGTCTGAGCAACCCGGTATGGCGTGGCATGATGAGATACACGGGCATGCCGGTTGCCATGACGTCCGCTAACTTGTCAGGACAAGCGGACGGTGTACTGGTCGATATGGATCTCGCTCTCCGCCAAGTCGGCGACAAAGTGGATTATGTACTCAGAGGCGAGGCGCAAGGGACGACGAAGTCCAGCACGATCATCGATCTGTCGGGCGGAGAACCGTGTATTACGCGATATGGCGACGTAACGGTTGAGCAACTGAATGCGATCGCACCAATATTCAAAGAGCGTGTGTCCTAATATATTTGCTTACAATCCGAAGAGGCTGCTCCGTTCGTCATCCGCAAGATGATGATAGAGCAGCCTTTTCTGCGTGTTCTTCGATCGGCCCCAATAAAATAGCGGTGCAAGCATAGGCTCGCACCGCCATGATAAGGCTGTCATTATCTCATGTTAAATAGACCGAGCGTAGAGCATTTGTCCGATTCGCGGGCAACGACTTCCTCGAGATTAATGTCCAGCAAATTGCACAGGGCGGACATATAGAACAGGTTGCGGCCGAGTTCGGCGCGCAGCACGTCGTTGCATTGCTCGCACAGTTGTCCGTTCATATGATGCTGAAGGACGGATTGGGCTTCCGTCAGATCGGTGTCGTCGGAGTAAGCTTGTTTCTTCGCATTCAATTCGATACATCCACATTCGGTTACCGCCTTGGCGACGGCGCGATTGACGGCTGAACCGGTCTGGTCGTACTTGGACATGACGTCGAGCAGACTGCGGTGCCGCAGCAGCAATTCGGATACTTGCCGTTGGAATTGATCTAGTGTCGGAGCGCTCACTTACATCCACCTCTCTCGTCTTCGGCTTTCGTATAATCCCATTATAAACTTCATGCTGTGGCATTTCAAAAGAAATTGGAGCCAGCGGCGATTAATGGGCGAATGCGATGACCATAATGGGTAATGGAGGTGGATTTGGTCATGAAACGAATTATTCAAATTATCGGCATTTGGTTAGGCGGAGCGCTCGGAAGCGAATGGTACGCTTGGATGGGTAACGGTCTGTCTTCATCAATGCTGGGAGCGGTGCAAAGCAGCAGCTCCGGCTTGCATTACACGTATATCGCAATTGGTGCGTTTCTAGGCTTTGCCGCGGCGACGACGATGTCCGGGCCGCTTGTCAAACGGGTACGTCTAGGCGTAGACCGGCTTGCGGAGATGCCAGCGGCTGATTTGCTCGCCGGCGCTGCGGGCATGCTGGCGGGTCTCGTGTTCTCGGCGCTTCTGTATCCGGCTGTCGCACGTATCGATGGCATCGGCATTCTTATTCCGGTCATATTGACGTTGCTGCTCGGTTATATTGGGCTTCAACTCGGCCTAGGGAAAAAGGAAGAGCTTGCAGCCGGCCTCGGCGGGTTGCTGCAGAAGCGGACGCCAGCAGCCGAGGATGACGGCAAACGCCGTTACGAGGAACATAAAATATTGGATACGAGCGTCATTATCGACGGCCGCATCGCCGATATTTGCAAGACCGGATTTATCGAAGGCACACTCGTCATTCCGGAGTTCGTGTTGGAAGAGCTTCAGCATATCGCCGATTCGTCGGATTTGCTCAAACGCAACCGTGGCCGCCGCGGGCTCGACATTTTGAACAAAATCCAGAAAGAGCTCGATGTGCGTGTACTGATCTATGAGGGCGATTTCGAAGAAATCGGCGAAGTGGACAGCAAGCTGGTGAAGCTCGCGAAGGCGCTTGGCGGCAAAGTGGTGACGAACGACTTCAATTTGAACAAAGTGTGCGAGCTGCAAGGCGTATCCGTTCTGAACATTAATGATCTCGCTAATGCGGTGAAACCGGTCGTATTGCCGGGCGAAGAAATCGTCGTGCAGGTTATTAAGGACGGCAAGGAGCATGGTCAAGGCGTTGCTTATCTCGATGACGGCACGATGATCGTTGTAGAAGGCGGACGCGACTATATCGGGACGACGATGGAGGTGCTCGTGACGAGCGTATTGCAGACGTCGGCGGGCCGAATGATATTTGCGAAACCGAAGCTGTTGGAAAAAGCCCAATAAAGCGGTATGATGGTAACATTGATCATACGGCGAGGCGGGTAGCGGATAATGAAAGCAGAGTGGGGCGTCGTCATCGTAGCGGCCGGCAAAGGCACGCGGATGGGGACGGCGGAGAGCAAGCAGTATTTGACCTTGAAGGACAAGCCGATTCTCGTCCATACGCTGGAACTGTTCCAGTCGATGGACGAGACGGCGGCGATTACGCTCGTCGTTGGCGCAGGCGATATCGCAAGATGCACCGAATGGGTGAAGCAGTATCGATTAACGAAAGTGACGGCGATCGTAGCCGGCGGCGCGGAGCGCCAGCATTCCGTTCATCTGGGACTGAAGACACTGCCTCAGCCGATTGAATGGGTGATGGTGCATGACGGCGTAAGGCCGCTCGTAACGCCGGCGGCTGTCCGCGCTTGCTGTGAAGCGGCTATGGCTGGAGGAGAAGCGGGGGCGGCGGTCATCGCCGTACCGGTGAAAGATACGATTAAGCAGGTGAACGATTCGGGCGTTATCGTCGCGACGCCCGACCGCCGAAGCTTGTGGGCGATCCAGACGCCGCAAGCTTTTCGGCGTGCCGTGCTGACAAGAGCGCATGAGGCGGCTGAAGCGGAGTCGTTCTTAGGAACGGACGATGCGATGGTTGTGGAACGGATGGGCGTCCCGGTTGTCGTGTCGGAAGGCGAATATACGAATATTAAAATTACGACGCCGGAAGATTTGCCGTATGCGCATTTTCTGCTGGAGATGAGAGAACGGGAACAACGATAAGGGGGAGCAGTCACATGATTCGAGTAGGACAAGGTTTTGACGTGCATCAGTTGGTAGAAGGGCGTCCGTGCATTATCGGCGGCGTAACGATTCCGTACGAGAAAGGGCTGCTTGGCCATTCGGATGCCGACGTGCTGCTTCATACCGTAGCGGATGCTGTACTTGGCGCGCTTGGTCTTGGCGATATCGGCAAACATTTTCCGGACACGGACCCGGCATTCAAGGACGCGGACAGCGTCAAGCTGCTGGAGCATGTATGGTCGCTTGCGAAGGAACGAGGGTATAAGCTCGGCAATATCGACAATACGATTATTGCGCAGCGTCCGAAGATGCTGCCGTACATTCCGCAGATGGTGGAAGTCATTGCGCGTGTGCTTGAAGCCGATGTATCCCAAGTGAATGTGAAGGCAACGACGACCGAGCAGCTCGGCTTCACGGGACGCGGCGAAGGAATCGCAGCGCAATCGGTTGTCTGCCTTGTGAAGGATATGCTATCATCTTAGGCATTATATATAGTACGAGTTGAGGGGAGAATGCGGTATGACACAACAAGAAATCCGCGTCCGGTACGCACCGTCGCCAACCGGACATCTACATATCGGCAATGCGAGAACGGCCTTGTTCAATTATTTATACGCACGCAGTCTGGGCGGCAAATTCATTATTCGGATCGAAGACACCGATGTGAAACGGAACGTAGCAGGCGGCGAGGAGAGCCAGTTGAAATATTTGAAATGGCTCGGAATCGATTGGGACGAGAGCGTCGATATCGGCGGAGGCTACGGCCCTTACCGTCAGACCGAGCGTCTTGATATTTACCGCGAATATTGGCAGGATCTGATCGACCGCGGTCTTGCTTACCGCTGTTATTGTACGGAAGAAGAGCTGGAACAGGAGCGCGAGGAGCAGACGGCCCGCGGCGAGACGCCGCGCTACTCCGGACGTCACCGCAATCTGACTGAAGAAGAGCGTGCTGCATTCGAAGCGGAAGGACGCATTCCGAGCGTCCGGTTCCGGGTTCCCGACAGCAAGACGTATACGTTCAACGATATGGTCAAGGGCGAAATCAGCTTTGAATCCGAAGGCATGGGCGACTTTGTCATTGTGAAGAAAGACGGTATTCCGACGTATAACTTCGCAGTTGTGCTCGATGACTACCTGATGCGCATCTCGCACGTGCTTCGCGGCGAGGACCATATTTCGAATACGCCTCGGCAATTGATGATTTACGAAGCGTTCGGCTGGGAGCCGCCTCAGTTCGGCCATATGACGCTGATCGTTAATGAAACGCGCAAAAAGCTCAGCAAACGCGACGAATCGATCATCCAATTCATCGAGCAATATGATCAACTCGGCTATTTGCCGGAAGCGCTGTTCAACTTTATTGCGCTGCTCGGCTGGTCGCCGGAGGGCGAACAGGAAATGTTCACGCGCGAGGAGCTTGTCCAAGTATTCAATGCCGCGCGGCTCAGCAAGAGCCCGGCTGTATTCGATACGAACAAGCTCGCATGGATGAACAACGAATATATTAAGAAAACGGATGCGGAGCGGGTCGTCGATCTGTGCTTGCCGCATCTGCGCAAGGCCGGACGCGTATCGGATACGATGAATGCAGAAGAGCATGCGTGGGTAACGGATCTGGTGACGCTGTACCAAGACAAGCTGCGCAGCGGCTCCGACATTGTGCCGCTGACGGAACTGTTCTTCCAAGAGTCCGTCGTCGATGAGGGCGATGCGGCTGACGTGCTTGCAGAAGAGCAGGTTCCTGCCGTGCTTGGCGCGTATCTCGCACAAGTGGAAGCGGCAGCGTCGTTCGGCGCGGACGATCAGAAAGCGCTGATCAAGGCGGTTCAGCAGGAAACGGGCTGCAAAGGCAAACAGTTGTTCATGCCGATCCGTGCCGCTCTGACCGGTCAGACACACGGTCCGGACTTGAACCAGACGATTGCGCTGCTCGGCAAGCAGAAGGTAGCTGAACGTCTCAAGCAGCGGCTCGGACGCTAACGCTAATCGGACAAGGAAGCGGGAATGGGCATTTTATGCCCGGTTGTTCCCTTGTCACTTCGGCGTCGATTCGGTATACTAAGCGTAAGATTATCGTCTGATACTAGTAAAGGCTTGGAACAGGAGAAGCGCGCGATAACGGGATTCGCAGAGAGGACAACCGTCATGCGGAAGCTCGCCATTGGGAGAGTTATGCATATGGGCTGCAAGTTGTCCAATTCCGCAGCGATGCTGATGCACCTGGGAGCCTTGCTCCGATCCGACTGCATGCCTTGCAGCCCTGACTTGATTGTCAGGTAACGAAAGGTTGTGCTGGCGGGGTAGGCGGCAACGGGATGCTACCGTTATAAGGCACACGAGATGAATGGCTCTTGCTTGATGCTGATGGAAGCAGCAGCAAGGTCGTTCAGGCAGAGTGGAACCGCGATCGATACGCCTCTGCAGTCCTATTGGACTGCGGAGGCTTTTTTGCATATAACGACCTAACGAATGCGAGAAGAAAAAGCGGTTAATACTGTTGGGATCGCTAAGGCGGGATGGCGACGGACTACATGAATTTTTTGCATATATCCACACTGCTAGTGAATCGGTATTGCATGCATCGGCTGCGGCCGGGCATTGGATGAGAGGGGGAGTTGGAATGTTCAGACATATACGATCGGATATTCAAGCGGTATTCGATAACGATCCTGCGGCCCGGAGCCGGCTTGAGGTCGTGTTTACTTATTCGGGTCTGCATGCGATCTGGGCCCATCGAATTGCGCACGGATTCTACAAACGGGGATGGTTCGCTGTCGCGCGCGGCATTTCGCAATTCAGCCGTTTCATGACCGGTATTGAGATTCATCCTGGAGCACGGATCGGCGACCGGTTGTTCATCGATCACGGTATGGGCGTCGTCATTGGGGAGACGTGCGAGATCGGCGACGACGTCATTATTTATCAAGGTGTAACATTAGGCGGTACCGGTAAGGAAAAAGGGAAGCGCCACCCGACGATCGGCAATAATGTTGTTATCGCATCGGGCGCCAAGGTGCTTGGCTCGTTCACGGTCGGTGCTAATTCCAATATTGGAGCCAATTCGGTCGTGCTGCGCGCTGTGCCGGAGAACAGTACGGTCGTCGGCATTCCGGGACGGATCGTCAGACGCAACGGCGAACGGGTGAACGATCGGCTCGATCATACGAATTTGCCGGATCCGGTCGTGGAGATGCTTCGTATGATGCAGAAGGAAATAACCGACCTCAGGCATGAGGTACGCGAATTGAGGGCCCTCAAGGGAAAGTCCTTGGAGAAAGAGCCCGTACTCGAAGGAGAATCAGTCAAATGACGCTTTCCATCTATAATACGATGACCCGTGCGCAGGAGGCATTCGTGCCGCAGCAGCAGGGCCATGTCAAGATGTACGTATGCGGGCCGACCGTGTATGACTATATTCATATCGGCAATGCGCGCCCGGTTATCTTCTTCGATGTTGTGAGACGCTATCTAGAAGCGCTAGGCAACGAAGTAACGTATATCGTCAACTTTACGGACGTCGACGATAAGCTGATCCGTAAGGCGGAGCAACTGGGCACTACCGTGCCCGAAGTGGCGGACACTTTCATCGCGGCGTTCAATGAAGACATTGAAGCGCTCGGCGTGAATAAGGCGACCCGCAATCCGCGAGTTACGGACCATATTCCGTTGATCGTTGATTTTATCCAGGGGCTTGTCGACAAGGATATCGCCTATGAGAGCGGCGGAGACGTGTATTTCCGTACGAACAAGTTCGCCGAATATGGCAAGCTGTCGCACCAGAATACGGAAGAGCTGCAGCACGGCATCCGGATCGAAGTGGGCGAACGCAAGGAGAATGCGCAGGATTTCGTCTTGTGGAAAGGGGCGAAGCCGGGCGAAATCTTCTGGCCGAGTCCATGGGGAGACGGCCGTCCAGGTTGGCATATCGAATGCTCGGCGATGGCTCGCGAATATCTTGGCGATACGCTCGATATTCACGGCGGCGGCCACGATCTGCAGTTCCCGCACCATGAGTGCGAGGTAGCGCAGTCGGAATCGTTGACGGGCAAGCCGCTTGCCCGTTACTGGATGCATAACGGCTACATTCATATCAACAATGAGAAAATGTCGAAGTCGCTCGGCAACGGCATTACGGTCCGTGAGCTGCTGAAACAGATCAAGCCGAATGTCATTCGCTACTTCATGCTGACGACGCATTACCGCAGTCCGCTGAACTTCAGCGACGACTCAGTCAAGCAAGCGGAGAACAGTGTGGAGCGCATCGCGAACTGCGTATCGAATTTGCGCCACCGTCTCTCTTCGCTTAACGCGGATGCTGTGTCCTCCCAAGGAGCGGCTTCCGGGAACCATGCACTCGATGGGCGGCTGGCCGCGATCGAAGCTCAGTTCATGGCGAAGATGAACGATGATTTAAATACGCCTGACGCGGTAACCGCGTTGTTCGAGCTCGTATCGGAAGCGAACGGCGTCATGCTTCAGCAGGACGTGACAGCTGGCGAACTGAACGCGCTGCTCGCACTGATCGAGAAGTTCGACCGGATTCTCGGCTTGCTGCCGGTTCAAGACGCCGCCGCTGATTTGCTCGACGAGCAGATCGAGAAGCTGATCATCGAGCGCACGGAAGCGCGCAAGGCTAAGAACTGGGCGCGCGCCGACGAAATCCGCGATATACTCGCAGCGGAGAATATTGTGCTGGAAGATACGCCGCAGGGCATTAAGTGGCGGCGCAAATGAGTAACCGCGAACTAGGTGCAGAGTTGGAGATGCTCGATCTGCTCATTCATGAGCCCGCCAAATCGGCGAGGCTCATGAATCCGGTCGTGTTGGCCTATGCGGGCGATGCAGTATACGAGCTGCTTGTCCGGCAATATTTGATATCGAAGCCGAATCATAAATCGCATGAGCTTCACCGGGAAGCAACGAAGCGGGTATCCGCCAAGGCGCAGCGGCAGACGCTGGACCGGCTGATGCCTCTGTTGACGGAGGAAGAGGCGGACGTCGTGCGCAGAGGGCGCAATGCAAAGTCCGGCTCGCCGCCGAAGAATGCGGATCATGCCGATTACCGGCACGCAACCGCTCTCGAAGCGTTGTTCGGCTATCTGTTCTATGAACGGCGCAGCACAAGAATCCGGGAGCTGCTGGCGGCCGCACTTGACGAAGAAGGGCCGAAGTCGCCCCAGGAGGAATCATGATGAAACAACAGCGTCACCCTTATAAACAAGACCGCCGCCGTGACCGGACGGAAGACCAGCCGCCGGTCCGTACGGCCGAGCGTGCAAGAGAAGACGAGCAGGCAGGCAGCGAAGAGATTGTTGCAGGCAAACATCCCGTAATGGAGGCGCTGCGCTCCGGCAGGGAGATTAATAAGATATGGATCGCGGAAGGCGCCCAGAAACATCTGACCGCCCCGATTGTGGCAGAGGCGAAGCAACTGGGCATTATTGTGCAGTTCGCGGACAAGCGGAAGCTCGATTCGATGGCTGGCGAGGTGGCGCATCAGGGCGTCATTGCACAGGTAGCGCCTTACCGCTACTACGAAGTGGACGAGCTGCTCGAAGCCGCGAAGGCGAAGGGGGAGACGCCTTTTCTGCTGCTGTTGGACGAGATCGAAGATCCGCATAATCTCGGCTCAATTCTGCGTACTGCGGAATGTACAGGTGTGCATGGGGTTATTATTCCGAAGCGTCGTTCCGTCGGCTTGACCGCGACGGTAGCCAAGACGTCCGCGGGGGCCGCGGAGTACGTTCCGGTCGCGCGCGTCACGAATCTGGCGCAGACAATAGAGTCTCTCAAGGAGCAGGGCGTCTGGGTAGCCGGAACAGACGTTTCAGCAGAGCAGGATGTATACCGCACGAAGTTCGATATGCCGCTCGCTCTCGTCATCGGCAACGAAGGCAAGGGCATGGGCCGCCTTATACGGGAGAAATGCGATTTCCTCGTCAAGCTGCCGATGGCCGGCAAGCTGAACTCGCTTAATGCGTCAGTGGCCGCCGGCGTGCTGATGTATGAAGTACTGCGGCAGCGGCGGGGCGTATAGCAATGAACCGGAGGGGAGACGTGCTTCTGGTCGACGGCTACAACATCATAGGCGCCTGGCCGGTGCTGCATCGTCTCCGCGATCTGGATCTGGAAGACGCGCGGGATGCGCTTCTTGATATGCTGGCGGATTATCAAGGGTTTACCGGAATGCTTGTCTATGTCGTATTCGATGCGCATCAAGTTCCCGGTCTCGGGGCGAAGTTCAAACAGCATAAGCTAATGGTTGTCTATACGAGAGAGAAAGAAACGGCGGACGAGTGCATCGAACGTCTTGTAGCGGAATTGACGGTGAGAGGCCGTGAGATATACGTTGCGACTTCGGATATGACCGAGCAGCATGTCGCGTTCGGCAAAGGAGCACTGCGGGTGTCGGCGCGGGAACTTCTGATCGATGTTGAGCAGAAACGAAAGCTGATCCAGGCGACACTGCGGGATGTGGAAGCGAAACCGGCCAAACGCAATACGGTCGATGGCACGCTTTCTCTAGACGTGCGAGCGAGGTTCGAACGGATGCGGCGAGGTGATATGTGAGGTAAATGTTAGCATCATGTTGTGCATCTTTACATCCAGCTAACAGGTCTTTAACATACGCAGTCCATATGCTTACAAATCTAGTATTTTGTAAGCGTCCGCGCCCGCTCGTTTCGGTTGACGGCTGGAAGTTACATAATGTATACTGTTTCTATGCTTGATAGAGACGGAGTCGAGCAGTGTACGCCTTGCAGGCCGGAGGGATAGTTCGTGAGCATCGACCTCAAAGAAACGAGTACGGACGGATATGACTGCAGAACGGACGAGGATATCGTGGAGGCGGTCCGCGAAGGCGACAGCGAAGCTTTGGAGTATTTGATTAACAAGTACCGTAATTTCGTTCGCGCGAAAGCTCGTTCTTATTTTCTGATCGGCGCCGACCGGGAAGATATCGTCCAGGAAGGCATGATTGGCTTATACAAGTCGATTCGGGATTTCAAGGGTGACAAGTTGTCGTCGTTCAAGGCGTTTGCCGAACTGTGTATTACACGGCAGATTATAACGGCGATTAAGACGGCTACCCGTCAGAAGCATATTCCCCTTAATTCGTACGTATCGCTGGACAAGCCGATATACGATGAAGATTCCGACCGCACTCTTCTGGATGTCATTTGCGGCACTCGAGTGTCCGATCCGGAAGAATTGATTATTAACCAAGAAGAGTTTGTTGGCTTAGAAGACAAGATGTCCGAGATCCTTAGCGATCTTGAACGCAAGGTACTCATGCTGTACCTAGACGGCAGGTCTTATCAGGAGATCGCGGTTGATCTGGATCGGCATGTGAAGTCGATCGATAATGCGCTTCAACGTGTGAAGCGGAAGTTGGAACGTTATCTGGAATTGCGCGATGTCGGTAGTTGAAGCCGTTCGGTTAGAGACGTGCCAAGCTATTATTCAATAGAACATGGAACCTTAAGAGGCGCGGAAGCGTCTCTTTTTTGTTGGCTCGCTGCAGGTTGGTTGTGGAATTGATGATGGTTGAAGACGAGAAAAGCCAAGATAGACTCTTGCGCATATGGTAGGGGCGAAGCGTGTTTTTACGCGTTTAAACGATAGGATATTACAATTATGTCTATATTGCCGAAAATTGGCCATACTGCTGCGAGGGCGCCCGATGCAGTCCCAATTGTCGAAGAATCCAGGAATGATGCGTGTTTGCTCCTCCTAAACGCCGAATATGTTGTTGAATATATCGGCATTGACACGAAAATTGCGATATGATACTCTGTTTGGGTAGGTCCAAAACTGCAATTTTCAACCTATTGGCTCAGGAATCAACCATGATTCAACATAAAAGAGCAACACTAAGTACAGCTCAGGAGGTGTACTTCAATGCGGGTAATCATTACGTTGGCTTGTACGAATTGCAAACAAAGAAACTATGCAACGAACAAGAACAAGCGCAACCACCCCGACCGCATCGAGATGAAGAAGTTTTGCAAGTTCTGTAACGAGCATACTCCTCATCGCGAGACGAGATAGTCTAATGGAGGTGTGAACGTGGCTTTTTTGGCTAAGATGAAGCAAGGCTTCGGAACAACGTTCAGTTTCTTCGCGGACAGTTGGGCAGAACTGAAGAAAGTAAAATGGCCGAGCCGTAAAGAGTTGACAAGCTATACGATTGTCGTACTCGTTACCATTGTGCTCGTGACAGTCTACTTTTGGGTTCTTGACATCGGGATCTCTGAATTGGTTGAACTGATTGTTTAAGAAGAGTCCGAAGGTGGATGGCTATGGAAAAACGGTGGTATGTAGTCCATACTTACTCTGGGTATGAGAACAAAGTGAAGGCGAATCTGGAGCGCCGCGTCGAATCAATGGGCATGGAAGACAAAATCTTCCGCGTGCTCGTTCCGATGGAAGAAGAAGTGGTGAACAAGGACGGTAAGAAAAAGACCGTCATGCGTAAAGTTTACCCCGGCTACGTCCTAGTGGAAATGATTCAAACGGATGATTCCTGGTATGTCGTTCGCAATACTCCCGGTGTAACGGGCTTCGTCGGTTCGACAGGGTCCGGATCTAAGCCGACTCCCCTGATGCCTGAAGAAGTGGATCAAATTTTGAAACACATGGGTATCGAGGAGCCGAAACCGAAGATCGAGTTTGAACTGAAAGAGACCGTCAGCGTGAAGGTGGGGCCTTTCGCAGGCTTTGTCGGCACGATCGAAGAGATTTTGCTCGATAAGAGCAAGCTGAAGGTGCACGTCAACATGTTTGGCAGGGAAACCCCACTTGAGCTTGATTACACGCAAGTGGAGAAGATATAATAATCTGGTTTCCGTAACTGGTTAAGGAGGTGTTTAGCATGGCAAAGAAAGTCATCAAGATGGTTAAACTGCAAGTACCAGCAGGCAAAGCGAACCCGGCACCGCCGATCGGTCCAGCCCTCGGTCAAGCAGGCGTAAACATCATGGCGTTCTGTAAGGAATTCAACGCTCGTACGGCTGACCAAGCGGGCCTGATCATTCCTGTCGTTATCAGCGTATTCGAAGACCGTTCGTTCACGTTCGAAACGAAGACGCCACCAGCAGCAGTATTGCTTCGCGTTGCAGCAGGTATCCCTAAAGGATCCGGCGAACCGAACAAGAAGAAAGTTGCAACGGTGAAACGCGCGAAAGTGCGTGAAATCGCTGAGCAAAAAATGCAAGACTTGAATGCAGCATCCGTGGAAGCGGCAATGCGCATGGTTGAAGGTACGGCGCGCTCCATGGGCGTTGTTATCGAAGACTAATCCGATTTCGTTCATCGTAACGGATCGCGCCTAGAAGGCGGCGTTAGACGGTATGACCGTCTTGCGCGACAGTGGGAGGATCATCCGTAAGGAGGATATTCCGCTACTACCACACAAGGAGGTTACTCACAATGGCTAAACACGGTAAGAAATACGTGGAAGCTGCTAAGCTGATTGACAGCGAAGCAACTTACGAAGCACTCGAAGCAATCGAGCTCGTGAAGAAAGCCGCTACGGCGAAATTCGACGAGACGGTTGAGGTTGCGGTACGTCTGGGCGTTGACCCGCGTAAACAAGACCAAGCGGTTCGTGGCGTCGTTGTCCTGCCTAACGGCACGGGTAAAACGAAACGCGTTCTCGTATTCGCTAAAGGCGAAAAAGCGAAGGAAGCAGAAGCTGCCGGCGCAGATTATGTTGGTGATTCCGACATGATCAACAAAATCCAACAAGGTTGGTTCGACTTCGACGTCTGCGTAGCTACGCCTGACATGATGGCTGAAGTCGGTAAACTCGGCCGTATTCTCGGCGGTAAAGGCCTCATGCCTAACCCGAAAGCCGGCACGGTAACGTTTGACGTTGCTAAAGCCGTATCCGAGATCAAAGCTGGTAAAATCGAGTACCGTCTCGATCGCGCAGGCCAAATCCTCGCGCCGATCGGCAAAGTATCGTTCGACACTGAGAAGCTCTCTGAGAACCTCAAAGCGTTGATCGATGCGCTGAACCGTGCTAAACCAGCATCGGCTAAAGGCGTGTACCTCAAAAACATTGCAATCTCTTCGACGATGGGCCCTGGTGCTCGTCTGAACGCGGCTTCGTTCCGCTAAGAGATTCGCGCTAATTTCGAATACGCATACCGTAGACAGTAGGTGCCCATAAGGCTTAATTTCCTACCGAGGTGTTATGATACAGTGTTTGACTTTCCCTTTGGGGGATTGAACAGACCATCATGGCCTTCGCATCGTCTGCGAAGGCCTTTCTCATGCATCACGGGCGGGGAAACGCAAGTAACGGAATGTGCAATAAATTACGGGAGGTGTACAGAATGGCAAACGCAAATATCATCCAAGAGAAACAATTGGCTGTAGAAGAGATTGCTGCGAAACTTCGCAACAGCTCGTCGACTGTCGTAGCGGACTACCGTGGTTTGAACGTAGCGCAAGTTACGGAACTGCGTAAGCAACTGCGTGAAGCGGGCATCGAGTTCCAAGTATTGAAGAACTCGCTCGTTCGCCGCGCTACGGCTTCCGCTGAACTTTCGGATCTGGACGCTGTTCTTACGGGTCCAACGGCAATCGCGTTTGGCGGCGACGACATCGTTGCTCCTGCCAAAATCCTGAGCGGCTTCGCTAAGAAGAACGACGCTCTGAAGATTAAAGGCGGCGTAGTTGAAGGCCGTGTCGTTGACGTAGAACAAATCAAAGCGCTGGCGGATCTTCCGTCCCGCGAAGGTTTGTTGTCCATGCTCCTCAGCGTGCTCCAAGCTCCAGTTCGCAACTTCGCGCTGGCAGTCAAAGCCGTTTCGGAGAAACAAGAAGCACAAGCTTAATGAATTGTCCTGCCGCCTAATTTGGACGGCTTAGCATCAACCATACCAATAACTTAAATTTATGGAGGTTTAACCATGTCTAAAGAGCAAATCTTGGAAGCCATCAAGGCTATGACGGTTCTCGAACTGAACGATCTGGTAAAAGCAATTGAAGAAGAATTCGGCGTAACAGCTGCAGCTCCAGTAGCAGTAGTTGCAGGCGGCGGCGCAGCAGAAGTTGCTGAGCAAACTGAATTCGACGTAATCCTGACGAGCGCAGGCGCATCGAAAATCAACGTAATCAAAGTTGTTCGCGAACTGACGGGTCTTGGCCTGAAAGAAGCGAAAGAAGTTGTAGACAACGCTCCTAAAGCGCTGAAAGAAAAAATTGCTAAAGAAGAAGCTGAAGCTATCAAAGCTAAGCTCGAAGAAGCAGGCGCATCGGTAGAAGTAAAATAATCTCGTTTACGAGATGGCGAACCCCTTGGAGCTTAGCGGCTTCGAGGGGTTCGTTCCTATTTTGCAGACCAATAGCGGGTAGGAGTGAATGCAGTGTCTAATCATTATTACTCGAAGACGCCTGATGTGGCGCATAACCGCCAAGTTCATGAGACGGAATTGCGCGGTATTCGTTTCAAGTTCACAACTGATGCCGGCGTATTCTCTAAATCGGGGATCGATTATGGAAGCCGAGTATTAATCGATGCGCTCGACATTGCTCCTGATGCCAAAGTGCTCGACGTTGGGTGCGGTTATGGCCCGATTGGGCTAACTTGTGCAAAGCTTGCCAACCGCGGACATGTGACGATGATCGATATTAACGAGCGCGCGGTTCAGCTTGCGGCAGAGAATGCGAAGCTGAATGGCATTAGTAATGTAACGCTGCTGCAGAGCGATATATATGAAGCTGTGCGAGGCGGCAGTTACAATGTGATCGTAACCAATCCTCCAATACGGGCAGGCAAAGCGGTCGTTCATCGGATATTCGAAGAGGGCTTCGATCTGATTGAGCCCGGCGGATCGATGTGGGTTGTCATTCAGAAGAAGCAAGGCGCACCGTCTGCAGAAGCGAAGCTAATGGAGCTGTTCGGCAGCGTAGAAGAAGTGACGAAAGACAAGGGGTACCGCATCTTTAAAGCAACCCGTGAAAGAACGGAAGAAGCGTAACTATTTGTTGACTTGACATTTCAATTGTGATATTATTATAAAATGTCAGTATTAGACTGGGCTATTTCTCTTTAGCTGGCTAAAATGTCAAGAACAAAATTCGACCGCATCATGCATAGAAAATAATGAAATGACGTATAATGTTTACGTTTTGGGCAAAATTACTTTAGTATGAGCCTCTATGCTGCGAATCGATTCATCACGCTCCGGCTGGTTGCTCTTTCATCGAACATCATTCGAGATGGAGCCTTTTCTTTACGAGATAAGAAAGCGATCTAGCATCAAACGACCGCCTCCTTATCTCGCAAGGAAAAGCACCGCCCGGGCCTTCCTTTACAGAAGGTGCCGTTAGGAGTTGTTTTTCACAAAGATTCAAAGCCGTCAAGCGAAGCTGGGTCTGCAAGGAGCGGACATCAGCTTCGCTTGACGGGCTGAAAACTTCCTCTAATAGACGGAATGCATCAAGCAGATGCGGTGACCGTCGCGGAAGTTTTTATTGTTTTACGATACGTAAGCTGTGAAGCAGACATGAGGGGTGAGGTTAAGTTGGCAGGACAACTTGTTCAGTATGGTCGACGCACGCGGAGAAGTTATGCGCGCATTAACGAAGTGCTCGAAGTCCCGAACCTGATTGAAATCCAACAAAAGTCGTACGAAAAGTTTCTGGATGCCGATTTACTCGAGTTGTTCCAGGACATTTCGCCGATTCAGGACTTTACGGGCAATCTGTCACTCGAATTTATCGATTATAGCTTAGGTGAGCCTAAGTATTCAGTCGATGAGTCTAAAGAACGCGACGTTACGTTTGCGGCTCCGCTTCGTGTGAAAGTGCGTCTCCTTAACAAGGAAACGGGCGAAGTTAAAGAACAAGAAGTGTTCATGGGCGATTTCCCGCTTATGACCGAGACGGGCACGTTTATTATCAACGGTGCAGAACGGGTTATCGTCAGCCAGTTGGTCCGCTCCCCTAGCGTCTACTTCAGCACGAAGGTCGATAAGAACGCTAAGCGTACCTACACGGCGACGGTTATTCCGAACCGCGGTGCTTGGCTGGAACTCGAGACGGATGCGAAGGACATTATTTATGTCCGTATCGACCGTACTCGTAAAATTCCGGTCACGGTGCTGCTCCGCGCCCTTGGTTTCGGTACGGATGCCGAAATTTTGGACCTGCTCGGGCAAGATGAATATATACGCAATACGCTGGACAAGGACAACACGGATTCGACAGAGAAAGCGCTCATCGAAATTTACGAGCGTCTTCGTCCGGGCGAACCGCCTACGCTGGAGAACGCAAAGAGCTTGCTCGTCGCACGCTTCTTCGATCCGAAGCGCTACGATCTTGCGAACGTAGGCCGTTACAAAATTAACAAAAAGCTTCACATTAAGAACCGTCTGTTCAATCAACGTCTTGCAGAGACACTGGTCGATCCGGCTACGGGCGAAATCATAGCAGAGGCTGGCCAACTTGTTGACCGCCGTTTGCTTGATGAAATTTTGCCTCGCCTGGAGAGCAACGTCGGCTTTAAGACTTACCACGTTGCCAATGGCGTTCTGAACGCCGACGACATTCCGCTGCAGACGATTAACGTATTCTCGCCGTTTGAAGACGGCAAGGTTGTGAAACTTGTATCGAACGGTATTATCGATAAAACGGTGAAGCATATTACGCCGGCTGATATTATCTCGTCGATCAACTACTTCATTAACCTGCTGCACGGCATCGGCAACACGGACGACATCGACCACTTGGGCAACCGTCGTCTCCGTTCCGTAGGCGAGCTGCTTCAGAACCAATTCCGTATCGGTCTGTCCCGTATGGAGCGCGTCGTTCGCGAGCGTATGTCCATTCAGGACGCGAATGCGATCACGCCGCAGGCGCTGATTAACATTCGTCCGGTTATTGCATCGATTAAGGAGTTTTTCGGTTCGTCCCAGTTGTCCCAGTTCATGGACCAGACGAACCCGCTTGCTGAGCTGACGCATAAACGCCGTCTGTCCGCACTCGGACCGGGCGGTCTGACGCGTGAGCGCGCAGGCTTCGAAGTCCGTGACGTACATCCGTCCCACTACGGCCGGATGTGTCCAATCGAGACGCCGGAGGGACCGAACATTGGTCTGATCAACTCCTTGTCGACGTTTGCACGTATTAACGAGTATGGCTTCATCGAAGCGCCGTATCGTTGGGTTGATCCGAAGACGGGTATTGTCTCCGAACAGATCGACTATATGACGGCGGACGAAGAAGACAACTATGTTGTCGCGCAGGCTAATGCGAAGCTTTCAGAAGAAGGCAAGTTCGCAGAGGATGTCGTTCTGGTTCGTTATAACAAACAGAAAAACGACAATATCCTAACAATGCCTAACGAACGTGTTGATTACATGGACGTATCGCCTAAGCAGGTTGTATCCGTCGCTACGGCGCTCATTCCGTTCCTCGAGAACGATGACTCCAACCGTGCGCTCATGGGATCCAACATGCAACGGCAAGCCGTTCCGCTTCTTATTCCTAAAGCGCCGCTTGTCGGTACGGGAATGGAACATAAGTCGGCCAAAGACTCTGGCGTATGTATCGTATCCAAATACGACGGCGTCATTGAACGGGTATCGGCTAATGAGATCTGGCTGCGCCGCATCGAATTGATCGATGGCAAACCAGTGCAAGGCGATCTCATTAAACATAAATTGCACAAATTTATGCGTTCTAACCAAGGAACGTGCATTAACCAGCGTCCGCTAGTCAACAAAGGCGATGTTATCCGTAAAGGTGATATCCTTGCCGATGGTCCGTCGACGGAGCAAGGCGAATTGGCGCTGGGCCGCAACGTGGTCGTTGCCTTCATGACTTGGGAAGGTTACAACTACGAGGATGCGATTCTTCTTAGCGAGAAGCTTGTGAAGGAAGACGTCTATACATCGATCCACATTGAAGAATATGAGTCCGAAGCTCGTGATACGAAGCTTGGACCGGAAGAAATTACGCGCGATATCCCGAACGTCGGTGAAGAAGCGCTGAAGAACCTTGACGAGCGCGGTATTATCCGTGTCGGTGCTGAGATCAGCGCAGGCGACATTCTCGTTGGTAAAGTAACGCCTAAAGGCGTTACGGAGCTGACGGCTGAAGAGCGTCTCTTGCATGCAATCTTCGGTGAGAAGGCTCGCGAAGTCCGTGACACGAGCTTGCGCGTACCGCACGGTACGGACGGTATCGTGGTCGACGTTAAAGTATTCACCCGTGAGAACGGCGATGAGCTGCCTCCTGGCGTTAACCAACTCGTACGTGCCTACATCGCTCAGAAACGTAAGATCTCTGAAGGTGACAAAATGGCAGGACGCCATGGTAACAAAGGTGTCATCGCGCGCATCATGCCAGAAGAAGATATGCCGTTCCTGCCGGACGGCACACCTGTTGAAGTCGTGCTGAATCCGCTCGGCGTACCTTCGCGGATGAACATCGGTCAGGTACTCGAGGTTCACCTTGGTATGGCCTGCAAACGTCTCGGTATTCACGCTGCGACGCCGGTATTCGACGGTGCTCGCGAGTACGACGTGTTTAATGCCATGGAAGAAGCAGGAATGCAGCGCAACGGTAAGACAGTGCTATACGACGGCCGCACGGGCGAAGAATTCGAACGTGAAGTAACGGTCGGCGTCATGTACATGATCAAACTGGCGCACATGGTTGACGATAAAATCCATGCCCGCTCGACGGGTCCTTACTCACTCGTTACGCAGCAGCCGCTCGGTGGTAAAGCACAGTTCGGCGGTCAGCGCTTCGGTGAGATGGAAGTATGGGCGCTCGAAGCATACGGTGCAGCTTATACGCTGCAAGAAATCTTGACCGTCAAATCCGATGACGTCGTAGGTCGCGTGAAGACGTACGAGTCGATCGTGAAAGGCGAGAACGTGCCTGAGCCAGGCGTTCCTGAATCGTTCAAAGTATTGATTAAGGAACTTCAAAGCCTTGGCATGGATGTGAAGATTTTGTCCGAGGACGAGCAAGAAATCGAAATGATGGAAATCGACGACGAAGAGGAAGGCGCTGGCGACAAGCTCAATTTGAACTTGGAAGGCTCAGAAGCCGGAATCGAATAAGCGATACTTGACGAAGGAGGGTTGCTCCTTGTTGGACGTGAACAACTTCGAGTATATGAAGATCGGGTTGGCATCTCCCGATAAAATTCGATCGTGGTCCCGCGGAGAAGTGAAAAAACCGGAAACCATCAACTACAGGACGTTGAAGCCGGAGAAGGAAGGCCTCTTCTGCGAGAAGATTTTCGGACCAACGAAAGACTGGGAATGCCATTGCGGCAAATATAAACGGGTACGTTACAAAGGCGTCGTCTGCGATCGTTGCGGCGTCGAAGTAACGCGCTCGAAAGTGCGCCGTGAGCGGATGGGCCATATCGAGCTCGCCGCTCCGGTATCCCACATTTGGTATTTCAAAGGCATTCCAAGCCGGATGGGCCTGGCACTTGATATGTCGCCGCGCTCGCTGGAAGAGATCATTTACTTCGCATCTTATGTTGTAACGGATCCAGGCGAAACGCCGCTTGAGAAGAAACAGCTGCTGTCTGAGAAAGAATACCGCAGCTATCGTGAGAAGTACGGCTATGGTTTCCAAGCAGGGATGGGTGCAGAAGCTGTTAAGAAGTTGCTGCAGGACATCGATCTGGAGAAAGAACTCGATACTTTGAAAGAAGACCTGCGCACGGCTCAAGGCCAACGCCGCAACCGCGCGATTAAGCGTCTGGAAGTAATCGAGGCTTTCAAAAGTTCGGGCAATCGTCCGGATTGGATGATTCTCGACGTGCTCCCGGTTATTCCGCCGGAGCTTCGTCCGATGGTTCAGCTCGACGGCGGACGTTTCGCAACGTCTGACCTTAACGATCTGTATCGTCGTGTAATTAACCGGAACAACCGTTTGAAGCGTCTGCTTGACCTCGGCGCTCCAGACATTATCGTGCAGAACGAGAAGCGGATGCTGCAAGAAGCAGTCGACGCGCTAATCGACAACGGCCGTCGCGGCCGTCCGGTCACGGGTCCGGGTAACCGTCCTCTTAAATCGCTCAGCCATATGCTGAAAGGTAAACAAGGACGTTTCCGTCAGAACTTGCTCGGTAAACGGGTTGACTACTCCGGTCGTTCGGTTATCGTTGTAGGTCCGTATTTGAAAATGTATCAATGCGGTCTGCCGAAAGATATGGCGCTTGAGCTGTTCAAGCCTTTCGTAATGAAAGAGCTTGTCAACAAGGGCCTCGCTCATAACATCAAGAGTGCGAAACGCAAAGTCGAACGCGTAAGCGCGGAAGTATGGGATGTTCTCGAAGAAGTTATTAAGGAGCACCCGGTTCTCTTGAACCGTGCCCCTACGCTTCACCGTCTCGGCATTCAAGCGTTCGAGCCAATTCTGGTAGAAGGCAAGGCAATCCGTCTTCATCCGCTCGTTTGTACGGCATACAACGCCGACTTCGACGGTGACCAAATGGCCGTTCACGTTCCATTGTCTGCTGAAGCACAAGCGGAAGCTCGTCTGCTCATGCTGGCTTCGGGCAACATCTTGAACCCGAAAGACGGCAAGCCGGTCGTAACGCCATCCCAGGATATGGTTCTCGGCAGCTACTACTTGACGTTCGACAACAAGGAAACCAAAGGCACTGGTCTAGTATTCGCCTCCGTTAACGAGGCAGTATCCGCTTATCAACGCGGTGCGGCTGGACTGCATGCTCGCGTATTCATTCCGGCACGTGTACTTGGCAAGAAGTCGTTCACAGAGAAGCAACAGGATGCTCTTCTGTCGACGACGGTCGGCAAAATTATATTCAATGAAATATTCCCGGATACGTTCCCGTTCATCAATGAAGCTTCCAAAGCGAACTTGCTGCATGGAACACCGGACAAATACTTCATTTACGAGAAGGGCGCAGATCTGGCGAAATTCACAGAGGAACTCGCGACGGCACCAGCCGTTGGCAAAGAGTACCTCGGTAACATTATCGCAGAATGCTTCCGTATCTATGAAACGACCAAAACGTCGATGATCCTCGACCAAATTAAGAAACTCGGCTTCACGTACTCGACTCGCGCCGGTATTACGGTTGCTGTATCCGATGTAACGGTGCCAGTTGAGAAAGACCAGATCATGACCGAATCGGATGAGAAGGTTAAACTCGTGACGAACCAATATCGTCGCGGTTTAATTACGGACGAGGAACGTTATGACCGTGTTATCGAGATTTGGGGCAAAGCGAAAGATAAAGTGACGGAAGCGCTCATGAAATCGATGGAACGCACGAACTCCATCATGCTCATGGTTGATTCCAAAGCACGGGGTAACAAATCGCAGATCACGCAGCTTGGCGGTATGCGCGGTCTGATGGCAACGCCATCCGGCCGTATCTTTGAAATTCCGATCAAATCGAACTTCCGTGACGGCCTGTCCGTCCTCGAGTACTTCATCTCGACACACGGTGCGCGTAAAGGTCTTGCCGATACAGCCCTCCGTACAGCGGACTCGGGTTACTTGACCCGTCGTCTCGTCGACGTAGCTCAGGACGTTATCGTCCGTGAAGACGATTGCGGAACCGATAAAGGCTTCACCGTAAGTCAGATCCGCGACGGCAAAGAAGTTATCGAGGATCTGTATGACCGTATCGAAGGACGTTATTGCTTCGCAACCGTTCGTCATCCGGTTACCAAAGAAGTCATTGCCCGCCGCAATGAGCTGATCGATTCGAATAAAGCAGAAGAGATCGTCGATGCTGGCGTACAGACGCTGCAGATCCGTTCGGTACTCAGCTGCCGCGCGCGTCATGGCGTCTGCAAAATGTGCTACGGCCGCAACTTGGCGACCGGCAAATTCGTTGAAATCGGCGAAGCAGTCGGCATCATCGCTGCTCAATCGATCGGCGAGCCGGGCACGCAGCTCACCATGCGTACGTTCCATACCGGCGGCGTTGCCGGAGACGATATTACGCAAGGTTTGCCGCGTATCCAAGAGCTCTTCGAGGCGCGTAACCCGAAAGGTCAAGCGACGATCAGTGAAATCGACGGCGTAGTCAAAGAAGTTCGCGACGGCAAAGACCGCCGCGAAATCGAAGTACAAGGCGAAGCTGAGACGAAAGTGTACAGCGTCCCTTATGGTTCCCGTCTGCGCGTAAGCGAAGGCGTGAAACTCGATGCCGGTGACGAATTGACGGACGGTTCGATCGATCCAAAAGAAATGCTGCGTATTAAAGGTATCCGCGGCGTGCAGAACTACATCCTTCAGGAAGTTCAGCGCGTTTACCGGAACCAAGGCGTAGAAATTAACGATAAGCACGTCGAAGTTATGATCAAGCAGATGCTTCGCAAAATCCGCATCGTCGATGCGGGCGATACGCCGCTTCTGCCTGGTTCGTTCGTCGACATTCATGAATACGAAGCAGCGAACCGCAATGCGATTCTTGCAGGCCTCGAGCCAGCAGTCGCGAAGCCGGTTCTCCTCGGTATTACGAAAGCGTCTCTCGAGACGGATTCGTTCTTGTCGGCTGCATCGTTCCAAGAAACGACGCGCGTATTGACTGACGCTGCGATCAAAGGCAAAGTCGACCAATTGCTCGGCTTGAAAGAGAATGTCATTATCGGCAAGCTCATTCCGGCTGGTACGGGTATGACTCGTTACCGGAGCATCCGCTTCGCAGGCTTGGAAGACGAAATTGTCGAAAACGACAATGCGGCAGAGAATCAATCGGTAGCGGTTGAATCTTAATCTGCGTTGACACGTGAACGATTAGAAGTTTACGGAAGCTGTGGACGTTGGGAGGCGCTTAGGCGTCCGCCGGCGTCTGCAGGTTCCGTTTCTTATGAAAGACCGTATTTTTACAGTAATAATATATGTAATAATTCAAGTGATACGCCTTGACATGAATGGGCGTCAGGTGCTAATATATCGAAGTGTGCCTGTTCGTGTGATCCCTGTCCGCCAGGACGAAGAAAGGTGATTGCATGCAGTACAAGATCGGCACGAAGCAAACGACGAAGATGGTAGAGCTTCGCAAAGCCGTACTCGTCTATGTCGCTCAAGATGCAGATCCGCGGATGACGGACCGTATCGTCCGGTTATGCGGGGAGACAGGGATTGAAGTTACATGGGTGAAGACGATGAAGGACCTCGGGGAAACCTGCGGGATTGATGTCGGAGCCGCTATGGCAGCAGTCATTCCAGACTCTTCGGATGACGAATAGAGAATCGTTATTTTTGTCGGCAGTTTATTTCAAGTGAACGGGCTGACAGAAATTTTTCTTTGTTTCTTTATGAATCGCCTGGATCTGTGGGCTTAATTTTAGTAAGATCATAAGCGGTACAAATATGGGAAGGGGGTGGCAACATGCCAACTATTAACCAGCTGGTCCGTAAAGGACGTCAAGCGAAAGTCGTTAAATCGAAATCGCCAGCTCTGCAAAAAGGTTTCAACGCACTGAAACGTGAGGCTACGAACATCAGCGCTCCTCAAAAGCGCGGTGTCTGCACTCGTGTAGGTACAATGACTCCGAAAAAACCGAACTCCGCACTCCGGAAATATGCCCGTGTACGTCTGACGAACAAAGTCGAGGTAACGGCATACATCCCAGGTATCGGTCACAACTTGCAAGAGCACAGCGTCGTATTGATCCGTGGCGGTCGTGTAAAAGACCTTCCGGGTGTACGTTACCATATCGTGCGCGGCGCGCTTGATACTGCGGGTGTTAACAACCGTAAACAAGCTCGTTCCAAATACGGTACGAAACGTGCGAAAGTGAAGAAATAATCGTATAAGCAGAGATGCTTATTACAAAGCTACAAATAGTCATTATTGAAGAAAGGGGGACATCCTCATGCCACGCAAAGGTCCTGTAACGAAACGTGATGTACTGCCGGATCCGGTGTACAATAGCAAGCTGGTAACTCGCCTCATCAACCGTATTATGATCGACGGCAAGCGCGGCGTTGCACAAACGCTGCTGTATGATGCTTTCAAACTGATTCAAGAGCGTTCGGGCAAAGAGCCTATGGAAGTTTTTGAAGCAGCAATTAAGAACATCATGCCTGTCCTTGAAGTTAAAGCTCGCCGCGTAGGCGGTTCCAACTATCAAGTTCCGATCGAAGTGAAACCAGAGCGCCGTACGTCGCTTGGTCTTCGTTGGCTCGTGAACTACTCCCGCAACCGCGGTGAGAAAACGATGGTAGAACGTCTGGCTGCTGAAATTCTGGACGCATCGAACAACACGGGCGCAGCTGTTAAAAAACGCGAAGACACGCACAAAATGGCGGAAGCCAACAAAGCGTTCGCACACTACCGTTGGTAGGATTCACATTCGTATAATCGGAAGGAGACATAATCATGGCAAGAGAGTTCTCCTTGAAAAATACGCGTAACATCGGGATTATGGCGCATATTGACGCTGGTAAAACCACGACTACCGAACGGATCCTGTTCTACACGGGCCGTACCCACAAAATCGGCGAGGTGCACGAAGGTGCAGCAACGATGGACTGGATGGAGCAAGAGCAGGAGCGCGGCATCACGATTACGTCTGCTGCGACGACTGCTCAATGGAATGGTCACCGCATCAATATTATCGACACCCCGGGGCACGTTGACTTCACTGTTGAAGTTGAACGTTCCCTGCGTGTATTGGACGGGGCTGTAGGTGTTTTCAGTGCGAAAGAGGGCGTTGAACCTCAGTCCGAGACTGTATGGCGTCAAGCGGACCGCTACGGCGTTCCACGGATCGCATACGTCAACAAAATGGATATTATCGGCGCAGACTTCCTGAATGTCGTAAAAGACATGCGCGAGCGTCTTCAAGCCAATGCTGTCGCAATCCAATTGCCAATCGGTGCTGAGAATGATTTCATCGGCATGATTGATCTGATTGAGCGTAAAGCATATAAGTACAAAGATGACCTCGGTAAAGATCCTGAGGAAATCGAAATCCCAGCGGACCTCGCAGATAAAGTCGAAGAGCTCCGTGCGGATCTGGTAGAGAAAGTTGCAGAACTGGATGAAGAATTGACGATGAAGTACCTCGAGGGTGAAGAAGTCACAATCGCGGAACTGAAAGCAACGCTCCGTAAGGGCGTTTGCGAAGTTAAAATCTTCCCAGTTGTATGCGGTTCTTCCTACCGTAACAAAGGCGTTCAGTTGATGCTTGACGCTGTCGTTGACTTTTTGCCAGCTCCAATCGACGTTCCTGACATCAAGGGTACCCTTGAAGACGGCACGGAGACGACTCGCAAATCGGCTGACGATCAACCGTTCGCAGCACTGGCGTTCAAAATCATGACTGACCCGTATGTCGGTAAACTGACGTTCTTCCGCGTATATTCCGGTGTATTGAGCTCCGGTTCGTATGTTGTGAATGCAACGAAAGGTAAACGTGAACGGGTTGGCCGTATCCTTCAGATGCACGCTAACAGCCGTCAAGAGATCAGCGAAGTTTACTCCGGTGATATCGCGGCTGCAGTAGGTCTGAAAGATACGACGACCGGCGACACGCTGTGCGACGAGAAGAACCCGGTAATTCTTGAGTCGATGAACTTCCCAGAGCCAGTTATCCAACTCGCGGTTGAGCCTAAGACTAAGGCTGACCAAGACAAAATGGGTATCGCGCTTCAGAAGCTCGCTGAAGAAGATCCGACGTTCCGCGCTCACACGGACGAAGAAACTGGTCAAACGATCATCGCGGGTATGGGCGAGCTCCACTTGGAGATCCTCGTTGACCGTATGCTTCGTGAATTTAAAGTCGAAACGAACGTAGGCGCACCACAGGTAGCTTACCGTGAGACTTTCAAAGTTGCTGCTAAGGTAGAAGGTAAGTTCGTTCGCCAATCCGGCGGTCGTGGCCAGTTCGGTCATTGCTGGGTTGAGTTCGAACCACAAGAGCCAGGCGCAGGCTTCACGTTCGAGAACAAAACGGTGGGTGGTTCCATTCCTCGTGAGTTCATCGGACCTATCCAAGCTGGTATCGAAGAATCGATGAAAAATGGTGTCCTCGCAGGCTTCCCGCTTGTTGACATCAAAGCAACTGTTGTCGATGGTTCGTACCATGACGTTGACTCCTCGGAGATGGCGTTCAAAATTGCTGGATCGATGGCGCTTAAAGCAGCTAAGGAGAAATGTTCCCCTGTACTGCTTGAGCCAATCATGAAAGTCGAAGTTAGTGTTCCGGAAGAGTACATGGGTGACGTAATGGGTATGCTTAGCTCCCGTCGCGGCCGCATCGAAGGTTCGGACACGAAACACGGCTCTTTGATCGTTCGTGCGAAGGTACCTCTTGCAGAAATGTTCGGTTACTCGACGGTTCTCCGTTCGGGTACGCAAGGACGCGGGGTATTCTCGATGGAACTGTCTCACTATGAGGAAGTTCCACGTTCGATCTCCGAAGCAATCATCGCGAAGAACAAAGGCGCTTAAGTCTAACGTTCTAAGGGTAATGGCTTAGGGATAAGGTTTACTTGGTTGTCTTGCGGCTTGCGCGACAAGTCGTAAGCCGCGGATACCATCACATACACACTACAAATTATATTTATTTAAGGAGGCACATGTTCAATGGGTAAGGCTAAATTTGAACGTAATAAACCGCACGTTAACATCGGTACGATCGGTCACGTCGACCACGGTAAAACGACGACTACGGCTGCAATCACGACGGTACTGTCGAAAAAATACGGCGGTGCTGCTGTAGCATTCGACCAAATCGACAAAGCTCCAGAAGAGCGCGAGCGCGGTATCACGATCTCGACAGCTCACGTTGAGTACGAGACGCCTAACCGTCACTACGCACACGTTGACTGCCCAGGTCACGCCGACTACGTTAAAAACATGATCACGGGTGCAGCACAAATGGACGGCGCTATCCTCGTCGTATCCGCAGCTGACGGCCCAATGCCACAAACGCGCGAGCACATCCTGCTCTCCCGCCAAGTAGGCGTTCCTTACATCGTCGTATTCCTGAACAAATGCGACATGGTTGAAGACGAAGAGCTCCTCGAGCTCGTTGAGATGGAAGTTCGCGACCTTCTGAGCGAGTATGAGTTCCCAGGCGACGACACGCCAATCATCCGTGGCGCTGCTCGTGAAGCTCTGGCAAACCCAGATGGCCCTTGGGCTGACAAAATCATCGAGCTGTTCGAAGCAATTGACAGCTACATCCCTACGCCTGAGCGCGACACGGAAAAACCGTTCCTGATGCCAGTCGAGGACGTGTTCACGATCACGGGTCGTGGTACGGTTGCTACAGGTCGCGTAGAGCGCGGTGTAATCAAAGTCGGCGACGAAGTAGAAATCATCGGTCTGCAAGAAGAAACTCGCAAATCCGTTTGTACGGGTGTTGAGATGTTCCGCAAACTGCTTGACTCCGCTCAAGCTGGCGACAACGTAGGCGCACTGCTTCGCGGTGTTGACCGTAAAGACATCGAGCGTGGTCAAGTTCTGGCAAAGCCAGGTTCCGTTAAACCACACACGAACTTCACGGCTCAAATCTACGTTCTGACTAAAGAAGAAGGTGGCCGTCACAAGCCTTTCTTCACGGGCTACCGTCCACAATTCTACTTCCGTACGACTGACGTTACGGGCATCATCAACCTGCCAGAAGGTACGGAGATGGTAATGCCAGGCGATAACATCGAAGTTACGGTTGAACTGATCGCTCCAATCGCTATCGAAGAAGGCACGCGTTTCGCTATCCGCGAAGGCGGCCGTACGGTAGGCGCTGGTGCAGTTGCATCGATCCAAAAATAATGCCTTGCAGCGGTAACGCCGTAATGCATTGACGAAAGCCTCAAGTCATTTATATGACTTGAGGCTTTTTTGTTTTATATATACATGGATGGTAAATATTTTTATGGTGTATTTTACCATTAATAAAATGTAAATTCTTAATATTGACGATATAAACATTCAACAAGTAGTATTAATATAAGCAAAAACCGTGTCATTCTTGTGTAAAAAACAGGAATGTACGTATTGTCTATGCTCGAAGAGACACATACATCAGGAGGGGTTCATTTTGTTCAGCAAGAGAGCATGGGGTTCACTCGTATTGGCAGCAACGCTGCTCGTTTCCGCAGGTTGCGGAAGCAAACCAACCGATTCGAATGGCAGTAATGAAAGTACGAATGCGGGAAGCGCTGAGAAGACTTACAAGATCGGTATCTCGCAGATCGTCGAGCATCCGGCACTTGACGCAACACGCGAAGGTTTTATTGCGGCGTTGAAAGATGCGGGGCTTGTAGAAGGCACAAACCTGAAAATCGATTATAACAATGCGCAAGGCGATCAGACGAACAATCTGTCCATTGCACAGAAGATTGCCGGCGATAAAGACGATCTCGTCCTGGCAATTGCAACGCCATCGGCACAAGCGGTCGTTCAACAAGTGAAAGATACGCCAGTATTGTTCGCTGCTGTAACGGATCCGGTAGCGGCTGATATCGTTAGCAGCATGGACCAGCCAGGGGGCAATGTCAGCGGGGCATCGGATACGAACCCTGAGGCTATTGCGCAATTGATGAAATTTATCTCGACGGACTTCCCGAACGTGAAGAAGCTCGGCCTCATTATTAATGAAGGCGAGACGAACGCAGTCGTTATGGCGGATATCGCGAAGAAAGAACTTGCGAAATACGGAATCGAGCTGGTGAAAGCACCAGTTACGAATACGTCCGAGGTTAAACAAGCTGCCGACTCGCTCGTGGGCCGTGTAGATGCTTTGTATGTAACGCTCGACAACATGGTGGTTAACGGTTTTGACGCTGTCGTACAGACGGCAAATGATAAACATCTACCGCTCTTCTCGAGCGACCGTGATACAGTGGAGAATGGCTCGTTTGCTACGGTTGGCTTCAAATATTATGACCATGGCTATCAAGTCGGCCAGATGGCAGCGGAGATTTTGAAAAACGGAAAAAAACCGGGCGATATGAAAATTACGGTACCGGACAAGCTTGATCTGATCTTGAATGAAAAAGCAGCTGCAGCGCAAGGCATTACGATTACGGATGCGATGAAGGCACAAGTGAAAGATCAAGAGAACAACATTATTAAGTAAGTATAGATGGATTAAGCGGGGTGATGCGGTCTTCGTGTTGCCCCGCTTTATTTATGAAGATGGAGGGATCGTAATGTTGGATTCGTTGTTATGGGGTCCTACTGAGCTTGGTCTTATGTATGCATTAATGGCACTCGGCGTATATATTACGTTTCGTATATTAGACTTTCCGGATCTGACGGTTGACGGAAGCTTTACGACGGGGGCTGGTATCGCAGCTTATATGATCACGCATGGCTCTTCGCCATGGGTGGCGAGCATTGCAGCATTCGCAGGCGGTATGGCTGCCGGTGCTTGTACGGGGCTGCTGCATACGAAGGGGAAGATCAATGGCCTGTTATCTGGTATTCTGATGATGATTGCGTTGTATTCGATCAACTTGCGCATTATGGGAAGACCGAACATTTCTCTTATTAAGGAAGAAACGATTTTTACAGGTGTTGCGGTATTGGCTATTATGCCAGTAATCGTTATTGCAATTAAAGTTCTGCTTGATGTATATTTGCATACGGATCAGGGATTAAGTTTACGTGCAACGGGCGATAATGCAAGAATGATCCGCAGCTTCGGTGCCAATACCGATATAACGAAAATTATCGGCATTAGCCTATCGAATGGCCTTGTCGCACTATCGGGTGCATTGATTGCTCAGCAAAGCGGCTTTGCCGACATTTCGATGGGTATCGGAATGATCGTCATCGGACTCGCATCCGTCATAATCGGCGAGGCAGTGTTCGGTGCAAAGAGTGTTATCCGCGCTACACTTGCCGTTGTGCTTGGTTCGATTCTATATCGTGTTATTGTAGCTATTGCGCTTCGCATTGAATGGTTAGATACATCCGATTTGAAGCTGATTACAGCGCTCATCGTTATTATTGCGCTCGTGTTCCCGTCTGTAAGGAAACATATGAAGCAGAAGGCAAATGCGCGCAAACGCTCGGCGCAATTGCTGTCCCAATCGTCCGGCCCTGCGCTGACGAAAGGAGGGGCACCGCAATGATTGAAATTTCGAAAGTATCCAAGCTGTTTAACCCTGGTACGGTAGATGAGAAAATCGCGTTGATCGGCATTGATCTGAAGCTGAATCCGGGCGATTTCGTCACGGTAATCGGCAGCAACGGTGCCGGTAAGTCTACGCTAATGAATATTATATCCGGCGTTATGAAGCCCGATACGGGAGAAGTCAGCATCGACGGAGGCACAATTACACAGCTCTCCGAGCATCGCCGTGCCAAGTGGATCGGCCGCGTGTTCCAAGATCCGATGGCAGGCACAGCGCCGAATATGTCCATTGAGGAAAATATGGCGATGGCCTATAAGCGCGGTCAATCCCGGATGTTTCAATTCGGCGTTACCCGGGCAAGAAAAGAGTTGTTCAAGCAGCAGCTGCGCAAGCTCGGCATTGGCTTAGAGAACCGGCTGCGCGCTAAGGTCGGAATGTTGTCCGGCGGCGAACGCCAGGCGCTCAGCCTGCTTATGGCGACATTCACAAAGCCGCAAATTTTGCTGCTCGACGAACATACCGCTGCACTCGACCCGGCAAGGGCTGAACTGATTACGCAATTGACCGAAACACTTGTCCGCGAGATGAATCTGACGACGCTCATGGTGACGCACAACATGGAGCAAGCGATCAAGCTTGGCAATCGTCTTATTATGATGGACAAAGGACGCATTATATTAGATGTAGATGCAAAGCAAAAGAAAGAGCTGACGGTTGAGAAGCTGCTTGGCGAGTTCGAACGGATCAGCGGCCGCAAGCTGGCAGACGACCGTGTCGTGCTTGGATAATCCGAATTAATTTATGAATGTCGTTGTTTAATTGTACGCTGGTTAAACGACGACATTTTTAATTAAATGGAAATGACGTAATGAATAACTTTCTGTTGCATTCGCCCGAATGTTTCGATATAATATTGATTGTTGTTCTGTGACGTTGCGATGATGTGAGAGGTTGCCGACACACCCGGCCCCTTTGCCATGGGGCAAGTGAGCGGGTTTTCTCACGGAGTATGTCCGATAAAAATTGGGCGATAGAAGGAGGGACTTATATGGCAAAGCAAAAGATTCGTATTCGCTTGAAAGCATACGATCATAGAATTCTTGACCAATCCGCTGAGAAAATCGTGGAAACAGCAAAGCGATCCGGTGCAGGTGTATCCGGTCCGATTCCGCTTCCTACGGAAAAGCAAATCATCACCGTTCTCCGCGCGGTACACAAGTACAAGGATTCCCGGGAACAATTCGAAATGCGCACGCACAAGCGTCTGATCGACATTGTAAACCCAACGCCGCAAACGGTTGATGCACTGATGCGACTCGACCTGCCATCCGGTGTAGATATCGAAATCAAACTGTAAGACCCAAACGATAGAGTAACAAAGGAAAAGAGGTGTCAACATGAAGGGTATCTTAGGTAAAAAACTCGGCATGACGCAAGTGTTTACGGCTGAAGGCAACGTAATTCCTGTAACGGTAATCGAAGCTGGCCCGAACGTCGTCCTGCAAAAGAAAGACCAAGAAAACGACGGCTACGAAGCTGTTCAACTTGGTTTCTCGGATAAGAAAGAAAAGAACGCAACGAAGCCGGCAATCGGCCACGCGAAAAAAGCCAATACGGCTCCTAAGCGCTACATTCGTGAAATTCGCGGTATCAACCTCGGCGAATATGAAGTTGGCCAAGTCGTTAAGGCTGACCTGTTCACGGAAGGCGAATTTGTTGACGTAACGGGTATTTCGAAGGGTAAAGGTTTCCAAGGTACGATTAAACGTTGGGGACAAAGCACGGGTCCTATGTCTCACGGCTCGCGTTACCACCGTGGTCCAGGTTCGATGGGTTCCATCCAAGCGAACCGCGTACCAAAAGGTAAACACCTTCCAGGCCATATGGGTTCTGAGACGGTTACGATCCAAAACCTCGAAGTTGTACGCGTTGATGCAGAGCGCAACGTAATCTTGGTTAAAGGTTCGATCCCAGGTCCTAAGAATGCACTCGTTAAAGTCAAATTGACGGTGAAGAAATAATCGTTTCTAAAGAAAGGAGGAACTAGCTATGCCTAAAGTAGCTCTTTACAACGTGAGCGGCTCGCAAGTAGGCGAAGTTGAGCTCGCGGACAGCGTATTCGGCATCCAGCCGAACTCGCACGTACTGCACAGCGCAGTGCTTCTGCAACAAGCTGCAGAGCGCCGTGGTACGCATAAGACTAAAGGACGTTCGGAAGTTCGCGGCGGCGGCCGCAAACCTTGGAAACAAAAAGGCACTGGTCGCGCTCGTCAAGGTTCGATCCGCGCTCCACAATGGGTTGGCGGTGGTACGGTATTCGGACCGACTCCACGCAGCTACGCATTCAAGCTTCCAAGAAAAGTTCGCCGTCTGGCGATCAGATCGGCTCTGTCCACGAAAGTGATCGGCAACGAGATCGTTGTTCTGGATCAACTGACGTTGGCAACGCCGAAAACGAAGGAATTCGCAGCTATCCTGAACAACTTGAAGGTGGCTCGCAAAGCGCTCGTAGTTACGGCTAACTACGAAGACAACGTAGCGTTGTCGGCGCGTAACATTCCAGGTGTGAAGTTCGTTGCAGCTGAAGGCATTAACGTGCTTGACGTACTGCAATACGACAAACTGATCATCACGAAAGAAGCCGTAGAGAAAGTTCAGGAGGTGCTTGCGTAATGAAGAACCCACGCGATATTATCAAGCGCCCGGTTATTACGGAACGCACCAGCGACTTCATGGCTAACAAGCGTTATGTCTTTGAAGTTGACATCCGTGCTAATAAAACGGAAATCAAAAGCGCAGTCGAGCAAATCTTCAAAGTGAAGGTCGACAGCGTGAACACGATGCGCGTACCGGCTAAACCGAAGCGTTATGGCCGTCATAACGGATATACGTCTGAGTGGAAAAAGGCGATCGTTCAACTGAGCGCCGAAAGCAAAGAACTCGAGTTCTTCGAGGCTTCTGTATAAACTTGAAGATAGGAGGGAAACCAAGTGCCAGTTAAGAAGTATAAACCGACATCCCCGGCTCGTCGCGCTATGTCTGTCTCGACGTTCGAAGAGATCACGACTAACGTGCCGGAGAAATCGTTGCTTGCTCCGCTTTCGAAGAAAGCAGGCCGCAACAACCAAGGTAAAATTACGGTTCGTCACCACGGCGGCGGACACAAACGTAAATACCGTATCATCGACTTCAAACGTACTAAGGATGGTATCGTTGGCCGCGTAGCGACGATCGAGTACGATCCAAACCGTACGTCGAACATCGCACTGATCAACTATGCAGACGGCGAGAAACGCTACATCATCGCGCCTAAAGGTCTGAAAGTTGGCGACCAAATCATGTCCGGTCCAGAAGCGGATATCAAAATCGGTAACTCGTTGCCGCTTGAGAACATTCCGGTCGGTACCATTATCCACAACATCGAGATGAAGCCTGGTAAAGGCGGTCAGCTCGTGCGTGCAGCAGGTACGGAAGCTCAATTGCTCGGTAAAGAAGACGAGTACGCTGTTATTCGTCTGACGTCCGGCGAAACGCGCCGTATTCTCAAGAAGTGCCGTGCTACGGTTGGTACCGTAGGCAACGAAGATCATGAGCTCGTGAAAATTGGTAAAGCTGGCCGTTCCCGTTGGCTCGGCAAGCGTCCAGAAGTTCGCGGCGTCGTCATGAACCCGAACGATCACCCGCACGGTGGTGGCGAAGGTCGCGCTCCAATCGGTCGCAAATCGCCAATGTCCCCTTGGGGCAAACCAACGCTGGGCTTCAAAACCCGCAAGAAAAAGAAAGCATCGAGCCAATACATTATTCGTCGTCGTACGAAGTAATGAGTGCTTGATAAGATCTGCGTGACGGGTAACCGTCACGCGCACGTTAAGTGAAGGGAGGATCATCCATGGGTCGCAGTTTGAAGAAAGGTCCGTTCATCGACGGTTACCTGCTCAAGAAAGTTGAAGAGCTGAACGCAGCGAACAAGAAAGTCGTGATCAAGACGTGGTCCCGTCGCTCGACTATTTTCCCGCAATTCATCGGCCACACGCTGGCTGTATATGACGGTCGCAAACACGTGCCAGTATACGTAACGGAGGACATGGTCGGACACAAGTTCGGCGAGTTCGCTCCAACGCGTACGTACAAAGGCCACGACGGTGACGATAAGAAAACGGGTCGCCGTTAATTAACGGTGTGACTCTATGTTACGAGAGGAGGTTCATCCATGGCACAAGCGAAAGCGCAAGCTAATTTCGTTCGTATCGCACCTCGTAAAGCCCAACTGGTCGTTGATTTGATTCGCGGCAAGAAGGTTGGTGAGGCGATCGCGATTTTGCGTCACACGCCAAAGTCCGCTTCCCCAATCGTGGAGAAGCTTCTGAACTCCGCTATCGCAAATGCGGAGCATAACTACCAGTTGGACGTTAACAAGCTGGTAATCGAGCAAGTATACGTGAACCAAGGTCCTACGTTGAAGCGGTTCCGTCCGCGCGCAATGGGTCGCGCAAGCCGTATCAACAAACGTACGAGCCATATCACTTTGATCGTATCTGAGAAATAAGGAGGGAAAACGTGTGGGTCAAAAGGTAAATCCAGTCGGTCTCCGTATCGGGATCATTCGTGACTGGGAATCCAAGTGGTTTGCAGGTAAAGATTTCGGCGATCTTCTTATCGAAGACGTTAAAATTCGTGAATACCTGAAGAACAAGCTGAAAGACGCAGCCGTTTCCCGCATTGAGATCGAGCGTGCCGCTAACCGCGTCAACGTAACGATCAACACGGCGAAACCAGGCATGGTTATCGGCAAAGGCGGTTCGGAAGTTGAAAACCTCCGCAACCAACTCGCTAAAATCACGAACGGCAAAAAAGTGCATATTAACATCACGGAAATCAAACAAGCTGATCTCGACGCTATCCTCGTAGCGGAAAGCATCGCACAACAGCTTGAGCGCCGGACTTCGTTCCGCCGTGCACTGAAACAAGCGATCCAACGCACGATGCGTTCGGGCGCTAAAGGTATCAAAACGTCGGTTAGCGGTCGCCTTGGCGGCGCTGAGATCGCACGTACGGAAGGTTACAGCGAAGGTACGGTTCCGCTTCATACGCTGCGCGCAGACATCGACTACGGCACAGCTGAAGCACACACGACTTACGGCCGCATCGGCGTAAAAGTGTGGATCTATCGCGGTGAAGTCCTTCCAACTGCTAAGAAGAAAGCTGCTACGGAAGGAGGCAACTAAACATGTTGGTACCAAAACGCGTCAAACACCGTAAGCAACAACGCGGTAACATGAGAGGCAAAGCAAAAGGCGGAACGGAAGTCGCTTTCGGCGAATACGGCCTTCAAGCTCTTGAACCTTCATGGATTACTAACCGTCAAATCGAGGCTGCTCGTATTGCGATGACCCGTTACATCAAACGGGGTGGTAAAGTGTGGATCAAGATCTTCCCACATAAGCCAATCACGCAAAAGCCGCTCGAAGTACGGATGGGTAGCGGTAAAGGTAACGTAGAGAAATGGGTAGCGGTTGTCAAACCAGGTAAAATCATGTTCGAACTTGCCGGCGTTCCGGAAGAAATCGCACGTGAAGCAATGCGCCTCGCTGCTCACAAACTCCCAGTTAAAACGAAGTTCGTGAAACGCGAAGAAGTGGGTGGTGAAGCAAATGAAAGCTAGTGAATTTCGCAACCTAACCTCTGCTGAGCTTGAACAAAAAGTTGCAGGCTTCAAAGAAGAACTGTTCAACCTTCGTTTCCAACTGGCAACGGGTCAACTGGATAATCCGACTCGCATTCGTGATGTGCGGAAGGAAATAGCTCGTGCCAAAACCGTTTTGCGTGAAAGAGAACTCGGAATCAGCGGTTAATATTCACACTGCGGATAAGCCGACAATGGCTTAAGGAAGGAGGCAGAACATGAGCGAACGCAATGCCCGCAAAGTTCAAATCGGCAAAGTAGTTAGCGACAAAATGGACAAAACGATCGTAGTTGCTGTCGAAACGTACAAAAAACACGATCTGTACCATAAACGCATTAAGTACACGAAGAAATTCAAAGCGCATGACGAGAACAACCAGGCGAAAATCGGCGACGTCGTGAAAATCATGGAGACTCGTCCGCTTTCCAAAGACAAACGCTTCAGACTCGTAGAAATCGTTGAAGAAGCGATTGTCCTCTAAGATACGGTCTATAGTGTAAAGAGCATTTTTCCGAAAGGAGGACGTACAAATGATTCAACCATTTACGCGTTTGGCTGTCGCTGACAACTCCGGCGCTAAAGAACTGATGTGCATTCGCGTGCTTGGCGGCACGGGACGTCGCGTTGGACACATTGGCGATCTGATCATCTGCTCCGTCAAACAAGCAACACCAGGCGGCGTTGTCAAAAAAGGCGACGTAGTTAAAGCCGTTATCGTTCGTACGAAACGTTCGGTTCGTCGTAAAGACGGTTCTTACATCGCATTCGACGAGAACGCAGCGGTAATCGTGAAGGAAGACAAGAGCCCACGTGGCACGCGTATCTTCGGACCTGTTGCTCGCGAACTTCGCGACAAAGACTTCATGAAAATCGTCTCGCTCGCACCAGAAGTTATCTAATACCCTCACAGCGCGATGCGCCAGGGTGAAATATAAGTAAGTGATCAAGCATGCAGGAGGTGTACTCATGCCACGTCTCAAAAAAGTTCTTGAATCGCATAACAACAAGCTTCATGTGAAAAAAGACGATAACGTCATCGTCATCAGCGGTAAAGACAAAGGTAAAAAAGGCCGCGTAATCGCAGCTTATCCTCGTGAAAACCGCGTACTGATCGAAGGCGTAAACATCGTGAAGAAGCACGCTCGTCCGTCCCAAGCGAATCCGCAAGGCGGCATCATCGAGCAAGAAGCTCCGATTCACGTATCGAACGTTATGCACGTTGATCCGAAGAGCGGTAAAGTGACGCGTATCGGTTACAAAGTGCTCGACAACGGCAAAAAAGTCCGGATTGCAAAACGGTCCGGCGTTGAGATCGACTAATTGATCCAAGACGGAAAGGAGGTCCACTGAATCATGGCTGCAAGAATGAAAGATCGTTACCTGAACGAAATTACGCCTGCTCTGATGCAGAAGTTTAACTATACGACGGTAATGCAAGTGCCGAAAATCGAGAAAGTCGTCATCAACATGGGTGTCGGCGAAGCGGTTGCTAACTCGAAAGTTCTGGACACTGCAGTTGCAGAGCTTCAACTGATCGCTGGTCAAAAGCCAGTAATCACGCGCGCTAAGAAGTCTATCGCAGGCTTCAAGCTTCGTGAGAACATGCCAATCGGTGCGAAAGTAACGCTGCGCGGCGAGCGTATGTATTACTTCCTCGACAAGCTGTTCAACATCACGCTTCCGCGTGTTCGTGACTTCCGCGGTGTTTCGTCGAAAGCATTCGACGGACGCGGTAACTACACGCTGGGCCTGAAAGAACAAGTGATCTTCCCGGAGATCGAGTACGATAAAGTTGATAAAGTTCGCGGTATGGACATCGTTATCGTTACGACGGCCAAAACGGACGAAGAATCTCGTGAGCTGCTCACCCAACTGGGCATGCCGTTCACGAAGTAATCCACGGGAGGTGTTTACCAAGTGGCAAAAACTTCGATGAAAGTGAAACAGCAGCGCACCCCGAAGTTCAAAGTGCGTGCTTACACGCGCTGCGAGCGCTGCGGTCGTCCGCACTCCGTATTGCAAAAGTTTAAAATTTGCCGGATTTGTTTCCGTGAGTTAGCATACAAAGGCCAGATTCCTGGCGTCAAAAAAGCAAGCTGGTAATCAGTCTTAGTTCGGGAAGGAGGTTCACATAAATGGTTATGTCTGATCCGATCGCAGATATGCTGACACGTATTCGCAACGCGAATGTCGTTCGTCACGAGACCGTGGAAATGCCTGCTTCGAAAGTGAAGAAGCAAATCGCTGAGATTTTGAAACGCGAGGGCTTCATCCGCGATGCAGAATATATCGAAGATAACAAGCAAGGGATCATCCGTGTTTTCCTGAAATACGGATCGAACAACGAGCGCGTAATCACGGGTCTGAAACGCATTAGCAAACCAGGTCTTCGTGTTTACACGAAATCGAATGAAATCCCACGTGTACTTGGTGGTCTCGGTATCGCCATCATTTCCACGTCCAAAGGGATTATGACCGATAAAGAAGCTCGTCAATCGAAAGCCGGCGGCGAAGTCGTCTGCTACGTTTGGTAATAACTCGTCAACGATTGGAGGTGTAACGAATGTCCCGTATTGGTCGCAAACCAATCGCTGTTCCAGCTGGTGTTAGCATCAGCCTGAACGACAGCGTCATTACTGTAAAAGGACCTAAAGGCACGCTGTCCCGCGCACTGCACAAAGACATGAAGATCAATGTTGCAGAGAGCGAGATCGTGGTTGAACGTCCTTCTGATAACAAATTGCACCGCTCCCTGCACGGAACGACGCGCAGCGTCATTTCGAACATGGTAAGCGGCGTAACGGATGGTTTTGCAAAAACGCTTGAGCTTGTCGGCGTAGGTTACCGTGCGAATAAGACTGGCGAAAAAGTCGTTCTTAGCGTAGGTTACTCCCACCCGGTTGAGATCGCTCCGGACAATGGCATCGAGTTCGAACTGCCATCCCAGACGAAAATCATCGTTCGCGGCATCGACAAAGAACTTGTCGGCGCAACGGCAGCGAAGATCCGCGCAGTACGCGAGCCAGAGCCATACAAAGGCAAAGGTATCAAGTACGAAGGCGAACGTATCCTCCGCAAAGAGGGTAAAGCAGGTAAGAAAAAATAAGCCGCTTAATACCCGGCTTATCCCGATAGCTTCATAAGGCAAACGGAAAGGAGTGTATTCCGAATGATTACGAAGGGCGATAAAAACAAAGCTCGCGTTAAACGTCATCTGCGTGTACGTAAGAAAATCAGCGGTACGACGGCGCGTCCGCGTCTGTCCGTATTCCGTTCTTCTAAACATATGTATGCACAGCTGATCGATGACATCAACGGCGTAACGATCGCTGCAGCATCCACGATGGACAAAGAACTGACGGAAGTCGGCAACGGCGGCAACGTTGAAGCAGCTAAGAAAGTCGGCGAATTGATCGCAGCTCGCGCTAAAGCGAAAGGCGTATCTGAAGTCGTTTTCGATCGCGGCGGCTACCTGTACCATGGACGAATTCAAGCACTGGCTGACGCAGCTCGTGAAGCAGGGCTCGAATTCTAATATAAATTTTCAATAAGGAGGTAAAACGACTTGCGTGTAGATCCGAATACGTTAGAACTGACAGAGAAGGTTGTTCACATCAACCGTGTATCCAAAGTAGTTAAAGGCGGACGTCGGTTCAGCTTCAGCGCACTGGTTGTTGTCGGCGACGGCAAAGGCTATGTAGGCGCTGGTATCGGTAAAGCTGCCGAAGTTCCAGATGCAATTCGCAAAGGTATTGAAGACGCGAAGAAGAATCTGGTTCACGTTCCACTCGTGGGAACGACGATCCCGCATCAAGTCATCGGTCACTTCGGTGCTGGCGAAGTTCTTCTGAAGCCTGCTTCCCAAGGTACCGGTGTTATCGCAGGCGGCCCAGTTCGTGCAGTTCTCGAACTTGCTGGCGTTGGCGATATCCTGACGAAGTCGCTCGGTTCCTCGAATTCCATGAACATGGTTAATGCGACGCTTGAAGGCCTTTCCCGCCTGAAACGCGCTGAGGACGTGGCGAAGCTTCGCGGTAAAACCGTACAAGAGCTTCTGGGTTAAGGAGGAAAACACGATGGCGAAATTGCAAATTACGCTTGTTCGCAGTCTGATTGGTCGCAACGAAAAGCAACGTGCTACGGTTGAATCGTTCGGTCTGCGCAAGCTTCACCAATCGGTTGTCCTGAACGACAGTCCGGCGATTCGCGGTATGGTTAACGCAGTTAACCACCTCGTTAAAGTCGAAGAAGTTTAACTTCCCGAAAGTTTCACATAGGCAAACCAATTAAGGAGGTGCTACGAACGATGAAACTGCATGAGCTCCAACCAGCGGAAGGTTCCCGTAAAGAGCGCAAGCGTGTCGGTCGCGGTATCGGTTCCGGTAACGGCAAAACGGCTGCTCGTGGTCATAAAGGTCAAAACGCTCGCTCCGGTGGCGGCGTTCGTCCTGGCTTCGAGGGCGGTCAAAACCCATTGTACCGTCGTCTTCCGAAACGCGGCTTCAACAATCCATTCCGTAAGGAATACGCGATTGTCAACATTGAAGAATTGAATAGCTTTGCAGCAGGAACAGAAGTTACTCCAGAATTCCTTCTGGAGAAGGGAATCGTCAAGAACCCACAGAGCGGCATTAAAGTTCTCGGTAACGGCGAAATCAAGGTTCAACTGACTGTTAAAGCTAACAAATTCTCTCAATCTGCGGTAGAGAAAATCCAGGCTGCCGGCGGTAAAACCGAGGTGATCTAATGTTCAAGACGGTGTCCAACATTTGGAGAGTGGAAGACCTTCGCAAGAAGATCCTGTTTACCCTTTTCATCTTGCTTGTTTACCGAATCGGTTCGTTTATCCCGGTTCCGAATATTAACACGGATGTGTTCAAGGAAGTCGGTGCAGGTCAAGACCTGTTTGGCTTGCTTAACACATTCTCGGGCGGCGCATTGTTCCACTTCTCGATCTTCGCGATCGGGATCATGCCTTACATCACTTCCTCGATCATCGTACAGCTCTTGTCGATGGACGTCATTCCAAAGTTTACGGAGTGGGCAAAGGAAGGCGAGAACGGCAAACGTAAACTTGCGCAAATTACCCGTTACGGCACGATCATCCTTGGTTTGGTCCAAGGTTTTGGTACGGCTGTAGGCTTTAACCGTAAATATGCTTACGAAATGGTCATTGATGCGTCGTTTACGACATACGCTATGATCGCAATCGTCTTGACTGCCGGTACGGCTTTCTTGATGTGGCTCGGTGAGCAAATTACGGAACGCGGTATCGGCAACGGTATCTCGGTTCTGATCTTCGCGGGTATCGTAGCAGCTATCCCTGGACATATTCGCGACATTTACGCTTCGGAATTCGAAAACCCTGGAGATATGCTCTTCTGGAACATTCTGAAGGTCGTACTGATCGTAGTGGTTGTTATCGCGGTAATCGTGGGCGCCATCTTCGTTCAGCAAGGCATCCGTAAAATTCCGGTTCAATACGCTAAACGCGTTGTTGGTCGGAAAATGTATGGCGGACAGTCGACGCACATTCCGCTGAAGGTTAACGGCGCAGGTGTTATTCCGGTAATCTTCGCGATTTCGTTGCTCATGTTCCCTGTTACACTCGCACAGTTCTTCTCGACATCGAACTGGGCGGATTGGATTATCAAGAACTTGAACTACGACATGCCGCTTGGCATGGTTCTGTATGTCATCTTGATTATCGGCTTCACATTCTTCTATACCTTTGTTCAAATCAATCCGGTTCAAATGGCGGATCAGATGAAGAAGAACGGTGGTTATATCCCAGGCATTCGCCCAGGTAAACCTACTGCATCGTACATTACGAAGGTAATGACTCGCCTCACACTGGCGGGTGCGATCTTCCTCTCGCTCATCTCGCTGCTTCCGGTTGCATTCGGCAAAGCGGCTGACTTGCCACAAGGTGTTCGTTTGGGCGGTACTTCGCTCCTGATCGTAATCGGCGTCGCACTTGACACGATGAAACAAATCGAGAGCCAGTTGATCAAACGCCACTACAAAGGGTTTATCAATAAATAAGGATAGGTTCTTATCGGGTTCCGGGCGCATGCGCATACGGATCCCGAACGAACCTATTGTGCTTAAAGCGAGGAACACGGAATGAACATTCTATTCATGGGACCTCCAGGAGCCGGCAAAGGGACGCAAGCAGAACGTATTGTCGATCAATTCGCGGTACCGCATATTTCGACAGGTGATGCTTTCCGTCTCGCAATGAAACAAGGAACGCCGCTCGGACAAAAAGCAAAAGAGTACGTTGACCAAGGCAAGCTCGTTCCGGACGAGATTACGAACGGAATCGTTCGCGACCGGCTGATGCTGGATGACTGCTCTAAAGGTTTTCTGCTCGATGGTTTCCCCCGCACTCTGCAACAAGCCGAAGCGCTTGATGCAATGCTAGCGGAGATGGGCCGTTCGATCGACCATGTCATTAACTTGAAGGTCGACCGCGGATTGCTGCTTGCTCGTCTTACGGGCCGCCGCATCTGCAAATCGTGCGGATCCACGTATCACGTCTTGAATAACCCGCCGAAACAAGAAGGCGTCTGCGATAAGTGCGGAGGCGAACTGTATCAGCGCTCGGACGATAACGAAGAAAGTGTCGGAACACGTCTGGACGAGTACAGCTCGAAAACTGCACCACTGCTTGCGTATTACGAAGGCAAATCGCTGCTTCGCGAAGTCGACGGGGAACAGGATATTGATGTTGTAACCGCTGAGATTGCTTCTGTTCTGCGGGGTTCACGCTAATGATCGTTTGCAAGTCGGAAGCGGAGCTTCGTCTGATGAGGGAAGCAGGGCGGATTGTCGCCGACACGCATCGGCTGCTAAAGCAATCGATACGGCCCGGCATTACGACCCATGAACTGGATCAGATTGCCGAGACGTATATTCGAAGTCGTGGCGCCGTTCCATCTTTTAAAGGTTACAATCAATTTCCTGGCAGCATATGCACTTCTGTCAACGATCAGCTGGTGCATGGTATTCCGGGCAATCAGAAGCTGGCGGATGGAGACATCATCAGCATCGACATCGGTGCGCAGTATCAGGGTTACCATGGCGACTCCGCATGGACGTACGGCGTGGGCACAATCTCTGCAGAAGCGCAACGGCTGCTCGATGTGGCGGAACAATCTCTATACGCAGGCCTTGAACTGATTAAGCCGGATGTTCGACTTTTCACGATATCGCATGCCGTACAGAAAGTTGTTGAGAACGCGGGGTTCTCGGTTGTTCGTGAGTATGTCGGTCATGGCATCGGCGCAAAACTTCATGAAGAACCGCAAATTCCGAACTATGGCATACCGGATCGGGGACCGCGGCTTAAGCCGGGCATGGTACTCTGCATCGAACCGATGGTCAACATCGGTGAACGGTATGTACGAACGTTAGAAGACAACTGGACGGTCGTCACGGTCGACGGCTCGTGGTGTGCGCATTTCGAGCATACAGTCGCCGTAACGGAAGATGGTTATGAGATACTAACCCAATCGGACGCTGAGGCGGGTTGATGCACGTGGATGCATTGCCGCAGATCGGTCAGATCGCATTCGTGCTTCGAGGCAAGGATGAGGGCGGTTATGCGGTCATTATCGGTATCGTCGACGATCGCTTCGTATTGATCGCCGATGGCGACAAGAAGAGATTCGATCGGCCGAAGAAGAAGAACATCGCGCACCTTGAGCTGCAGTCGGTCGTCAGCACCGAAGTTCAGAACAGCATGAAAGAGACCGGCCGGGTGACGAATGCTAAGCTGCGCTACGCGATTGAGAAGTTCGTGCAAGCGAAAGGAGAATGACGGTGGCTAAGGAAGACGTCATTGAAGTCGAAGGTACGGTAATCGAACCGCTACCTAACGCAATGTTCAAGGTTGAACTGGAGAATGGACATCAAATTTTAGCTCATGTTTCCGGTAAGCTGCGTATGCACTTTATCCGGATTCTTACTGGAGATAAAGTGGTCATCCAGTTGTCGCCTTATGATTTATCTAGAGGACGCATTACCTATCGGAAGTAAGCCTTTCGTGCTTGCGCCGAAGGATTCGGGAGGTAATCACAATGAAGGTCAGACCTTCGGTTAAGCCTATCTGCGAGAAATGCAAAGTCATTCGTCGCAAAGGCAACGTTATGGTGATTTGTGAAAATCCTAAACACAAACAAAAACAAGGCTAGTTAAAGGAGGGAAACAAGGCATATGGCACGTATTGCTGGTGTTGACTTGCCGCGTGACAAACGCGTTGAGATCGCGCTTCAATATATCTTCGGTATCGGCCAAACAACGGCTAAGAAGATTCTTGCAGCGACTGACGTAAACGCTCAAACTCGCGTTCGTGATCTCACGGAAGACGAAGTAAGCCGTCTGCGTGAGACGATCGACAAATCGGTTAAAGTGGAAGGCGACCTCCGTCGTGAAATTTCGCTTAACATTAAACGTCTGATCGAAATCGGATGCTACCGTGGTGTTCGCCATCGTCGTGGACTGCCAGTTCGCGGTCAACGTACGAAAACGAATGCTCGTACGCGCAAAGGTCCTCGTCGGACTGTAGCGAACAAGAAGAAATAAGAAGGGAGGATAACACACAATGGCTAAACCAAAAAAAGTCGTACGTACGAAACGCCGCGACCGTAAAAACGTTGATACCGGCGTAGCGCACATCCGCTCGACGTTCAACAACACGATCGTAACGATCACGGATCCGCACGGCAACGCAATCTCTTGGGCAAGCTCCGGTAACCTGGGCTTCAAAGGTTCCCGTAAAAGCACGCCTTTCGCAGCACAAATGGCTGCTGAGACGGCTGCTAAAGCTGCAATGGAGCATGGCATGAAAGTTGTCGAGGTTATGGTTAAAGGTCCAGGTGCTGGCCGCGAAGCGGCAATCCGTTCCCTGCAAGCAGCTGGTCTTGAAGTTAACCTGATTAAAGACGTAACGCCTGTTCCGCACAACGGTTGCCGTCCACCTAAACGTCGCCGCGTATAATTCAGATTCGTGCTGTGGTATCAAATTACAGCAACTTGTGAATAATGGTTGTGAAGGTTTGGCATACTACAAGATTCGACTGAATACGTACGGTGAACGGAGCGACGTTTTGAAGGAGGGTACTACTAGTGATTGAGATCGAAAAACCGAAAATCGAAACCGTAGAGCTCAATGATAACGGCACATACGGACGTTTTGTTGTCGAGCCGCTGGAACGCGGATATGGCACGACGCTGGGCAATTCGCTTCGCCGAATTCTGCTCTCGTCGCTGCCAGGTGCAGCTGTCACCTCGGTACAAATCGATGGTGTGCTACATGAATTTTCTACGGTACCCGGAGTGATCGAGGACGTAACCGAGATCATATTGAACCTGAAAGGCCTGTCGTTGAAGATCCACTCCGATGAAGAAAAGGTGCTGGAAATCGACGCAGAAGGTGAAGGGAACGTAACGGCGGGCGACATTCGCGCGGACAGCGATGTTGAGATTTTGAATCCCGATCTTCATATCGCGACCTTAGCCTCCGGTGCGCGGCTCCATATGCGGGTATTCGCCAACAGGGGACGCGGGTACGTCCCTGCGGATCGGAATAAGAAAGAAGATCAACCGATTGGCGTAATTCCCATTGATTCGATTTACACGCCCATTACCCGTGTCAATTACAGCGTAGAAAATACTCGTGTCGGCCAAGTAACCAACTATGACAAGCTCACCTTAGAAGTTTGGACTGATGGAAGTATTCGACCGGAAGAGGCAGTAAGCCTCGGCGCTAAAATTTTGACCGAGCATTTGGACCTGTTCGTCGGATTGACCGATGAAGCCAAAGACGCGGAAATCATGGTCGAGAAAGAAGAAGATAAGAAAGAAAAAGTACTCGAGATGACGATCGAGGAACTGGATCTTTCCGTTCGTTCTTACAACTGCTTGAAACGTGCAGGCATCAATACCGTGCAAGAGCTGATTACGAAAACTGAAGAAGACATGATGAAGGTGCGTAACCTTGGTCGCAAGTCTTTGGAGGAAGTACAAGAGAAGCTTGAAGAACTCGGTTTGGGCCTCCGCATGGAAGAATAGAGAGCATCGTAAAAGGCAATCTTGCAGAAGGAGGAGAAATCGATGGCATACCAAAAGTTGGGCCGTGACGCGAGCGCACGTAAGGCGCTTTTCCGCGACCTCGTAACGGATCTGTTCCTGTATGAGCGCATCCAAACGACGGAAGCAAAAGCGAAAGAAGTTCGCTCGATTGCTGAAAAGCTCATCACGAAAGCGAAAAAAGGTGATCTTCACGCTCGTCGCCAAGTGGCAGCTTTCGTTCGTCGCGAAACGATCGACGGCGAACAAGACGCAATCCAGAAGCTGTTCTCCGAACTGGCCACCCGTTACTCGGAACGTGCGGGCGGATACACGCGGATTCTGAAACTGGGACCGCGCCGCGGTGATTCAGCACCAATGGTGTATCTGGAACTGGTAGATCGCGCGTAATCGACCGGATGATCGGATGAGAAAGGGTGGACCTTCGCGGCCACCTTTTTTTCTTGGCGTGAATTGGAACGCGTGGGTGCGTTGCGAGCGGAGATGCACGAAGTAGCTTAACTTGCAGCTCGTGCATTGATGTAAAAGCGTATAGACGGCTCCGCCCGTGCACTCCGAGCATGCAACAGGCACGCGCCTCCCGTTGAAGTGATATTCCTTTGAACTATCTCGAATAGGTAGGGAACATCACTTCAAAAGTCGGACGTTAACTCGCGAACCTGTCGCTGCTCTCCACGCACCTCACGCGTTCCATTGGATATAACCGAAGAAGCCGGCTCCCATACATGAGCCGGCATTTTCGGGCCATTCTTCGGCCCTGTTTTCAGACTATTCACAGGCTATAAACCATGTAAAACCTTCAATCCACAAGTGAATTAGCTGAACGAAAGCGAGTTGTCCACTTGTGGACAACGGTTACAAGTCGTTCGGCAAGCATTATCGTTGTGGAAACTGTGGGGAACCGTGTGGATTTGGGGATAGCGTTTCATGAGGGCTGTGGATTTCAGCAGCGTTAGCGGCTGATAGGCTTGAAACGCATCTGTTCTGTGGATAGTTTTATACCAGCTCGACAGACCCGACCTATATGCACTAACGCTCTTTAAGCGCGCGTGCGCGCTTAAGGGGAGAACACTAACGTGGAGCGTGTCCCGAGGGACGAAAGCGGCTTAAGGCACCTATGAGTATCGAAGTGACGGATCGTTAGCGGACGTTCGACTGTATCTTAGGAGAACCGTAAGAGAGCGTGTCCGAAAGGACGTTAAGCGAGTACACGTTGGTAGTGGCTAGGTGAGACTTCCGGGAGTCCAGAGGGGCGGGAGCTCATCTGGGGTCCTCCCTCTGGCAGAGGGAGGATTTAGGAGGGTGTCGAAAAGGGAGTCCAGAGGGCGTGTCCTATGGTCGTCGAGAAAAGGGAGTCCAGAGGGCGTGCCCTATGGTCGTCGAAGAAGGGTGTCCAGAGGGCGAAGCCCTATGGTTATCAAGGTTGGGTGTCCAGAGGGCGTAAGCCCTTTGGTGCCTTCCTGGAGAGGGAGGTAGCATGGTGAGTCGAAACATAGTTATGGTAGTCAGCTACGACGGAACGGCGTACAGCGGCTTTCAGTCGCAGCCGAGCGGCAATACGATCCAAGACATCGTTGAAGCGGCGATTAAGACGCTGACAGGCGAAGAACTGCGCATCATCGGCTCTGGCCGTACGGATGCAGGGGTTCATGCCCGTGGCCAGGTGTTCAACTTTCATACGGAATCGCGTATTCCGGCGGAACGTTGGGCGCTTGCGATCAATACGCGTCTGCCGGATAATATCGTCGTCTTGGAGGCGTGGGAAGCGCCTGAAGCATTCCACGCACGTCATTCCGCTAAGCGCAAGACGTACCGCTATACGATCGACCGTCGCAAGTTCCCGGACGTGTTCGGGCGCCATTATGCCTTCCATCACCCGACTCGTCTTGATGTGGCGGCGATGCGTGAAGCGTTTGCGCATTTGGTCGGTGAACACGATTTTACCACGTTCACGTCGATTCAATCGACGCAGCCGAGTCATGTTCGCACCATTTTTGAGACGCGTATTGAAGAAGAAGATCAACTGCTGCACTTGTTCGTGACAGGAAGTGGCTTCCTATATAATATGGTTCGTATTATAGCGGGGACGATGATGTGGGTTGGAGAAGGCAAAATGTCGCCGCAAGATATACCTGCTATGCTCGCAGCCAAGGAACGGGCGTGCTCGGGGCCTACAGCTATGGCGCACGGCTTGATGCTGTGGAGCGTCGAATATCCGCCCGAGGAATGCCGATTGGAGCTCTCGCCGGAAGGCAGTGCGTTTAATGGGCTGAACGGTTAATGGCATCATGTAATTTAACTGCATTTAACAAGTTAAACCTCTTGCTAAAGCCCATTATTTATAGTAGTATATAACTTGTGCATTTTTAATGGCTATCCCACAGCCCCGATTAGAAATGTACAGCCAACTGCTCTAACTGACGTAACATTTGACTAAGAAATTAAATGCTTGAAACGCAACCGAACGTTTCATTATAAATGGATTGCTGAATCAATTTAAGGAGGAACACCCATGCGTACAACCTTTATGGCAAAGCCTAACGAAGTCGATCGCAAATGGTATGTAATCGACGCGGAAGGCAAAACGCTGGGCCGTCTGGCCAGCGAAGCTGCTGCGCTGATCCGCGGCAAACACAAACCACAATTTACGCCTCACGTTGATACGGGTGACTTCGTTGTCATCATCAACGCTGAGAAAGTGCACCTTACGGGCAAAAAGCTCCAAAACAAAAACTACTACCGTCACTCGATGTATCCAGGCGGTCTGAGAGTGATCTCCGCTCAAGAAATGCTGAATAAGCACCCTGAGCGCGTTATCGAAGCAGCTATTAACGGCATGCTTCCTAAGAACCGTCTCGGCGACAAGCTGAGAACGAAACTTAACGTATATGCAGGTCCAAACCATCCGCATCAAGCACAAAACCCTGAAGTGTACGAGCTTCGCGGTTAATAAAAGGAGGACAGTTTCATGGCACAAGTTCAATACTATGGAACCGGTCGTCGTAAACACTCCGTAGCACGCGTTCGTCTCGTGCCGGGTGAAGGACGAATCACTATTAACAAACGCGACCTGAACGAATATTTCGGTCTGGAAACGTTGAAACTGATCGTAAAACAACCGCTTACGCTGACGGACACGACGACGAAGTACGACGTTATCGTCATCGCTAACGGCGGCGGCATCTCCGGTCAAGCCGGCGCTATCCGCCACGGTATCTCCCGCGCTCTGCTGAAAGCAGACCCTGAGTTCCGTCCATCGCTGAAACGTGCAGGATTCCTGACGCGTGACCCACGCATGAAAGAACGTAAAAAATACGGTCTCAAAGCTGCACGTCGCGCTCCGCAATTCTCGAAACGTTAATCGTTCATCAATGCCTCTTCTCTGCACTCCGTGCACGGAAGGGGCATTTTTGCATATGGGGCATTTGCTGCCGGCAATACACGGAATTCCAAGCCCTTCTATGCAAGGAAAACAAATTAATGCATTGAACAAATGAGCATTAAGAAAGTATAATCAAGTTAATGCATAGCCTTTTACTTGGATTATTACTGTATGGAGGTCTTGAATATGAACCTGTTTGAAAAAGAAGCACTTGCTGCCAAGAAGGCCGAAGAGCTCGAAAACGCAACCCCTGAGGCGATTATCCAATATGCGATTGAGACGTTCCCGAACATTACGTTCGCATGCAGCTTCGGCGCTGAAGACGTAGTGCTCGTCGATATGATTCAGAAGGTTAATCCGAATATCGATATTTTCTATCTGGATACGGATTTCCACTTCAAAGAAACGCTTGAAACCCGTGATGTTCTTGCAGCGCGTTATCCGAATATCCGTTATGTACAAGTGAAACCAGCGATTACGCCGGAAGAACAAGCGGAACAATACGGAGAAGAACTGTGGAAAAGCGACCCGAACCAATGCTGCAATATCCGCAAGGTTCAACCGCTGACGCAGATCCTCAGCAAGTATGAGTGCTGGATCACCGGTATTCGCCGCGACCAAGCGCCTACGCGTGCAAACTCGAAGAAAGTCGAGTATGACTATAAATTCGGTCTTATGAAATTCAACCCGCTTGCAAGCTGGACGAACGAAGACGTATGGAACTACATCCGTGAGAATAACGTTCCTTACAACCCGTTGCATGACAACCACTACCCGTCGATCGGTTGCGAGCATTGCACGCGTCAAGTTATGCCTGGTGAAGATCCTCGTGCAGGACGCTGGTCGGGCAATGACAAAACGGAGTGCGGCTTGCACAAATAAGTTGGACCAATACGCCAGCTATGCCATTCAGCCGTCCAAGCGTCGAACAAGATGCTTCGGGCGGCTGAGTTGCATATATAGCCTCCAAGAGGCCTAATGGATATGAGGGGGAACGGGGCGATCATGATTGGCGTTGACGCATTCTCGCCGCTCACCGGCATCATGAAAGAAGCTGACTACCGTTCGGTCGTCAGTCAGTTAACGGCTAATCACGAATAACGGTTGTCATAATCGAACGCCTCGTCCCATAAGGATGGTAGAGTACAGGCTTTCTATGCAAAGCCCGGCTTACCAATCGTTTGGGACGAGGTGGTTTTTTATGCGGCGGTATCGGAACCGGATTGTCGTCTGGCTCAACTACAAGGGAGCGCTGCGAATCGCAATCGGTGCGTTTATTATAATTGCGGCAGCAGCGTTAATCGTGGGTGATTTGCCGTCAACGCGGACAATGTCAACCTGGTCGCTTCCATTGTCAGGCAAGACAGTTGCGATAGACGCAGGCCACGGCGGAATTGACGGGGGAGCCGTCAGCAAGCAGGGAGATATCGAGAAGGATTTGAACTTAGCGATTGCTTTTTATTTGCGCGATTATTTGCAGCAGGCAGGCGCGATCGTTATTATGACCCGTGAGGGAGATTATGACTTGGCAGGCAAAGATACCAAGGCGACAGCAAGGCGGAAAACGGAAGACTTGGTCAAGAGGGTAGAGCTCATTAAACAAGCCAAGCCGGATATCGTCATTAGTGTTCACATGAATAGCATTCCATCACCAAAGTGGTTCGGAGCTCAGACCTTTTATTATCCGAGCAATACGAACAACGGGCAGATCGCGGCGCTTATACAAGACGAGATTCGGAGCAAGCTCGAGAACACGAGCCGAATTGCTTCGGTAATTAAGAATGAAGTGTACTTAATGAAGCAAATTACAGATGTTCCGCTAGCGCTCGTGGAAGTCGGGTTTTTATCCAATCCGGATGAAGCGCGCAGATTGTCGGACGGGAACTATCAGCGCTCTATAGCCGCTGCGATTTATCAGGGCATTCTTCGCTTCAGCGCCGGCGAGAAGATCGGAACCGTCACCCCCGCTGCCCCAGTCCCAGCCCCGTGAATCGAACATCTCAACTGACTATGTTATAATAGCAGGGAGAGCACTAATAGTCGGACACCATTTCCGATAACGTATATAGCCGAGAAGGTGGAGTGAGAACGATGCTAACCCGAGAACAGGTGATCGATATTGTCCGCAAGGCAGCGGATGAGCAAGGGACAGCCGGGAAGGCTGCGCAGTTCCGTGATGTCGTCGTGAAGGAGAGCGGCGTATCGATGACGGTATTGATTGCGACAGGCGACGACCAACCGGTATTAGAGGAAGCACTGCGCAGCGCGCTTGCCTCGGAAGATGTTCAGTCCGTCCATTTGCGTTTCCGCACGGAATCCGCAACTGAACAGCCTCAGACGGCTGCAGCAGGCGCGAAAGGCGAGCAAGGCGCTCCGGTGAAGGGGCACGGAGGGTTGATCGAACCGACGACGCTGCTCTCTCCGGAAAGCGGCACGAAGTTTATCGCTATTGCGAGCGGCAAGGGCGGTGTCGGCAAATCGACCGTTACGGTCAATCTGGCGGTCGCACTGGCGCGCGCAGGTAAGCGGGTCGGGTTAATCGATGCCGACATTTACGGCTTCAGCGTTCCCGATATGATGGGGATCGAAGAAAGACCGCAAGTAGTGAATGAGCGTATTATTCCGATTGAACGGTTCGGCGTGAAAGTGATGTCGATGGGCTTCTTCGTAGAGGATAACAGCCCAGTCGTATGGCGTGGACCGATGCTTGGCAAAATGCTTCGCAACTTCTTCGCCGAAGTCGAGTGGGGCGAACTGGATTACATGCTGCTCGATCTGCCGCCGGGAACAGGCGACATTGCGCTGGACGTGCACCAGATCATGCCGCAAAGCCAAGAAATTATCGTAACGACGCCGCATGCGACAGCCGCATTCGTAGCAGCGCGCGCAGGAGCGATGGCGCTTAAGACGGAGCACAACATTATTGGTGTCGTGGAGAATATGTCGTACTTCTACAACCGTCATAGCGGCGAGAAAGAGTATATATTCGGCAGAGGAGGCGGCGCACGCCTCGCTGAGCAGCTGAATGCGGAGCTGCTTGCCCAAATTCCGCTTGGCGCACCGGACAATCATGTGTCCGAGCCGGACTTCTCCCCGTCGGTTTACAAAGCGGATAGTGAGACCGGACAGCTCTACGCAGATCTTGCGGGCCGTGTTATCTCGAAGTATTAAGGTACAGCAATACACCCAGTCACGCCTTCTTTCATGAAGGTGTGTGACTGGGTGTTTTTTGTGAGGATGAGTGTTAAATTGGGGAGTTTTCCTCGTCGCCGCCGCTGTCACCGCTGTCGGATTGCTTGGATGATTCGCCATCGCCGCCGCTATCGCCGCCTTCTTCTTTCTTCTTATCAGAAGACGAATCGGGAGACGGTTTCAGTTCCTCTTGCACCGCTTTCTTAAGCAAATCGAGCACTTCAAGCCGGAACAGCGGATTTTGCATCGCATCCTGCATGAGCGACATGACTGTCTTACGGTATTGCGGACCCTGCAGAACTTCCAGGATCATTTTATCGACCTCAGGCGACTTCATGACCTGAATCAAATCTTTCTGATAAGAGGGATCCTTGAGCAAATCTTTATGAATCTGCTTGTTCTGCGAATTGACCGTCTTGGCGAATTCCCCTGCGAACCGCGGATCCGTCATCAACTGCTTGATGACTTTATCGTAATCCGGCGATACGAGAACTTCTTTGACCGCCATTCGAACCTGCTCCTGATCCTGCACGGTCAACAGCTTAGAGCTGAAGCCGGAACTGCCGGTTATTTGGTTCGCAGATTCCTGCAGCGCCTTCTGTGCATCCTCGGTTTTGAGAATGTCGATTACCATCGATTTCATGTCTTTGTAGCTAATTGGCTCGCTCTGAGGCGCTGGCTCGGCGCCGCATGCCGTCAGCGCGATAATGGCAGCCATAGCCGCTCCTAATCGTATCGATCGCCATCGGATGACCATGATCCGTCAGTCTCCTTCCATCACGTCACACGGCTCGGCGAAAGTGTCAATGCTGCCAGTCGCGAGCCCATAAAGGTTATTGACGTTAGTATGCACAATGTTCACGTGATTATCATTAGAGGAGGTTAGCTTTTTATTGCGGACATGGTAAAATAAAGGGCAGTATGACGTCATTGCAGCGCAATCGACGTTTTCTGTGACGCTGTGGGAGGATGAGACTTAAGCATGACACTACGCAAACTGTTTTTCTTATTCTGGAGCAGTATGGCAATTGGAGGGCTAGCATGCCTTGTGCTGGGGCTGGCACTTCAATTCACGGACCAGTCGTACGGCTTTTTGAAAGCGGAAGAGACCGGTTACAATGCACTAATGATGGCCATCAGCGGCCTTATGATCGGTGTCTTTGCCATGATGGGCTTCTTCGCTTATTTGACGCTTAATTACATTGCACTAGGCATAACTCGGCAAAAGTTTATGTGGACGACGCTGCAGGGCTACACGTCCGTGTTCGCGGTCGCTGCACTTGGCTACATGCTATACGGTTATAAGGACAAGCTGGGTGATTGGCTGTACTGGGTTTTGCCGCTCGTACTGGCGGTCGGTTCGCTTATCGTTGCCAGCGTCAAGACCAGACAAACGAACAAGAGCGCATTCGTGCCGACCGTATTTTTTATGTTCGTTGTTACAGTGCTGGAAGGTTGGCCGAGCATTAGCGGCGAGACGAACTCGGTGTCCGTTATATTTATGGTGACGCCATTATTTATTTGTAATACGTATCTCATTATGATGCTGCATAAGATATTGGGCGGCAATAAGGAAGAAGCCGATTCCGCAACAATCGCGAAACCGGCTTCGTAATCGGACAAGGGCGATGGGATCGCCCTTGTTTTTGCGTTCTATAATCCTAAGGCAGTTGCTTCCATACGGGCAGACGGATCGTTGAACGGTTTCGAATTGACCGTGTTGCCTTGTACTTCCGTCTGGCCGATCATTTGGGTAACGGTGACGAACTCGTAGCCTTTGGCGCGAAGCTGATCGATGATGACAGGGAGTGCCTCATGTGTTTGTTTGACGGAGTCGCTTGCATGCATAAGAATGATGTCGCCCGGATGAGCGCGGTTCACGACCCGGTCGACGATTTTGTCGGTGCCGATGTTCATCCAGTCCTGTGAATCCGTATCCCATTGGATGACCTTGTAATTCAGTTCTTCGGCGATACGCAATACACGCTTGTCAAAATCTCCGTTCGGCAGCCGAATCAAATTCGGCGATTTGCCAGTGAGACCGGACAGAATCGTATGCGCGGTCGTAATTTGCGTCCGAATCTCCTCGTCGCTATACTTGCTGTAGTTGTCGTGCTTGTGGCCGTGACTGCCGATCTCGTATCCGGCATCTACGATCTTTTTGACGATTTCAGGATGCGATTGGCTCCATGGCGAGGAGAGGAAGAACGTCACATTTTTAACATTCTTCTCTTTCAATATTTCGAGAATCGGCTCGGCACGCTTGTCCCCCCAACTGATGTCGAAAGTAAGAGCGACGACTTTCTTCTCGGTCGGGATGCTGTAGATGGCCGCTGGCGTCTGAGGTGCGAATACCGTAATATTGTCTCGCTCTGCATAGATGACACCGATGGAGAAAATGACGGCCACGGAGGTTAGCAGATAACGCTTCAATCGTTTGCCGTTCAACACATAAAATCTATTCATTGGGTCAGGCGCTCCTCTCATTAAAGGGCTTGTTCTAGTACAATCTATGCTCGTACACGCAGCGGATATTCATCAAAAAACAAGAAAACAGAAAGGATACGATCTATGTTTCGACGCACAGTATGGCTCGGTCAATTTCGAACGATGGGCTCTTATATTGCTGTAAGTCTCGTATTGTTCTTAGCAGGGATCGTTGCGGGAACTTCGACTCCAGGCTTAGACGCTTATATGAACAGTCAGATCGAAGGGATTCGCGAAATTGCAAAAGCAGTCAACGATACTTCCAATCCGACGCTGATGATGTTTTTGGTTATTTTTTTCAACAATGCGATTAAAGCGGCTTTGGTCATCTATTTAGGCTTCATCTTCGGTCTGTTTCCTGTGTTTTTTATGGTGCTCAACGGCCTGATTATCGGCTATCTGATACATAATTATGCGGTAACATATGGCGGAGCCGAAGCATTCGAGATCGTTGTTAGAGGAATACTGCCTCACGGAATCATCGAGATTCCCGTGCTGATAATTGCGGCGGCATACGGTTTGAAGTCCGGCTCTTATGCTTTCCGGTTCATTGGACAAATTTTTGCAAAAGACGAGAAGCTGTCTCATGAAGCGGGCCAATATGTCAGAGCTACCGTGCCGATCGTGATTGGCGTTGCTGTTCTGTTGCTTGCAGCCTCGTTAATCGAAAGCATCATCACACCCATAGTGATAGGCAAGTAATAAAATTTCCAATTTTTGAGCATAACAATAAAGCGGAAGAAAGCGTCCGACGCGAATGAAGCGGGACGCTTTTTTCTTTAACCCGTTAACGCACACTTTAAGGAGGCCGACTACGGTTATGCTCGGGATTTTGTTCAATGAGAAAGAATGCAAAGAATTCGACTACGTCCTCCGTAAAGAACTGGATGAAATGATGCTTGATCTTCATGACTCCCGGCTTGACGAAGACATCAAGCAGGCGATTGCGAAACGATATAAAATTATCTTTCGGATGTTTGCAAGAATCGCAACGCCGAAGGAATTATCGCGCTATGCATTGAATATGCGCAATTACCGTTAACGCATAACCGCGGGCTGCTGTCTGCTTGCGCGGCCCGTAATAACTATGCATAGAAAGGTAATCTGTACGTTGTGGATAGTGTGGTTCAAGTTTTTCAAAAAAAAAGGGTTGCACACTGTGGACAAGCTATGGTATATTCTAATTCCGGCCAAGATGAACGACGCCGGCAAGCGAAAAAGTGAATCAAAGTATTCACAATGTGGAAAGAAATGATTCAAAAATAATGCTTGCGCAACTGAACATCATGTGATAAGATGTTAAACGTTGTCG
>NZ_BILZ01000025.1 GCF_004000825.1 Paenibacillus kobensis NBRC 15729 | reverse complement strand
CACATATTGTGTCGTTAATGGGGGCGCGGCGAGCGGTCCGGCGCAATAGCGACACATTCGAGCGAGCTCATAAGTAATTCTTATTATCCAGATAAGAATTGTTGAAAAAATGATTGACACTGCCATTACCTACCTGTTAGAATTCACTCAAGGCCTTAATAACCGAGTAAACATGTAGGAATTATATTTTATCTAATTTGGGGTGGTTGTCGATGAAAAGAAAAACACGGGCAGTTCAATGGTTAACTCTTATCCTTGCATTCGCAGTTGTGATTACGGCTTGCTCTTCGAAAGAGAAAACAACGAGCGAGTCTGATACAGCAACGACGAAACAGGAAACAGCGACGGATACGAAAGCAACGGATACGAAGGCAACGGATACGAAGGCAACGGATACGGCGGAGAAGAAAGAGCCTCTTAAGCCAGTCGAGCTGCTGAACGTATCATATGATCCAACGCGTGAGCTGTACGAGGCTTACAACAAAGCGTTCGCCGCGCACTGGAAGCAAGAGACGGGCCAAGAAGTAACGATTAAGCAGTCTCATGGCGGATCGGGCAAACAAAGCCGCGCAGTAATCGACGGCATCAAAGCTGACGTCGTGACGCTTGCGCTCGGTTACGATATTGACGCAATTCAAGAGAAGGGGCTTATCAACGAGGGTTGGCAAAGCAAATTCGAACTCAACAGCTCCCCTTACACGTCGACAATCGTATTCCTCGTTCGTAAGGGCAATCCGAAAGGCATTAAAGATTGGAACGACCTCGTGAAGGACGGTGTGAAAGTCATTACGCCGAATCCTAAAACGTCCGGGGGCGCACGTTGGAACTACCTGGCGGCTTGGGGCTATGCACTGAAACAAAACAACAATGATGAAGCGAAAGCACAGGAATTCGTGAAGCAGTTGTTCAAAAACGTACCGGTACTCGACTCCGGTGCACGCGGCTCCACGACGACGTTCGTAGAGCGCGGCATCGGCGACGTATTGCTCGCTTGGGAGAACGAAGCGTTCCTGTCGATCAATGAGCTTGGTCCGGATAAATTCGAAATCGTCTATCCTTCGATCAGCATTTTGGCCGAACCTCCAGTTGCAGTCGTTGACAAAGTCGTTGACGATCGCGGTACGCGCGAAGTGTCGGAAGCTTACCTGAAATATTTGTACTCGGAAGAAGGCCAGCGCATCGCGGCTCAGAACTACTACCGTCCGACGCTGCAATCGGTTGCTGACGAGTTCAAGGATCAATTCAAATCGCTCGAACTGCTCACGATCGACAAGGATTTCGGCGGTTGGAAAGAAGCGCAGACGAAGCATTTTGCTGACGGCGGCATTTTCGATAAAATCTACGTTCCTGGTTCATAAAGGAAAGGAACTTCGCAAGGGAGCTGACTTCACATGAAAGGTTCCGCTAACCGAAGGGTGCTTCCGGGATACGGCTTATCCCTCGGCTACACGATATTCTACTTATGTGTGATCGTACTCATCCCGCTCGCCGGCATCTTTATCAAGACGGCCGGCATGGGATGGGCGGACTTCTGGCATACAATATGGAACGCTCGGGTTATCGCCGCCTACAAGGTTAGCTTCCTTACGGCACTGGCAGCAGCCGGCATCAATGCGGTGTTCGGCCTGCTCGTAGCGTGGGTGCTTGTACGGTATAAGTTCCCGGGTAAATCGTTCATCGACAGCCTTGTAGACTTGCCGTTTGCTCTGCCGACCGCAGTAGCCGGCGTCTCTCTCACGGCTCTCTATGCGCAGAACGGCTGGATCGGCTCCAAGCTGGAGCCGTTAGGGATCAAGGTGGCGTACACGCCGCTTGGCATTACGATCGCGCTGGTGTTTATCGGGCTGCCGTTCGTCGTACGGACGGTACAGCCGGTTCTGCAGGATCTCGAGAAGGATACGGAGGAAGCGGCTGTCATGCTCGGAGCCTACCGCTTTCGGACGTTCAGGAAAATCGTATTACCAGAAATCGCTCCCGCCCTATTGACGGGCTTCGCGCTCGCTTTCGCCCGGGGCATCGGCGAATACGGATCGGTCGTCTTCATATCCGGCAATATGCCGATGAAGACGGAGATCGCGCCGCTGCTTATTATGACGAAGCTGGAACAGTACGAATACGCAGGCGCTACGGCGATTGCACTCGTCATGCTCGTCATTTCATTCATCGCATTGCTCATCATTAATTTGCTGCAGGCGAGAATGAACAAACGGACGATATCGGCTTAACAAGCTGCGTAACCGAAGCAATCAACAGGAGGGATGCTGATGGCTGGAGCCGTCACGGCGCATCTGTCGGAGGAAGCCTCCGTCAGACCGCAACATATTAATGAATCCGTACTGGTTCGCATCGTGCTGATCACGATCGCGCTCGCATTTCTGACGCTGGTCGTTATTTTCCCGCTCTTGACCGTATTTATTGAAGGGTTGAAAAAAGGATGGGATGTTTATACGGCATCACTCCGGGATGCTGACGCGTTATCGGCGCTCAAGCTGACGCTAATCGTATCGCTCATCGCCGTTCCGCTTAATACATTCTTCGGCATCATGGCCGCATGGGCCATTACGAAGTTCAAATTCCGCGGACGGAACGTGCTGATTACGTTAATCGATCTGCCGTTCGCCGTCTCGCCAGTCATCTCGGGTCTCATCTTCGTGCTTATGTTCGGTGCACAAGGCTTCTACGGGCCTTGGCTGGATGACCACAACATTCAGATTATTTTTGCCCTTCCGGGCATCGTTCTGGCGACAGTATTCGTTACCTTCCCATTCGTGGCAAGAGAGCTCATCCCGCTTATGGAATCGCAAGGCGTTCAAGAGGAAGAAGCGGCGGTCGTTCTCGGAGCAAAGGGACTTAAGCTGTTCTGGCTTGTCACCTTGCCGAACATTAAGTGGGGATTACTGTACGGCATTATTTTGTGCAATGCGAGAGCGATGGGAGAGTTCGGTGCGGTGTCGGTCGTATCAGGCCACATACGCGGCGAGACGAACACGCTGCCGCTGCATATCGAGATATTGTATAACGAGTATCAGTTCTCCGCATCGTTCGCTGTTTCTTCATTACTCGTTCTGCTGGCGGTCTTAACGTTGGCAGTTAAAAAATTCGTTGAGTGGAGGGGATCGAAATGGCAAAGCAAGTAGAATTGAATGAATGGTGGCATGACCGTATCGCGGATCAATTGGAAGGTATGGAGTACGGTTCCGTCGTTATTACCGTTCATGACGGCCGTATCGTGCAAATTGACCGGACGGAGCGCAAACGGTTCGATCCTTCCGCAGGCGCAGTACCTGCAGCTAAACCGGAGACGGTAGCTGACAAAAGCGCAGCGGCTCCGATCAAATCAGCGGTCCGTCGGGGGAAAGTAGCGAACGGCTAGGTATTCAATCGTTAATGTAAAGCAGGAATAATGGCTACGCCGATCTCCGACGACTCGGATATCGGCGTATTTTTTTGTCCAGTCAGGACGTTAGCCATCACTCCAAACTGTGATATCAGTTCTATGATCCTATAGACGGCTGGTTGTGTGAGTGATAGTGTAAAATTGGTATTTATACCATATCATACTACTAGTAAGTTTAATATGCTACTCACTTGATATGGAGACGATTGATAATCTAATTGTAAAATTTGTTTAAATTTGGTTGATTTATATAATTTAAAATGCTACACTTTCGATGTATCTAACTGGTATCTTTGTTCTGAAATGGTATTCAATTGGATACATAATCATACTATTTTATGGAGGGAATTGATGATGAAAAAGCTAGTAGTACGTGCAGGGATGCTTGTAATGATTATGAGTGTAATTTTTGCTGGTTCTGCGTTTGCCGCATACGAATCGGAATCGAACGACTTCTACAACCAAGCTAATACCTTAAGCAACGTGCCATTCGGTCAAACAGGCGAAGCTATGTTCGGTACGTTTAGAGAAGGTGGAGATATCGATTGGTATTCTTTCAACACCCCTCAGAATGGTTTGCAACAAGTGCTTGTCGTACCTCCAAGCGGACAAACGGTTACTTATGCCATCTATGACGCGGCCCTTTATACCCCAGGTTCGTCGGTAGGGCATATCTTAAGTAAAGTTAACGTGTCAGGTTTCGATGTCAGCAACTTCTATGTTCAAGCAGGCCATAGTTACTATTTATTCATCTACGGCTCTTCAAGCGGTTCGAATCAATACATGATTTCACTTTCTTACCAAACCTAATTTTATAGACACTGCTCTGGGTGAACTTGGATCGGTGAGAGTTATACTGTTCTAATAGAAACTATTAAAAATCCGAAGGTGTCGCTCCTTCGGATTTTTATGTTGCCCGATGCTAACAATATTGGCAATCATGTTTGAAGGAGGTACTAGGTGGTGGAAGGGGATAAAGAGAACGAGAGTCAGCGGCTGTTCATTGCATTGCCGCTGCCAGAGCTGATTAAGGAAGAGATAGGTGAGCGGATGAAGGCGATGAGGCAGAAGTTGCCGTTTCAGCGGTGGGTTCATCCGTCTGATCTGCATATTACCGTGCAGTTTCTTGGGGATGTCCAGACGGAACGGATCACTGCGCTTCATGAAGCACTTCAACAGTCGATGTTGCCGCTGTCAGCATTCGAGGTTGAGATTCACGGGCTCGGTGTATTCGGCCGGTCGGACAAGCCATCCGTTCTGTGGGCAGGCATTGAGACAGATGCAGAGCTGCTCGCCGCACTTCACCGCTCCGTCATCGAATCAACGCAGCCGCTTGGCTTTGAACCGGAGACACGCCCGTACAGACCGCACTTGACGCTTGCAAGGCGGTATGAAGGAAGCGATGCGGCAAGCGAGTTGAAAGAGGCAGTTGCATGCATGACGGGGAATGAGTGGAGCTGGATGGCGGATCATATCATGTTGTACAAAAGTAAGTTTGGCTCGCAGCCGATGTATGAAGCAATTGGACGATATTGCATGAAAGATTAGTTAATTTGTGGGTTTATTTACTTATTTAGAGATGTTGTTTGTGGGAGGATGGACCGTGTCCGTCCTCTAATTTTTTCAGGCCTATGTCCCTATTGGGAAGGATATAATTACATGATAGTATTTTACTGGGAATTCTGGCCAGAGATCCTAATATGATTCAGCTTATACGGAGGGCTTAATGAAGTTTAAAAAATGGATTTTATCTGTCGCTGTTGTTGCTTCCGTCTTTGGGGCGTCACAGTCTGCCTTTGCTATATCCGGTCTTGCGGACGATTATGCTAGTGCGGTGCCTTTTGCTTTAAATCACGAACTTGTCACGTTTATAGCTAAATCAGATTCGGATTGGTACACTTATCAGAACAATACCTCGAGCACGCAGTTTGTTGTGTTAAGTGCCCTTGCGTACCAATACAACCCTTCACTGAACGTGGATCTTGAAGTATATTTGAAATCGCCGAATAACTCCGGTCTTGTCTATCTTGGCACAGCAGCGGACTCAGGTCCGGGATTAGCAGATGTTTATACGCGTAACCTGCTACCAGGCGAGACCATCGTATGGGTTGTTAATGGCCATAACCCTGAGAGCGATATTGGCATTTATAGAACATCAGTGGTTGGCGTATAATCATTAAACGGGCTAAGAATAAAATTGGTTGCAACAGGAAAAAGGCTCCGTGCCGGCTTATCGCCGACCGGAGCCTTCATTCATTTACAACGATTAGGATTGAACGAACTTGATAATGACCATTGCCGCAAATACGATGGTCATGAATCCGAGCATGCCGCCGAATCCGAACATAACGTCGCGCATGTCGTCACGCGGTTCTTCGTTAACGTGAGCGCGTGGATCTTCTACCGAGTATTGAGCGTTGTTCATAACTACCATATCCCCCTCGAACGTGACCATTTTACCTCTTTGTAGTATAACCAACTGCGTAAACAATTGTAAAGTGAATTCCGGACAATCATTCCGCCTTCTGTATGCTACAATAGACAGGATGGCGATTATCGCCCGAATTCATGCATATTCATCATTTTTAAGCTAAGGTTGGAGGGACATCGATGGAACGGCGTGGACAGACGGGGGAACGGGATGCGGCGATGGAGCTGATCCGGGGCAAGCTGGCGCTGCTGCCAGACTCGCCGGGCTGCTATTTAATGAAGAACGGCGAAGGCACGATCATCTACGTCGGCAAGGCGAAGGTGCTCAAAAACCGCGTCAGGTCCTACTTCAACGGTTCGCATAATGGCAAAACGCAGCGTCTCGTATCCGAGATCCGCGATCTGGAATATATCGTAACGGGCAGCAACATGGAGGCGCTTATTCTCGAGTGCAACCTGATCAAGCAGTATCACCCCCGTTATAACGTACTGCTCAAAGACGACAAGACGTTTCCTTATATCAAAATAACGAATGAGCGCCATCCGAAGCTGGAGGTTACCAGGCGGGTGCTGAAGGATAAGGCAAAATATTTTGGCCCTTATCCGAACGCTTACGCTGCTCAACAGACGAAGAAGCTGCTTGACCGGCTTTATCCGCTGCGCAAATGCAATACATTGCCCGACAAGGTATGTCTCTATTATCATATCGGCCAGTGCATCGCGCCTTGCGAATTTCCAGTCGAGCAGTCGGAGTACGACCGGATGGTGCAAGAAATTACGAAGTTTCTGAACGGCGGCCAAGACGAGGTGAAGGCGGAGCTTCAACGTAAAATGGAAGAAGCAGCCGAGTCGCTTGAATTCGAACGGGCCAAAGAATTCCGCGATCAGATCGTCGCCATCGATGCCGTTGTCGAGAAGCAGAAGATTACGCTGTCCGACGCCGTCGACCGCGATGTGTTCGGCTACGCCGTCGATAAGGGCTGGATGTGCGTGCAAATCTTGTACATGCGGTCGGGCAAAATGGTCGAGCGCCGCTCGTCGTCATTCCCGTACTACGGCGATGAATATGACGACTTCGTTACATTCGTGGCACAGTATTACAGCGATAATCCGGCGCTTCCGCGCGAAATTTTGCTGCCGGAGCCCCCGGAGGAGCAATCGGAGACGGCGGCGGTTTCGGAGGGAGCAACGGAAGAGGCCGGCATTGGCACTGACGATGCTGGTGAAGCTTCGACGGAAGCGGAATCTAACGAGGCCGATGATGACGCACCTGCTGGTTCGCGTGCGGAAGAGTTGCGGGAGTCGCTGCATAAGTGGCTGAAAGTCAAAGTGTTCGTGCCGAGGCGGGCACGCAAGCGCGAGGTTGTCGCGATGGCGTGCAGCAATGCGAAGGTGGCGCTGGACGAGAAGTTCCGCCTGATCGAACGGGATGAGGAACGGAGTGTGAAGGCGACCGAGTCGCTGGCGCAATGGCTCGGACTTGATTCGCTGCACCGGATCGAAGCGTTCGATAACTCGAACATTCAAGGGACGAATCCTGTCTCGGCGATGGTCGTCTTCACCGACGGCAAGCCGGACAAGAAAGAGTACCGCAAGTATAAGGTGAAGACGGTCGTCGGCGCTGATGATTACGAGACGATGCGTGAGGTTGTCCGGAGGCGGTACGAGCGCGTCCTGAAGGAAGATCTTGTGCAGCCCGACCTGATCGTCGTCGACGGAGGCAAAGGCCAGATCGCAGTGGCGCTCGATGTGTTGCGCAACGAGCTTGGGCTGGCCATTCCGGTATGCGGCCTTGTGAAGGACGCGAAGCATAAGACGGCGCAGCTCATGACGGGCGATCCGCCGATGGTTGTGCCGCTGCCGCGCGACAGCCAGGAATTTTATCTGCTGCAGCGCATACAGGACGAGGTGCACCGGTTCGCGATTACGTTCCACCGCGAGCAGCGGGGCAAGTCGATGGTCGCTTCGCGTCTCGATGCGATCCCAGGCATTGGCGAGAAGCGGCGCAAGACGCTGCTGAAGCATTTTGGCTCCTTGAAGAAAATTCGCGAAGCCTCGATCGAGGACTTCAAACCATTATCGATCGGGGAGAAGCTGGCTCAGCAAATCTTAACCGCTCTGCGTGAAGAAGAAGCGGAAGCACCGCCGGAAATAGATGAGGAAAACTCTGCGTTCGTGCAGGAGTAGAAAGATGACATGACAGAAACACCCGATCCGCGTTAGGATCGGGTGTTTTTTGTTTGTCGTCTGCCCCACAGACGGATAGAATTTAATCAATCCTCAAGTTACCGGTTCAGCCGCCCGGCGGCGGTTCGCGAACGAGCGCATCAGCCACGCCAAGCCTACAGGCAGCACGATGTAGACCAGAGCTGCGAGCAGGTTAACCGGAGTGCCGAGCTGGAGCAGACTGAACGACATGAGTATCGTATCCAGCATGGCGTGCGTGAACACGGCGGTTATGAAGCCATAGCGAACGAACAGCACGCAGAACAACAGTCCGACGATCGTCAGCTCCACAAGCCGGCTGTAGAATGGATAGACGGGATACGATACATGCCCCAGCGCCCATATGATGGTCGGCACGAGATAAGCGAGCCATTGTTTTCTCAGCAGCTTCTTGAATATGGCGATACCGAACAGCCGGTACATCGCTTCCTCCGATATGGCGGCGCACCAAGCGAGCAGCGGATATAAGAGCGGAAGCGCGAGATTATACGGCGAGCTTTCAACGCTTGTCGTCGACCAGGAATGGATCGACCGGTCAAGCCCGAATAGCAGCACCGATTGCGTGCCCAGCATGACGAAAGCAAGCGGATAAGACAACTTCATTGCCCGCCATACATGATCTCCGTAGCCGGTCTCTCCATATCGCGCCCATAACCGCTGGCCGCTGTTTCTCCATATTCCGTCGCCGCCCACTAGGCAGAAATAGATGCCGATCCCCATCAATACAGTAAAAATATTTGAGACGACAATACCGGCCGTAGTAAGCGTCTCGACATCCGGCCGGGCGCCGTACGAAGCGCGGATGCCGTCTGCCATATTGAAGTTGTTCACAATATAGAAGGCAAGGAACAGTGCCGTCAGCAGCAGTCCGCGCAGCAGCGAGGTCGAACGGCGCTGCCGGATGGCCATGACAATTGCGGTGATGAAGAGAAGCACGTTCATCAGCATGCTTCCATACAGCGATAAGGCGGCTGCCGTATTTTTCTGCTTCTGAATATAGGCGGCGTAATGGTCCGGCACCGCGAAGGCTGCACGGTATTGGAGCGCCTTTAGTTGACCCGAAGCGGGCAGAGGATCGACTGTTACTCGAATGGTCAACTGGGCGTCCCCAACGGTATAGCCTTGAGGCCGGAAGACGACTTGATTGCCGTCTACTTGCCCGCCTTGGAGCTCGGACAGACGGAATCCGCCTAACTGGACCGCTGTGTTGCGGGCAAGCTGGAGTCTGGACCAATCGGAATAGTAAGGCGTTTTCTTCTTCGCGTCCGTCTTGGCGGGAAACAGCCGCCAGCCGACAATTTTGCCTGTCTCAATATGAAGGTAGACGAACAAAGTGCCGGACGGCGTTCTTACTTCGGTCTCCATCGTATCGGTCGGAAATCGGCTGTCATAGGTTTGATCGAAATGCGCCAGCTTTTCGTTCTTAGCCAAGTAGCCGTACAGCAGGCTGTCGGATTGATGAACCGGGTGCGGAGCTTCCCCGGCAGTTGTACCGCCGAACTGCTGCTTTGCGAAGTGAGCCGCTTTGGCAGAAGCATCGTCATGTGAAATGACGCGGGGCATTGCGGAAGTTTCCGAGTTTTCTTGATCAGGCGGAGAAATGAAGCCAGGCAATATTTGGACAGCTAGAAACAAGAATAATCCCAACAAACCAAGAAAAAGTAATGAGCGCGGTATACGCTGCGGCAGCTGCGGAGTATGGGTCATCGGTTACCTCCAATCGTCGAGCGGGTGAACGGCAGGCTCGTTCCTTTACGATAGCATATGTGGGCTTGGCTCCGTCAATGTCTGGATCGTTATGCCTTTACCATGATTCAAGATGTAATCCCGCCGTTCGAATGTTAAGACAAATATAGAGAATGCTCGAAAGAGCGTAAAATAACGATCAGCATCCAGCTAATGATCAAGTTGTCCGAAGGATTCGGTTTTTTTCGGTGAAAACCGTCTCAATCGGTTGTAAATCCTAGTTGGTATTGATCTCCATTTCGCTATATAATCGTTTACGTTGCTAATAAAAACCGAATATTCTACAGCCGAATTTCCAAAGGAAAACGGGGGAACCATATTGTTGCCGTCTTGATAAGAACGGTGACTTGGGGTGAGTTCAGTACACGCGTGCGGCACCAGCCATCGCATACTGATAGGGCGATCTATCCAGGCCCGAATCCGACAGCTAACCTCGTAGGCTGCATGGACAGAACTCATCGCGAGAGACGGCATTGGGTTTCCAATGCCTTTTTTTTTTATGCGCGAAAGATGCTGAACGCTTGCTGTCCATGAGGATGAAGAGAGGATCAGGAAATGGAGAAAGAGAAGAAACGCAAGCTGTTCAATTGGTCGCCTCCACGTATACTGGTGACCGGATTCGCGCTTATTATTTTGCTCGGGGGATTGCTGTTGTCGCTGCCGATCTCGAATACAGACGGGCATTACTTGCGCTATCTCGATGCGGTCTTTACGGCGACATCGGGTACATGCGTAACCGGATTGGTCGTTGTGGATACGGGGAGGCAGTTCACGACGTTCGGCCAGATCGTGCTCATATCGCTCATCCAAATCGGGGGCCTTGGCTTTATGACGATGGCGACGCTGTTCGCGCTTGTGCTGCGCAAGCGGATTTCGCTGAAGGAAAGGCTTATTCTGCAAGAAGCGATGAACCAGTCGAGCATGGAAGGCATCGTCCGGCTTATTCGGAAAGTAATTGTCTATTCACTTGCCATTGAGGCTACAGGCGCCGTATTGTTCACCACGCGGTTCGCGTTTGATATGCCATTCGGCAAGGCAGTATACTTCGGCATCTGGCACGCAATCTCCATGTTCAACAATGCGGGCTTTGACTTGTTCGGCGGATACCGCAGCTTGACGATGTACGTCGGCGATCCGATCGTCAACATTACCGCAATGGGGCTTATTATTCTCGGCGGACTAGGCTTCATTGTCATGTCGGACTTGATTGATTTCCGTAGAAATAAAAAGCTGTCGCTCCATTCGAAAGTTGTATTGTCTATGACCAGCGCGCTGCTTGTGATCGGCACGATCGTCATTTTTATATTCGAGTTTTCGAACAGCAAGACGCTAGGCTCGCTTGATTGGAACGCGAAAATATGGGCGGCCATGTTCCAGTCTGTTACTCCGCGTACGGCAGGCGCCAATACAATCGATATCGGCGTGATGCGGCAGGCTACCATTTTCTTCATGGTTATTCTTATGTTTATCGGCGCATCGCCAGGCTCGACGGGCGGCGGCATTAAGACGACGACGTTCACGACGCTGATCGGAGCCGTCATTGCGATGATTCGGGGCAAAGAGGATATTGTCCTGTTCAAGTTCCGTCTTGCCCGCGAACGGATCTTTAAAGCGCTGACTATTACGATGATCTCGCTCTTGCTTGTCATTACGGTGACGATGCTGCTGTCCGCCACGGAGGACCGTGAGTTTCTGCGGCTGCTGTTCGAGGCGACTTCGGCGTTCGGCACGGTCGGGTTGTCCACCGGCATTACGCCTACGCTTTCTGATTTTGGCAAAATTATTTTAAGCCTAACGATGTTCGCCGGCCGGCTCGGCCCGCTGACGCTTGCTTATGCGCTCGGTCCGCGTACGGAGAAAGAGCTGTACCGTCATCCGGAAGGCAAAATCATTATCGGTTAACCATAGGATACGGCTCGGGGTATCCGCTATATAGAGATTAGGGGAGAAAATACAATGAAACAATTCGTCATTATCGGTCTCGGCCGGTTCGGTTCAAGTCTAGGCCAAGAGCTCGTTCAGCTCGGTTATGAAGTGCTCGGCATCGATAAGAATGAAGAGACGGTGGATGACATGAGCCGAATTCTGACGCATGTCGTCACGGCTGATGCGACCGATGAAGAAACGCTGCGTGCGCTTGGCGTGCGCAATTTCGACTGCGGTATTGTCGCAATCGGCGACGATATTCAAGCAAGCATTCTTGCGACAATTCAATTGAAAGACATTGGAGTGAAGACGGTCGTGGCGAAAGCGCTGAGCGAGCTGCATGGCCGGGTGCTCGAGAAGCTTGGCGTCGACCGGGTCATCTATCCGGAGCGGGATATGGGCATTCGTGTCGCGCATCAGCTCGTCTCGCCGAACTTGCTTGATTATATCGAGCTGTCGAAGGAATATACGATCGCAGAGCTGGCTGTGCCGGATTGCTTGAACGGCAAATCGCTGCACGATCTTAATACACGTGCGCGGTTCGGCTGCAGCATTGTGGCGATCAACAAGCCGCGGGGCGGCGTTATTATCGCGCCGACGGCGGACGAGGTGCTTGCTGGGCGGGACGTTATGGTTGTGATCGGCACGAACAAACAGATCGAGCAATTCGAGGAAGCGATCGTTCGATAAGCTTTTTCGATAAGAAAGCGACGGTAGCGTACTTATGGAGACGGAAACAAGTGCTCTTATTCATCACATATTAATGATATTTCTGATTGTTGCCGCGGCTGGGGTCGTCGGCGGAAGGCTGGCGGCGGTGCTCCGGCTGCCGGACGTCGTACTGTTCATCGCACTGGGCATGGTTCTTGGACAAGGCTTGCACTTAGTCGACGAGCCGGCAAGTTCGCTATTGAACCAGCTGATACTAACGGCCGGCTCTACGCTTATCCTGTTCGACGGAGGAAGGAACATCCGGCTCGAAGGATTGAAGAAGGTCGGCTGGACAGTAGGATTGCTTAGCGTACCCGGCGTACTTATTACGGTGGCGGTGACAGGTACAGTCATCCATTATCTGTTTGATATTGAATGGCTCACCTCGTTGCTGGCCGGTGCGGTCATTGCTTCAACCGATCCGGCTTCGATTATTCCTGTCTTCCGGCAAGTGACCATTCGGAAGAAAGTACGGGAGACGGTCGAGAGCGAATCGGCGTTCAATGATGCGACGGGTTCTATTATTACTTTTGCTTTGCTCGCCGCTGTGACGGGCGAATCCTCGCTGGAAGCTGGAACGCTGACAATGGAGTTCTTGAAGACGGCGCTTGGCGGGATCGCAATCGGAATTGTGCTGGGCGCAGCTATCCTGTACATCGTTGCCCATACTCGAATCGGAATCTTCGGAGAGCATGCGACGATTGCGATGATCGGAGCTGCGCTGGGCAGCTATCTGATCGGCGACCTGCTGCATGTGAGCGGCTTTATGGCGGCGTTCGTCGCCGGCTTAATCTGGGGCAATCCGGATACATTCGGAATGCAGCTGGACAAGAAGCAGCAGGAGCTGACGCATGTGTCGGATAACATAACGGTCATCATGCGAATGCTGATCTTTGTGCTGCTAGGCAGTCAAGTCGACTTCGCACTGCTGGCGGAGTACGGTTGGCAAAGCTTAATCGCCGTCGCCGCGCTCATGTTCGTCGCACGGCCATTAACCGTATATTTGTGTGCCGTTCCGGACCGCAAGGCGAGATGGACGGGCAAAGAGCTGTTATTTATGGTGTGGGTGCGGGAAACTGGTGTCATACCGGCTGCATTGTCCGGCATGCTGGTCGGTCTCGGCATCCCGCATGCTTCCGTGATTGCCTCGATTACTTTCATGGCGATCGTGCTGACGATTATGCTGCAAGCCAGCACGACAGGCTGGCTTGCGCGCAGGCTCGGCATCGACCGGGAGCAAGAATAAGAGGTGTAGAACTGACAAGCCCCGCTGCTGGAAGCGAGGCTTGTTTTATTAATAGGAGCGGAAGGTGCAATAAGAGTCTCTGGAGGACGCTTAAAGGCGGTGTGATCGACTGAATTGACAATTAGATGTCTCCAGAAGGCGCTTAAATGTGCACCAACCGGTTGGATGAGGAGCGGAAGGTGCATAAGAGTCTCTGGAGGACACGGAAAAGCCGTGTGAACGGTTGAATCGACAATTAGACGTCTCCAGAGGACGCTTAAATGTGCAGATACGCATGGAGTTAGCTGCGCTGTATCATAATAGAAAGTGACAACGATACATAGGTCGCGGCTGCTGACGGAGCAGCCGCGACTTGTCGTATATTTTGCGCCATAGGAGGGAACTCTCGTATGTTAGGGCATTGGCCGAGGATAGGAGGCTGCCAGACTGTCGACCCACAGCTTGACGGCCGGACTTAAGCCTGACGGCATCGCATAGATGAGGGAGGTCGTCCGCTTCGTCTCCTCCAGTTCCCGGAGCGGTGAGACGATTAGTTCGTTGTCGTCCAGCATCTGCTGTCTTACATAAGAGCGCGGGAGCAGGGTTGCCGCCCGGCTTGTCGACAGAATCCGAACGATCGCTTCGAACGAGTCGATCTCCATCCGGACATCGGGCTCCAGCTCGTACTTGCTGAATATCTCGTCTGTAAGCGTTCGGTACCAGGTGCCCTTCGTGAACAGGATGACCGGCAAGCCGTTCAGTTCGTCGATCGTCATCGGCCCTCGGTCAGTCAGAAACTGGTTGCGGGGCATAACAAGCACGAGATGGTCATCGAACAGCGGAACGCAGTGCAGCTGTGCATCCTGGATGCGGGAAGCGACGATGCCGAAGTCGACCTTGCGTTCGCGGACGAGCGATACGATTTCGTGCGTCTTGCCGGTTACGGCCTTGATGTCGAGATCGGGATGGCTTTCGTTCAGTGACTTAATGAAATCGGGCAGCGTCGTCTGAAGCGTCGTTAGGCTCGCGCCTATCGTCACCTCGGTCGGTCCATCCGAACGGAAGCCAGATATGGTGTGCAAATAACGTTGATGGAGCGTGCGCAGTTCGAGTGCATATTCGTAGGTCAGTTGGCCGACGCGCGTCAGCTCGAGCCGCTTGCCGATACGCCGAAAAAGTTCGATTCCAAGTTCTTCCTCGAGCTTCGCAATCCGCCTGGATAACGCCGGTTGGGAAAGGTTGAGCTGCGCCGACGCTTTATTCATGCTTGATTGCTCCACGACAACGGCGAATGCCAGCATATCTTCGAGCATCTATGGAACCCTCCACAATAGTTGGTCAGAAGCCTTATGCAAATAAGTTATAAGAAATTATCAACAATAAGCAATTCCATTATAAGCGGAAAAGGAGTAGGATGGAAGATGTGGCGAAGCTGTGTCGACATTTGTTGACGCTGTACGGGGTCAGGAGTACAATGGAGAATGTTTTGTTGTACGAAATGGAAGGTGCTTCTTTACAAGGAAGCCGTACCGCAATTAAACGGGCAAGACAGGAAAGGAGAACGCACAATTTATGAAAGCTAACTCGTACCATTGGCGGAAGCTTCACTCCCTGCTCGGGGTTATTCCGCTCGGCTTGTTCATCATTGAGCATGCCATCACGAACTATTCTGCGTATGAATCGGGACCGCAAGGGTTCAACGACAGCGTTAAGTTTCTGAACGATCTGCCGCTCGTCTACTTCTTGGAAATCTTCGGCATATTCTTGCCGCTGCTGTTCCACGGTGTATATGGTCTGTACATGGCATATCAATCGAACTTTAACACGAGCCGTTTCAGCTACGGCCGCAACTGGGCGTTCGTTGCGCAACGCGTAACGGGTGTCATCACGTTCATTTTCATTTTCTGGCATCTGTACGAGACGCGCTTTCAAGTCGCGATGGGCAATCTGACGCATGAGGAACTCGGTGCGCACATGCACGACATCTTCACTCATCCGGTTAGCCTTGTATTGTACGTCATCGGCGTACTGTCTGCAGTGTTCCACTTCAGCAACGGCTTCTGGGCATTCCTGATCAGCTGGGGCATTACGGTAGGTCCTCGCGCGCAGCGTGTATCGGCTGCGATCTGCATGGGCTTGTTCGTCATTATTTCGGTCCTCTTCATGTTGTCGATCGTCGCATTCACGGGCGATGACTTCAAAGAAGCGGCATCCGCCGCAGCGTCGGCGATTTCGATCGGCTAGAACTGACCTGTAACAGACCCTCGAAAGGAGAGCATTCGATATGGCTAAAAATAAAGTAATCGTCGTTGGCGGCGGCCTCGCCGGCCTGATGGCGACGATTAAAGCAGCGGAGGCCGGCGTTCACGTCGACCTGTTCTCGCTCGTGCCTGTAAAGCGTTCCCACTCCGTATGCGCGCAAGGCGGCATCAACGGTGCGGTTAATACAAAAGGCGAAGGCGACTCCCCATGGGAGCACTTCGATGATACGGTATACGGCGGCGACTTCCTCGCGAATCAACCGCCAGTTAAAGCGATGTGCGACGCAGCGCCTGGCATCATTCACTTGATGGACCGGATGGGCGTTATGTTCAGCCGCACGCCGGAAGGCTTGCTTGACTTCCGCCGTTTCGGCGGTACGCAATACCACCGTACGGCATTCGCTGGCGCAACGACGGGCCAACAGCTGCTTTATGCACTGGACGAGCAAGTACGCCGCTGGGAAACAGCTGGCCTTGTTACGAAGTTCGAGCACTGGGAGTTCCTCGGTGCGGTATTGGACGACGACGGCCATTGCCGCGGCGTGTCGGCGCAGGATCTGCGTACGATGGAAGTTCACACGATGCGTGCAGACGCCGTTATTCTTGCAACGGGCGGCCCTGGCATCATTTTCGGCAAAACGACGAACTCGGTCATCAACACCGGTACGGCTGCAAGTGCAGTGTACCAGCAAGGCGTTCACTACGCGAACGGCGAGATGATCCAAATTCACCCAACGGCTATTCCGGGCGACGACAAAAACCGCCTCATGTCCGAATCGGCTCGCGGCGAAGGCGGACGTATCTGGACGTACAAAGACGGCAAGCCTTGGTACTTCCTTGAGGAGAAATATCCGGCATACGGCAACCTCGTACCGCGTGATATTGCAACTCGTGAAATTTTCAGCGTCTGCGTCGACCAGAAGCTCGGCATCAACGGCGAGAACATGGTATACCTCGACCTGTCGCACAAGGATCCGAAGGAGCTTGACGTTAAGCTCGGCGGCATCATCGAAATTTACGAGAAGTTTGTCGGCGACGACCCGCGCAAGCTTCCGATGAAAATTTTCCCAGCGGTACACTACTCAATGGGCGGCATGTGGGTTGACTACAACCAAATGACGAACGTTCCGGGTCTGTTCGCTTGCGGCGAATGCGAATACCAATATCATGGCGCGAACCGTCTCGGTGCGAACTCGCTCCTGTCCGCTATCTACGGCGGTATGGTGACGGGACCGAAAGCGGTCGAGTATATCAAAGGCCTGAAGAAATCGGCTGAAGATATCGCTTCGTCCGTATTCGAGCGTGAAGTGAAACGCCACACGGCGACGTACGAAAGCATCCTGAAGATGAACGGTACGGAGAATGCTTACGTGCTTCATAAAGAGCTCGGCGAGTGGATGACGAACAACATGACAGTCGTTCGTTACAATGACCGTCTGCAGCAGACGATCGACAAGATCAAAGAGCTGAAACAACGCTACAACAACATCAACATTAACGATACGGCCCGCTGGAACAACGCTGGCGTTGCGTTCACGCGCCAATTGTGGAATATGTTCGAGCTCGCGGAAGCGATGACGCTGGGCGCATTGCTGCGTGACGAAAGCCGCGGCGCGCACTACAAACCGGAATTCCCGGACCGCAACGACGACGACTTCTTGAAAACGACGATTGCGAAATGGACGAAAGACGGCCCGCAAATTTCGTACGACGCTGTCGACACGTCGCTGATCGCGCCGCGTAAACGCGACTACTCGAGCAATAAGTAATAACCTTTAGGAGGGAAACGACGATGGCGGAAACGACAGCAGCAGCCAAAACGGTGAAGCTGATAATCTCCCGTCAGGACGGCCCGGATGCGGCGCCGTACACGGAAGAATTCGAAGTACCTTACCGTAACAATATGAACGTTATTAGCGCATTGATGGAAATTCAGCGCAACCCGACCAAATCGGACGGCGGCAGCACGGCTCCAGTATGTTGGGAATCCAACTGTCTGGAGGAAGTGTGCGGAGCCTGCTCGATGGTTATTAACGGCAAGCCGCGCCAAGCGTGCAGCGCGCTGATCGACAAGCTCGAGCAGCCGATTCGCCTTGAGCCGATGCGCACGTTCCCGGTTGTACGTGACCTTGTCATTAACCGTGAGCGCATGTTCAACGCACTGAAACGCGTTAAAGCTTGGATCCCGATCGACGGCACGTACGATCTCGGTCCTGGTCCGCGTATGGCAGAGACGAAGCGTCAATGGGCATATGAGCTGTCCAAATGCATGACGTGCGGCGTATGCCTCGAGTCGTGCCCGAACGTGAACGACCGGAGCAGCTTCATCGGCCCGGCTGCGATCTCGCAGGCGCGTCTGTTCAACACGCACCCAACGGGCGAAATGCACAAGGAAGAGCGTCTCGACGCACTGATGGAAGACGGCGGCATCGAAGGCTGCGGCAACTCGCAGAACTGCGTGCGCGCATGCCCGAAAGGCATTCCGCTCACGACGTCGATCGCGGCGATCAATAAGGATACGACTAAGCATCTCTTCAAGAAATGGCTCGGCATGTAGATTGAAATTCTATATGTTGGAGCTTGAAAAGACTGTCCCTGGCTCATGCCGGGGACAGTTTTTTTTATTGGAGCAAAGGCCGACTCCCGCTGCGGAACAGAACATTCTTACGATCGCTGTTGTCTTCGGATTGTTCTGAACGTGTAATACCGCATAGCGGTTACAATCCGAGGACAAAGGCGACCGCTTCGCTTCTCCAGAATTGTTCTGCCCCTCCGCTCTCCTGGCCCTTATGCAAACCAAGTAAACCAAGCCGTCTCCGCACCATCTCATGCCTCGCTGGTGGGGGGATGGCCTCGTTTCACTTACGTGAACTCGGCTAATGAATGTCAACTCCCGCTGTAGATAAGAACCAATACTGAGAATGTTGAGATGAACCGACTCCCGCTGCGGGACAGAACATTCTTACGATCGCTGTTGATTTCGGATTCTTCTGATCATATAAGATCATGAATAGGTAAGAATCCGAAATCAAAGGCGACCGCTTCGCTTCTCCAGAATTGTTCTGCCCCTCCGCTCTCCTGGCCCCTTATGCAAATCAGGTAACCAAACCATCTCCGCACCATCTCATGCCTCGCTGGTGGAGGGGGATGCCTCGTTCCACTCACGTGTACTCGGCTAATGCTAATGAAGAAGTTAGTTTGAGTGCAAAGTCAATTGTTTGACTGTTGCTTTGATAAAGTTACTTTCATTCATGCTTTTCATTGCACTTCATGCAATGAAAAGAGCGCAATTCTGCTAGTTGAGTGAGGTTGGTTGTAGTTTGTGCAATGGGATTAGGTGAAGACTGCGCTGTTAAAAAGCAATTATGGCCGTGAAGGAGTTTTTTCGATGTATGAAGTGCAATGAACAGAAGGTGTGGGGGACAAGTGACGAATCTCGTTGTACAAAATACAACGAAGAGATGTGAGCTGAATACAACAAAGAGATGTGAGCTGAATACAACGAAGAGACGAGTGCCGAATACCGGAGAGGCAAGCGGCGAACTTTATTTCCCGGGAAAAGAGGAGGAGAAGACCAGTGCAGCGGTGTGGGGGAGAAGGCGGTCTTGGCTTTACGCTCATTGTTGAGATATGGTAACCTCATAGTAGGTGGATGTTGGCGCTGAAGCGTGTGGAGGTTGAGATCGGATGATCAATTATGAGTCGGTGAGAACCTATTGTTTAAGCAAGCGGGGAGCGAAGGAGACGTATCCGTTCGGGCCGGATCCGTTCGTGGCGAAGGTATGCGGCAAAATGTTCGCGCTGCTGTCCGAGGGCAGCGTAGCGCTCAAATGCGATCCGGAGATTGCGCTGAATCTACGGGAACAGAATCCGGCGGTGAAGCCGGGGTACCATCTGAACAAGAAACATTGGAACACGGTGTCGTTCATTCCCGGGTTAACGGAGGATGAACTGAACGATATGATCGACCATTCGTACGATCTGATCGTCAAGAGCTTGACGAAGGCCCAAAGAGAAGAGCTTAACGCATCATTGGTACAGCCATAACGAGGCATCTCGCGTCCGGCAGGGGGCATGCGGTTGTTACCGAGCCGAGTGTGCGGATGGATGGAGATCTAATGGTCCCGCAGCGGGAATTGGCCTTGTCAGTCGAGAACACGTATGAAAGCAAGGGGGATTAAAACACATGGCGAACAAACAACATAAAGGACGGCAGCAACAAGCTGCAGCCCAGTCACAGTCGGATAAGCCGGCTACGCTGAAAGATTTGCTCGGTGCGGACGTGCTGCAGAAGCTGAAGCAGCAGCAGGAGCAAATGAAAGCGGAGGAGGAGAAACGCCAAGAAGAGCAGCGCATCCGGGTGGAGACAGAACGGAAGGCGGAACAGAAACGGCGGGACAACGACTTCGAATACTTGCTGAACAACAGCAGCATGGATTGGCGAAAGCATAAATAAACGCGAATCGCGCACATCATATAGCAGAGCTAACTCAAAAAGCCTGCAGCCGAAGCATGATCATTCATGCTTCGGCTGCAGGCTTATTATATTTAGGGATGTTCGTGTGCGAACAAGACTACATCCATCTTTCTCCCCAATTTTGAATAGACAGGATGACGGGCTCGAGATCGCGGCCCTTATCCGTCAGCTCATATTCGATTCGAACCGGCATTTCCGGATACACGTTGCGCTTCACGATTGCGATGGCTTCAAGCTCCTTCATGCGGTCGGTCAGCATCTTATCGCTCATGTCTGGAATCTGTTCCTTCATTTCTTTGAATCGTTTCGGTCCGCCCAGCAGCACCCGAATGATCAGGCCTGTCCATTTCTTGCCGAGCAGTTCGGCGGCGGATTCATATTTCGGGCACATCTTTGAGTAATCCAACCGTATCACCCCTTCTCTGACGTCTATTGTAACATATGTACTAAGGAAAGGTAAGTGATACAGGGTGATCGGACTAAAAAACTTTATTATGTTTATATACTTGACTAAAGTAAGTAACTTATATTATTATTCAATCAACAACAAAACAAAACGTTCCGCAGCAGTCGGAACAAGAGGAGAGGTTAATATGTTAGATACGGGGCTTCTTATTATTCGGGTAATTATTGGTCTGTTATTTGTCGGTCATGGAGCGCAGAAGCTGTTCGGATGGTTCGGGGGATACGGGTTGAAAGGAACGGGCGGATGGCTGGAATCGATTGGACTGAAACCAGGCGTCATGATGGCGTTCGCTGCCGGAGCAGGAGAGTTAATTGGCGGATTGTTGTTCGGCTTCGGTCTGGTGACTTGGCTCGGCGCGGCGTTCATTATCGTAACGATGCTGATGGCAGCTGCGAAGGTTCATTTCAAAAACGGGCTGTGGGTGACGCAGAATGGGTATGAATATAATCTAGTGCTCATTGCGGTTGCGCTCGGTATTGCCTTGACTGGTGCTGGCGAGTATTCGATTGACGCACTGTTAAAATAAGGGCATAAGCGGTTTTCGCCGCTGCCGTCACTTCACGGCATAACGACTTAGACAAAGGGGAGCAGCAAACATGATACAAGTCTATAATGCCGATCAACGTTACCAAGCAAGCCACGGCTGGCTGCACACTGCTTTCAGTTTCTCGTTCGCTGATTATTACGATCCGAACAATTTGCAGTTCGGTCCGATGCGGGTTCTGAATGACGACTATATTGAGGGAGGCAACGGCTTCGGTATGCATCCTCACCGCGAGATGGAGATTGTCACTCTCGTGTTAAGCGGTAAGCTGGAGCATCGGGACAGCCTCGGCAATCAAGCGGTTACGACATGGGGCGGTATTCAACGCATGTCAGCGGGGAGCGGGGTGTTTCATTCCGAAATGAATCCTTCTTCTGACGAGCCGGTTTCGCTGCTGCAAATGTGGTTCTTGCCTCAGACGCCCGGGCTTGACCCTTCTTACGAGACATCGTCCTTTCCTGTCGACGACCTAAGAGGAAAACTCGTACCAGTCGTCAGCGGCGATGCAGCCTTGCAAAAGTCAGGTGCTGTCGCGCAGATTCATCAAGATATGACGATGTACTTGACGGAATTGTCGTCCGATGAGACGCTGACCTTCCGGCAAGCGGATGGACGCCGAGTATTTCTGTTCGTGCTGGAAGGAAGCGTCGGCGTTCGAGCGGGAGAGCAAGACGTACGGCTCGGCCGCAGAGATTCGGCGCGGGTGGAAGGAAGCTCTGAGCTATTGCTGTCGGGGCATGGCGAAAGCCGGTTGCTTGTGATCGACTTGCCTTAAAGCCTATGCTGAGTTCTGGGAAAAGTCATTCCCAGGGCTCGGCTATTTGGCTTATTTCGGCGAATTACGGTATAATTGCACGCGAACCTATACGAATCTAGGCAAATCGTAGGTTGGTTCGATATAGCAATTGCAGTATAATAGGCTCATCGGCATTGACGGCGTCAGTCGGTCATTCGGCGACAACATGGCAGGATAGAGAGGTAATCTTTACGGAAAAGACAGGAGAAGACTGGGGATTTTTTGAACGGCGAACGAACAGTGAGCATTTGCGGCTGCTTGTCAATTCCGGATATAAATCTGATTATCCGATCGAATCATTCGACGAGCTGCTGTCGGTTACGGTGAACGTCTACCGTCTGTCACACAGCGGCAAACGAAGAGCCGATGCAGTGCTTGAGCTTGAAGGCTGGGCAACCCGCCTGGAACAGGCGATGTCCGGGGCTGGTGAGCATTATTATGTAGGCCGGCTGCATACGGAATCGAAGCTGGAGTTCTACTATTATGTGCGAAGCGATTACGACGACCGCCTGCTGAAGACGCTTATCCAGCAGAATAAGGAAATTCGCGCGCAGCTGTACCGAAAGCCGGATTCGAATTGGGAATTTTATAAATATATGCTGCCCGACGACAGGGAACAGCTTCTCATTCATAATGCGCAGATGGTTTATGCACTTGCCCACCACGGTGATCGGATCAACCGTCAGCGAACGGTATATCATTGGCTGTTGTTCCGCCACAACGATGACCGAATCGGAATGAAGCAGACGCTTGAGAGGCTCGGCTATCGGATCGAAGAGGGGAAAAGCGGCGATCCGGAACCGGATTATCCGTATCCGCTCGTCATTAGCAGACAAGACGATGTGAAGCTCGATACGCTCAACCGGCGGGTCGATGAACTGTACCGTCTGCTTAACGGCAAGGAAGGCAAATATGACGGATGGGGCTCCGCTATGCAGCTGTCTTTTTCGGCACGGTTTAAGGCGTTCATGCGCCGAATAATGGGCAATTCCATGAATGGCAAACGAAGCGACTCTTGGAAGCCATAATAAACGGTTCTTCTGCTCAAGGGGCAGAGGGACCGTTTTTTTGTCGGAAAAATAGTGCTTCCCTCTTGAAAGAGGGATCGAGTCGAAAGGGCTTCCGTCATATATCGTTGGCCCTCCATTCTACATAGACTGACGAACTTAGCGGAAGATAGATAGGAGAAAGGTTTTACTTTCCCTGTTCTTCCAGTTAATAGATAAATAGTCTGAATTTTAAAAGTTTTGACTTTGGTATATAATGTGTCGGAGGCAATCAGGTATTGCCGGAATAGCAAGCAGAACTTTGGCGAGATGGGGGGGATTGATATCTAATTTTGGAGAGGCGGTCAGCCTGGCTGCTAAATTTATCATAGATTAGGGGAGGTAAATCGTGAGGCGGATATTGAGAGTAGAGAACGATTCTGTGCGCCGGGAGGCATCTGGTTTATCATGGAGGTGGTTCCCGCTCCTATTAATCGCAAGCTTGATCGTGATGATAACTCCGGTAACGGCCGGCTCCTACAACGGCCTATCCGAAGAAGATCACTATTATACGCTTATAAAGAAGAATGACATCCCGTATGATCGATTTGTAGCGAAGGTGAAGCAGGAAGGGTTCCAGGTTGTGTACGAGGTCAGGGAGCTTGGATTGATTCAAGTCAAAGGGAAGGCGGGCTATTCCGGCCGGTTAGCGGCTGACAGCCAGGTCGAGAGCTTCAACCGATCCGTCCGGGCGCTGGAGCCGGCGCAAGACGAGCGAACCGTTTCATTGGCTACGCTGCCCTATCTGTGGGATCTGCAGTGGGATATGCAGCAGTCGACCCGTAATGGGTCAAGCTACAATGTCTACGAGGGTTCCTCAAAGGTAATAGTCGGCATAATCGATTCCGGCCTTTATCCTCATCCGGATCTGGCCGCCAATATTAAGCCGGGTTCCCGCAATCTCGTCCCGGCAGGGGGGTTCCGTGGCGGCGAGCCGCAGGAGAGCGGGAATGTGAACCAAACGAACGATCTGACCGGCCATGGCACGTTCGTCGCCGGGCAAGTGGCGGCGGACGGCATGATCAAAGGAATTGCGCCGCATATCGGAATACGGTCCTACCGTGTATTCGGCAGCGGATCAGCGGAGACGATCTGGGTCATTAAAGCGATCGTAGAGGCCGCCAAGGACGACGTAGATGTTATTAATCTCAGTCTTGGAAGCTATTTGATTAAAGGGCTTACGTTCTCATCGGAAGGGAAAAGCAACGAGGAACTTGTCGAGATTGAGGGATACAAGCGGGCTATCGAGTATGCTCGCGACAGAGGCTCGGTTGTCGTAGCGGCCGTCGGCAACGACGGCGTCAACGAGAAGGACCGTAAGCAGTTCGAGCAATTTATGCGGGCGAAGATGGCCGAGGACGGCGTTACGTTCAAAGGTAAAGTATTCGATGTGCCGGCTTCGCTGCCGAACGTTGTAACGGTTGCATCCGTAGGACCAACGAATGAATTGTCGTTGTTCTCGAATTATGGCAGAGGATTGGTCGACATTAGTGCTCCGGGAGGAGACTACCGGTATTATGAGCAGTATGGAATAGACCGGTGGTTAGCGGAAGGCTGGTATGAAAAGGAACAGGTCATCAGCACGGTCGTCGGCGGAGGGTACGGCTTTATGGCCGGCACTTCAGTTGCGACACCGAAAGTATCGGCAGCCCTTGGGTTAATCATCGGCAAATATGGATTAAAGAATAAGCCGGCGCAGGCGGAACGGCATTTGTATAAATACGGTGTCGACAGCAGTGGCAAAGACTCGTCGTTTTATGGAAGCGGCATCTTAAACGTATACAAGGCAGTTACCCGATAAGAGGGAAGTATATAAGGACAGAGGTGGAGCTTGTGCTGGCACACCATTACAGTTCAATGATCATTATGCAGCAAGGAACGCTGCTCTTCGGATTGAAGTTTCTGATCGAGCAGTTTCATTTCATCGATAAAGTGATGACGAGCAACTGTATTGAGCGTGAGATGCTCGTGAAGTCCCGTCCGAACATCCTTCTAGTCGAAAGCGCGCTTATAAACCAATCGCTCGATCTCGTTCGCGAGCTGAAGCGGAATAAGATCATCAATCATATTATCGCGTTATATGAGCGGGAGGATGAATTGATGGTGGAAGATTTCTGGAGCTCGGGAATTGTCAGCTACCTTCCCGCTTATTCCACCCAGCGGCAGCTCATGGTCGCAATGGAGGGAGAGCTATGCGGCTTCTCCATCCTCCCTACGCGTATGGCGGAGCTGGTCGAGCTGCGCAATGCGTCTTCGGATGTGCAACCGAATCTGACGCATTCGGAGCGTACCGTGATGGAGCAGGTGGCGGGCGGCAGCACGAATAAGGAAATTGCCAAGAGCATGCACCTTAGCGTGCGGACAATCGAGACGTATTTGAGCAAAATTTACCGCAAGCTGGGCGTAAGAAACCGGGTAGAAGCGGTGGCGAAATATTGGCAGACTCCTGTGTGATCCAAGCCTGCGGGGAGCGTTTCCGATCGGAAGCGCTCCCCGCAGGCTTTTATTCATTCGATCTTCCGCAGGGAGTGTGAAATGTGGGAAACCACATGGAAGTGTGTGGATTGCCACGATATTCGGCAGTCCGATTGCTTGATAAGATGATGACAAGAGATCGAAGCAATACTGGAATGCATCGCCAACAATGAAAGGAGGTGAATAATGATGCGAGCAATCGATATGATCGGCGAAGTGAACGAGTCCGAATTGATGGAACTGTCCGGCGCTGCTGAAGTTGAACAGCGCAGTTCGTGGCCGTGCGCGATTATCCCGCCAGTAATCATCTATACGATTCAAGATTCCAGCAGATCGTGCCCGACGACGGCATGTTCGACGAAATGCTAATTTAAGCGAATGAAGGTGGGGATATCGTGACGACGGTGGATACTTATCGTCCCTATGCGAAGGCTGCTTACATGTCGGAGAGAGGGACTAGCAAGACGCAGCGGCAAGGTGCCGCCGCCCTGTCCGAAACGGAGGCACTCGCTCCGTGGTTAGCCCGTTCAGGCTCTTCGCCCGAAGTGTTCGGCAGCCGGCTGCAGATGAGAGGGACCGATAAAGCAGCCTTCGTCAGCATGCTGCAAAGCGGCGGTATCCCCTCCGTTACCGATATGCAGTGGGAGCAGACGCTTGAGGATGTTCTGAAGCTTTGGCCGACGCCTTATTGGATGCGAAGCAACCTGCAGCTTGGAATCGCTTTATTCACCGCCCCGTTCTTGCACTATATCGAACAGATGATGTGGAGCGGCGGTCTTCTGGAGCGCATGAAGCCCATCATGGGGGATGAAGTGATCCATCATGCGATGCAGAATTGGATGAGCGACTTGCGGATGCTAAGCGATAAAGTTGTCGTATACGACTTTCATCTGTGCCGGGAGTCGAAGCCGGAATTGACGTTAGAGGCTTACATCGGCGAATGGGCTGACGATGCGGAGGCCTGGACACGTATTCTGCGGCAGTATCCGGTATTAGCACGTATGATGGCGGAGCAAGCGGCAAGAGCGGTGCGCAACGGTATGGAATTGTTCGGCAGGCTGGAGGAAGATTATGCCCAGCTTCAGGATACCTTGTTAGGCGGTATGCCAGCCGTGCTGCAGCGCATTGCCATGAGCGCGGGAGATTCGCATCAAGACGGTCGGACGGTAACGCTGCTGCATTTTGATAACGGTACGACGGTTGTCTACAAGCCCAGGTCGCTGCAGACCGATATGGCATTCGCGCAATGGCTCGACTTCCTGGAGCGCAGCGGATTGGAGGACGGTCCGCTTGCCGCGAGGACGATTGACCGGGGACATTACGGATGGCAGCAATATATTGGGCATCAGACTTGTGCGAACGAGGAGCAGGTCGCACGTTATTATTACCGGATGGGAGTGCTGAGCGGCATTTTTCATCTGTTTCAGTCGACGGATATGCATTATGAGAACATCGTGGCCAGCGGGGAAATGCCTTTTGTCATCGATATGGAGACCGTTATTTCCAATTCGATCTTCAAGACCGGCGTAGTGCCTTTTCCGGCATCGGAGATTCAGCGCACCGTACTGACATCGGGGCTGTATCCGACCGGCCAGCTGTTTAATATGAGGTTCGATTTCGATATTAGCGGAATTGCCGGCAAGCCCGATCAGGTATCCGGCAATATGACGGGGTGGGCGCTCAAGAGCGAAGAAGGCGGACCGCTGCGTTATGAGCAAATTCCGTTCGTTACTTCCCACGACCGCCATCTGGTTCAATTGAACGGAGAAATCATTAATCCGGTGCAATATGTCGGAGATATTATGCGGGGATTTGAGAATGTTTACCGCATCTACATCCAGGAGCAAGAGCGTTTGTTCGATGTCGTGTCGTCGCTGTTCACTCATGTTCGATGCAGAGCGCTGCTGCGCCCGACCTATCTTTATGGACGTTTCCTGACCGCATCCGTACATCCGGACAATATGGGAGACGGATTGAAACGCGAGTTGCTGCTGGAGATGCTTTGGAACATTACGAAAGCGGAGCCGTCGTTCGAGCGCGTCGTATGGAGCGAAATTCAAGATTTGCTGAACAACGACATTCCTTACTTTACGTTCGGTCTGGACGGCACGTCCGTAACGGACTGTCGCGGAGCTGTAATAGACGGTGTTTTTACGCAGTCGAGTCTTGACATCATTCGCGGGCAGATCGACCGTCTCGGAGAAGAAGACAAGGCTTTCCAAATGAGATTGATGTCGGCGTCGCTGCATTATAACGAGATTCGGGAAATGGAAGCCGCTGCGGTCGAGGCGCTGCCAGGGAGCAAGAGTGAAGAGGAAGGGCATTTGTTCGATCCGATGTCTGAGGCGCGGCGTATTGCGGATTATTTGACAGAGCAGGCGATCGAGGACGATCAATATGCAAGCTGGATTGGAGTACGCAATCAAGATGAACGATGTATGTGGCAGGCTTTGGATTTCTCGCTGTACAGCGGGATTATGGGAATGACGGTCTTTCTGGGCCAAATGTACGAGCAAACGAAAGAACAGAAATATCGTGACATTGCGGTTAAGAGCTTCCGATTCGTCACGTCGGTATTCGCACGAATAAAAGGCGATATGTCTCCTTCTGTCTTTAACGGTATGGGGTCGGTCGTATATGCCGGCATCTACTTGAACGAGCTGTTCGAGTTTCCCGATGCAAGGCAATTTGCAATGGAGCTGCTGGATTCGATCCGCAGCGCTCCGCAATCCGGAATTGAAATTACGCAGGGGAACGGATACAAGGAAACCGAGCCGATTGTCGATTATTTGGACGGTTATGCCGGTATCGCGACTCTGTGCACGAATATATGGACGCTGACCCGTGAACAGGCGGCTTACGATACGGCGGTGCTCTACGGTCGGCGTATGCTCGATCGGCTGAAGTCAGCGCCGACCGCATGGACGGGCTTCGCTCACGGATCGTCCGGACTGATCTATGCACTCGACAAGCTGGAGAAGCAATGCGGATGGCGGGAAGGCCGCGGGCTGAGGGACAAGCTTGCCGAATTCGAAGCGTCGAACTTCGACGAGGCGCACTGCAACTGGCGAGACCTCAGAGAGCATGCCGCAAGTCCATTCGCCTCCAACTACTGGTGCCACGGCGCTCCAGGCGTGCTGCTCGGACGAGTGCTGGCGCAAGATTCAGGCTTAAAGCCGGCGCAGTTGACGGGCGTTATGGACGCCGTAATGAAAGCGACTGGCAGCTTGCCCCGCTTATCGCTCTGTCATGGATTGTTCGGCAATCTCAATATCTTGCTCGATATCTCGATAGCCGAATGGGGGCGCGAATTCAAGCCCGCCATCGAACGATGCGTCGAACAGTCGCTTCAGCGGGCGGATATTCGAAGCAAGCTCGAAGGAATGAAGGCGAGAAGTCTTGCAGGTTTGATGTTAGGAGTAACGGGGGTCGGCTGGACGCTGCTGCGACTTCATAACCGCAGCATTCCGTCCTTGCTGACGCTAGGGTTTCCATCCGGGAAGGGAGTCGCCGTCATCGATGCGTAAAGTCCCGTTTATTGAACAGATGAGTCAGACCGAATGCGGCCTTGCATGCGTCGCGATGATCAGCGGATATTACGGCAAGCATTTGTCGCTGTTCGAGCTGCGCGACCGGATTGGCAGCGGGCGGGACGGCAATACGCTGTTCGAGCTGAAGCGGTTGTCCGAGGAGCTTGGCTTTAAGGTCAAATGCTTTAAAATGGAACGATTGTCGCAGCTGGACGGACCGCTCATTTGCTACTGGGAGCAGAAGCATTTTATCGTGCTGGAACGGATTAAGAACGGCCGCTATTATATCCTCGATCCGGCTAACGGCAGAGCCAAGCTGAGCGAGGAGGAATTCTCGGCGAAGTTCTCCCGCTACGTGCTGTGGGCGGAGCCGGGCGAGAGCTTCGTGAAGCAGAGGCCGAAGAGCCTGTGGAAGCCCTATTTGAAGCTGCTGTTCAAGAAGCCGCGGATGCTGGTTTTTATGCTGGCCTCCAACATTTCGTTGCAGGCGTTCGCACTGATCTCGCCGATATTTATCCAGCATATGATCGACGATCTGTTGGTCAAGCAGAGCGGCAGCTCGACGGCGCTCTATATTCAAAGCCTGCTGCTTGCGCTGGTGCTCTACTTCGCCTTCAGTCTTCTGATGAACGAGACGATGATTCGCGTATTCCGCAACGTCGACTTCGAGCTGTCGGGCGGATTCTTCGGAAGGATGCTGGCGATCCCGTACAGCTTCTTCCAGGTCCGAAGCTCGGGCGACTTGATGTACCGGTTCTCCAACCTGCGGTCAATCCGCATGATCGTTGCGAACCAGGTGATGAAGAGCTTTCTGGACTGCATCCTGCTGGTCGTCATCGTCGGGTATATGATTTCCAAATCGATGTACTTGTCGTTATTCATCTTCCTGTTCGTCGGCGTGCTGTATCTGGGGATTTATGCGATTCGGCCATTCTTGCACGAGGCGAACAGGGATGAGCTGGCGAAAGATACGAAGCTGTTCTCGCTGCAGAACGAATCGGTGCAAGGGATGCTGAACATTAAAATCTCCGGCGCGGAGAAGAACGTATCGGCACGTTGGCACCGCTTGTATTCGCAGTACGTGCAGACGTTCATGCGGCGGGAGAGGCTGTTCGGCCTGCTCAACGGCTTCTCCGGCTCGCTGACGTTCTACATTCCGATGTTCATCATCTGGATCGGGGCGACGAGGGTCAGCAGCGGGCAGATGACGATCGGCGAGCTTATCGCCTTCCAGTCGATCGCCGCTTATTTTATCGCGACGGCGAACTCGCTCATTCTGTCGTTCGAGACGTTCTTTCAGTTGAAAGTCTATTTGCGTCGAGTGCAGGACGTGATGGATACTCCGGTTGAATCGGACCCGAACAAGACATACCTTCAGCACCAACTCGAAGGGAATGTCCGGTTGGACGGCGTGTCTTACGCTTATACGAAATATGCCGACCCGGTGCTCAAAGATATCAGCCTGAACATCGAGGCGGGCCAGAAGGTTGCTGTCATTGGCGCCTCCGGCTCTGGCAAGAGCACGCTTGCGAATTTGCTTGTCGGCTTGTATGAGCCAAGCGCAGGCAACGTCATGTATGACGATCACGATCTGGCCGAGCTCGACAAGCCGCATATCCGCCGGCAGATGGGCATCGTCAACCAACAGCCTTACTTGTTTAATCAATCGATACTGGAGAACATCAAGGGCAATTATCCGGAGGTCGGGTTGGAGGAGGTCGTTCGGGCGGCCCAAGCAGCTCAAATCCATGAAGAGATCGAAGCGATGCCGATGAAATACGATACGGTGCTGTCTGAGGCGGCCAGCAACTTGTCTGGCGGTCAGCGGCAGCGGGTTGCGATCGCCAGATGTCTGGTCCACTCACCCAAAATTATCGTGTTCGACGAAGCGACCAATGCGCTGGACAGCATTAACGAGCAGCGGATCGAGCAATATTTGTCCAACCTGGCTTGCACGCGCATCATTATCGCCCACCGCTTGTCTACCGTCATGGACGCGGATCAAATCGTCGTGATGGAACGCGGGCAGGTGGCGGCATGCGGGACGCATGCTCAGCTGTTGCAGTCAAGCGATTACTATCAACTGCTGATTGAGGCGTATATCGATCGAAGCGGCATGAAAGGAGGTGAAAATAATGAACAAAGGTTGGAAAAATCCTTACGACAGAGCTCATAACGCAGCGCTGCCGATCGAGAACCCTATCGCTGAGCTGAACGCTGACGAGCTTCTGAGCGTCGGCGGCGCAGCGACGGGTGCAGCGGAAGTTCGCTGGGCAGAGACGATTCTGACGTCGCTTGCTTGCGCAGCGGCTAGCTACTTCATCGGCAACAACGGCCACGTGTGCACGTTGACGGTAGAGTGCCAGAAATCTTGCAAATAATTCATTTATTCTGCGATTGGACGAAGAGATAAGCGAAGAGCTTATCTCTTCGTCGTGCGAGAGGAGATCGTGTGATGACAACAGCCTATGCTTATCGGGCGCTGAACATTAGTGAGCGCAAAAGCGGCCCTTCCGCTGCGGAAGAAGCGGATCTGACGATGGCTCTGCCCTATTGGAAGGGGCTGCTCGGCCTGCAACATCAATCGGAGTTCGCCAGCCTGCTAGAGCAGCGGTATAAGGTAGACGTTGCATTCGTCGGCAGTCACTTCGACCGTGACGAGCCGGAGGACTTCGGGGCAAGCTCCGAATGGGTTGATTACATAGAGAACATATATTTGGGGCAGGGGGAAGCGAGAACGGAAGCGGGGGACGATTACGAGACGATCGCCTTGCGCACGTTTCCGTTCTATACGTTCTTTGAGCCGTTCCTTCGGGAGTTTTATTACCAGATGTTCTACGATTTGCTGCCCGGCTATCGGCATGAGATTCGCCTGGACGCCAAGAACGATATTGTCAAATATTACTTGGACCAATTATATGCGATTGCGCATAAGACGCTGATGCTGGAGATCAATTACCTTCGGACGGAAGGCAGTCTCGCAGGCGGCACGCCGGAAGAGCGTTATTCGAGCTACGTCGAGCAATATTTGAACCGGGAGTCGTATCGCCTAGCGCTGCTGCAGGAATATCCGGTCCTGTTCCGGCTGCTGGCTGAGAAGACGCGCGACGTCAAGCGTTCCATTCTGGAAGCGGTATCCCGCTCCTTCGCCGATTGGGCCTTGCTCTCCGAGCAGTTCGGAATAGAAGAGCGGGTTATCGAGCGTCTGGAGCTCGGCCAAGGCGATTCGCACAAGCAGGGGCGAACTGTCGTCATTATTCGGTATGGCTGCGGCAGCAGAATCGTCTATAAGCCCAGAGATATGAAAATTGACGAGACGTTCCAGAACTTGCTGGCGTGGATGAACGACAGAATGGACGATCAGGCGCCTCTTCTTACGGTATCCGCCGTCAATCGGGACGGATATGGCTGGATGGAATTCGTGGCGCACGAACAAAGCGGGACGGATAGCCAAGCGGAGCGGTTCTATTATCGGTTAGGCAAGCTGCTTGCCGTACTGCATACGATGAACGCGACGGACTTTCATTATGAGAATATTATCGCCTGCGGCGATCAACCGGTGCTGATCGATCTGGAGTCGTTGTTCCATCATCCGCTGGGCATCGATCACGATCTGACGGACAGTGGAGCCATCAATAAGGCGCTCATGCTCATTCGTGATTCGGTACTGTCGACGGGCGTAATTCCGGTGGCCGTAGATAAGCGGCAACCGTTCGACATTAGCGGAATCGGAGGGCGCGAGGAGCAGATCAGCCCGTTCAAAATCAGCACCGTCGAAGGAGCATACACCGACGAGATGAGGTTCGCCAAGCAGTTCGGCATCGTATCGCCGGGACATAACAATCCGATCGGCAGCGACGACGAATCAGCTAATATCGTCGACTATTTGGACTCCATATGCCGGGGCTTCGAAGCGGTGTACACGTTCTTTATGCAGCATGCCAATGAAACCAAAGAGAAGCTGACAACGTTCGCGCAATGCGAGATCCGTAAAATATTGTCCAGTACAATGAAATATGCAAGACTGCTGCACTTAAGCTACCACCCCGACTTTATGCGCAATCAACTGGACCGGGAGCTGCTGCTCAACCGGGTGACTGGCGTATCGGATGTCGTCAGCCGGGCGGCCGTATCGGAGATTGAGGATATGCTTGGCGGAGATATTCCATATTTCTATACGACACCTTCCAGCCGCGACCTCTGGAATTCGCGTCAGCAGAGGATCAGCGACTTCTACAAGGTCGACGGTCTGCAGCGCAGCCTGTCCAAGCTTGAGCATTATTCGGAGTCGGATCTGGCGAACCAGTTGACCATTATTCGCTCGACCATTTCGGCGATGTACGCCGAGGAGGATATTAAGATGGCCGATCTGGAAGGCTGGGCGGCGCCGGATGGCGGCGAGGTCGATCTGGTGGGCAGGGCGGAGCTGATTGCCGACGTGCTGATTCGCTCGGCCGTAAAGCACGACGGCCCGCAAGGAGAAGAGTATTGCTGGACAAGCATGGTGACCAAGGGCGGCAGCGAAACGATGTGGCAATTCTCGATAACGGGGCCGGGGCTGTACGACGGCAATCCGGGCATTGCCTTATTCTTCGCTTATCTATGGCAGACGACGGGCCGAGAGAAGTACCGCCATGCATGCGAGGCGGCTATTCGGCCGATCGAGCTCGTGCTGGATCAGTTCATCGAACCGGACAATATTAATATCGGAGCGTTTCTTGGACTAGGGGGAATGGCGTATTCCTTCTATCAGCTCGGACGCATATTGGACGATCCGGGGCGAAGAAGCACGGGAGTCCGCTTGCTTCGAGAGCTTCCCCGTCTGGTGCAGGGAGACAAGCTGTTCGACATGATCGGCGGCAGCGCAGGGGCACTGACGGTGCTTGCGCGTGTCATGGACTATGAGCGCGATACCGAGCTGCGGCGAATCGGAGACCTCGTCGTCGGTCATTTGGCTGCCCATGCGAAGTCGCAGCCGACCGGTATCGCATGGAGTCCGGGCGGGGAAGACAGCAAACCGTACATCGGCTTCTCGCACGGCAACGCCGGTATAATATATGCGTTATGTTGCTTCATGCCTTACTCCCAACGGCAGGATGAGATTGCCGCGCTCATAAAGGAGGCCGTCGCTTACGAGAATACGAAATTCGATGCGGAGGTCGGCAATTGGTTCAGCGATCACTTGGACCAGCATTCATTGGCATGGTGCCACGGCGCCCCGGGCATTCTCCTGTCCCGCCTTGCTGCGGCGCATCGCTGTCCGCAATTCGAAGGGCTGGAAGCGGATGTTGCGGCTGCCGTGAAGGCGACGCTTGCAGCGGAGATGGGCGGCAATTTCTCCTTCTGTCATGGCGCGATGGGAAATGCGGACATTTTGAATCAAGCGGCTGAGGCAGGCGATCCTGGGCTTCAGACTCAGGCGGCTGCATATGAGCGTTCGCTCCTTGAGAGTCTGTTCAAGCCGTCCTGCGCGATCAAGGCGGACGTGAATGCGGTCGGCGTTATGAACGGTCTGGCCAGCATCGGTTACGGTCTGCTGCGTATTCACGATCGCGACCGCGTGCCGTCCTTATTGACGCTTGAGCTTCGCTAGACAGCTGTCGGAAGCGGAGGGAACAAGGTGAGACCTTTCCACGGATGAGTGGAAAGGTCTATTTGTGTAATATATATTTTACTTTTTGTCATAAATATATTACAATCCTCTTGAGGAGGGAGGGATATAGTGGAGCAGTGGCTGGAAAATAGGATCCATGTGCTGAGGGCTAGCCGCAAATGGTCGCAGAAGCAGTTGGCCGAGCTGCTGGGGGTGAGCAGACAAACCGTCGTGTCGCTGGAAGCGAACAAGTACAATCCGTCCTTGATGCTGGCATTCCGGGTCGCCGAGCTGTTCGACGCGGATATTAACGAGGTGTTCCAGTTTCATTCGGATCAACTGGAGAAGGGGGGGAATTGACGTGTTTATGACTTATTTGACGCCGCTTGCGCTTCTTGTGTTCGGTCTGTCGGCTTTATATTTTGCTTTTATTTTCCCAAGGGGGAAGGATGAGCGTACGAGTACGATTCTGAAAAGCGCTTATCAGATGGCCTATTATGTGATGCTGATTGCACTTGCCATCCTGTTCATCGTGGCGAAATATTCCGGAATCGATTCGCTTGACGAGCACTTTAAGGAAGCGGTTATGGTCGTGCTTCTGATGGCCCATCTAACGTTCGTTGCGTCAGCGGTTTATTATAATTGGAAAATGTAGGTGATGAGAATGAGTCATGCTCCGGCATTGCAGGTGAAGGGACTGACGAAGCAAAGACAAGGGCGGATGATCGTCGAGGACGTTTCGTTCACGCTCATGAAGGGTGAGATATTCGGGCTGATCGGGGAGAACGGGGCGGGCAAGACGACGACGCTCGGAATGATTGCCAGCTTGATCCGGCCGACGGCAGGCTCCGTATCGATCGGCGGCTTTTCGCTGGAGAAGCGGCGCAAGGAAGCGCTTCGCGAGCTTGGAGCCATTATTGAAGGACCGGCCTTGTACAAATATTTTCGCGGCATCGACCAATTAAACTATTTGTGCGGTCTCTACGGGCGGCACGGCAAGAAGCAGCAACTGGACGATGTCATCGAGCTGATGGGCATGTCTGATTACGTCTATAAACGCATCGGCCAATATTCGCTTGGCATGCGGCAGCGGCTTGCAATCGCTCAGTGTCTGCTTAACGAGCCGTCGCTTCTAATTCTAGATGAGCCGCTCAATGGGCTGGACCCCGGCGGCGTTATCGACTTCCGCCAGTTGATCGGGCGCATTGCGAAGGAGAAAGGGCTTGCCGTCGTTATATCGAGTCATCAGTTGAGCGAAGTGGAGCAAATATGCGACCGGTTCGGCTTGCTGCACGACAAGAAGCTGAGCTTGATCGGCACTCCGTCGGCTCAGGTCCACAGAGATGCGGTGCTGTCCTTCGCAGTAGAGTTCGAACAGCGTGATCAAGCATATGCGCTGCTGACCGCGCAATCTTATATTCACGACGTGACCCGCCAAGGGGAGAACGTCTTGACGTTCCTGATGGAGCGGGAGCATTATCCGGCACTGCTTGCGTTGCTTGGCGGATTGCCAGTGAAATCGATTCGAGAGAAAGCGTTCGATCTGGAGAGTGAATATTTGCGTATGACGAGAAATAAACAAAGCGGATAGGATGTGTATGATGATCGTATTATTCGGGGAATGGATGAAGTTGCACCGCCAGCGTTTGTTCTACGTGCTGATGGCTGTATTGTTCGCACTGTCTGTCGCGAATGGGGCTTATCAGAAATACGGGGTCAAGCCGGAGACGGCGTCTTCGGACAACTGGGAGGCACAAGTGCAGCGGCAGCTCGACAGTTTGAAGACAACACAAGAGGAGCTGCGTCCCGGCACGTTGATGTACGAAGTGAATCAGGAGGATATTCTTATTCATGAGTACAGGCTCGAACACCATTTGAAGCCCGAGAACGAACGCAGCGCCTGGCATTTTGTCCGGAGCAATCAGCTGCTGCTGTCGCTGATCGGACTTTACATTATTTCCTTCGGCGCTTATACGCTGGCTGCCGAATACCAGCAAGGGACAATCAAAGCGTTATTTCTGAAACCGACCTCAAGAGCTTCCTTCCTCCATGCCAAATTCGCCATGATTCCGCTGCTGACGGTCACAGCAACCGCCTTCCTGCTTCTGGTCTCCCTTCTCATCGGCTACGTGCTGTTCGGCTTCGGAGGGTCAGATGTCCGGCTTATCGTCAGCGACGGTACGGTCGTGGAGCAATCGCTTGTTCAATCGACGCTCCGGTACTGGGCATTGGCGGGGCTGGAGCTGTCCATTATGGCGGCGCTCGCCTATACGATATCGGCGCTCGTCAAGCATTCGGCTATTTCGATCGCGGTGTCGTTGTTTATTTATTTCTCGGCGGGCATGGCTACGCGGCTGCTCGCGACGAAGCTTGAGGTGACGCGCTACGTGCTGTTCGCCAACACCGACTTTAACGTGTATTTCGAAGGCGCTCCGCTTATTAAGGGCATGACGCTGGCTTTTTCTGCTGCTGTTACCGCTGCTTACTTGGCCGTGTTTTGGCTCATCTCCTACCGCTCGATAAACGGCAGGGATGTACCGCTTAGTTAAGCGGTACGTCCCTGGTGCAAGCTTTACATTCTAATTACGATAAGGCCGGCCAGTGTCAGCGCAAAAGCCGTCCACTGCAGCTTCGTCAGCCGCTCCCGGTACAGAACGATCGAGCCGAGCGCGACGACGAGACTGTTCGTCGCGAAGACCGGCGCCGCAATGCTTGCCTTGCCGGTCTCGAGCGCGACGGCATACAGCTGCAAGCCGGCGTACGAGAACAGCCCGGCAAGCAATCCCCAGCGGAAGCCGCGCCGGCTAGCGACGGCTGGGTCAGGTGATGAGGCCGGGACGATGCGGTTGCGGTCAGCGGCGTCGAGCTGGCGGAACCAGAGCAGCGACAGCGCATAGCCGACCAGAAGGACAGGGGCGCTAGCAAGCTCCAACTGCTCGGTTACTTTGAGGCCGCCGTTGCGGAATGCGAACAGGAAGATAGCGGCTATAACAAGAACGAACCATCGCCGCTGCGTCACCGTCAGCGGTTCTTTGCCGCGTATTGAGACGAAGACGACCGACAGCAGCAGGAGAGCGATGCCGGTCCATTCTGCCGCAGATACCGGTTCGTCGTAGACGACGATGCCCATACCGACGACGAGTGCAATATTCATATTCGTCAGCGGAGAGGTGAGACTTGCCGGACCGTATTCCAGCGATTTCATGAATAAGGCATTTCCCCAGGCGGAGCCTGCGCCGATGACAAGACCGGCTGCCAGCAGCCGCCAGTCGGCGATGCCGGAGAGCGTTCCCTCCACGGCGCTGTGTACGCCGAAGCCGAGCGTGCCGGATACGTACAAGCCGAACAATAGCCCGTTCGAGGAGCCGCCTTTCATTTGACTTACTTTCATCCACCAACCGGCAAGCCCGAACAAGACGGCGCTTCCGATTGCAGTCAACAGCCACATCGCGTAATCAAGCCTTTCTTAATCCAATACAATTGTGCATCTGTAACACACTTGTAATGTTCCTGTTATCGTCTCATTACATAGGTGGGCTATTATAATAAGCAAGACCCCCTTTTTAATATAACTTTTAGAGCCTTCCCTCGGGAAGGCTCCTTTTTTTGTCCGCTATCGCTTAGAGAGCAACGTCGACCCGCTGCTTCTCTTTGAAATAAACCCACTGCGTAAAGCCGATTTCCTTCAGCCGCTTGCGGACAAGTTCCCACTCGTCGCCTACGCGGGAAGGGGTATGCGCATCCGAGCCGAACGTCACTTGAACGCCCCAATGCAGCGCCCTCTCCAAAATTTCATCGGACGGATACCAGCCGCCGACTTCTTTTGTTTTGCCCGACGTATTGATTTCGATCGCGACGCCGCATTCACCGATAATGCGCAGCGTATTGTCGACGGCATCCATGGCAGGGATATCGGAGAAAGAGGGGTGATAGCCTTTCATCGCATCGATATGGCCGAGGATGTGGAACAAGCCGGTCCGAGCGGATTCGGCGATCAATTCGTAATAATGCGCCTTCTCTTCGATCCGCCGCTGATCGTTCAGCCCTTTCCAACGGTTACGGTTAAAAATGCTGACGCCGCGAGTCTGATGGACCGAACCGATCAGATAGTCGAACGGATAAGGCTCGAACGCCTTCCGGTACGTCTCGATATGGTTTGGGAAGTAGTCTGATTCCATGCCGAGAAGAACATCGATGCGCCCTTCGTACTTGGCTTTCAGGCGCAGCACCTCATCGACGTAAGCTTTAAGCTCACTGCGCGCCATCGCGATCTTCGGGAACGGCTGCTCGTCCTCATGGCCGAAATAAGGCGAATGATCGGAGATCCCGATCGCCTTCAAGCCTGCTTCGATGCCGGCTTTAATATAATCCTCGATCGTTCCGTCCGCATGGCCGCAGCGGAAGTGGTGGGTATGCAAATCGAATTTCATCCTGGGACCTCCTGTTCCGTTCCGTTGCTCGAGTTACTCGGTGCTAATGAACTGCGTTTCCGGCATGCCCTTCAGGTCGCTTAGAAACTGCGTAATCGCGGAATTTAAATAACGACCGCTCCGGTAGACGACGCCAACCGGATGCGTCAGCTCCAGTTCATTGACCTTAATCATCCGAAGTGTGCCTTGCTTCAGCTCGTTCGTGATCGACAGCTTCGATACGACGGCCGCTCCGAGATTCAGCTCGACCATCCGCTTCACTTCCTCGCTGCTTGACAGTTCCATGACGATGTTCGGCTGAATACTGTATTTCTGAAAAATCTGGTCAACGAACCTTCTGCCGAAAGTATCGGGCGACAACATAATCATCGGAATGTCTTTCAACGCTTCGACGGTCGTATGCTTAAGGTTGCTCATTGGATGAGCGGGCGCTACGACAAGCTCATACGTATCGTAGTACAAGGTGGACGCTTCCATGTGCGGATTGCGATCATTGAGATAGGTAATGCCGATATCCAGCATTCCTTGTTCGACGGCCGGCATAATTTGCGTGGAGGGCATGGAGTGAATCGTCGTTTTGATCATCGGGAACTGGTTCTGTATATAGGTGAGGACGCGAGGCAAAATTTGAATCGCGATCGTGCTGGTCGTGCCGATAATAATATGGCCTTGAGGCACCTGGTTCAGATCGGACAGCTTCTGCTTTAATTCCTCAACAATGGTTAGTATGCGCTCCGCATGCTCGAGAAACACTTGACCGCGGTCCGTTAACGTTACCGGCTGGTTGCGGTCGATCAATACCGTTTTGAATTCGTCCTCGAGACTTTTGATTTGCGCGGATACGGCCGGCTGCGTCAAATTCAGCATTTCGCCCGCTTTGCGGAAACTCATCGTTCTCGATATCGTAAGGAGCGTTTCAAGTTGATTGATGTTCATGAACAGTCTCCTTGTCTCGATAAGAGTTATTTATCACTTGTTATTTTTATTATAAATGAAATAAACCGCCGTGGCAAAATGTAAACAATCTTTACATAAGATTTAGAAGGAGTCCGCTGGTAAATGTCGAAATGTTGTCCGGCAAGCATCTTGGATGCTAATAACGAGGGGGTCGGGCTGTCTTGAACAACAACAAGGCAATTCGAGGGTGGCTCATGTATGATTGGGCGAACTCGGCTTTCGTCACGACGATGATTGCTGCAGTGATGCCGGTGTACTATGAGAAAGTGGCAGGCAAAGGGCTCGGGGGCAATCTGCCAACCGTATATTGGGCGAACACCCAGAGCATCGCGGCGCTTATCGTCGCCGTTCTGTCGCCGGTGCTCGGAGCCATTGCCGATCATACCGGTTCGAAAATAAAGTTTTTAAGCTTTTTCGCCATTCTCGGCTCAATCGCGAGTCTGCTCTGCGTACTTGTCGGCGAAGGAGACTGGCTTCTTGCTTCCGTGCTCATCATTATCGGGATGATTGGTTTCGCGGCGGGCAATACGTTCTATGACGCGCTGCTTATCGATGTCTCGCCTGCGGACCAGCGGGATCAAGTCAGTTCGAAAGGCTATGCATGGGGGTATCTTGGCGGCGGTGTATTGCTTGCCATTAACGTTGTGATGATACAGAAGTGGGAATGGCTCGGATTATCCAGCAGCGAGAGCGCGACGCGAATCGTCTTCCTGACGGTCGGCCTGTGGTGGATTCTGTTCGCTATCCCGATCGTCCGTCATGTGAAGGAGAGCAGGCGGGAAGCGGCTGCCTCGACGGTGAAGCAGGCGGTATCGACCGCATTCGAGCGGTTAGGCAAGACGTTCCGATCCATCCGGCAGTATCCCGAATTGCTGAAATATATGGTCTCATACTGGTTCTTCAATGATGGCATCAATACCGTTATCGTGATGGCGACTGTTTACGGCAGCAGCATCGGCATCGAGATGAATGCTCTTATTACGGCGCTGCTCATTACGCAGTTCGTCGGATTCCCGAGCTCGCTGCTGTTCGGCCGGTTTGCCCGCAAGCTTGGCGCGAAGAAAGGGCTTTACCTCTCGCTTATGCTCTACATCGTCATTGTGACGCTCGGTTTTTTTATGGAAAATGCGCTGCACTTTTATATTCTCGCGACGATGGTCGGACTCGTGCAAGGAGGCAGCCAGGCGCTCGCCCGGTCGCTTTATGCCGATCTGGTGCCGCCGGTCCGGTCGGCCGAGTTCTTCGGCTTCCTGACTATATCGAGCAAATTTTCGTCCGTTGTCGGGCCGTTCGTGTTCGCGGTCGTAGCCGGCAATACAGACTCGAGCCGAATCGGCATTTTGTCGCTGATCGCCTTCTTCGTCATCGGAATCGTGCTGCTTCGGTACGTTAACATTGACAAGGGCAAACGCGAAGCGCTTGCCGAAGAGAATGCAGCTTAACCAAATAAAGGCGGAGAGCCCGGCAATATGCCGGATACTCTCCGCCTTTACTTATGTCGTACTTCGCTCACAGCCAATCTTTCTTGCGGAACAAGTAGAACATCCCGAGGCCAAGCAGCATCATGAAGCCGAGCAGAATGTACGATCCGTTGTGGATATGCAAGCCCGGTATAAAATCGAAATTCATCCCATATACGCCGGTAATAAACGTCAAGGGCATGAAGATCGTCGTCAATGCGGTAAAGACGCGCATGATTTCGTTCGCCCGGTTAGACAAGCTGGACTGGTAGGCTTCTCGCAAGTTGCTCATCAGATCGCGGTACGTATCGAATGTCTCGGAAATCTTCACGGCGTTCTCGTAGATATCGCTGAAATACTTCTGGAGCTGATCGTCGATCAGCTTCAAGTCTTTCTTGTTCAGCGTCGCGATGACCTCGCGCTGCGGACCGAGCACTTTCTTCAGCCATAAGATTTCGCTTCGGAGACCGATAATTTCGTTCAGATGCGCTTTCTTCGTATGCATCAAAATGTCTTCCTCGAGGTTGTCGATCCGTACTTCGATCCGGTCGCCGACGAAGAAATAATTGTCGACGACGAGGTCGACGAGATGGTACAGGAAGCGGTCGGGCGAATTAACTTCTTCCTCCCACAGAATCGGCTTCAACAGGCGGAGTTCGTTAATCTTCTGCTTCGTGACCGTTATAATGAAATGGCGTCCGAGAAAAATGTTCAACGCGCGCATGAAGATCTCTTCGTCATCGAATCGAATGCTGTTAATAACGATAAAATAATGGCCGTCGTGAATTTCGATCTTCGGCCGCTGCTCTTCTTCGCTGAGGCAGTCCTCAACGGCCAGATCATGCAAGCCGAACAACGGTTGCAGCTGGGCTAGATCCTCCAGATCAGCGTCGATCCAATAGAAGCCGGTTGCCGGTGCGGCAAGCGCTTCATTAATATCTTCAATCGGGGTAAAAATGCCGTTGTTGACGCGGCGGATTTTCATTGCCGCTCACTCCTTTCGTCCTATCATCCGATACCGGACGGTCATGACGAACGGAGGACCGCATTGCCGCCTTGCCAAGAAACGTTAGCGGGCATGACATAGTACCGGATGTTACCGGCAGAATGTAAGGCGCGCTGCATGGCAGGCAGAAATATGGAGCTGTTCGACCGTCGGATCGCTAATGTGCAAGTCATACGTCTGTGGACTAGACCCATCGCCTTCCATGCTGTTTCCCCCCTTGTTAAATGAATGCAGAATTCATGTAAAGACTGCATAATTCTTGTCTAGTATACTCCTGCATTGTATACCGTACAAGAAAATTTACGCAGGTGTGCAAGCTCCGCTTGCAGCACTGCTGCTAACAACGGTAATACGCATTATATGCGGCTTGCGTGCATCCCGTTCAAGCGGCTCGCACGATCCGCTGAGGGCTTGTATTATAGGTGAAATCCAGCTTGACGCTCATGGAGGAATACTCTATAGTATAGACATATTACTGAATCGTATTTGTACGATCAGAATCAATTTTTAATCAAGTTACAACTGAATATGGATCTTTCTTATCAAGAGCAGGCGGAGGGACTAGCCCGATGAAGCCCGGCAACCGGCGTAAAGCACGGTGCTAATTCTTGCGGATTCGAATGGGAGCATTCGGGTCTGAGAGATGAGAGAGTCATTATGGATATCATAAGACCCCTCTCATTTGGCGAGCGGGTCTTTTGTCGTATAATAACCGCTATACGCCAACTGTCGGTCAACGGAGAAGACGGAATAAGAATGTAAGCAAGACAGAAGGAGTGATCGATTATGCCGATCAAAGTACCGGATAATTTACCGGCAAGAGAAATTTTGGCGGGCGAGAACATTTTCGTTATGGATGAAAGCACGGCCTACCATCAAGATATCCGTCCGCTTCGGATCGCGATTCTGAACCTGATGCCGACCAAAGAAACGACGGAGACGCAGTTGCTAAGACTGATTGGCAACACGCCGCTGCAGATCGAAGTGGTGCTGCTGCATCCAGCTACGCATGTGTCCAAGAATACGTCCGCGGAACATCTCGAGATGTTCTATAAGACATTCGACGAAATTCAGGACCAATGGTATGACGGATTGATTATTACCGGTGCGCCGGTTGAACATATGCCGTTCGAAGATGTCAACTATTGGGAAGAGCTTCAACGCATTATGGAATGGTCGAAGCGCCGCGTCACATCGACGCTTCATATTTGTTGGGCTTCGCAGGCGGGCTTGTACCACCACTATGGGGTGCCGAAGCATGATACGGACAACAAAATATTCGGTGTATTTCCGCATACAACTGAGAAGCAGAACGTGCCCCTGCTGCGCGGCTTCGACGAATGGTTCTTCGTGCCGCAATCGCGGCATACGGAAGTGCGCCGGGAAGACATCGAGAAGGTCGAGGAGCTCGAAATTTTGTCGGAGTCGGAGGAGTCCGGCATCTACATTGTTGCGAGCAAGGACCGCAAGCAAATTTTCGTCTCCGGTCATTCCGAATACGACCCGCTGACACTGAAGTGGGAATATGACCGTGACGTATCCAAAGGACTCGACATCGCGGTGCCGGTCAACTACTTCCCGAACGATGACCCGTCGAAGCAGCCGAGATCGTCCTGGCGTGCGCATGCGAACCTGCTGTTCTCGAACTGGCTGAACTATTATGTGTATCAGGAGACGCCTTACGACATGGGTGCTTATATTTAATTGCCGCTTACAATAATTCGTTATTCGATAAGGAGAATTCGTTCATGAAAATCGAAAGTCGTCTAGCCCAGATTGGATCCATTCAAGAACCGAAGACCGGTGCAGTCAGCTTCCCTGTCTATAATGCAACGGCGTTCCGCCATCCGAAGCTTGGCGAGAGCACGGGCTTCGACTATACGCGGACGAAGAACCCGACGCGTTCCGTCCTGGAAGATGCGGCTGCACAGTTGGAGTCCGGCGATGCTGGTTTCGCATGCAGCTCCGGTATGGCTGCGCTGCATGTCGTACTCTCGCTGTTCAGCCAGGGCGACCATCTGATCGTCTCGCTCGACCTGTACGGCGGCACGTACCGTCTGCTTGAGAAAATTATGACCCGGTTCGGCGTGACGGCTTCGTACGTGGATACGAACGACATCGATGCGATGAGTGAGCTGTGTACGCCGAATACGAAAGCGATTCTGATCGAGACGCCGACCAACCCGCTCATGATGATTACGGACATCGAACGCGTAAGCGCGTGGGCGAAGTCCAAAGGCTTGCTGACGATCGTCGACAATACGCTGCTGACACCGTTCTTCCAGCGTCCAATCGAGCTGGGCGCCGATATCGTTGTGCATAGTGCGACCAAATATCTCGGGGGCCATAACGACGTGCTTGCCGGCTTGATCGTGTCGAAGGGCAAGGAGTTGTCGGAGCAAATCGGATTCCTGCACAACTCGATCGGCGCAGTGCTTGGAGCGCAAGATTCCTGGCTGCTGATGCGCGGCATGAAGACGCTCGCGCTGCGGATGGAGCGCCATCAATACAATGCGACACGCATCGCGGAATATTTGCTCGAGCATGAGTCGATTGAGGAAGTGTTCTATCCGGCGCTGCCTTCGCATCCAGGTTATGAAGTGCAGAGCCGCCAATCGTCCGGCAATACGGGTATTTTCTCGTTCAAAGTGAAGGATGCACGCTACATAGAGCCGATTCTTCGTCATATTAAGCTGATCGCGTTCGCTGAAAGTCTCGGCGGCGTCGAGTCGCTGATGACGTATCCGGCTGTACAGACGCACGCAGACATTCCGCTCGAGATTCGCCAGAAGGTCGGCGTGGACGATAAGCTGCTGCGTTTCTCGGTCGGCATCGAGCATGTCGACGATTTGATTGCGGACCTGGATCAAGCACTCGCGGCGGCGAAACGCGAGATCGAGGAGGCGTAATCGGATGAGCGGCCAAGTGAAATACGATTTCGATAAGATTATTGACCGGTTCGGTACGGCATCCTATAAGTGGGATCAATCGGAGAAGCTGTTCGGAAGGGCTGATCTGCTGCCGCTGTGGGTAGCAGATATGGATTTCGAGCCGCCGCGTGAAGTCGTCGAAGCGATTAAAGCGCGTGCGAACGAAGGCATCTACGGCTACACGATCCGTACAGAAGGCTATCATAAAGCAGTTGAAGGCTGGCTGAAGCGCCGCCATAATTGGCAGATCAAGCATGAATGGATTACGTCGAGTCCAGGCGTTGTACCGGCACTTAGCATCATTGTACAAGCATTCACGAACCCGGGAGACAGCGTCATTCTGCAATCACCGGTCTACTATCCGTTCTATGACGTGATCAAAATGAACGGCCGTGTCGTCGTCGACAATGCGCTCGTCCTGGAAGACGGCCGTTATACGATCGACTTCGATCTGCTGGAGCGTCAAGCGGCAGACGGTGCGAAGCTGCTTCTGCTCTGCTCGCCGCACAATCCGGGCGGCCGCGTCTGGACGCGCGAAGAACTGCAGCGGATCGGCGACATCTGCGTGAAGCATAACATTCTTATCGTGGCAGACGAAATTCATCACGATCTTGTATATCGCGAGCATAAGCATACGGCGTTCGGTTCGATCTCCGAAGCGTTCGAGCAGCAGTCGATTACATGTATTGCGACGAGCAAGACGTTCAACTTAGCTGGTTTGCAAGCGGCGACGGTTATCATTCCGAACGATGAAATTCGCCGTAAATACAATTATTTGCTCAAGACGCTGTCGATCCATATGGAAAGCTTCTTCGGCCTGACGGCTGTCGAGAGCGCCTATACGTACGGCGACGAGTGGCTGGAGCAGCTAATCGACTATTTGCAAGGCAACCGCGATTACTTGCTGGAGTTCGTCCGTACCCGGATGCCGCAGATTACGGCAATGAAGCCGGAAGGCACGTACATGGTATGGCTCGACTGCCGCGAGATCTCGGACAATCCTGCTGTTCTCAAGAAGCTAATGTTCGAGCAAGCTGGCGTCGCATTCAGCGAGGGCTCTGTCTTCGGCAAGCAGGGAGCAGGCTACTTGCGTGTTAACCTTGCATGCCCGCGCTCGATCTTGGTGCAGGCGCTGGACCGTTTCGCGGAAGCCGTACAAGCGGCAGTCGTGTAGAATAAGGCCGCATTGGTTCGTTTTGCCGCGTCAGTCACATTTCTGTCGAGTGACTGACGCGGTCTTTTTGTGTTAGGATAAGATGATTGCATTCATTGACCGGAACGGCCAATACGGCGGAACGTGAAACGATTCACCACTCTTCCGCCATACCTAGAGGAGGGACTCATATATGCTTACGGTAGATTCCGTATTGGATAAGGCGCTTCGCGGCGAGCGGATCAGCCTGGAGGAATGCGTTGTGCTTCTTGAATCGGATCAGATCGAGAAGATGGGACAGGTGGCCAACCAGATTATGCTCCGCAAACATCCCGAGCCGATTACGACGTTCGTCGTCGGACGGAATGTCAACTATACGAATATTTGCGACGTTTATTGCCGGTTCTGCGCATTCTATCGCGCGCCAGGCTCGAAGGAAGGTTATGTGCTTCCGGACGAGACGATTTTCCAGAAGATTCAAGAGACCGTCGACGTTGGCGGTACCGAAATTCTTATGCAGGGCGGAACGAACCCGGATCTACCGTTCTCCTATTATACGAACCTGCTTGCCGAGATTAAGAGAAGGTTCCCGAGCATCACGATGCACTCATTCTCGCCGGCTGAGATTATGAAAATGAAAGAAGTGTCGGAAGGCTTGTCGCTCGACGAGGTCGTTCGCCAAATTCACGAAGCGGGTCTAGATTCGCTTCCGGGCGGCGGCGCCGAAATTCTTGACGACCGCACGCGCCGCAAGGTGAGCAAGCTGAAGGGCTCGTGGACGGACTGGATGGACGTCATGAAATCAGCTCATAAGCACGGCATGAACACGACGGCGACGATGGTGTATGGCTTCGGCGAGACGATGGAGGAGCGCGCGCTTCATCTGCTCCGCGTCCGCGATGCTCAGGACGAGTGTCTTGCGAACAACTACGATTCTAAAGGATTCCTCGCGTTCATCTCGTGGCCGCTGCAGCCGGACAACACGAACATGCGTGTCGAGAAATCCAAACCGGAAGAATATTTGAAGATGGTGGCGGTCAGCCGCATTTTCCTCGATAACATCGACAATTTGCAATCGTCTTGGGTCACGATGGGACCGGAATACGGCAAGCTGTCGCTTCAGTACGGATGCAACGACTTCGGCAGCACGATGATGGAGGAGAATGTCGTCTCCGCAGCGGGCACGACGCACAAGGTCAATATCGACCTGACGCTGCGCCTCATTCGCGAAGCTGGCAAGATCCCGGCTCAGCGCAACACGAAGTACGAGATCATGAAAGTGTATGAAGAGAACGAAGTTGCAGGCAAAGATTTTATTATGCAGAACTAATCGATCGGCCATCCTCGATGAAGAGGATGGTCTTTTTTGTGCGGGAAATAGGCAGAGGCCGATGCAGACGAGGTGGAATTATCAGTTGATTATATCGATTCTGGGTATATCCTTTGCAAGTGAAACGGGCTATAATGGGACTTGTGGTATCTTCTGGAATGTAAGGAGATGCCGGGATTCACTTCGATTAGTATGAACATGGTTTAAGGGGGCGGAAAGTGTGAGAACAACTTCCCAATGGATAGGTATATTTGGTGCGGCGCTCTTGATTACGCTCTCGGTTGTATTGGTTTGCTTCAATCCGTATTCACATGTGAAATTATCGGCAAGCTCGATCACGATTGTTATCGTTATGCTGATTGTTCCGTCTGTGCTTGCAGCAGGCGCATGCTTGATAAAGCATAGAGGATTATTGTTGGCCGCTATTATTTGGTTGCTGCCTTATAGCCTATATTTGGGTCTGGCGAGCATCCCGACGGTGTGGAATCTGTACTTGGTATCCTTACTCTGCATCGTAGCGTCATTTCTGAAATCGATTTATGAACCTGTCGCGGGCAATGGACGGGTAGCGAAATAAGGCATGGATGATGGTGCGCCGATATATGAAAGCTATACCGAGGTGAGCGCTATGATCAGAGGTCTATTCGAAACGCATATTAACGTATCTCAATTAGAGAGATCCGCCGAGTTCTATGAGCGTACTTTGGGGCTTACGTTGGCATACGAAGATTCAAGGCGGTGTCGATTCTATTGGCTAGGAGAACGCGGGAAAGCGATGTTGGGACTGTGGGAGAAAGAGCCTTCCCGAGTTTTTCGCCAGCATTATGCTTTTGATACGACGATTGAGAACATGAAATGCATCGTCCCCTGGCTCAAAGAAAGAGGCCTGAACGTTCATAACCGCAGCCGCAATTAGGTGTTGTATCGTGGGAAGAGTGGGAGAAGAACCACGGAAGAAGCTTGGAGTTACGAAAGTAACAGGTGAAAAAAGGAGCCGTTCCGATAGGGAACAGCTCCTTTTTACTGTTATCTGCAGAAAGCCTGCCGGCCGTCAAGCGCTGGTCGTCCTCGACCGCGGATAGCCTTCGCTGCCGTCGTCTGCGCATACGATCCGGTTTTTGCCAGAGTTTTTTGCCATGTAGAGCGCTGCGTCACTCCGGGTGAAGAAGGATTCTTTGCCTTCCCACGCATGGTAACGGGCGATGCCAATACTCAGCGTCACTTTCTTGCCGTCAAGCAGCTCGTAAGTTTCGGAAGCTACTTTGACACGAATGCGCTCCATCATCTCGTACGTCTGCTCCAGCGGCGTATCGGACAGAAGAATGGCAAATTCCTCGCCGCCGTATCTTGCAGCGATGTCTTCGCCGCGCACTTCGTTTCGAATAAGCTCGGAAACCCGGCGTAAGATGGCATCACCGGCGCGATGACCGTACAAATCGTTGATTTGCTTAAAATTGTCGATATCAAGCAGTGCGAGATGAAGCGGCATACCGCTTGATTCGTGATGAATGACAAGATGGTCCAAATATTCATGAAACGTTATGTGATTGTATAGTTCGGTAAGCGCATCGGTCTTCACCAGCTTCTCCATCAATGCGGTCTTCGCGAGCAGTTCCTTGTACATCCGTTCGGTTTCATAAGTCTTCTGTACCGCGGACTGTCCAAGCTTCGTGATGTGCAATGCGAGATAGGAGCAAATGAGTACGATGACCGTCATGCCAGCCGCTTCCGGGCGGCCGATGTCATAATTGGAGTTCCAGTTCAGCAGCACCATGGAGACGAGCGACAATCCGGCGGCGAACGTTAGCTTGCTGGAGCTGCAGTAGTATGTGGAAGCGAGGATCGGTATTAGCAACAACAGGCTAATGGAAGGGAGCTCGCTAACGTAAGCGTATACGGCTCCGAATAAAGTCATGCTTAAGATAATGCCGTAATCGAGTATCCGTTTAGCTGCAAACACACGAAAGATTTCGGATGCGATAAGGATGAAGAGCTGCACTGCCGTCGGCACAATAATATAACGCATCCAATGATCTGAACCGGACTGCGGCAACCAAGCCAATCGGACAGCAACCGACAAAACAAGCGTCACCCAGCAGCCAATAAGCAGCAGCCGATTCCAGCGGGAATGCTTCGACTGCAACCATTCGTAATTCATTCGAGCTGTCACCACCATGATTCCAACAGGACTAGTCCGTTCAATATACCACGTTTCCACCAAGGTTTAAACACCATTTCCAGCGCCTCCAGTCTGTTCATCGTATATACGCGGGCTCGCAGCATATACTTTTAAAGAAGGAAAGGGGTGAGCGCATGGAGCTTTTTTCCATATCCTTACACGACGCTGAACAAAGTCAGCGGCACAAATTGCACGACTTGCTGCTTCTTGAATACTCGGAGCTACATAACTTTCCTGCCGTACCGCGGCTTGAATGGAGTTCGGGAACGGAACGGATCATCGGTTGGATTGACAAAATGCCGGAGTTTCGTCTGACGCAGCACGGCCCTCCCTTGTACAAATCAACGGCGAACGCGCTGGCAGAGTTTATCATTGCTGAGCTGGAGCAGCCGCTGCTGTCTTCGATCATTCGCAAGCAGTATCGGATAGAGCGCCAGGATGAAGTGGATACGATTGTCCGGTTCTGCTCGGAGATGCTCGGTTCCGTGGAGGCCGATCCGCCGGAGAGAGACGCTTTCAGCGAAGCCGACCGCAGGAGAAGAAAACAGAAGGTAGCGGACGAGCTGGAAGCTTACTTGCAGGACAATACGCAAATCCATTTGACCGGTTTCGTCACCTTCCGGTTGCAGTCGTATTGGAACGAGCTGCGCGATGCGGCGGAGTATGCGATCGATGAGTTTGTCATGGACAAACAATACCAAGAGTTTATTTCGCTGCTCAGGTATTTTGTCGATCTGCAGGAGCCGAAGCTTCCGCTTGTCCATCTGCTTCACAAATCCGGTCATGAGTTCGCTGTATGCGACGAGCGCCTGCAGCCGCTGGAACATAAGCCGGTCGACCGTATCGTTGCCGAAATGGTCGAGTATGAAATGAACGTGGAGGACATGGTCATCAGCACGCTGGTTACCATATCGCCAAAGCAAATTGTTATCCATACGAGACAGCCCGAACTGCAAATTATCCGAACGATCGAGTCGATATTCGGACTTCGTGTATCGGTGTGTGTCGGATGCAGCTCTTGCCACTCGTCGTTCGAGAACCGAATTTAACGGTATTGACCGTCAACGTGCGCCGAATGTATAATAAAACATACAACTGTTGAACATGTATGAACAGCGTTGACGAAGATAACGATTCGCCGGTAACAGCACGGACCAGAGAGAGAAGCCTAGGCTGCAAGCTTCTTCCGATGCGGCGGTGAATATACCCCTTCCTAGCTTTGCGGTTGAACCCGAACGAATGGCAATTTGCCTGGACGTCCGGCAGTAAGCCGTAACGGATCATCCCCGTTACCGGATTTCATGAGGTTCGCGCGTGCCGTATCCATCTAATGGATTGTAAGAAGGCCGTAAGCGTTCGAATGAGGGTGGAACCACGAGCATAAAGCACTCGTCCCTTTGCGGGATGCGTGCTTTTTTTGTTGTTCTCGTGCACAAGCTCAAGAGCAGCACGGAAGGTACGAAGCCCGTAAATATGCTTAATTCATACAGTGCCAGCCGCCGCAACTGCTTGCTGGCACGGACCCAAAGGAGAATATACAATGGCGATTAAAGTAACGCTGCCGGACGGCGCTGTCCGGGAATACGAAGCAGGAGCAACGATTGACGACGTTGCGGGCTCTATCAGCAAAGGGCTGCAGAAGAATGCAATCGCAGGCAAAATCGACGGTAAAGTCGTCGACATCTATACGGCATTGGAATCCGATGCGAAAGTAGAAATCGTAACGCTGGACTCTGCTGACGGCCTGGAAGTATACCGTCACAGTACGGCTCACTTGATGGCGCAGGCGATCAAGCGTTTGTACGGCAATGCGGCAGTTAAGCTTGGCATCGGTCCGGTTATCGAAGACGGCTTCTACTACGACATCGATCTGGAGCAATCGCTCACGCCGGAAGATCTGGTGAAGATCGAGAAAGAAATGGCGAAGATCGTGAAGGAGGATCTCCCGATCCGCCGCCGCGTTGTAAGCCGCGATGAGGCGATCAAGACGTTCACCGAGCTAGGGGACCCACTGAAGCTGGAACTTATTCGCGACCTGCCGGAAGATGTTCAACTGACGATTTATGATCAAGGCGAATTTTTCGACCTGTGCCGCGGTCCTCACCTTCCATCAACGGGCCGTATTAAAGCGTTTAAGCTGCTTAGCATCGCAGGCGCTTACTGGCGCGGCGATTCCAAGAATAAAATGCTGCAGCGCATCTATGGCACGGCGTTCCCGAAACAAGCGCAGCTGGACGAGCATCTCCACTTCCTTGAGGAAGCGAAGAAGCGTGACCACCGCAAGCTTGGCAAAGAACTCAAAATGTTTACGTTCTCCCGTGAAGTAGGCCAAGGCTTGCCGCTCTGGCTGCCGAACGGCGCACGCGTTCGCCGTACGATGGAGCGTTATATCGTCGATCTCGAGGAGCGTCTGGGCTACTCTCACGTTTATACGCCTGTATTGGCGAACGTGGAACTGTACAAAATTTCCGGTCACTGGGAACACTATTCGGAAGATATGTTCCCGCTGATGGCGCTCGATAACGAGGAACTCGTTCTTCGTCCGATGAACTGCCCTCACCATATGATGGTGTACAAAAGCGACATGCGCAGCTACCGCGATCTGCCGATCCGCGTAGCGGAGCTTGGCACGATGCACCGTTACGAAATGTCCGGCGCACTGACGGGCCTGCACCGCGTTCGCGCGATGACGCTGAACGACGCTCATATCTTCTGCCGTCCGGATCAGATCAAGGAAGAGTTCGCACGCGTTATCAACCTGATTCGTCAAGTCTATGCCGACTTCGGCATTAAGGAATACCGGTTCCGTCTGTCGTACCGCGATCCTAAGGATACGGAGAAGTACTTCCCGGACGACAATATGTGGGAAATGTCGCAGCGTATGCTGCGTGAGGTTGTTGAGGAGCTTGAACTGCCGTTCTTCGAGGCGGAAGGCGAAGCGGCGTTCTACGGTCCGAAGCTGGACGTTCAGATCAAGACGGCGCTCGGCAAAGAAGAAACGCTCTCGACGGCGCAGCTCGACTTCCTGCTTCCTGAGCGGTTCGAACTTGAATATACGGGCGACGACGGCAAGAAGCATCGTCCAGTCGTTATTCACCGCGGCATCATCAGTACGATGGAGCGTATGACGGCCTACCTGATCGAGAACTTCGCTGGCGCACTGCCGCTCTGGCTGTCGCCGACGCATGCCCGCATCATTCCGGTATCGTCCGCATATGACGGTTATGCCCGCGAAGTTGAAGAGAAGCTGTTGGCAGCTGGTATCCGTGCTGAATCCGATCTCCGCAACGAGAAGCTCGGCTACAAGATCCGTGAAGCGCAGCTGGAGAAAATGCCGTACATGCTCATCGTAGGCGATAACGAGGCGCAAGCCGGCACGGTATCGGTGCGTAAGCGCGGCGAAGGCGATATCGGCGCGAAGTCGGTTGAAGAGCTGATTGCGGCGTTGGCTGGAGAAATCGCGGCTAAGACGGTTTAATAACGTGTAAGACGATAGATGATAGCAAGCAATGCGCTTAAAATAATGAAGCCGGTTCACTGTTCCGTTGGCTTTCAACGGATAGTCGAGCCGGCTTTTTTATTTTGCATAATACGCCTGATGTCGGGGTAACCTCGTAGTAAGGAGGAGGTAACGAATGTTATCAAGCTTCGCACGGCTGCAGCGCCGCGCTATCCTTGCCAGTGTTGGGTTGACCGTATTATTAAGCGGAATCGGTATTGAAGGGAGGGACAGTGCGAAGGCTGCAGCGGCAGTCGCGGCCGGTAAGAAAGAAGGCAGCGGCTACACGACGATTGAGGTCGTGGCGACCGGCTATACGGCGGGCGTCGAATCGACCGGCAAGCGTCCGGGTCATCCGCAGTACGGCATTACGTACTCCGGTGTAAAAGTTCGGCGGGGCAAAATCTCAACAATCGCCGCCGATCCGAAGGTGTTTCCAATCGGGACACTGCTTTATATTCCGAACTACGGTTACGGAGTGGTAGCCGACACAGGCTCTGCCATCAAGGGAAAACGAATCGATCTATATTTCGATACGATTAAGCAGGTGTATGAGCAGTGGGGCAAACGAACGGTTCAGGTGCGTGTGCTTAAGAAAGGGAACGGCAAGCTGACACAAGCTTGGCTTAACTCCGTAGACGAAGCGCTTGCGGTCAATCGTTCGATTCCGCAAACTTATCTTGAATCTTAAACGGCTGAGCTGCCGCCAATCATACGAACGAAGCCCCTGTGCCGGCTTGCGGAACAGGGGCTTTTCTATGGCGCTCAATCATTCGGTTTACGGTTTGCGTTCGAAGTCCGTTATTAGGGCTTGAAGCTTTTGATTACGAGCCGGGTATCGACACTGATGACGCCTTGCAGCGTATATATTTTGTCATAGAGAAATTTTTCGAGTTCGTCCTCGTCTTTCAATTGGGCATGCATATGCAATGTGCTCGGACCGGTCATTTGATAGACGCTGATGACGCCTGGCTCTTCCGCAAGCTGATGGCCGACCTGCTCGACGAATCGCGGTTCGACGACGACTTCGAAGGAAGCCGATATCGACTTGCCCATCTTCGCAACATTGACACGTATCGTAAAATGCTCGATGATCCCGTCCTCGACAAGTGATTCCACCCGTTTCTGGATCGCGACTCTGGACAGGTTAAGCGACTCGCCTATCTTTGCATAGGGCAGCCGCCCGTTATTCAGCAGCAATTCGACGATCCGTTGATCGATATCGTCCAAGTGCGGAAGTACCATAAGCAGTCCACCTCTCTCTTTCCTTATGTAATAAAACATAACATAAAAACGATGGTTTGGAAATAGATCTTTCTTGAATATGCATTTTCGGTATGGGGAAAAATTCTCTTTTATTTCAGCAAGAATTGCGGTATATATAGGGTTATACATGTTTTTCACATGAAATTCCTGTCGGAAAACAACAAATGTAAGCGTGTTTTCAATCGGCAGATAAGTTTACATGTGTAATTGAATTATCTCCTTATCTAGATAACGGTTGCATAAAATTGTAATAATAATTGACATTCGAAATGGAGACTCACGATGAAATTTACGATTGAGCAGCTGAATCTGATGGACCGGCATTCATTTATGGAGGCAGTCGGTTGGGTTGTGGAGCACTCCCCTTGGGTTATGGAACGCGTTTATGCCAAGCTGCCATACCGTGACGGAGATCAATTGCATGACGAGCTTGTTGACGTCATTCGCAACTTGAACGAGGAGGAGAAGGTGTCGCTGCTGCGCAGCCATCCCGATCTGGGCACTCGGCTCGCGATGACGGATGCGTCGGTATCCGAGCAGCGTGGAGCGGGGCTGGACAGCTTGTCGGAAGATGAATATATACAGCTGTCCGAGCTTAACAAGCAATATACGGACCGGTTCGGATTTCCATTCATTATGGCGGTGAAAGGAAAGAACAAGGCGGAGATTACCGAAGCGATGCAGCGCCGTTCGGAGAATGGGCGTGATGAGGAACTGCAGGCGGCGCTCTCGGAAATCGGCCGAATAACGAAGTTCAGATTGTTGGAGAGAGTGGGGCATTAAGGGGCAAGGGCAAGGGCAATAACCGGATTGTTCATCATGGGAGCGGGAGCGGTTCAGATGGCGGGAAATTTGTTTAGGCTATGGAAGCGGGATGAAATGAAACAGCATGCTGAGCAGTCTGTATCGTCGGAGAAGCAGTTGCTCGGCAGGTTGTTCAACGAGTCTGAAGTGATTTCGAATCGGTTGAATGCGGCCGTCGATGAGGTGAATCAGTCGATCAGCCGGTTGACGGAAGTGGCGGATCATGTAACGAAGCAGGAAGATCAGATGCTAGGCCGAAGCCGGTTAGCAGTCGAACGAATCGATGAGGCATTCTCGGTTCTGCAGCAAGTTGCAGCTTCAGCTGAAGAGATCAGCACTGCTTCTACTAGGCTGAGCGGCGAGAGCAAGGATACGAAGTCGGTCGTGATGGACGTGTGTCTCTCGCTCGACACGACGGATAAAGTGATGAATGATTTGAGCAGTCACAATCAGTCGATGGAAACGCAGTTCAAGTCGTTGATTGAACAAATGTCGAGTATTTACGAGATTAACTCGTTCATACAAGAGATCGTAACCCAGACGTCGCTGCTTGCTTTGAACGCATCGATAGAGGCGGCGCACGCCGGTGAGTTCGGCCGGGGCTTCTCGGTCGTTGCGCAAGAAATCCGCAAGCTGGCGGAGCAAAGCCACGAGGCGGTTCGCCGTTCTTCTGGCATTGTGGATCAGATTGAGAACGGCATTCAGAAGGTCGTGATGTCGGTCGAGAATGAGCGCCGGGCGGTCATTAGCGGCGTAGCCGAGATGCGGCGCAGCAAAGCGCGGATGGACGAAATTGTAGAGCGGATATCCGAAGTGGACCGGCTAGTCGGTCAGACCGATCAGGCGAATACGGTTCAGGCGGGCCACATGGGCGAACTGTCGCAAATGCTGAAGGAAGTAGTCGATTCGGTCAACGAGACGATGATTAGCGTGGACGAGAACGTTGCCGTTTCGCAACGGCAGCGGGATCAGATTGCGAAGCTGGGTAAGATTAGCCGCAATTTGAGCAGGACGTCGGGCGAGCTTGCCGAGACGCTGGAACAGATCGGACACCGCAGCGAAGCAAGGACGGCTGATGCTGATGTGGAAGGGTTGCTGGCATGGCTGCAAGAGCAGGCGGCTCATGAGGAGCTTCGCTCAATGGGTGAGACCGAGCATGAACGCAAGCTGACGCGCATGTTTAGCGCGAAGGAAGGCATCGAAGCGATTTGGTCGAACCGCGATGATGGAACATTCGTATTCTCCATGCCGGAAGCCGGATTGTTGAACGCGAAAGGACGCGATTGGTGGAAACGCGCAATGGAGGGCAAGCCGTTCAAGTCGGAAGTATACGTCTCGGCTATTACGAAGCGTCCTTGTATTACGATCGCGGTTCCGGTCCTTGGAGCCGGGGGTCAGCCGATCGGTGTGCTCGGGGCGGATATTCGTTTAGTATCGACTGATTCATGACATAAAAAGTTACGAGAGAACTGCAAAAAAGGGGTTCTCAAATTGTAATCGTTCGGTTAAAATGAGTTTATTGATTAAATGTAATGTTATATTACATGAAAAAGTTAGGTGATTTGACGTGACTGATCCGATCGAGATGAATAGTGCGGCGCACGAGTGGGCGTTGCCTCGCAAGCCTGCGGATGTCTTACCGTTCTTGGACGCCTTCATCGCCCGTAAGGAAGCGGAGATTGCTGAGATCGAACAAATGGTCGACCGATATGAGAAACGCAGGCTGATGGAAGAGCGCGCCTATCAATCGATGTCCGTCATCCGCAAGATGCTGTCCGGCCGTAAGCCAGCTCATCATGTTGCTGTCGAATATATTCATTATGTGAAGCAGCCGATGGAGCGTGCACGCATGCTGAGACAAGAGATTGAGCGTGCCCGCCAATTGCGCGACAGCAAGACGTCTTCTTCTGATAAACTGACGGAGCTTGTTTCTTTTGTTTAGCTGAGCAACCCTGTTCATAGTACTTTATAATAGACTGGTATAAACGTATAAACGGATCTGCAGAGCGTATGCGCTGCTATCCGTTTTTTTGTCGTTTGTGCAACCTTTGTTGGCGATTGAGCATTTAATTTGATAATTAAAAAGGAGCCGTCCTCGAAGTCATTGGGGAAATGACTTTGAAGGCGGCTCCTTGTTGTGTTCCTTATGCTTTCAGCTTGTCGATATCGAGAAAACCATGTTCTTGGCTGTATGCCGGTACGCCATGGCTGCCGACATCGAGGCCGACGAGCTCCTCGTCGCGGCTTACCCGAACGCGTACGAACCGGTTAATGAGCTTAAGCGTCAGCCATGTGACGCCGAAGCCCCATGCGCAGATCGTCAGTAATCCAAGGGCTTGCACGCCTAACAGCTCCCAGCCTCCGCCGTTAAACAGTCCATAGTAGCCTTGTCCAACTTGTTCGGTAAGCTGCTTCTCTGCGAACAATCCGAGTGCCAGCGTTCCGATGCTGCCGCTGACGCCATGAACGGCGAATGCGCCGACCGGATCGTCGATTTGCTTGGCTTCCAACCATTCGGATACAAGCAGCATCGCGATGCCGCATACAGTGCCGATGAGGATAGCGATGCCGTTCGATACGTAAGCGCAGCCGGCTGTAATACCGACGAGACCTGCCAGCGAGCCGTTAATGACCATCGGCGGATCGGCTTTTTTGTACCGGAGCATCGTGAACAAGATGTTCGACGCTCCGCCGGCTGCGGCCGACAACATCGTCGTAACGGCAATGTGACCGATGGAGCTGTTCGTCGCGCTAAGCGTACTGCCAGAGTTGAAGCCGAACCAGCCGAACCATAAGATAAAGGCGCCGACGGAAGCGAGCGGAAGATTGGACGGCGGCACGATATTCGCTTTGCCGTTCGCAGTGAACTTGCCGATGCGCGGACCAATGAATATTGCGGCGGCCAATGCGGAGAATCCGCCCAGGCCGTGAATAACGGCGGAGCCGGCGAAATCAATCATGCCGAGCTTGCCAAGCCATCCCCCGACACTCCATACCCAGTGCCCGGCGATCGGATAGATAATTCCGGTCATCGCAATCGTAAACAAAATGTAGGCCCGGAAGTTGATTCGTTCCGCTACCGCTCCTGATACGATAGAAATGACGGCGATAACAAAGGCGCATTGGAACAGCCAATACGTATCCATTGAAACATTAAGGGTGATATGGTCGACGCTGTTGTGGTCGAAGAAGCCTGACATGCCGATAAATCCGCCGATGTCTTGGCCGTACATGAGAGCAAAACCGAACATATAGAAGATAAGAGCTCCGAACGTAATGTCCACGAATACTTTCATAATAATGCTGACAGCGTTCTTCTGACGGACGAATCCGGCTTCGAGCAGGGCGAATCCGCCTTCCATCAGCAGTATCATAGCGGCGGTCAATACAATCCAAATCGTGTCCAAGCCTTTAGAAAGTGTTAATAAGTCCAAATGATCACCCTATCTTCCGTGAAGTGCGTTAGATTTCATACTGTAATTGCTAGCCAGAATTCATTATAGATTCGTAAAGTCAACTATGTCAACGTGGTTGCGTCATATTATGTTACATTGAAAATAGTTTCACAAAAAAAAGCAGGCTCGGTCTCAAGACCGATAGCGGATTCAATCAATCGGCGGTTAAAAGAAGACGATTCTTTCGATATAATGATCATGTAAACAGGTACAATTAGGAGCTGAAGACGATGAATAGACATTATGCAAGCCGAATCTTTTGGGGGATGTTCATTGTTGTGCTCGGCGGGAGCTTTCTGCTGAAGCAGTTCGGGTTTGTCGAGTTCGATATAGGCGATATTGTCTCCACATTCTGGCCGGTATTCATGATATTCGCCGGGCTGAACAGTTTGTTGTTCTCCCGCGATGGCGGCGGTGCTTGGTGGGGCGGCATCGTCATCTCGATCGGATTCATTTTTCTCGGCCGCAACTTAGAATGGTTCGAATGGTCGGTAGGGGACATATTCCGGTTCGCAGCGCCTGTCGTCCTAATATTGTTCGGTCTGAATATGATCTTCAAGCCTAAATGGCAGGGCAAGCGGCATTACGACGGACATAACGATAGACATAACGACTGGCAAGCCTATAAGCCTGGAGGCTATGTGCCGCCGGCACCGCCGCTTCATCCGGATCCGACGACGGCCGGATTCGAGGAAGGCCAGGTTCCGCCTGCGCCGCCGGCTCCTGATCAAGCGGACAACGGGAATGCCGCGTACCGCCCGGATTTGAGCAAACAGCATAAACAACACTTTCGTGAGATGAACCGCTCGATGCGCGAGCAGATGCGGGAGATGCGCCGCCAGGAGCACCGCAAGCATCATAATCCGTGGGAGCGGGTGGAGTGGTGGGATAACAATCCGAATGCGCAGAACCGTTCCGGTTTTATCGGGGACATTCATATCGGCCAAGACCATTGGGAGCTGAAGCCGCTCAACATTTCACATTTTATCGGTGATACGGTACTCGATTTAACGAAGGCTTATATTCCATCCGGAGAGACCAAAATTACGATATCGTCGTTTATCGGCGATGTGAAAATTTATCTCCCGAATGATTATGAGGTCGGCATCCATGTCGTTTCGAGCGCGTTCATCGGTGACGCCCGTGTGCTGGATATGCGCGATAGCCGGGTGTTCCGCAGCATGGATTTTCAAACGCCTTTCTATAAGGAAACAGAGAAGAAAATCAAATTGGTGTGCAGCACGTTCATTGGAGATGTGCGGGTAACAAAGGTAGGGTGATCGGATTATGATGGTTCGGTTGTTGCGGAGCGGCAAGCTTGAAATCATTATGATGTTCTCTGTCTCCGGTCTGTTGTCTGCCGGAAGCGTGTACGCTCTGCGCGAGTGGCTGATGTACGCGGGCGCTGCTCACGTATTTGAATTCGGATTGCTGGTGATCGGTGCGATACTGCTGGTCAGTGCAGTGCTCGGTTACTGGACCGCCCAGACGATACAGCGCCGTATCGATGCGTTCCATATTGCGCTTAAGCAAGCGAATAACGGGAATTGGGCCGTTCGACTTCAATCGAACGGCGCTCGTTCGTTCGAGGCGGTTCATACGGAATTTAATGAAATGGCCGCTGCGGTAGAAGAACGTCTGAAAGTGGCGCAGGCGGCAGGCGAAGAGCAGGTTATGCGGGAGATGGCCTCTAATGAGGCAGCTGTACTCGAGGAGAGGAAGCGGCTCGCGCGCGATTTGCATGATACGGTCAGCCAGCAGTTGTTCGCGATTCATATGTCGGCATCATCGCTGCCGAAGCTGCTGGAAGTGAATCCCGCGCATGCATCGGAAGTCATGAAGCAGCTGATCGAAGTATCGACGCTCGCGCAGAAGCAGATGCGCGGTTTTATCGCACAGCTGCGGCCGATGGAGCTGGAGGGCAGGTCTTTGCAGCAGGCGCTGGACAAGTGGTTTCCCGATTATTGCAGGCAGAACCGTCTGCAGGGCGAGCTGGATTGGCGTGTTCAGGAGCCGCTGTCCGAGGCGAAGGAGCATCAGCTGTTTCTTATTATTCAAGAAGCGATGGCGAACATTGTGAAGCATGCGCAGGCACAGCGCGCCGTGCTTGCATTGTCGGAGACGGAGAATCAAATATTGATGACATTGTCGGACGACGGGGTCGGCTTCCGGCCGAACGAAGTGCGTGAAGGCTCTTACGGGTTGTCCACGATGCGGGAAAGAGCACAGAAGCTGAGCGGAGACGCGATTCTATTCAGCAAGCCCGGCGGCGGAACACGCATTCGGGTCACGATTCCGAAATATACGGACAAGCGAGGTTAGAACGATATTATGGGGAACTCGAATTCCAAACATACCGTTATGATTGTCGACGATCATGATATGGTCCGGGCAGGGCTGAAGACATACTTAATGCTGGAGCCGAAGTTCGAGGTCGTTGCTGAAGCGGGCAACGGCAGCGAGGCGCTGCAAATCATTGAACGGATGGAGACGCGGCCCGATCTGGTGCTGATGGACTTGATGATGCCGGTCATGGACGGCATTCAGACGACGGCCGCGCTGATTGAACGTTATCCCGATCTGAAGATTGTGATGCTGACCAGTTTCTTAGAGGACGAGAAAGTGCTTGCAGCGGTCGAGGCCGGCGCTGTCAGCTATGTGCTCAAAACCGTATCGGCTGAAGAGCTGATCTATGCTCTGACAGGAGCAGTCAAAGGGATGCCGGTTATGACAGGCGATGTGTCGCAGGCCTTAACCCGCGGCTTGCGCCAACGTTCGGCTCAAGGAGCGGACGAAGGGCTCACGGAACGGGAAAAAGAAGTCATGCTGCTCATTGCCGACGGCATGTCGAACAAAGAGATTGCCGAAGAGCTTCATATTAGTATTAAGACGGTGAAGACGCATGTCAGCAATCTGCTGATGAAATGCGAGTTGGAAGACCGGACGCAGCTGGCGGTTCATGCTCACCGCAAAGGCTGGGTAAAGCCTCAACAATAGGCGGATACGGATCGGATTGGCATAAGAGGCGGTTCAGCTGGACACCCTAAGGCGACTGAGATTACGGCGGCGAGCAGTTCGCCGCGCCGAAAGGGGACGAGAGCATGATTCCGCTTCCATCCGATATCGAATTTACAGAATGTGAGTTCGCCGAAGCAAGAGAGAAGCTCGAACAGGAGCAATTCGCGCTCGGCGGCAATTGGGACTACGACCGCGGCACGTTTGACCGATTTCTTGATGATGCCCGCAAAGTATGGTTACGGCTTCCATTTGAAGTGGTGACGGGTTCGATCGACGTCGATAGAGCCGATAATAACGCTTCGATCAAGTTCGGCACCCCGTTCGTACTGAAGCATTTATATAACGAAGGCAATGATGCGGAGGCTTCTGTCAGACTCGTTGGAAGCGTGTTCGATCAGTTTCAGTCGCCGATAGATCCGGATGCGAAGGTAGAGTCCGTCTGGATCGATAAAGCGAAGCAAGCACTAGCCGCAGCGGAACGGCAACTACTCGTATAATCAGGAGAGGACGGCTTGTCTTCTCTACTTTAATAACCTCTTGCTGATAGTTCCGGTGTACGCCGGAGCGCGGCAAGAGGTTTTTTATTTATATTTTTGTCTATATTTCATTATCGTTTTAATTCTTTTTAAGTTTGTTTTAAGGTAGAATGTGCATGATAGAAATAACGAAACGGCAGATTTAAATTTATGGAGGGACGTACAGATGGACGATCAAAATAAAAAAGGTCCTTATGACGATTTTTTCGACGACAAGACGGGCGGATCGAGCGAACAGAACGAGAATAACCATTCGGAATCGGACAGTCATGCACAGCATGACGATGGCGCTCAAGACGATCAGACTTCCAATAAATCTTCCTACTATTATTCTTACGGGCCTTTCAAACCAGGTGCACAGGATGGACGGTATAATAATAGCTTCCGCCAGCAGCCGGAACAGAATGACCGCTCTGATGCGAATGCCGCAGACGGACGCGATCATAAGAATGATTGGCCGGAAGCAGCCCGCGCTCCGCAGGGAGAATCCAGAACGCAACACGATGGTTATCCGGAGCAAGCTTATGGACACGATCAGCAAGAACAGGGCAATGTGATCCCGATGCACAACCGGCCGTTCATGCCGGTAGCAGCGGCTTCGAGCAATTCGCGAGGCGGCGGCTGGCAGATGTCAGAGAAGCGTCGTTCTTCTTGGAAAGGCATGTTCGCCGCTTTCATGGCAGGCATCATCGTAGTCGGCGCTCTCAGCTACGCGGCGGATACGAATAACTGGTTTACTAAGAAAGCGGCGGTCGCTTCTAGCACGAATCAGACGGGCACCGCGGTATCGGCTAGCGTTGGCGGCGCGGGCGTATCCAATGCGGCGGACGTTGTCCGGCCGAACAATATCGCGAAAATCTTCGAGCAAGCAAGTCCAGCGGTCGTGAAGATCGAAACTTTCGTTAAACAACAGCAGCGGCAGCAAGGCTCGGGCGGGCTGTTCGATGATCCGTTCTTCCGTCAGTTCTTCGGAGACGACAATTCGGGCAATGGTAAACAAGACCAGCAGCAACAACAAGGACAAAGTGAACTGACGCCGCAAGGCATTGGTACGGGGTTCTTCTTCGATGAGACCGGATATATTTTGACGAACCAGCACGTCGTTGCAAGCTCCGATGAAATCGAAGTAACGGTGCAGGGTTACGATAAGCCGTTCAAGGCGAAGCTGCTTGGCTCGAGCTTCGATCTCGACTTGGCTGTACTGAAGGTTGAAGGCGAGAAACCGTTCCCGACGCTTGCGCTCGGCTCTTCGGACAGCATCAACATCGGCGATTGGGTCGTCGCGATCGGCAACCCTTACGGCTTCGATCATACCGTTACGATCGGCGTGCTCAGTGCGAAGGAACGTCCGATCGACATTCCGGATGAAGACGGCACGCGCGAATACAAACATTTGTTGCAGACAGACGCTTCGATCAATCCGGGCAACTCCGGTGGACCGCTGTTGAACCTGCAAGGCGAGGTTGTGGGCATCAACACGGCAGTCAGCTCGCAGGCGCAGGGGATTGGATTCGCGATTCCGACGAGCACGATCCAAGAAGTTCTCGACAGCTTGAAGAACAATAAAGAAATTCCGAAAGCGCCGGCTCCGTTCATCGGTGTCGACCTTCAGGATTTGAATGAGCAATATTCGAAGCAGCTCGGATTGGAAACGACGGAAGGTGTGCTTGTAACAGGTGTATACTACAAATCGCCGGCCTACAATGCAGACGTACGCCAATACGATGTTATTACAGGTGTTAACGGCACGAAATACGGCACATCCGACAAACTGAAAGCTGCGATTCAAGAGCATAAGGTCGGGGAACAAATTACGCTTAACGTGATTCGCAACGGCAAGCAGATTGATGTGCCTGTATCGATCGGCGACAAAAATCAATTTAATATCGAACAATAAACATAACGAAGCGCAGGCCGGCGAACAACCGCCTGCGTTTCTTCACGTAGAAAGGGCGTTCGGCGGATGAGACAGCGTATATTTGTAGTTGATGACGATGATAAAATTACTTCGATGCTTCGGCGGAGCTTGGCATTCGACGGCTATGAGGTGACAACGGCCAATGACGGCCAGGAGGGGCTCCGGCTCATGCAGCAGTCCGATCCGGATCTGCTCATCTTGGATGTTATGATGCCGAATATGGATGGCTGGGAAGTGTGCCGGCGTGTCCGGGAAGCGGGCAGCGGCGTACCGATTCTGATGCTGACGGCGAAGGATGAAATCCAGGACCGTGTGAAAGGGCTCGATCTAGGGGCGGACGATTACCTCGTTAAGCCTTTTGCATTAGAGGAGCTGCTTGCCCGCGTTCGTGCGTTGCTTCGGCGCAAGACCGACAAGCAGGAGACGGATGGCCGTCTACAATTCGAGGATCTTACGCTCGATCTCGATTCGCGTGAAGCGATTCGAGGCGGACGCCGGATCGATCTAACAGCGAAGGAATTCGATCTGCTTCATCTGTTCATGCAGAATCCGCGCAGAGTGCTGACTCGAGATTCGATTATGGACAAAATATGGGGCTACGATTACAGCGGCGAATCGAATGTGCTTGAAGTATATATTGCCATGCTGAGGCAGAAGACGGAGGACGGAACGGCGAAGCGGCTTATTCAGACCGTACGGGGCACCGGCTACGTACTAAGAGGGGAAGGCTGACATCATGTCGATACGGCTGCGTCTTACGTTATGGTTTTCCGGGCTGCTCGCAGTCATTCTGCTGCTGTTCGGAAGCGCTTTGTACTTCTATGTGTATTTTAATTCCAATAACGAAGTGAAAGCTCAGCTAGGAGAAAGCGCCAAGCAACTGCTGCAGGAAAGCCGCGGCGACTGGAGCGGCAGTATCCGGCCCGACCGGCTGACGAATTCCACTCTACAGAGCGAGCTGTATGTGCAGCTGTTCAATGTGCAGTATAACAATATCCAAGACAAGTCTTCCAATATGCTGCAAAATAATTTGCAATTTCCTAAGCCTGCGGACTGGGACACGCCGGACCCGATTCACTACCGTACAGTAAAAACAAGCGGAAATCCGTTCATGCTATGTGAAATTAAACTGGTTGGACTGGATCAGAATGTGGTCTATATTGTCCAAATCGGTGCTTATACAGGAAGCCAGGCGGAATATTTGTATGATCTTCGTACGATTCTCATTATAAGCTCGCTGGCCGCTGTGTTGATCGCTGCTGCGACTGGATTGCTGCTTGCCCGGAAGGCGCTTCGCCCGATCGAGAACGTCATTAGCGCCTCCCGTCAGATCGAGACGGGTTCGGATCTTAGCCACCGGATTCCGAGATTGCAGACGAACGACGAGATCGGCACGCTGACGGATACTCTTAACGGTATGCTCTCTAAATTAGAGACGGCCTATAACGAGCTGGACGAGGCCTACAACTCGCAGCGCCGGTTCGTATCCGACGCATCGCATGAGCTGCGGACACCGCTGACGACGATTCGCGGCAATATCGAGCTGCTGCAGCGGATGTCCCGTCCTGCGCTAGGTGACGGCAGCGGTTCAGAGCCGGTAGTGTCGGAGCTGGAAGCCGAGCGGATTGCGATGTCGCAAGAAGCGATGCAAGACATCGCAGACGAGGCGATTCGGATGAGCCGGCTCGTGAACGATTTGTTGTCGCTCGCGAGGGCGGACGCCGGCTTCGTCATGGAGAAGTCGGAAGTGGAGATGCTGTCCATCGTGGAAGACGTCTGCCGCCGGGCTCAGCATTTGCCGCGGAAGGCGGAGTGGGTCACTCACGATTACGGTATTCTGGAAGGAGTCACCGTATACGGGAACCCCGATTATTTGCGGCAGCTGCTGTTCATATTTATCGAGAACGCATTCAAGTATACGCCAAGCGGCACGGTTGATCTTAGCGTCATCAAGGGTGAGGACCGGGTCGGCATCATGATCAAAGATACCGGCATCGGCATGAAGCGCGAGGAAGTGCCGAGCATCTTCGACCGCTTCTACCGGGCGGATGAATCGCGCGGCAAGACGAGCGGAACCGGGCTTGGATTATCGATAGCAAAATGGATAATTGACGAACATAACGGTTTTGTAGAAGTGACGACACGGGAGGGAGCAGGAAGCACTTTCACCGTCTGGCTGCCCGTCAGCTTTTCTCGGCACTCCGAATCGGGTATAATGGAGTGAATGGATTGTAAGGCCGAGGAAGTTGGCATCGGCAGAAAGTAGGTGTTTAGTCATGGAAGTCGTCAAAATCTCTCCACGTGGCTATTGTTACGGCGTCGTAGATGCAATGGTGCTTGCGCTGCAGACTGCTCGCAACCTGGATCTTCCAAGACCGGTTCACATATTAGGCATGATCGTTCACAATGCTCACGTGACGGAAGCTTTCAAGCATGAAGGCATTATTACGCTTGACGGTCCTAACCGGCTTGAAATTTTGGAACAAATTGATAAAGGCACGGTTATTTTCACCGCTCACGGCGTATCGCCGGAAGTGAGACAACGCGCTGTAGACAAGGGTTTGACCGTTGTTGATGCGACCTGTCCAGACGTCACGAAGACGCATGATTTGATTCGTACCAAGACGGCAGAAGGATACGAAATTATTTATATCGGTAAGCAAGGCCACCCCGAGCCGGAGGGAGCGATCGGCATTGCGCCGGAAAGCGTCCATCTGATCGAGCGTGAACAAGATATCGAGCAGCTAAACTTGAGCAGCGAGCGTCTCCTTATTACGAATCAGACGACGATGTCGCAATGGGATATTCGAATTCTGATCTCGAAGCTGCTGGAGAAATACCCGCATGCCGAAATTCATAACGAAATTTGTCTAGCGACGCAAGTGCGTCAAGAAGCGGTTGCCGATCAAGCGGATCAGGCGCAGCTTGTCATTGTCGTAGGCGATCCGCGCAGTAATAACTCGAACCGTCTGGCGCAGGTGTCGGAGGAAATTGCCGGAGTGAAAGCCTATCGCGTGGCCGATCTGAGCGAGGTCGACATCGATTGGCTGAAGGGCCTGGAACGCGTCGCGGTAACGTCAGGTGCGTCTACGCCGACGCCGATTACGAAAGAAGTCATTGCTTTCCTTGAGCAATTCGATACGAATGATCCATCTACGTGGGAGAAACGGCGTACCATTAATATGAATAAGCTGCTGCCGACGATTCGTACGAAATCGGCAGGTGCGTAGTGATGGCTGGTAAAGGACGCGTGCGGCAGTCGGGGAGCGCTGCTCGCGTTCGAGGAAGTAAGCTGTTACGATTGAAGCGCTGGTTCAAGCACAAATTTATTATGCTTATGCGAGCTCCGGGAGGCCCCTCTAAGGTAGCGCTTGGATTCTCGATCGGGATTGCGATCGAGATGATTACGTTGCCGACGTTCGGTCTTGCGTTTCTGCTTATGTTCCCGCTTGTCTACATGATGAGTGCAAGCATGGCGGGGGCGTTGATCGGATTCGTATTCGGTAAAATTATATTTATCCCTATCGCGTTTCTTAGCGGAATCGTGGGGGGATGGATATTGCCGGACCATCTTCAGGTGAACATTTCGTTCCTGCCGCATTTCATCAACAAGTTTATCGGGTATAACCTGAAGCTGATTGTCGGCGGATTAATTAATGGCATTCTGCTCGGCATATTGTTCTACTTCCCTGTGAAGCAAGGCATTGCGTTCTTCGCCGAGCGAAGGAAGAAGAAAAGAAAATCAAAGCGTAACGATACGCCCTCTGCGAACCCCTTACCCGAGTGACAGCAGCCTCCACCCTTCATGGAATGAAGGGTGGAGGCTTTTTTTTTTATAACCCCTAATTCCGTACGATCCTTCGATGGAAGCATTCATAACATTTTTCTGGATTTCCCAAGTTGCGCGGGGCAGGCTCATTCATCGACAGGGAGCCAAACGAGACAAGTGCTCATGTTAAATGAATAAATCCTATTGACGGAAGAGGCAGCATGAGGTATATTCACTTTAGCAGTTAAAAGCATAAAAGCCACAAAGCATAAAAGCTTAAAAGCGAACAAGCGTTGAAGTGTGAAACTGTAAAATGAAAGAACGGCTGCTTGCGCCGTCCGAACGCAAAGATCTTTTGTACTTATACGAAATCATCCAATCCATAAATGATAAATTGAAGGAGAGATCGATATGATCGTTATTACGAAATCCAACATTACGGAAGAGCGTATTGCGGAAATTGTGTCCCAAATTGAGAGAGCGGGCGTGCAGGCGCATGTATCGCGCGGTACGGACCGTACGGTCATCGGCATTATCGGCAAGGCGGAGCCGACGCTCGCAGAGCATCTTCGTCAACTGAAGGACGTCGACAATGTGATTAAAATTTCGAAGTCCTACAAACTCGCCAGCCGCGAGTTCCATCCGAACGACACGATCATCGAGGTGAAAGGCGTCAAAATCGGCGGCGAGCATCTCGTCATTATGGGCGGTCCGTGCGCAGTGGAAACGCCGGCACAGATCGATGAAATCGCACGTCTTGTGAAGGAAGCAGGCGGGCAAGTGCTTCGAGGCGGCGCCTTCAAGCCGCGCACAGGTCCATACAGCTTCCAAGGGGTTGGCGTTGAAGGTCTCGTTATGATGGCTGAAGCGGGTCAAAAGCATGGTCTGCTGACGATTACAGAAGTCATGACGCCGGAATATGTAGATGTCTGTGCGGAATACGCTGACATTCTCCAAGTCGGTACGCGTAACATGCAGAACTTCGACTTGCTTCGCAAACTCGGCACGATCGACAAGCCGGTGCTCCTCAAGCGCGGATTCAGCGCAACGTACGACGAACTCTTGAACGCTGCGGAGTACATCCTTGCCGGAGGCAATCCGAACGTTATGCTCTGCGAGCGTGGAATCCGAACGTTCGAGACGTACACGCGCAACACGCTCGACTTGTCAGCTATTCCGGTATTGCAGTCGCTAAGCCATCTTCCGGTCATCTCGGACCCTAGCCACGGAACGGGACGGCGCGAATTGGTAGAGCCGATGTCCAAAGCTTCGGTTGCTGCAGGCGCGAACGGGCTTATTATCGAAATGCATACGGATCCGGACAATTCGATGACAGGTGATGGCGTGCAATCGCTTTTCCCAGATCAATTCGCAAACCTTTTGAAGGATTTGGAGAAGCTTGCGCCGCTCGTAGGCAAGCGATTCGATACGCCTAAGCAGCCGGCAGAAGCATTTGTTTCCTGGACCAAATAAACTCTCTAGTAGAGACACACAAACCGTGAACCCTTGCTAATCAAGGGCTTCACGGTTTTTTAAGTTTCGAATCGACACCGGAAATTGTGAAAGTTTTTCTAAAGCTGTGAGAATACCTCACATGACTTAAAAAAATACCTTACATAACTATTGACCATGTAAATCATCGAGTCTTATAATAGCCACATAGAAACAAGGAAACTTGAACGATTCAAGTTCAAACCAACCTAAATGTTCGGAAATGGGAGGATTTTAACATGTCAGTTCAAAACGTATTGAACACGATTAAAGAAAACAACATCCAATTCGTCGACTTCCGCTTCGTTGACCTTGCAGGCCGTGCGCACCACATCACGCTGCCAGCGACAGAGGTAGACGCTGATACTTTCGTTAACGGCGTAGCATTCGACGGTTCGTCGATCGTCGGCTTCCGCGGCATCGAAAACTCCGACATGGTTATGATGCCAGACACTGAATCGGTATTCATCGATCCTTTCACTGATCATCCTACACTTAACATTATGAGCAACATCCATACGCCTGAGGGCGATCGTTACGACCGTGACCCACGCTCGATTGCTCACAAAGCAGAAGAGTACCTCCAAACGACGGGTATCGGCACGACGGCATTCTTCGCACCAGAATCCGAATTCTTCATCTTCGACGACGTTCGCTACGAAAGCAGCATGAACAAATCGTTCTTCGAAGTTGACTCCGATGAGGCAGCTTGGAACACGGGCCGTAAAGAAGAAGGCGGCAACCTTGGTTTCAAAGTTGGCGTTAAAGGCGGCTATGTTCCAGTAGCTCCAGTTGACGCACAACAAGATATCCGCAGCGAAATGGTTCGCGTTATGCAAGAAACGGGCCTCCGCGTTGAGCGCCATCACCATGAAGTTGCAACGGCAGGTCAAGCAGAGATCAACTTCCGCTTCGACACGCTGACGAAAACAGCTGACAACCTGATGAAATACAAATATATCGTGCACAATGTAGCTCGCCAATACGGCAAAGTTGCAACGTTCATGCCGAAACCACTCTTCGGCGACAACGGCAGCGGCATGCACGTGCATATGTCGATCTTCAATGGCGATTCCCCGCTGTTCTATGAGAAAGGCGCATATGCTAACCTGAGCCCGATCGCTATGCACTTCATGGGCGGTATCCTGCACCACGCGCCAGCGCTGATCGCACTGACGAACCCGTCGACGAACTCGTTCAAGCGTCTCGTGCCAGGTTATGAAGCACCAGTTAACCTCGTATTCTCGAAAGGCAACCGTTCTGCAGCGGTTCGTATTCCGATCGCAGCAGTTACGCCTAAAGGCTGCCGTATTGAGTTCCGTACGCCGGACTCCACGGCTAACCCTTACCTTGCATTCGCAGCAATGCTGCTTGCAGGTCTGGACGGCATCCAACGCAAAATCGATCCAGTCGCACTGGGCTATGGTCCTTTCGACAAAAATATCTACGAGCTGTCCGATGAAGAAAAACGCGAAATCCGCAGCGTACCAGGTACGCTCGACGAAGCGCTCAACGCTCTGGAAGCAGACTATGAGTTCTTGACGGCAGGCGATGTCTTCACGAAAGAATTCATCGACAACTACGTACAAGTAAAACGCAACGAAGCAAAAGCAGTAGCGATCCGTATCCATCCTTACGAGTACGGCCTCTACTTCGACTGCTAAGATTCATGCATTCATAAATTTAGGCGGACCCGCGCGGGTCCGCTTTTATTTTGCGCGGATCTTGTCGAAAACATAATGCTGCTGCATCCTATTGGACCATCCAAAGGCTGTGGCAAATCGAGGAATAACGTTTCTTTCGTTCGTTCGATTTGAAAAATCGTCTTTCAGTGCAAAATAACGACGCGAGCATTCGTTAGGATTAGACACGGATAGGGATTGTACGGTGTCTCTACGCAGGTACAAGCGGATCATTTTGAGCCCGGTTTTTCGATACTTTTCGAGCATACATTTGACAAAAAAAATGTGTGGAGACCAAGTTTTATGAATGTACGGCAAAAAACGAGGCAAAAGTGCTAAATCCGAATGATTTTTACTAAATAATATTTTTTGTTCGACTTTTAGACACTTGATGAAGCGGCGTAAACTTGCTATCATAGCCATAGTTGATCGGAATGGACTCGCCTCTAATTGTAATAAGATTGGGAGACTTTTCTTTTCTGAAATCGAAGACAGGGGTGTATACGGTGACGAAACGGGCATATAACTTTAACGCCGGACCGGCAGCGCTGCCGCTTGAGGTACTGCAGCAGGCGCAGGAGCAATTCGTGGACTATCACGGGGCAGGCATGTCGATTATGGAGATGTCTCACCGCAGCGCGCTGTACGAGCAAGTAAACAACGAAGCACGGGATCTGCTGCGCGAATTGTTCGGCATTCCGGACAATTATCAAGTGCTGCTGCTGCAAGGCGGCGCAAGCACGCAATTCGCTTCGATTCCAATGAACCTGCTTCAACCAGGCAAGACCGGCTCTTATGTGATGACGGGCAGCTGGGCTGACAAAGCATACAAAGAAGCAAAGCTGTTCGGCGAAGCAGCAATTGCAGCATCGTCGGAGGAATTCAAGTTCAACCGCATTCCGGACTTGTCGTCGATCGCACTGCCGGACAATGCGGCATATCTCCACATTACGTCGAATGAAACGATTGAAGGTACGCAATTCCAAGCTTATCCGGACACGGCTGGCGTGCCGCTGATCGCCGATATGTCGAGCGACATCCTATGCCGTCCAGTAGACGTGTCGAAGTTTGGCATGATTTACGCTGGCGCACAGAAAAACCTGGGTCCATCGGGTGTTACGATCGTTATTATTCGCGACGATCTGGCAGCTAATAGTCCGAAGACGATCCCTACGATGCTGCGCTACGATACGCATGCGAAGAACGATTCGCTGTATAACACGCCGCCATCGTTCTCGGTATATATGGTAACGCTCGTCCTGAAATGGCTGAAAGAAAAGGGCGGCGTAGCGGGTATGGAGCAATTCAACCGCGACAAAACGAAGCTCATCTATGACACAATCGATAACAGCGGCGGCTTCTACCGCGGATTTGCTGATCCGGCAAGCCGTTCGCTTATGAACATTACGTTCCGCATTCATTCGGAAGAGCTCGAGAAGCTGTTCGTGAAGGAATCGGAAGCAGCAGGCTTCGTCGGCCTGAAAGGCCACCGGAGCGTTGGCGGGCTTCGCGCTTCGACGTACAACGCAGTGCCGCTCGAGAGCTGCCAAGCGCTTGCGCAATTTATGGCTGAGTTCCAGAAACGCCACGGTTAATCAACAGCAGCCTGAATACGGCTGAAGACGACAATAACCGCCCACTTCTTCCAGTCCGGAAGAAGTGGGCGGTCTTCTGTCTTGCTGGCTCCGTGTTTGCCTAGCAGGCCTAAATGCCTGCCATAGAGGACGGCTCGACCGTTTGCGGCGGCCCGGACAGCTTATAGCCAACGTTGCGTACCGTAATGATATATTCCGGCGTACGAGCATTTCTCTCGATTTTGTCGCGCAAATGGCTGACGTGAACATCAACGATCCGCGTATCGCCGAGAAAATGGTAATCCCACACGCCATGCAGCAGCTGCTGACGGCTCAACACTTTGCCGCGGTGGCGGCAAAGGAAATGGAGAAGCTCGAATTCCTTCGGCGTCAGCTCGATCGGTCTGCCGTCGACATGTACCTCGCGCTGCTCGGGATAAACGGACAGCCGGCCGAATTCGAAGACGGTAACCTCGCCTGAGCTAGGCAGCGATGACAGCCGCCGGAATATCGCCTGGATGCGGGAGATAAGCTCCTGCGGGCTGAAAGGCTTCGTCATATAATCGTCAGCGCCGTTGTCGAGTCCGGCGATTTTGTCCGTCACATCTTGTAGAGCGGTCAGCATGATGATGGGAACAGCATTGTTCTGCCGGCGAAGCTCGCGGCATACTTGGATGCCGTCCATCTTCGGAAGCATGAGATCGAGAACGATCAGATCGGGACGAAAAGGCTTGAGCAGCTCGAATACGGCTTCTCCGTCATGCACACAGCGGACCTCGTAGCCCGCTAGCTTCAAATTGAATTCGATGAGCATCGAGATTGAAGGCTCATCATCAACGATTAATATTTTTTTCTTCATCCTCGTCTATACTCCTTCGTTCCCGTAATATTGTATTTTCGCAAGTCGCGCATTTGCACCTGGTGGATGTTGTTGTGGGTTCATTATGGCGCGTCAGCATGTGCGCAAGATTATGGTAACGTTAACCGGATGTAAAATATATAAAGTTCGTGTTTGATTGTAAAAACAAGATCAGATCGAAAGGAACGATTACGACATGCCATTTCATATCGTATTGGTCGAACCGGAAATTCCGGCGAACACCGGCAATATTGCAAGAACATGTGCAGCTACCGGCACCCATTTGCACCTTGTTCGTCCGCTTGGCTTTCGTACCGACGATGCTACGCTGAAACGTGCAGGATTGGATTATTGGTATGCGGTTAATTTGACGTATTACGACAGCTTCGCTGAGGTGAAGGAGCGCTTCAAGGACAACCGCTTCTTCTTCGCTAGCACACGTGCGGATAAGCGATACAGCGACATGGCATACCGCGACGGCGATCTGTTCGTATTCGGCAAGGAGACGAAGGGACTTCCGCAGGAGCTGCTGGACGAGCATCCCGATACGCTGATTCGGATGCCGATGACCGATAAAGTCCGCTCGCTGAATTTGGCGAATTCGGCCGCGATTGTCGTCTATGAAGCGCTGCGTCAGAACGACTTCCCTGGTTTATTCGACTAACTTTATTGCAGAATCTTAAGAAAAACTAGATCTGGGAAGGAAAAGTTCACTAACCATCGAAAGTCTATAGTGCATAGGTTTCTCATAACTGGCTGCGAATCAAGACACAAGGAGTGAATAAGGATGAAACCGGCAGGTGTAGTACGTAAAGTAGACCAACTGGGGCGCATCGTATTGCCTAAATCGTTGCGCAAACGGTATCAAATGAACGAGGGAGATCCTGTAGAAATTTTGGTGCAGGGTGACCATATCATTCTGGAACGGTATCGTCCAAGATGCGTATTCTGCGGATCGATGGAAGAAGTTAACGACTTCAAAGAACGTTATGTATGCGGAGAATGCATGACCGACATGGGTCAGCTTCGCCGTTAATCGATTTCATTGAAACAAAAAAAGCTTCCCGCCAACGGCGGGGAGCTTTTTTTGTAACCAGCTGCAAATTCAATGAAATCGAATTACAGACCTTTCGTCTTGTCGTCGTTGTAGGATGCCGTAAAGATGGCAGTCACAAACAGAACCATGACGAGAAGAACGATCAGAAAGTTAAGCGTCATCACGCACACCTCCAATGATAGGTTAATTATACCCAACTGGCTGGCAAAAGAAAACGATATTAATTGTGAACAAGTTGTTACGTTTTCTTCCGTTAGGTTTCGTTCTTCCGGTGCTGCTGCGGCGACATTCCGGAATGCTTCTTGAATACTTTGCTGAAATACTTCTCGTCCGCGTAACCGGTCATTGCTGCGATCTCTGCAATTTTGTAAGCTCGGTTCGCGAGAAGCAGAGTTGCTTTCTCCATACGCAGCCGTTCGACATACTCGGATAGCGTAACACCGGTCTCTTGACGGAACTTGCGGGACACATATTCCCGGCTAAGGAAGAACCGGCTGGCCAATTGCTGAAGGGACAAGTCATCCTGCAAGTGGCGGTCGATATAATCGGTCATTTCACGAATGATGTTGCGCTCCTGCCGTATGAGGCGGGCGAACCGTTCGGCTTCCTCCAGAAGAAGCGCGATCCACTTCTCTTGTGTCCGATGGAGCGAGAGCGTACCGTCTTCCTCGAACAGGAAGGGCATCGCCAGATGCGGCGCTGGCTCGCCTGTATCGCCTTCCGGGCTGAAGCGGTGCTGCCACTGGACAGCTGCAATGTCCAGCTGCTTCTGCCATCGTTCAATATGAGCCGGCGTTATGGATGCCATTGTACCGGCGGCATGGAACCAAGAGGTTATGCTCTTGCGGAGCGTCAGTTCGTCCCGCGCTAGCATAGCGAGCCGGATTGGCTCTGCAAGGGCAGTCAAATCCGGCAGCGGCGACAGGTCGGCCTGTACAGCGGCAGCGCTGCTCTCCGTCAAGACGGAAGATTCGCCCGCGCGGAGCAGATTCCGCTGCATCAAGGCGCGGCGTGCGGATTCGAACGCATCGCAAGCGCCGTCAGGGAATGGCTTCGCGTTGCTGACTGCCGCGTAGAACGGCAAATTGAAGGTCGAATGCAGCGCCTGGATGAGCTGACCAATTCGATGTTGAGCCATGCGGTCATCGCCTTCCCATAGAAGGACGGCTAATTGTTCAGGATCGTTCGGAAATCGGAATGCGCATCCTTCGTTCCAATCATGCATGACGAGATCGTTCAGCACGTTCTGGATCGCATAGACAGCCAGATCCCGGTCGCCGCTGAACCGCTGAAGCAGCTTGTTCATAAGCGAATGCAGCGGGAACAAGGCAGCGCGGCATTCGGCTGCACCGGCCAGCTTAGGGAACTGCTCCCGAAGCTGGCGAATGAGCGGATCGGCATCGGTCAGGCGCGATTGGATGAGCTGGCTTAACAAGTGGTCGCGATAAACCGGCTTGTACTGATTCATCGTGATGCCCTGCTCGATCTGCCGCTGTTTCTCCTGCTGCTCCTCCGAGAGCAGGTCGAGCGCGCGCTTCACAGCATCGAGCAGCTGTGCCGGATCGATCGGCTTCAACAAGTAATCGATCCCGCCGTGCCGCAGCGTGTGACGGACGTAGCTGAAGTCGTTATAGCCGCTGATAACAATGAGCTTGGCCGAAGGCTCGCAGCTGCTTACCCACTCGATCAGTTTCATGCCGTCCGATACGGGCATATGCATGTCGGTTACGATAATGGAAGGATGCTTCTGCTGAATGATCGCTTTCGCTTCTTCGCCGTTCTCGGCTTCCAGCAGTTCGGAGACGCCGAAGCGCTCCCATGGGACGAGCAGCTTGGCGGCTTCCCGCGCATGCTGCTCGTCGTCGACGATAAGAACGATCATGACAGCACCTCTCTTTCTTCCTGTTCGATCGGCACGATGAGCGTTACGAGAAGCCCGCCATTCGTGCCGCCATTCAGCGTCAAGCCGGCGCGTTCGCCGCAGTTGAGCCGCAGCCGGGACAATACGTTCACGAGGCCGATATGCTCTTGTTCGCTAAAGTCCGGCTTCTGTGCGATCAGCTCGCGCAGCCGCTCAAGCCGGTCCGGATCGATCGGCGGTCCGTCGTTCTCGATGCTGATGAACAGCAGCTCGTCATCAGAGCGAACCGTACGAATGGCGACGCGGAGATCGCCGCCGGCAGGATCGAAAGCGTGCTTAAACACATTTTCTGCGAGCGGCTGTAAAATCATGCGCGGAACGGGCAGTCTTGCCGTATCCGGCGCGACATCGATCCGGTAATCGAGCTTGTCGCCGAACCGGTGCTTCTGCAGCTCCAAGTAAGCGGTCGTATGATCGATCTCCTCTATCAGCATAACGGGCTTGTCGGAGCCGCTCATCGAATACCGCATCAGCTTGCCTAGCAGCATAACAAGCTGATAGACGCCCGGCGCGCCGCTCTGCAGAGCGGATGTACCGATCATCTGCAGCGCATTGTATAGAAAATGCGGCTGAACTTGCGCCTGCAGCGCCTTCAGCTCGTTCGTCTTGTTCGCGATTTCGAGCTTATATTCCCGCAGGACGAGGTTGTTGATCGTCTCCATCATAAGCCGGAAGCGGCGCGCTAGCGCACCGATCTCGTCGGTCCGGTTCAGCCGGATGTCGATATCGAGCTCACCAGATTGTATGCGGTTCGCATAACCTGTAAGCTTCCGGATTGGAGACGTAATCCAGAACGAGACATACACAGCAATCGCCGCTACAATGATCGACGAGAGGATAAGGACGACCGTGTTAACTAGCGTAACTTGGCGGGTTCCCGCTTGCAGCGTCGACTCCGGAATTTTCGTAACAATGGTCCAATTCAAGTTGCCGTCGATGAGCTTGTCGTACACATATACGCCGCGGAATGAAGCGTTATCCGACATCGAGTAGCCGCCTTTGCTGGACTGGGATACGACGGTCAATCCCTCTTTGTCCTGCCAATGTTTGCCGATTTCATCAGCGTTCGGGCCATAGATGACGGTCCCTTGGTCCGATAATAAGTACAGTTGTTCCTTGTTCCGGTCGTACAGATTGTCGCATATCGCATCGATGACGGTCGTATCGATATCGATCGAGAGTGAGCCGATCTGCTCGTCAGCCGGAATGCGAATGACATTGCGGTGAATGGAAACGACCTTCTGGGACGGGGAGTAGGGCGGCGTATTAATGTTGTAGCTGCCGCTCACATGCGTCGGCTCGTAGATCGCCGCAACTTCGACATGGCTGAGCTTATCCGCGTTCGCGGGATATGGCTGATCGGCTTTCTTCGTGTTGCCGCCAACTACGATATAGCCGCGCTTGACCTTCGACGCATATAAGTACACTTGATGGACTTCCTTAACGGCGAGCGCGATCGACTGCAAGCTTTTATAAATTTCCTGTTCGGATAAGTAATCCTGACGGCCTTGCTCTAGAATCCGGTACAGCGTATCTCCGCCGTAGCTTGTCCCATTGTAAACGAGCAGGGAAGCTTGCGTGACCGTCCGGAGGTAATGCTCGAGGTTCGTCTTGCCCTGATAGAGCAAGTTTGACGCCGTATTCACCTTATCGTCGGTCACGATGACGGAGGTGCGCGTATTCGTAATCATGATCGAGGCGGCCATCGGAATGATAATCGCGAGCAGCAGGAAGATGACTAGCTTGGCGCGAAGACTGCGCCTTAGCGCATGGAACTTCATGTTTTAACAATCCTCCCTGCCGGCATATCCGAATTCTCGGACGGAATGAATGGAATACTGGTTATTATAGTGAAAGCCTTTCCATAGATCAATATGTTCCACCTTTCCGGTCACGCTCGTCGGTGTGCAGCATGCGCCGCGGTTCGTATACTTAGGTTACGAATTCAGAAGGGGGCATTGTGCCATGACGAGAAAATGGATAAATGCCGGATGGATGCAGCAGATCATATTTACAGGCCCGGCTACGGTCGCCTTCGCGATCATCGTGCTGCTTCCGTTCGTCATGGGGATGTATTACTCGTTTACCGATTGGAACGGGGTAGCCGATACGGTTTCATTCGTCGGGTTCGACAATTTCAAATCGGCGGCCCAGGACGAAGGCTTCCGCCAGTCGTTTCTGTTCACGGCTAAACTGACGGCAGTTGCCGTTGTACTGACAAACGTGCTCGCTTTCCTGCTCGCGCTGCTGCTCACGCAGCCGATCCGGATGCGGGGAGCGCTGCGCACGATCTTCTTCCTGCCGAATGTCATTGGGGGATTGCTGCTCGGCTTCATCTGGCAATTCATCTTCGTCAAAGGCTTTGCCGCGATCGGCAAGGCGACAGATTGGCATCTATTCAAGCTTCCGTGGCTCGGTGACGAGCAGACGTCATTCTGGGCGATCGTTATCGTGACGATGTGGAGCGGCGCCGGTTATTTGATGGTCATCTACATCGCAGCCTTGATTAACGTGCCGAAGGAATTGAACGAGGCGGCAGCGATAGACGGAGCGACAGCGGTGCAACGGCTGCGTCATATTATTTTTCCGCTTATCATGCCGGCCGTTACAATCTGTTTGTTCCTCGCGTTGTCTTGGTCGTTCAAAGCGTTCGACGTCATTCTGTCGCTGACGAAGGGCGGGCCGTTCAACTCGACGCAGTCGGTTGCGCTGAACATCTATGCAGAGGCGTTCCAGAACAACCGGTATGGGCTTGGCACAGCGAAGGCGTTCATCTTCTTCCTGATCGTAGCCGCCATTACGACGATTCAAGTCCGGCTGACGAAGAAACGGGAGGTGGAAGCCTAACATGAAAACCCGATCGATCCGGCTGCGCTCGCTAAGCGCGGAAGCCGCTGCCGTACTGCTCGCGCTGCTGTTCCTTGTCCCGTTTTATTTCTTGCTCGCGAATTCATTCAAGCCTTATGCCGATATTTTGCTCGATGCGTCCTCGCTTCCGAAGGCGCTTCGATGGCATAATTATACGAAGGCGTTCGATGTGATGAATTTCTTGCATGCTTTCCGCAACTCGCTGCTCATTACGGTCACGAGCATCGCGGGACTGACGTTGTTCGGTTCAATGGCTGCCTACCGGATGGTGCGCAAGCCTAGTATGTACAACAACTTGCTGTTCACGCTGTTCGTAGCGGCGATGGTCATTCCGTTCCAATCGATCATGATTCCGCTCATGAAGGTCGGAAGCTGGTTCCATCTCGTGAACAACATGCCGGGCCTATGGCTGTGCTATATCGGCTTCGGCTCATCGCTGACGATCTTCTTGTACCATGGGTTCGTGAAGTCGATCCCGGCTGAGGTCGAGGAAGCGGCGGTCGTCGACGGCTGCTCGCCGTACGGCGTGTTCTGGCGCATCGTGTTCCCGCTTCTGAAGCCGATGACGATGACGATAGTTATTTTGAACAGTCTCTGGATATGGAATGACTTCCTGCTGCCGCAGCTTATGCTCGGCCGTCCGGGACTGCGCACGATTCCGCTGTCGACGTTCTCGTTCTTCGGCCAATATACGAAGCAATGGGATCTTGCGCTGGCTGCGCTCGTGATGGGCGTACTGCCGATCGTCGTTTTCTTCCTGTTCCTGCAGAAGCATATTATTGAAGGAATTACGGCAGGCTCTGTGAAAGGGTAAGGAAGAGGAGATTCGTGCAATCGTTTGAACGGATGTCAACAAACTCCACCTTTTTGTTCAATGTGGTCGGTGTAAGCGGTTAAATCGTTCCGATATACTGAAGTTGTTCAGGCAAGGCGCTGGTTGACCAACACTTGGGAGGGTCCATACTATGAAAAAATCGTTATTGATCCTGATGTCGATCGTTATGGTTGCAATGCTGGCCGCATGCGGCAGCGACAAGAAGTCCGATAATAACAACACCAGCACAGATACGTCCAACGGGACGGACACGCAGACGGAGCAGAAGACGGACGACACGGCGAAGACGGGCGCGCCGGTTACGATCCGCATGTTCCAGTTCAAAGTTGAGATTGCAGAAGCGCTTGACAAGCTGAAAGCGGAATACGAGAAATCGCATCCGAACGTGAAGCTCGAGATCGAGACGGTCGGCGGAGGCGCGGACTACGGCGCAGCTTTGAAGGCTAAATTCGCTTCCGGCGAAGAACCGGATATTTTCAACAACGGCGGATTCAATGAGATGGAAACGTGGCTTAATCGTCTGGAGGACTTGTCCGACCAGCCGTGGGTAGCCGATGCGCTTGATGTGGCGAAAGTGCCGATGACGAAGGACGGCAAGATTTATGGCATGCCGATGAACATCGAAGGCTACGGCTTCGTCTATAACAAAGATTTGTTCGCGAAGGCGGGCATTACGACGCTGCCGAAGACGTACACGGAGCTGGCTGATGCGGCGAAGAAGCTGAAGGACGCAGGCATTACGCCGTTCGCGAACGGCTATCAGGAATGGTGGATTCTCGGCATTCATAATTTCAACGTCGCTGTAGCGAACCAAGACGATCCGAAAGCGTTCGTCGAGGCGATGAATGCAGGAACGGGCACGCTCGTAGGCAACAAAACGTTCGAGAACTGGACGAAGCTGCTTGATCTGACGCTTCAGTACAGCAACGACAATCCGTTGACGACGGACTACAACACGCAAGTGACGATGTTCGCAAGCGGCCAAGCGGCAATGATGCAGCAGGGCAACTGGACGCAAGTGCAAATCGACGGCGTTAACCCAGATTTGAACCTCGGCGTACTGCCTATGCCGATCAGCGACGATGCGGCGGCGAACGACAACCTGTATGTCGGCGTACCGAACAACTGGGTCGTGAACAAGAACTCGAAAGTAAAAGCGGAAGCGAAGGAATTCCTGAACTGGATGGCAACGTCCGATATCGGCAAAAAGTATATGGTTGAGGAGTTCAAGTTCATCCCGGCGTTCAAATCGGTTGAAGTCAGTGATCCTGCCATTCTTGGAGACATCGCGAACGACGTTATTGCTTACAGCAAGGAAGGCAAGACGAAGAGCTGGAACTGGTTCATGTATCCGGAAGGCGTGACACAGGAGCTCGGCTCGGCGATGCAAGCCTACATTGCGAAGAAGCTGGATCAGAAGGGCTTATTCGAGCAAGTCGATAAGAGCTGGAAAGATCTTGCGAAGAAATAAGCGAATATCTGACGGATAGACATAGCGCGGCCGGCTTGATTGTGAAGAACAATCGAGCCGGCCGCGTTTTTGTTGGCACGCACGAAGCTGCTCGTATAGCCATCGCTATGGATCACTACATGAAAACGACTTTCTTCGTCATGAAATCTTTTCTCTCTGGTCACGTTTCAATAGATTACATTAAGCAGCCGGCTTAGAGGTTGCTGCAAAAGTGCTCACGACTTTTGCAGCAGTCTCGGCATAGGCTGTTTTTTGTTGCGGGATACCCTTTCTTTTGTTTGGTTCCGACAACGTTTCTGAATGAGTTAAGTAAAATTGTAAAAAAGTTAATGATCATCTAGAAATATCCACTCTATCATCATATAATTGTGATTGGTCTTCCAATATAGGAAAAGTCAGGGGTGGTTGGTTCGGGTTTCGAGTATTATATCAATAAATCATATTACTAAATGAATAAAGAAAGGAATACTCAAGTGATTACAAAACGTATAGCTTTTTTTGCAACTATTTTATCTTGTTTCATGCTTCTTTTATCAAGTGTAGTTAATGCAGCTAGTTTTACATACATCTACACAGATGACGGAAAACTGCAGTACATGAAGAATCCCGACGGAACATATATGAAGTACACATACGATGCGAACGGGAATACGACTAAAAGGCAGAAAGTAAACTTAAGTCCCAAATCATCATTGACTTTTGCCAAAGATAAAGTGTTAAACATCACTCCATCCGTTTCTCTGT